>JAUYHP010000029.1 GCA_030689595.1 bacterium | reverse complement strand
CGGCTCGTCGCATCCTGGGGGTGGAGAAGCTCCCAAGGGTTGGGCTGTTCGCCCATTAAAGCGGCACGCGAGCTGGGTTCAGACCGTCGTAAGACAGGTCGGTCTCCTATCTACTATGGTCGTGGAAACTTGAGAAGGACACTCTTTAGTAGACCCTAATGGGTTATGCTACTTGCGGGAGTAATCCCGCATGACAATACGGCTAATAACGGTGGAAGCTTTAAGATATTTATGATACAATATATGTGAGGACCATAAATATTAAGTCAATACCGTGGGAAGTCAATCAAACATTACCAAGAAGACATCAGAACTCGCCTATATCGCCGGCTTTTTAGACGGCGACGGCAGTTTGATGTTGCAGATAAAAAAACGAAGCGATTCCAAGCGGGGCTGGCGTTTTATGGCGACAATCTGCCTGTATCAGGACAGCCGCCATGATAAGCCGCTTTATTGGATGAAAAATCGTTTAGGCATCGGTTATATATCAAAAAGAAACGACAACATTACGGAACTGCGGATTAACGGATACAAGCAATGCAATAAGATATTGCGTAAATTATATCCGTTTATAAAGTTTAAGCGGCCGCAGATTAAATCATTACTTAAGGCGATTGATATATTAATTAGAAAGCCGATAAATAAGCTGACTCGCAGCGACCGGAGCAAATTATTATCTTGTATAATGAACATACAAAATTTTAATTATCAGTCTCCGCGAAAAAGATCCATGGAGCAGCTTAGAAAAATGTTTGATTTGACCCCGTAACGACTGATTTATTCCCGAATTTTCGGGAGAATGAGATAGAAGGTACCTGATAATCAGGATTTAAACTTCTATCATATGCCGTCGCCCTACTCCGTGTTAGTTAATAATATGGACAAGAGGGTGAAGATATAGTCTATGCATCTAGTGATAGATGATAACATGACGAGAGGACCGAGAGTGACGAAGCTCTAGTGTACCGACTGCACTACCAAGTGCATCGCCGGGTAGCTACCTTCGGTTAGGATAAACGCTGAAAGCATCTAAGCGTGAAGCCGTCTTCAAGATTAGGTTTCATAGGTTAGTCAGAGAATATGACTTTGATAGGCTCTAGGTGTAAGGCCCGTAAGGGTTTGAGCCGAGGAGTACTAATAAACCATTTGATTTTCCCACATTTTTGTTTTGAAAAAATAAATTGCTTAAGCAATCTCTATACTTTTGATAAACATATAAAAAGGCATCATAGTTCTGGTGCTTCTAGCGAGAGGGTAATACCCGTTCCCATCCCGAACACGGAAGTCAAGCCTCTCAGCGCCGATGGTACTTGGGCATAAGCCCTGGGAGAGTAGGCCAGCGC
>JAUYHP010000021.1 GCA_030689595.1 bacterium | reverse complement strand
ACCAAGGCCCTTTCTAAAGCAAACGATTCAGTCTCCAAACCAACTAGAGATAAACCAGCCTGCTTGAAAATATCAACATACCTATTGACTAGGTTGTTTGGAGCGGCTGTTAGAAGTACTTTTAGATTGCCCTTTAAATTTTTATCTTCGGGTTTTTTATTATCCTTCTTTTTATCTTTATCCTTTGTATTTTTATCGTCTTTATCTAGTGGTGCTCCCGAATCTTGTAATACCTCCCAATCCAATATCATTTCTTCTAACGGAATTGGTACAAATTTCTTGGCTTCCCATCTAACTGCGGAAATTAAATCTTTTTCCTTCATGGCGGGCAGGTTAATAATGGAGCTAAATACGCTAAAACTAGGCAATGCCGCCACGGCCCTATTACTTGTTACTTTGGTTTCTTTGACCAAATGCTTCAAATGAGAAGCAATTTCCGCTCTGATTTGAGAATTATCGTCTTTAATAATATTAGGAATATCATCAATAAAACCATAAGTAACTAACTGTGGTCTATTATTAACATTAGCCAGCTCAACGATCTTTAAGCTTGAACCGCCAATATCTATGCCTAAATAACTATCACTTTTTGCCACACTTTTATTAATTAATAATTAATAATGAACAATGTATAATTCTTTATAATCCTTAAATTCACCCATTATTAATTATACATTATAAATTTTTTAATTAGCTATGGTGCAACTCTCTGGTACAGTGGTAATGCTTTTATAAAGTCAGATAAACCTAGAGGAGTGTGACGTTTAGACCCAACCCCCGTACCACTCACTTCGTTCGGGAACAAGGCAGAAAAGTCAGTTAGAAATCTTCTTAGCCATTTTGGCGTCTAGACCCGACTCCCCGCACCACTCACTTCGTTCGGAACGGGGCAGGAAAGTCGGTTAGAACTTTTCTTAGCCACTTTTCCTCCTTCGGAGGATCACCCGCAGGGTGAAGTGGTGTTTAGACCCAACCCCCATATCACTCACTTCGTTCGGGAACAAGGCAGGGAAGTCGGTTAGAACTTTTCTTAGCCACTTTCCTGCCCCGCATTTGGAGCGAAGCGACATAGTGCGGGGAGTGGCGTAGAAACCTGATCTGTAAAAATTAATAATATGTAATTTATTTTCAACAATTTGATAATTGGAATTTGTTTGCTTTTTGATAAATTGATTATTGATTGTTGGTAATTTATGGTGCTACTCTCTGGTACAGTGGTAATGCTTTTATAAAGTCAGATAAACCTGGAGGAGTGTTGGCCAGCACTCTTCCATCATACACGATCCGTTCGGCCGGAGCAAGATCTTTGGAATATTTACGATCAAAATTAAATCCTTCAGCAATCAACAGTCCATTAACCTTTAAGGGCAATAAATAATCTACATCCAAGAAACTCAGTGACTCAGTATTATAAGCGCGGATACTTCGTATTTCACCACTACCGGCCGTACTTTCACCCAGATTATTACCACGACGCAAACGCAAGCTCATTGCATTGCCAGACACTCCTGGTGCGTAATCACCTCTTGAAATAAACGATTCTACCAATTTAGCAATATCATCAAAAACAACACTCTCTAATTTACACCAACCAGTTCCGCAAACACTAGAATTATTACAAGAAATGCCATTAGGTGGAGCACTGCCGGCACCAGTACAAACACCACTACTAGTTATCCATTCACCATCAGCCAGGTCCTGGGCAATTTCTGAAACAGACTGATCAAGCGCATCATCAAAAGGATTATGACCAGTAGTAGTATTATAATCTCCGAGATCTCCAACTATCAAGCCTTGGCGTACCTGAAAACCAATATCTCCATAATAATCAGTTGAATCTCTACTGAGTTTACTTCGTAAATGTGCTTCTTGAATTTCAGCGTTGGTTGGAATATCTATGTTTGTAAATCGCAGATATGTACGAAAAGAACCCTCACCAGGTTGATCACTCCATCCAAATGGGCAATTAATTCCACATAATTGGTAATCATTTATACCATTACTCCATGATGAGGCAGTATTATTATCATTTTCAATACCATATCTAACACGACGCGGTGAATATTCAATCACTAATTCTGGAGCATCGCCAGTCAAATGATCTTCCGCATAAAATGTCCTACTCTCTCCGGCTTCAGCATCGCCATTACTTATTTCTATGCCCATAAATAAAGGGGTGGCCGGATCATTATCATTGTAACGGCTGGTGTATTCTTCACTGTCAATATATTTATTCACTAAACTTTTAATATTCGGGGTATGATTATAGCCATCTGATACCCAATCAGTTGCGATCAATTCATAGCTGATGCTGTTATTAACTTTGATATTATATAAATCTTCTGCATTAGGGAACCCAGTATTATCTAAAGGATACATCTCAACATAAGGATCACCAGCTAGATAAATCCTAGAA
Organism: bacterium; assembly: GCA_030689595.1. Taxonomy (GTDB): domain Bacteria; phylum Patescibacteriota; class Minisyncoccia; order UBA6257; family WO2-44-18; genus JAUYHP01. The sequence goes on along the minus strand of JAUYHP010000021.1, from coordinate 8,599 downwards.
TTAAAATCACCAGATGCTGATGTGCCATTGCCCCGTAATTTTATATAAGCACTTACAATTTCAGAACCCGGTGGAATATCAAACTGCTTGCCTAGCCCGAATTCCCATCTCAAGAATGTCCTGTTGGATGATGAAACGTCTTCCTCCCCTCCAATAATTAATTCGCTTGCATTATAATTATTTGAATAAACAGCTCCGTTCTTATTGACATAGGTGTCATTTACAGCGGCATTACTAATTTTGCTGGCCATCGGCGTCTGCCGACTGGTACTGATAGTGCCTTCGGCTGTTTCAATAGTATTAGGATTATCCAGAGCAATTATTGCACCGGATATTTCTTCCACAAAAGGATTGATATAGATATTTCCTCTGACTATGAAAGCGACTGATGGCATTTCTGAAATATTGGCTAAGGCTGTAGTATCATAATAAATATCTGCGTTGATTTCCAAATCCCCATCTACCACTATCAAACCATTACCCGTCGTGGGCGGAATTGAGGTTGAAAGACCTTTGGTTATTGTAATATTACTATCTATAGTAGTATCGCCGGCCACATAAAATACTGTACCATTAAGCACTGGTGCGACACCTAAAGTGTTGCTTAAATCTCCACTAGCTAAAGTGGTTAAGCCGTGGCCATATTTATTCTTGCCATCTCCATTGGTATCAGTAGTCAAAGTGGCTACATCTATCTTGGATAAAGCATTTTCACCAAACGGCAAACTGGTGCCAGAGATTAAAGGATTTAGGCCAAATTCGTATAATTGGGAAGTTGGTAATTGGCTGATATTGCCGGAATAATTGGTTGGTATGCCTTGGATATCTCCATTGGATAAAATCAAATATGTACTGGTATATTGACCACTGCCACGCGGTGGCGGAGCCAGACTGATATTATCGGCGGCAAAAATATCCGCAAACGCGGTCTGCACCCATGGCACGCCCAGTAAAGCACCGGCTGGCATGAATTCAACCCAGCCAATTCCGCCCTGTACTTTGCCAGGGGACCAACGAGTATACATGATGTCGGATCGGCTACAACTTTGGTTCGGATCGGCATAATCATTTGAACAATAGGGATAACTAGTATCTATACATACTCCATCAATATTATAACTATTTGAGGGGGCGCAGTTGGTTGATGCGTCAAGTGTCCTATCCCACCAAGCAATATGTACGTTCCCTAATTTATCCAATGCGATTGATGGATGGCGTGATTCTCTGCTTGTGTTTGATACATTCCTATTGGTATCATTGGTATCCCTGGAGACAGTTACCCACTCTGAGCCGTTCCAATACCGATAAAATATTTCGTCGTCAGTTTGATCCCCCCAAGCGATGTGAGGATTGTCAAATTCATCCAGCACCATAGCAGCCAAATCGTGATGATATGCATGGACACTATTACTATCTGGAAATAAATGAGCTCCATTATTACCCGTTGCCGGATCATCAGATACGGTTACCCAAGCTGATCCATTCCATTTTCTGAAATACACATATTGATTATCAATATTTGGATGACTGGTTTCATCGTTGTTCACACCATAAGCGATATTCGCATAATTGGTAGAATCAACTGCAATAACGGGTGAAATAGACCCATTTGTATTAGGTAAGCCAAGCTGGCTAACATTCAAATCAGCATCAAGATCCCCATCGCCAGGATCAGTAAAATTACCAGAAGCAGTAACCCAATGTAATTGTAGCCCATCCCAATAACGGTAATAAATATTGCCCTTATCAGTACTATTATCCTCTGTTTCATTCCAGGCAATGTGTGGTCGCTGGATCGTTTCATTGCTTAATGAGATAGAGGCATGACTAGAATAAGTACTCGTATTATCAACTTCTAAATTATTAACGTCACCTGTTACACTTACCCACTTCCCGAGGCCTCCATCAGCCAAAGGATCCCAATGTGAATAAAAAATATTATTACCGCCGGGATCTTCCCAAACCAAATGCGGATTATCGTCTCTGTCCAAAACCATATCAGAATAATATCCGTTCTCACAAAGCGGACTGTATTCACCGCCAGGACATTGAGGAGTCGAATCTTGATTAGCATATTCCTGCCAGGTGCTACCATTCCAATACAAGTAATATAATCCTTCATATGCAAAATCATTACACTCATGTTCTTCCCATAATATATGAGGGTGGTCACCGGAATCGATTTCTAAACTCAAATTGGAAGAGGAGGATGAATCAACACAATTCGCACCCGGCAAGGCATCTAATCTTAAATTTGGAACTTTGATATCATCTCTAGCATCGCCATCAATTTCGTAATTAACATCCACCCAGTCATCGGCCTCATTACTCCACTTGAGGTAGTAAACTGCATCATTGGCCTGACAATAATCATTAACATCTCCACACTCTTCATTGCTAGTGCAGGATTGGAGCAAATTATTCGAACAATAATATCCATCCACATCAATCCAGGCAAAATGTGGGTTGCCTTGAGAGTCCAAAGCCATAGGATGTTCAATCGCTTCGTTGGTCTTACTCACATTCGTCGGCGGTAGCCATTCCGAAAAACTGTTAAAATCTGATAAATCAGCATTCCAACCCCAACCTAGTAATGTATATAATGACAAGCTTTCTGAAGCCACATCCGGGTCGCCCAAAAATAATTGGGAGTCTATTTCTGTACCGGACAGAGCATATTCTCCAGCATCCCCCTGTCCATTATCATATTGGCCGCCTAATTTTAACCAGCCCCAATCATTAAAAGGAGGATCATAACTTTTACCTTGGTCTTTGGCTGATAAGATCCTGGCCCAACCATCGATTCTCCTTGATGCCCCATTAAAATTAGCCATAGCCGTATCCCGACAGTCTTCAATGATATGACCCAAATCATAATCAGAACAAGTGCCCCCTGTCTGGCATGTTTCTAATATACACGTGGCTGTAATAGGATCATCGCACAAATTAACATCATTTTCAGTACAGTCAGCAAGTGCATTATCTGAACAGATACCATATCTTACTGCAGCAGCAGTGTCATCTACATAGCAAAATCCATAAGCAATATCATCAGGTGATACACCAGCACTTTCAATACAAGCAGCCGTATTGCCACATTCCACACTAAATGCCGGATCAGTAACTACCAAACAGCCGGTTTGCGTATCATTATCACACACGTATTTATTAAAACTAATCCAACCTAGACCAGCAATCTTATCAACTTCGCCCCAGTAATTATAATAAACCGCTAGGCCGCCGCCAGGGTCACCATAAAAATCATAGGTCATTAGAACATGCGGATAATTATTTTGATCAAGCGCCAGCGAGGTAATACTCATAGTATCTGTGCCACTTACAAACAAATTTGGATCATTTACGCCTGCTCCATAATCATTACTAACCGTAACCCAGGCACCAGCACCAGCATTAACATACGGATTCCAATAACGGTATTTTGGATAGCCAGCGGTGGCAATAATATGAGGATAGTCCTTATCATCTAACTGAAGTTGGGTAGTACCTCGTGAATCACCGGAAATTGCCTGGCAATTAGCTCTATCAGCATCCACAACGAATCCGTCAACCGTTTCCCACCTGGCATTAGTACTGTTCCATTTCTGATAATAAGCAGCAGTGCTATCTCCCCAGGCAATATGCGGATTATTATCATTGCCTAAAATAATTGAAGGGCTGCCTGTTCCAGTTGTTATACCACTAATCACATCACTGCCCCCTCTGTTTAGCCAGCTTGAAGTTGATTCATCCCAGTAATTATAATAAATATTATCAACATCATATCTCCAAACAATATGAGGATATCCAGTACCTGACTCAATATCCAAAGATGGATTAGGATCACCTGAGGTAATAGCTGTACTAAAAGTATCAAAACCAGTATTAACTCCATCAGCTTTAAACCAATTACTGCCATTCCATTGGGAGTAAACAATTGGATCACTTCCTAACTCAATATCCTCCCAGACAATATGAGGATAATTATTCTCATCGACTTGCAAAGATGGGTATTGTCCCTCGCCAGAACCAACAGCCGCTGTTACATTAATTTCTCCTTGGCCAACTCCATCAACATCAACCCAGGCACTGGCACTGGTATCCCATTTTATATAATAAATCTGGTTCGGAGAATCAGTCCAGGCAATGTGCGGATTATTATCACTGCCCAAAACTAGAGATGGCTTCATAGAATCACTTGTTGAGCTATTGGAAATATTATCCCTACCAGGTGTATTATCTGCCTTAACCCAATCGTTTCCATTCCATTTCTGATAAAACAACTCTGTTGGATTACTATCTCCGCCAACAGATTCTGACCAGACAATATGAGGATATCCAGCAGAATCTATGGCAATATTTTTATCCGCTGACAACCAAGCATTAGTTTGGGCAGGAACATTCTGACTAATCTTCTCCTCAGTTTTCCACTCATAACCAAGTGATTGCCCAGCTCCGGACCAAGCATATCCTTCCAAGGGATTAATATCCCTGGTTGGTTCAAAATGCGTGTTTAATCCCCAGTCACCAGCTATATCACAACTGTAGTCATAATCATAGTTGCTATAAAAATTTAAACAGTTCAATGATATCCAGCCAATATTGGATGACCAGGCCCAACCCACCACATTATTTTTAACTAAGAATAATGTTGCAGGACGACCGAATTCAGTTTCTCGTCCGTCTTCATTTCTAGCTTTAAATCTAAAATTATATTTACCAGCCGTGTTCAAATTCACCAACGTACCAGTATCACCACCCCATTGACTATATGTTGCCCAGTTACCAGAAGTATCTCCCACCACACAACTATCTTCTTCAAACCACACACCGCCTGCTCCTGTACAATCCTCATATGTATAATATCCAGTCAAATCACAGCTTCTCTCCACCACACCAGCCGTATTAGCGTAAAAAGTATATAAATTACCAGTATTTTCATCATACTCTGTTACACATAGCGCATACTCAGTATCCGGGGCATCTAACTCTAATGGTACTGGACCGTGGGGATTATCATCGGTATTACGAATCTCAACATTTACCAGAGTCTCACCTGCATCTTTATCTAATAATGGGCGATGTGGTTCAGCGGCTAATGTATAAACACAACTAGTGGCTCCGGCTGGCGCGTACGGGCTGATATCCCAGGTAGTGTCGTCCTGACAATCCCCGTTGCAGGCCCGCGCCTGATAACAATACTGCCGATTAGGTGACAGTCCTTCATCATCAACGGAGATATTTTTATTTGCATTTGGGAGCTCATCAAATTCTGTTTCGCCACCGCCACCCGGAGCAGTCGTGCCGTCCGGAAGAGGTATAACGTTAAACTGAACACTTGATTGCCCTAGCCGTAGTTGGTCAGAAGGAGTACCCTCCTCAATGACTCTAATTCTCTGTGTACTTATGTAATCAAGGGGAAAACTGACGCCGGTCGGCCAGGCCAAAGCATTATAAAACGTAGCCGTGGAAGACGCCTGTCCTCTCCGACCCCAAATGTCCACTGGTATGACATACCCGCCGTATGAAACGTTTGGTGATAGATTGCTGTTTGATAAATTTTTAAACTGCTGATACTCATATGGTGGGGGCGGTATAATCGGACCTTCCCGAGGCCCGTCCAAAGTACAGAAGCTGCTGCTCAAACCCGCCAAACAATTATCATTGGCATCGTAAAAATTATAATAACCAACCGACTCTCCCCCGTTCGAAGCGTTCCAAGCCCAATATATTGGGTACTCATCACCCGCTCCCTGATTCACGATCGGATTACTGGTATGACGCATACTCTCTGGTTGGCAGGGTGGCAGAGTATCATATCCCACCGTCCTGTTTTTAAATGTCGTGCTCGACCAATCGGTGGGCACAGGCGGGGTGGCCATATTCCTGGCTCTCACGCGGTAGTAATAGGTTCCGTGACTGGCATCACAGGTTAGGGGCCGATGTCTAAATGTATACGTCCCCGGAAATCCCTGCGGATATGGAGTCCAGCCTGGAGGAATATCATACCAATTTGTAATATCATTAGAATATTGTATTTGATAATACGTCCCATTAGGATTGCCATTTGGATTAATGGTTACATCACAATAATAACGATTGGTAGTATCATAATTGCAGTTTACGGTCGGCTGGCCGGGCACGTTGGCCAGCGTACAAATATTCACTGCCGGCGTTGACCATTTATCTTGTCCGAGGATGGCACCTTCTATATAATTTACATTATTTCTTGAAACAGTTGTGAAATCATAACAAGTATTAATGGCTAAATTAATGGTATTACCAATGCCTCCACCCCAATTAGGCGTACCGCCATTACTGTCAAAAGGCCACCAACTCTGGCTGGTGCTGAGCTGGCTAGTAGAGGCATTAACATAATAGGTTAAACCGGCCGGATTGGTCTGGACAGCGCGAACAGAATACTCTGTCCAGTCCGGATTGATAATCGCCGTACCACCGCAATTCCATGAGTTGTGGAGGCCGGTCAGGCCATCAAATAAATAAAAAAGATCAAGAGAATTAATTTCTCCATCACCGTTAGAATCAGCAGTCCAAAAATAATCGGCCGGCAGAATAGGGGAACCACCATTCAAATATATTACATCAGAGATATTTCTCAAACCATCCTGATTAACATCACCACAAACACATGGCTGTCCATTATAACAGGACTCATCAGGCGGCTGTTCATATCCGTCAGATGGCGTCCGGTCAAATATTAATAGGGCAGAACTGGAAGTAATATTAGTTAGGCCTGGCAGTGATGGTCTTCTAGCCCGGCTATAAAGATCAGTGGTAGCCGTGGGATTGGTAATCACGCTATCATTATTAATCCCATATAAGCCTATGCGATAATCCCTATTGGGCCAAATGGGGTAAGGTATATAAGCACCAGCTGCATTAATTGACGGGATGCCTAAGGCCGTCCACTCACTGACAGTATGGCAGTCATTTATATTCGGAGCGGCATCCAAAACCCAATCCTGAATGTTATCAGAGCCGACAGTCTCCAGCCGATTGACCAGATATCTCGTACCCGTCGTCGGTGCAACTGGCGGCCATTCACCATAAGGTGCGGAAAAAGAAACACCAATACAAAATTTAATATATGAGGGAATCCCAGTCCAGGCGGTGATCGTATATTTATTCCAACGGTTCATTGCCACTGTTGGCCCCTGACTAATGGCGGCCACCAAAGTATATTTACTGACCACATTGCTATCAGGCGAACGGGCGGCCGGAATTGACCTAACCGCGTAAGCCCGATAACTATATTCGGTGTTGCTGGCTAAACCATTATCAGTATAAGTGCAGGAGGCGGTTGTACCTAACGTAGAAGTGCTACTGCAATTATAAACATCCGTACCACAATTACCCGGGGCGCCCGTATTCATTACACATACATCACTCCAATTGGAAAAAGGGCTCTGTCGCCTCTGCATCATAAAGGAGTTTTCATTGTTCGAAAGGTCATCCAAGGTAACCACCAGCTGATTTTGGACAGTCGGCACTGGGATCGGATCCAGGTTTGGCGGGGTAACTGGAATCTCTAAGATCAATCGAGGCTCACGGCTTTGTCCATAGCTGGTCATATAAGTACGCATCCCTCTATAAGTAGTTGTGCTCACACAAGGGCCACTACTGCAAACAAATAAAAACTGCGCGTTGGTGCCGGTATTCAATGTCCACAACCAGGCTTGAGGAATATTAATCTGTCGACGACAATCAGCTGGCGCAGCACAAGTAGTTGACAAAGTAGTTATATTGAAGGTATCCATGAAGTCATCCGTACCCGGATCACCATCCCCCATCACTAGATCAGATTCAAATATAAGACCAAAACTGCTCCAGGCATCTGCCCCAGCATAAATATTAAAATCCAAACCATCCCAAGTACCATCTCGCCTGGAATAATGCTCGAGATAAGCTGAGGTAATAGTTGCACTGCCCAAAGAAGATACGTCAAAATTAAAAAAGCTCCTGTCATAATAACTCCAACCTCCGGAACTATACCCCCCGGTTAATCCAATTGTTGCGCCGGGATAAGCATAATAAGAAGCAGGAAAGATTCCTTGGCGCCGCATATATCCTTCCAGAGCATTCGCGCCAGTAGTTCCCCATAAAGTTAAAGTATAATCAATCACTATAGGATAATTGGCTTGCTCTAACCACTCCTGACCCTCGTCATCAATTACTTTAGTGATAATAAAATCTTCACCATCAGTGGCCACCTCATAATGTAATCCATAGCTTCCCTGAGACATATCATCCTGTTCATACATTACTGGCTGGGGCATTAACCATACAATGTTTTTTGTTTCTTGGTCATGAAATGTGATTGAACCGTCTGATTGTTCTTTATAATAAACACCGGCTAAACTCATTCTTTGACTGACGCTCTCCAGCTCAACTTTGTCTTGGGCAATAAGCTCTTCTAAAAAATAATCAGCGGTAACAGTGTACTTAGCATCTAGTCCGGCATAAAGATCGGGGTAAATGACAGTGTTATCTTCTGCCTGAGCTTCTGATTGATTGGCGTCGACAAAAGAAAAGCTGACCGACCGATCACCAATCTGAAACTTAACGGCATCATCGGCTTGGG
>JAUYHP010000003.1 GCA_030689595.1 bacterium | reverse complement strand
CTTTCGCCGCGCCAGACTGTCTGACGAAGTCAGGCGGGCGGGTGTGTCCAACCTATAAATAAAATCTAGTGTGTCACACCTATCTGGAGCTCAAGCGAGAGCTTGCGTAGTACTAACGTTTTAAGATTGCACGCTTTCACGTGATCTCCAAATTGTCTGGCACCGGTTGGACAGGCGAAAGCCTATTACTGAATAAATAAATTTTTTAGAATAAACCCGTGGCTACCACAGTAATTGTATCCTCATAGGATCCCGGTTCGGTTAGTCCGGTGATTGAAGCTAGGAAACACAATGTTGTGGCATGGCTGGTAACCTGGCCAGTGGCTCCGGCAAAAGTCTGTGGAGAAGTGGATAAAGCGGTGGCATTGGAATCATACCCAGTATCTGCACAAGCAGCCGGATCTGGAAGATTACCCCATTGGCCAATAGTATAACCAGACCTGGAAGACGCAGCACCAAATTCTTCAGTACCGGCCACAATAGTACCGCCGGTCGTATCAGCGATAGTATCTCCTATTCCGTTATCCAACGTAGTGTCATAATAAACCGTGGCTGTATACCCATTGGCGGCATTAGTACTGACTGTCAAAGTTACGCCGTCTTGGCTAACTAACGAAGTTGATAAAGTGCCAAGATCAATACTATTTGGACTAAGGGTTACAGACATACTATCAAAAATCCAACAATTATTATTTTGAGAATTATAATTAGTGCCGTCAGAGGCATCAATATCCGGTGCCTGCCCACAAGCATAGGAATCCTGCACATCAGTATTGGAAACAGAACGCGAACCCGCTACATTGATATTCCACTGAGTATCGGTCGAGGAGCTACGCAAGGCAACTCTGGTACCAGTGGCCTGACCATTAAAGTTAATGTTCTGAAAAGTATAAGTGCCACCTGCTAAAAACTGTAATTGGGTACTGGCAGTATTGGCCAGGAAAGTACCGGCGGTCTGAGCGCTGGCGGCAAAAATCACATCGGGGTTGGCCGCGCCGGCGTTGGTGATTGTTAGATTATTAAACTGCCTATTGGCGCCGGTCAGTAAACCGCTGAAAGTCTGCTGGCCGTTGCCGTCAGCTATCACTGTTCCACTACCCGCCTGGAACTGTCCATCGTTAATCCAATCGCCGCCCACGGTAAATGTAGCCGTGGAAGAAGCTTGAAAAACAGTCCCAAAGCCTATCCAGACATAGCCATCAACATCAAGAATCCGATCATTGGTCTCGTTATCTACCGTCAGCCCGACAATCAGTTTCTGTATTATTAAGTTATTCAATACATTTATCTCTCCGGTACCAGTACCATTAATAGTAATCGTGGGTCCTCCGGAAGAACTCTCTAGGGTTAAGTTATAAAAAGTCCAATTTGTAGCTACTGCAACATTAGTACCAAAATTCTTATTTGCGCCAACTGACTGAGTGAACGTGTTTGTACTAGTCATATTAACAGTCCCGCAAGTGGTTAAACACTGAACATTACCATTAACCGTCACATCAGCTGTGCCAGAAGAAGTATCAAAAGTACCAGCTGTCATAATCAGATCATTAGTTACAGTTACAGTATTGGTAAGCGGAGACCAAGCACCGCCAGAGCCGTTGAAGGTAAGGTCATAAAATGACGAAGAACCAGGGTTGATGGTTTTACCGGAACTGCCGGCGTCAAAAACAACTGTTCCAGAACGAGCAGTAAAAATATCGCTATTCGACCAACTCCCTCCGACATTAATCTGATTACTTTCTAGATCGACCACATCCAAAGTGCCTCCGGTAATGGTCAAATCCCCCAATATCACCAGTGGATCCTGGACATTAACAGTCAACGTTCCCCCACCGTCATTAATGACCACATTGGTCAAATTGCACAAAGAACAGAGGCTATCAGTAACAATATTTACCGTACCGCTGGTGCCGTCGAACGTTGTAGTGGAGGCAGTGTCTATGTTATATGTGCCACTAACCCCGATAGTTAAACTGCCCTCTAAATTCACATTTGAGCCGGTCGTCGGCCACAACGCACCGTTATTCAGGGTAATATCACCACCAATGTCAATATCAAAGCCTTCCTGCCGCATGGTCGCACCACCGTTAACCAGCAATGAAGTAGCTTTCATGTTCGTTGCTAAATCTTTAATCCCATCTATAACTTGCACATTGCCCAGATCCTGCAAAGGTGAAGTGCTGTCAATAATACCTTTTACCACATTCTCATCAAAAACCAGCACCCCGGAGCCAGACGCTTTGGTAAAGGTATATAAATTGTCTATGGTGAAATTACCGCCCACATTAATATTAACGTTGGCTCCCTGGGTAAACGCGCCTTTGGAAATGTAGAAATTACCGTCAAGATTCAAAGCATCTACATTGGAAATAGTACCACTGCCGTTATCCACCTGGAAATTCTGCAATACCTGGCTATTTGAAGTTATGGTCTTTGTTGTCCCGTTCATTTTTATGGTATTGCCGGAACTGGCCGTATAGGCGCCGCCGGCAAAATCAATGTTGCCGGTCACGGTCCAGACTCCAGTGCCGGAAGTAATTAATTCCGAGCCGCCAGCGGCCGTGTAACTAATGTTACCGGTAACATTAACCGCCGGATTATAAGTGGCGCCGGTCAGATTGATATCCCGAGTACCGGCTTCGGTCAAAGTCAGATTGCCGGAGATAGAAACAGTCTGACTCGCGCCCGTACCCAGAGTTGTTGTTTTGGTGCCTGTGGCCACCTCAGTATTATAAATCTCCACATCCCCGCCATAGGTGCGAGCTGAGACAATTTGGTCATTGCTCGACGAATCAAAACGCAAAATTGAAGAAATCACGCCAGTGGTCGGAAAAGCCGTTGACGGCTGATAGATAAGAGTGCCGGCACCGGTTATTTGTCCGGTTAAAGTAAGCGTCTTACCCGTTGTTAAAGTTAAACTCCTGCTCAAATCAATAGACAAATTAGCGCCAGTATCAATAGTAATATTATTGGCTACTGTTGAGGTATCCGTGTCTATATACATGGTTGAGCTATCGTCCAAATGCAGACTGCCTGTTCCTTGCGTGGTCACTGTACCCCCCGGATCAAAAGTTTTGCCATTCCCAATATGCAACTCAAAATTTGAAATTACCGTCAAATTATTAGTGGTCACCGTATATTTAATATCATCATCAAAAGCGCTGTCCGCCGTATCCAAATTTGCATTGGTAATCGGCCCAGCGTCCTCATGCCTCAACGCCACCACGTCTTTATAAACATTAAGGCCGCTGATACTGGCCGTGGCACTGGCCGCCCTGGTCACCACCGTCCCCTCGCCCACTACCTCATCATCAATAAAAATAACGATGGGCGTGCCCGCACTGGCGGGTGACTTTATATTGATGGAAAAGGTACCACCAACAGCCGTGCACGTGCCGGTATCCTTAGCCGCCCCGCCCACCGATACAGCCACGGTCTGATTATCATCACCGGCAATAGTGCAGTTATAGGTGGTGCCGGTTTCATTCTTATAGAGCGTGCCGGACAAAGTTACACCAAACAACCAACACTCATTATTGCCAGAGTTATTATTACCAGCCCCTGAGGCATCTATATTATTGCCCCCACAGGCATAAGAATCCTGGGCGTCAACATTAAGCACGGTCTGCGTGCCTGAGACCACCAGATTCCACTGAGTGCCAGGCGATGAACTGTTAAGATCCACTCGCGTGCCTACGGCCTGACCGTTCCAGTTAATATTCTGAAAAGTATAAGTAGCGCTGGCTTCAAAAGTTAATTTTGTACTGGCCGTAACTGCGGTAAAAGTATTGGCGGTTTGGGCCGAAGCATTGAAATCAACACCACTGGCTGAAGCATTGGTTACGGTTAAATTATAGAACTGATTTGTAGCACCAGTCAGCGTACCACTTAACTGTTGTAAGCCAGTACCATCGAGGGTCACTGTACCGGCCTGATCTGTAAACGACCCATTATTAGCCCAGTCGCCAGCTACATCCATATTATAATTAGAAGCTGTAACATCCAGGGTGGCGCCATTATCAATAGTCAAACTACCACTCAAACCATTGCCACCGGTCAAATGTCCAGTCAGGTCATACGTTTCCGCTCCGGAAAGCTGCAATGAGCTATAAGTCGTGGTGGTCACATTAATATTTCCTCCGGAATTAGTGGCTAAATATTTTACCGTGGAAGTACCGGGTGTGAGCGTTCCGGTAACTGTCAGAGCCGTGGCTGTGGCTCCAGCATTTGCCAGAGTTAACGTATAGCTACCGCTGGCCAAGTCCAACGTGTCGCCTGTTTGGATATCCGCTGTATCTACTGTCATATCCGAAGACAACGTAACCTTATCCTGCGCCCCCACACCACTGGTCTTGTTAAAGATAACATCCCCAATGTTTTGGGCGGTGCCATTTGAGTCTATATAAGTGGCGGCTGTTGTGCCATCAAAAGTGATAGTGCCGGAGCCGGAAGCTTTGGTAAAAGTCGTACTGGCTGATAATGACATGTTGCCGGCTATGGTTATATTGACATTAGTTCCTTGCGAAAAACCACCACCACTTACAGTAAAGTTGCCGTTAACATCCAAATTGTCAATATTTGAAATACTACCACCTGACACTTCAAAGTTCTGCAACGTTTGACCAAAAGAAGTAACTGTCTTTAAACTTCCATTCATTTTTAAAGTATTACCGGCCGAAGCATTGTAAGTCCCCCCCACAAAATCTACATTACCGCTAACTGTCCATGTGCCAGTACCAGAATTAACAACTTCCCAGCCAGCGCCAATGCCAGTATAGTCAAGATCACCAGTAATATTAATTGTAGGATTATTAGTCGCCCCTGTTAAAACGACATTCTGGGTTCCATCAGCCAGCACATAGAGCTGTGCGGAAAAATTATACGTGCCACTGGCAAACACGACATTGCGGGCCGTACCGCTATTGGCAAAAATCTCCACCACCCCGCCATACGTCCGGGCATCAAAGGTGGTGGAAGCCACATCGCCACTGGAGGCGTCATAACGCACGATTGAACTCAACGTGCCGGTCGCCCCGGGGCCGGACGATGTGTCGGTGAAACGCATGGTACCAGCACCTGCAATAGTTCCGCTTAAGGTCATGGCTGCGCCAGTATGCGAAACAGTCCGGCTGGAACTAATAGACAAAATATCGCCAGTATCAACCGTTAAAGCATTGGTAACGGTCGGGTCATCAGTGCCGTTGACTGCGATGGTTTTGGTAGTTGTACCGTCGCCAATAGTTAAGTCGTAAAAAGTAGTATCAGCGCTCCCGCCAATGTCCCCACCCAATACGGTAATCGAGCTGGTATCATAGGTAAACGTACCGTCATTATCCCAGGATGAAGTGCCGGTTGTCAGCGCACTGCCCACGGTCATGGCCTCGGTATTGGCATCAAAAATCTTACCTGTACTGATATTGAATGTCTTGGCCACCGGCACAGCCACGGTTGAAGTGGCGTGAATTTCTGCATTTTCCGCAATCGTAATATTATTAAACGAATGTGTATCGGTGCTGGCATCATAAATATTCCTTGTACCGCTGGCCACGTCACCCATAATAATCGTACCCCCTGCTCCGGAACCCGAAATGTTCAAGGTATGCGTGTCATAGACATATAGATTGGGCGTGGTAATAGTGCCAGCCGTCATATTAAAATTCAGAATATTTGACTTGGAGCCAGCCACACTATAAGCCAGATTAAGCCGGGCATCCGTGCCCACTGTATGAGCGCCGCCATTGAGATTTACCGTGCCCTCATTCAGATTCCAATAACTTCCGGCATCTAAAGCGCCATCGTTAAGATTAAGTATGCTTCCGCTGCCGTCAATGCTTAATCTATAGCCTAAATTAACATCAGCGCCGGTGTTTATATTAACGGTGCCGCCATCCTGATCCAAAGAGTAGGTGCTTAAACCAGTAACATTAACCGTGTTAGCTATGGTTGTGGTACCGCCGTTAGCATCAAACGCGCCGGTAATATTTACCGTCCCGCCGTTGAAACCCACCACCCCGCCGCTATTTACTTGAAAAGCGTCAGCCGTACTAGCGCCCACGGTCAACGTGCCGCCGGCCACATTAAAAGTGGCATTATCAACATAAACATAACTAGTGGCTACTCCCGTAGTGTTTAAATTTACTGCTCCGTCGTTTATGGTAATGGTGCCGCCATCCTGATCAATATGCTCGTCAATGTCCACGTCTGCACCAGTATTGATGTTCAGTGCTCCCGCATCAACATTAACCAATCCGCCGACCGTCACGATAGAAGTGATAGTCGCCGTGCCGCCCGTACCAATCCAAAAATCATCTTGAATAGCCGTGGTCCCGCCGCTCGGGTCAAACGTACCGCCGGTATATAGAATTAAATCCTCTACTAATCCATCACCCACGGTAAAAGTGCCGGCGGTCACATTTAAATCACCGTAAACATAGGCGTCGCCGTTCATGGTAGTGGCGGCACTGGAATTCAACGTACTGCTGGCGCGTACATAAACATTGTTGGTCACATTAGTGGTGGCCGTAATGCTCAAAGTACCGTAATTATCAATGTCATCGCTGATGGTGTTGGTGGCCGTATCCAGCGAAGCAGTGGCTCCGGCGCCGATGTAAAAATCCGTAGTGCCCTGGGTGGTAACCGTCCCGCCCGGATCATACGTATCCCCGCCCCAGACATATAAATTCAAGCCGGAATCAACCGTCAAATTATTGGTGGCCACACTGTAACGAATGCCCGCGTCGCCATTATCCCCACTGCTTAGGTTAGCATTAGTGGTCGGTCCGGCGTCTTCATGCCGCACAATCACATCATTCTGATACATATCAATCCCAATAATATCATCAAACGGCCCACTGCCACGGGTAACTGTAGTCGATTGCGGCGTCTCACCGCTGTCCACATAAACAATGACCGGATCGCCGGCCACTAATGGCCCGGTGACATTAGTAAAACTAAAAGTACCGTTAGACAGGGTGCAGGTGGTGGTCTCGGCGGCTCGACCGCTGGTGGAAATGCTGATGGTAATAGGCGTACCCGGATCTGTGGCACAATTATACGGCGTGGACCGAGTGGTATCATACAGCACGCCAGTGACATTTATTAAATTAGTAAAATCCCAGCAGTTATTATTCAACCCATCATTATTGGTGCCGTCATAAGCGGCTATGTTATTGCCTAAACAAGCGTTGGAATAAGACACGCTGACATAACTGACCGCCTGCGTGCCGCTGACAATCAGATTCCACTGGCTGGCGGCTGAACTGGACAAGGTGACGCGGGTACCGACGGCCTGACCGTTCAAAGAAATGTTAGTAAAAGTATAATTCGCTCCGGCCAGAAACTGGATTTGCGAGCTGGCCGTGGTAGCGGTAAACGTATTGACTGTCGCCGCCGCGGCAAAAATCACATCGGGATTGGCCGCGCCGGCATTAGTAACTGTCAAACTGCGGAAGTCGCCTAACCCGGTCATGGACCCACTAAAAGTCTGCTGGGACGTGCCGCTGGCCCTGACCGTGCCGAGATTGTCAGTGAAGTTGCCACTATTCGTATAATTACCTTTCAAATCAAGAATGCTGCTAGAGGGGGCGGAAAGCTCTGTGCCGCTGCCGATGGTTACCGCGCCAGTGACCGTCACTGACGGGTCAGAGGTATTCAAATCCCAGATGGCTGATTTGCCGCCGGTCTGCGTCAAGGTGACCGACGAGCTTAAGGTAATAGTGCCGGCTGCCCCGCTGACCGTTCTCGTAGTCGCGGCAGTCGTATTATACAGCTCCACTGCGCCGCCGTACGTCCGATTAGACATGGTCTGATTATTATCCGTAGCATCAAACCGTAAGATTGAGGATATTGTACCTCCGGTGGGAAAAGCCGCTGATGGCTTATAGGTCAGCCGGCCGGCGCCGGTAATAATACCGGATAACGTTAAGCTGCCCGTGCTGTTTAAGGTCAAAGTCCGGCTGACATTGATGGTCAGCGTGCGCAAGGTATCAACGTTCAAGGTACCAGTTACCGTATGGTCAGAAGCGGTAATCACGGCATCGCCGGTCGTAATGGTTAAATTATAGAAAGTCGTACCAGCCGTGCCGGCGATGTTCTTGCTGGCCGCTCCGTCCAGGGTGACCGTGGAATTATCATAGGTAAATGCCCCGCCGGAATTCATGGTCCAGTTACCTTCGTTATTAATGGTTGTTTCCGCGTCCGTTCCTCTGGTCGCATTTAAAGTTCCCTCAATGGCAATGCCGCCAGTGCCAATATCCAGGTCATAACCGTCAGTAATCAAAATATCCAAAGATTTCACGGCCAGAGAGGTTGCTTTGAGATCACTCGTCAATGTCGTGGTGTCCGGCGATGTGCCGATTTCCAGGGCTCCGAGGTCCTGCTGGGGCGAAGTGTTGTCGGCAAACTGCAGATCACCGTCAAGAATGAGCTTGCCGGTACTGTCCGCGTTATCAAACACCGCCACGTTCTGAATGGTAAAATTACCAGCCACATTTAGATTGGCTGTATCATGCGCTCGGAAAGTGCCAGCCGTCACCGTGAAGGTGCCGTTAACATCCATGGCGTCAAGCGGCACGGTTACGCCACCCGTTACTTCATAATTCTGGAATGTCTGCCCGGCTGTGGTCAGTGATACTCCGGCATTATTTGTTCTAAAGGTGTTGCCGGCTGCAGCTGTAAAAATCCCGCCGGTAAAATCAATGGTACCGCCAGAAACAGTCCAGATGCCCGTGCCGGTCTGAATGCCCTCCGTGCCGGCGCCACCACCGGTATAATCCACATCGCCGGTAATGTTGATCGCGGGGTTGTTGGAAACTCCGCTCACCGTAAGGTTGGCCGCATTATTGGCATTGAGCGTGACATTGCCGGAAAAATTAATTGTCTGACTAACGGCCGTCCCGAGACTCACCTGGTAAGAACCGCTGGCGGCATTATTATAAAATTCCACATTGCCCCCATAGGTCCGCGCCGGTACGACGTTGCCTCCCCCAGCCGTGGAATCAAAACGCAGAACCGAGGAAATGGTGCCCGAAGTCGGTAAGGTGGTTGTTGATTGATACGATAAAGTGCCGGCGCCGGAAATCGTGCCATCGAGCGTCAGTGTCCCCGTGCTCGCCACCGTCATCATCCGGCCTGAACTGATTGACAGGGCATCGCCGCTGGCCACGTTGAGCGTGCTGGAGACCGTCAGATCAGACGAATTGAGAGTAATCGTCCCGGCCGACGACGGATCGATGGTTAGATTGTTCAATGTCGCTCCACCGCCAGTGATCGCCCCAGCCGTACCGGTCATGGTAATGGTGGTGCTGCCGGCCGTGACTGAAGCGGGCAACGAAAGATTATTCAATACAGTAAAACTGGAAGACAACGTGGTTGCTGCGTCTAAAGTCAAATTATAAAAAGTAATCGCCCCTGCCCCGCCGCCCAGCGTGGTCCGGGCTGTTACTGTGCCGGCGTTGCAGCTGGCGCAGGTGATAGTACCGCTGGTGGCCGTGGTTAAGGCGCCACTCAAAGTTAAATCTTGGCTGTTGAGAGCCAGCTCATGTCCGGCCGCTACCGCTATACCAGTCGCTTTTACAGCCGTGGACAGCTGAATCTTCGGCGTCAAGGCGCCACTGGCAATAGAAACAGTGCCTAGGTCCTGCTTAACTGAGTTATTATCAGTCCAGGTTTTGGTGACGGTCGGTTTAAGGGTGAAGGTGCTACTGCTCTTGGTAAAAGTAACATTATTAGTGCAGGGAGAAGCACACAGCTCCAAATTACCAACCACGCTGATCGTCGGATTTTCTACGCCGCCAGCCGTAATAGTGGTACTGGTGTACGAGCCGTCGCCCAAGGTCAGATTACCGCCAATGGTGAAAGTACCGGCTTTCATGGTGTGGATGGCTGAAATTGCGCCAGGTAAAATTTCCAAATTATTATAACCGGTTGAGGGTGCAATGTTAGTCGCGCCGGCTCCCGTATATTTAAATGTTGAAGTGTCTCCGGCAAATGTTCCCAGCGCGCCAATGACAAATGGCGTACCTGTTCCGGTTAATGTATATGTTTTTGCTCCGGCATTAAGCGTATGAGATGCGCCTACAGTCAGCACGGATGAAATTGTAATTGTACCGGTACCCTGCGCTGTGGTAGCTGTGGGGCTACCACTGAATGTCAAGCTGCTGAATGTCCAGTTTGAGGCGAGCGCAGCTGTTCCAAAATTACCGGTCCCAGCTAGTGTGGTCGTCCCGCCAGTCAAGGAAACACTGCCGCAGGTTAAGCCACAGGTGATATCGCCCCCATTGACGGTGATGTTTGTCGTACCCGAGAGAGTGCCATTAGTCACCGTCAAATCACCAGCTAATGTCGTAGTCGCCGTAGTAAATGACCAGCCGCCAGTTACACCGTTGAAAGTTACATTATTCAGCTGGGATGCACCGGCGGCGATGGTTTTACCGATTGAAGTGGCGTTGAAGGTCAGTGTGCCGGAACTATGGGTAAAGGCCGCGCTGTTATCAAAACTTCCACCGATGGCCAGGGCTGACGGCGCCACCAAGGTCCCAGCCGAAATAGTTAAATTATTTTTTATGGTGTTGGTGGTCCCGCCAGAAAAGGTAGTGCTCCCCGCTCCGCTTTTGGTTAAATTATAAAACGTGACATTGCCACTGCCACCGCCGATCGTGGCGCCGGACACCGTGACCGTCGGCGTGCCCGTGGTGCTGTCAATAATCCCGGTGGTCGTGTTCGTGATGTTACCGGTAATAGCCATAGTTGACCGGATGTCCAAAGTAGTGCTGGCTGCTACCGTAACATTATTGTTAATTGTATTTGTGCCGCTGGCGCTGTAGATAAGAGTGCCCGAGCCAGAGATAGTCAGGGCATATAAGGTGATGTTACCGTCGCCGGTTATACCAGTACTGCCACCGGCCGCAACGGTCAGAGTCGGCGTACTGGCGCTGGTAGTCATTGCTCCCGTACTGGTAACAGTAATATCGCCGCCATTGACCGTAGTGCTGACATTAGCCGTCAATGTCGTGCCGGTGCCAACTGTAATATCACCCGTAACAGTGACCAAAGCCACCGTGCCCAGCGTGAGCGTGGCCGTGCCGCTCAAAGCAATGTTCCCGCCGACAGTGGCAAGCGCATCCGTAGTCGCCGCCGCTGACCCGGACATAGTCAGATTGCCATTAACAGTAGCCACGCTGGTCATGGTTTTGGTGCTGCTGCCGGATAAGCCAAGGTGATGATAGGTAACCACTTTAACCGTCTGCGCACCACCGGTGTAGTTTACCGTATTGCCTGAATCAGAGGCCGTTAATCCGGTAATAGCCGAGGTACCGCCGATATTCAATGTTCCCGTAGCCCCATTAGTCAAGGTACTGGATCCGCTCAAAGCCGTGCTGGCAGTCAGGGTACCATTATTAGTATATGTCTGATTGAATGTGGCCGTGTCAATAGTAATCCCTCCAGTGCCGCTGACGGTGCCACCACCTCCCGACTTCTGGAATGTCCAGACGCCGGTCGTGCCGCTGAAAGTGCCGTTATTGGCAAGATTGCCGTTCATGGTCACAGCTTCAGCCGCGGAAAAACTCATGACACCGCCATCATTAATAGTGATATCACCAAATGTTTTAGTGCCGGTAGTGGAGGAAATAGTCAGTGTGCCGGTTATTGAAGAAGTGCCGGTTACTGTCAAAGTATAGGCACCAATATCCAATGTGCCTGTTACAACAGTCAGAGTGCCGCCAATAGTAGTAGTGCCGGTTAATGTTACTCCTCCCGAAGAATTATCAATCCGCACGTTATTATAGGTCGTATATACTCCCAATGTCTGGGCTGAACTGCCATTAAATCTGATAGTGCCAGTACCGCTGGCCAATGTACCACTACTGCCCAAACTACCGGCAATATATATGGTACCAGAGCTAGTTGTTGTCAGTCTGGCATTGGCGGCCGTGCCGGAAAAAGTAATAGAGCCACCCACCGTCATCGTACCGGTGCTGACACTAACTGTCGAAGCGCCTGAAGCGCCGCCGCCAATGGCAATACTAGCTGGATTAAAAGTGGCCGAGCCCACGGCGACCGTCACCGTCCCTGTATTTGTTGAAGTGGTTAAAGTCACCGCGCCAGTGGTGGTTAAACTGGTTCCAGCATTAAAATTCAAAGCATTGGAATTTTTTCCTGGATCATTAAGTGTCAAAGTGCTGATAGAATTAGCCGGCGTGACATTGAGCGTCACAGTAACGCTGGAATTAATGGTTACAGAGTCGCCGGCACCAGTCGCACCCGGACCCCCTAGACCGCAAGTTGCCCAAATAGGAGCATTCCAATTTCCTGAAGAGGTGGCCACACAAGCATAGGGAATATAATCCGAAGCAATCTGCCATTGGCGTAGTTCTGAAAAGTTACCAACCTTGGCCGGACCCAGCAGAAATAGTTCTGGACTTATATCTGGCGGGTTCATTTCATAGGACAGGGTGTATGGTTGTCCGGCCTGCCAGTCAACCTGCCAGCGAATCACTTTGGTTGTTGGATCAAAAGTGGAGACTATGCCATTTTCATTGGCACTGATAATCTCAAATGAATCAGGTAAAAATTCTTCAAACACGCCTTTATAATCAGCCGCCGGAGTTACTTCCAAAAACATTTCGTAATTGGCCAGAGGATAAATACGTGTTGGCCCTAGGCGAATAATATCAAAAGCAATATCATTCTGCACGTGGATAGTATCATTTATAGTATAATCCCCGGCTGAGGTAGTGGCAGTTAAGGTAAGTGTATAATCACCTATTTTACCCACCACAAAGTCAGTGCTGTAATCCGGAATATTGGTTACTGTTCTCGGGCCACACTCTGTTGAACGAATTATTGTCCCTCCGCTTGTTGACAGCGTAGTCTTTGTACTGTCTGGCGATGTGATATCCAAAATCAACTCGGCATCACAAATAGTATGCCCCTCGGAATCCAGTACACCCATGCCAAAATGCACATTTTCAGCCGGTCGATAAACTGACTTCATAGTATTAATTACCAGCACCCCCCAGGTGAAATCGCGCGTCACTATCTTGGTTTCCCCCTCCTGCTCGATCTCCATGGTGATGGTGTACTTGCCGGGCTTTTTAATCTTTTTTGTATCAATAGTAAATTCAGTCTGAATAATATCATCTATAACTGCATCTTTAACCTTATAATTTTCTTCTTCAACTATATTGCCTTGGGGATCAGTTATTTCAACGGATTTAATTGTTCGCTCTTTATTGCCAATTCCGAGAAAATTCGTATCTTCTATCTCCACCTCAATTATTGGATCCTCTTCACCGGAATAATCCTCTTTGGGTAAATTCACACTGGCCTCAATTTCTTCGGCAATTGGTAACGGCTCTTCTATGACCAAATCCAAAGCCACACCATCAATGTAAGTGGTTGATTCTTGCTCACCGGGTACGGCATCATAAGCCACCTTAATAGAAATATTCTCAATATCCTCCGGCGTAGTTTGCTCAGTTATCTCAATCGGATAAGTCCAGAAACCTTGATTGGTAGCATTACTCTTTACCTCAATCAAAGCAAAAGATTCTAAAGGCACCCAAATATCTGGCTCTATTGAGTAGGACAAAGAAACCACGTCTTCATTACCTTCATAAGTATCCGCGGACATGGAAATAACTATATTTGCTTCCTTAACTATACCGCCTGATGGTGACTCTTTTGGCAGTTTATAACCGGTCGCCGTAAATTCCGGCTCCTGGCTATCCACGGGTTGTTCAGTAACTTCTGTACCTTCCGTTTTAGTAATAGATTTGTTATGAAAAATAGCCGAATTTTTATCCGTAAATTCTTCAGCACCAGAAGTTGATAACAAATCAATACCTTTGGCTTGATTAGCTCCTTGCCAACCGCTAATTTTACCTGGCTCGAGTTTAAACTGATGTATCTCTAATGGTTTTTCCTCAGCCTGCAAGACATAAATATAAGTAAAAAAAGTTACTTGCACAGTTAAAAAGGCAAAAGCCACCAAGGCCACTGAATAAACATAAACGGAAAACCTTTTGCTAATAAGTAAGAGCTTAATTTTTGCCATTGACCATTCGGGCTGGATGACATATTTACTGACTTCCGGCCTGGGTAATTTATCTTTTGGTTTTTTCTTCTGAGTTGATGGCTTATCATCTTTCAGATAGGATAATTTATTGTAAAGTTTAATAACTGCTTCTTTTTCATAACGACGATCTTTGCGGACACCTATCCTGATCGCTTTTAATTTACCGGTGCGGTCCCAATTGCGCAGAGTATTTGCGTGTACCTTAAAAATCTCACTAACTTTATCGATAGTGAGTAAAGAAGGCAGAGTATCAAAAACAACATCCTTATTTTCTGGCTGCTTATGCTTTTGCCCTAACCTAAGCCACTTAAATAAATGCAAACACGTGTCTTATTTTTTTAACTCCTAATGTTAGCTAAATTACCAGTGTTACTTAACAAACCTAACAATACCATTATATCACAAAAAAAACCTTTTGTCCAATAAAGGTGGTCATGGATATCTATTATTATTTATATTATACCTATTTAATTTTTTGAAAACGAAGCTTGATAACCTTTAATAAGCTTTCTATCATGATGCCACTATTAAACTTAGAAGCACCAGCTCTCCTCTCCACAAATACTATAGGTGTCTCTCCAATCTTGAATCCTTTCTTGTATGCCTTATAAGTAAGTTCGATCTGAAAATTATATCCACTTGATTCTACATTATCCAAGTCCAAAGCTTCTAGAACTTTTCGACTCCAACATTTGAACCCACCGGTCAGATCATAAACAGGAATATTCAATATTCTCCTGACCATGGTATTGGCTGACCAGCTAATAAACCGTCTAAACCAATTCCAATTCTCAACTCCCCCGCCAGGAATATTTCTAGAACCTAATACTAAGTCATGAGTTTTAGCCATGGCCAGAAAATCTGGTATATATTTTGGTTGGTGACTAAAATCCGCGTCCATCTCAAATATATGCGTAATATTTGGATTGGTCAGTGCTTTTTTAAACCCGGCTACATAGGCTCTCCCTAAGCCTTCTTTTTTAGTGCGATGGAGTACGGATATTTTACTGTTCTCTTGGGCCAGACGATCAGCTATCTGGCCGGTCCCGTCTGGCGAACCATCATCAACCACCATGATCTGCAAACCGTCAATCCCCACAGCCAAAATCTCCCGGATGATGGCTTTCAAATTTTCTTTTTCATTATAGGTTGGCAGTATGATCAGTGGTTGCATAATAGAGCAATATTAACACAAAAATTCGGGCTAATCAACTTTTGACCAATGGTATTTTTTTTACTATAATATAGTAAATCATATGCCGAATTTAATAGACGAAGAAAAGGAAAATAAGGTAGGCACCAAAGTGGATACCAGTGTTTATCAACCCAAGGATAAGAAAAAGAAGTCATCAAAATGGTGGTGGCCTTTTATTATATTGATCATAGTTATAATATTTATTGGCTTCGGTTTTTTCAGCAAAATCGTCATGGCCGTCAATAGTACCAACAGCAATACCGGCAAAAAAGTTAACCTTTTTGAACAAATCAAAAACCTAATCATCAATCCGGAAGATTATTTACAAGGTGAAGAAGAGGACCGAATCAATATACTATTAGCCGGTATTGGTGGTTCTGGTCACCAAGGCGCATATCTAGCTGACACTATTATTGTGGTTAGTATTAAACCCTCGACCAATGAAGTAGCTACTATCTCCATACCCCGAGATCTTTACGTAGAAATCGGAGATTATGGCTGGCGGAAAATAAATAACGCTCTGGCCTTTGGCTATATGAATGACTATCCTGGCGGTGGTGAGATATTATTAGCCGAAACCATTGAAAAAGTTTTGGACATCCCTATCCATTATTATGCCCGCATTGATTTCGAAGGGTTCCGAAAAGCCATAGATGATGTAAGTGGTATAGATGTTTTTGTCGAAAATAGCTTTACCGATTATTCTTATCCTGATTATAGCTATGGTTATCAAACTATCAGTTTCACTCAGGGTTGGGAGCATATGGGGGGTGAAAGAGCTCTGCAATATGCTCGGTCCAGAAAAGGCAATAACGGCGAAGGATCTGACTTCGCCCGCTCCAGAAGGCAACAAAAAGTACTAGTGGCTCTGCGCGATAAATTTGTCTCAATCAATACTATTATCAATCCAAATAAAATATTAACTACTCTCAACCATTTGGGCGACCATAACGAAACCAATATGCAAATATGGGAAATGGCGGAACTAGGCAAAATAATAAAAGATATTCAACCTGATAATATAATAAACCAAGTACTAGATACTGGCAGTAACGGCCTATTGGTTTCTAGTACTACTATCGATGGAGCGTATATATTATCGCCGGCTAGTGGGGATTTTAATGAAATCCAAACTTTAGTAAAAAATATTTTTCAGACCAACTTTATCAAAAAAGAAAATGCCAGAATAGAAATCCAGAATAGCACCAAAACAGCTGGCTTGGCCTCCGCTACCAGTGAAAAACTACTGACCATGAATTATAACGTGATCGGTATCGGTAATGCTGATGTGGAAGAACCGCTAGCCCAAACCACGATATTTGATCTGTCCAACGGCGGTAAACCACACACCATAGTTAACCTCAAAGATTTTTTTAAGGCTGACCTCTCCAACTCATTACCCGCTTTTTATACAGAGGATAGATATACTTACGAAGATCTAATCTCCCCATCCATCAATAAAAATATCAATGCTAGTGCAGAAGAAGCTGAGATATTGATCGTCCTCGGTTCTGACTTCGTTAATACTAATACCTTAACCAACAGTTACTGATTTTAAAATCTTATAATATGTCCAAAACACTACCGCGAGTTGTATTAGTTGGGAGGATCAATGCTGGGAAATCAACATTATTTAATACGCTTACAGAAACAAGGAAAGCGATTATTTCGGCTGTCCCCGGTACTACCCGAGATCTCAATGAAGCTGATATTTCCTGGCGAGATAAAACATTTACTCTAGTGGATACGGGTGGGCTAGATGCTGCACACCTTGGCCAAATAGAAGTATATGTTCAGCGGAAAGCCTATCAAGCTATTGAGCAGGCGGATTTAATCGTTCTTGTTTATGATGGAAAAAACGAGATCACCAAGGCCGATAGAGAAATTGCCAATAAATTATTAAAAACCAACAAACAAATAATAATCGCCATAAATAAAATTGATAGTCAACAATTACAAAATAAAGTTACTGACGATATCTACAAATTTGGAATAAAAAATATATCATTTATTTCTGCCACCTCTGGCCGTGGAACTGGAGACTTATTGGATGAAATTGTAAAATTAATTCCCAAAAAATCAAAAAAAGAAATTGTTTACGATCTTAAATTATCAATAATTGGAAAAACAAACGTTGGTAAATCTTCAATCTTAAACTGCCTATTAGGTGTAGATAAAGTTATTGTTACCCCCATCCCCCATACTACCCGGGAACCACAAGATACGATCATGACATACAAAGGAAAAAAAATCTTAATAGTGGATACGGCTGGCTTAAGAAAAAAAAAGAAACTGTCAGACAAAATAGAAAAATATAGTGCTCATAAGACGTTGGTCACCATCAAAAATTCTGATATCTCATTATTTGTCATTGAAGCTGGCCAGAAACTTTCTAGCCAAGATCAAACCATTGTTGAACTGGCTAGAGAAAATTTTAATGGAATAATCATTGTGGCCAATAAATGGGACTTAGTAGATGATAAAGACCCGAGCACGATTAATGAGTTTATTAAATATTACCAAACATATTTACCCTGGCTTAGTTGGGCTCCCGTCATCTTCACTTCCGCCAAAGAGAAAACCAGAGTCCATCAATTATTAGAACTAGCCTTGCAGGTGCAGGCAGCCAGAGAAAAAATAATAGATGATGCAAATTTGGATAAAATAATGCATGCAACATACCTGAAGAAGGCCAAACCAAGTAAAGGTAAAAAATCAACAGTCCCCTTAGGATTAAAACAAACTGGTACCTGCCCCCCAAAATTTGAATTACTAACTCACCGACCAGATAGAATAAACCCAGCTTATCTAAACTTATTACAGAAAAAAATCAGGGAAAAATACGGATTCAAAGGCACTCCCATAATAATGACGATGACTAAAGTAAAATAATATGAAATTAATAATTGGCTTAGGCAATCCCGATAAAAAATACGAGACCACCCGACACAATATCGGCTTTCGTGTTATTGATGAATTGGTCAATACCAAACAATATCAAGACTTAGTATTGAAAGACTATAAGAAATTTTTTGGACAATATGCCAAAAACAATAAAATTATTTTGCTTAAGCCCATGACTTACATGAATAATTCCGGACAATCAGTACAAGCAGTAGTCAATTATTATGATATTGATCTAGGTAATGTACTAATAATACATGATGATATGGATCTTGATTTTGGACAAATAAAAATCCAAAAAAATAAATCAGCGGCCGGACATAATGGAGTGGATTCAATTATTAACTCAATCAATTCAAATGATTTCTGGAGATTGAGAATTGGGATCAACAATGAACTAAAAAAAAGAATACCCGGAGATAAATTCGTAGTATCTAATTTTACCGCTGAAGAAGAAAAACAAATTGGTAAGATTATTGAACCGGCTCTGGACTTCATTATTGAATTTATTAATAGTGAAACCAACGAATTAACTAACAAAAATTTCCAAATACCTGTATAATATAGCCATCTTATGACTACTCAGAATAAATTAATTATTGATCGAATACTTAGCACCATGGCCGAACAAAAAGCTTCTGACTTACATTTTTCGGTGGGTAGTGCGCCGGTCATTAGGTTGAACAATAAATTAATATCTTTGGACAACGAAGAGATCATTACCAAAGAATTTATCTCTGATTTCGTCAAAAACTTATTGGATGAAGATCAGAAAAAAACCCTAGAGCAAAAAAAGGAAGTAGTCCTAGCTTTTCAATTCCAAAAAAGAGCGCGATTTAGGGTTAATGTTTTTTATCAAAAAGGGGTATTAGCTACTTATTTTCGTTTGATTGGAGATACTATTATTCCCTTACAAAAACTTGGTTTACCATTGACTCTCCAGCAATTCACCCAACTCAAAAAAGGATTGATACTGGTTAGCGGTTCTTTTGGTTCTGGCAAAACTACGACTTCAGCTTCCATGATAGATTATGTGAACCAAACCACCTCTTCATATGTTCTGACTATCGAACAACCAATAGAATATATTTTTCAAAATAAAAAAAGCATTGTCGAACAAAGAGAGGTCGGTCGGGATACCATATCTTTTGAACAAGCTCTCAGTACTATAACTCAGGAAGATGTGGACCTACTATTTATTTCAGAATTAACCAGTAAAAAAATAATTAAAGAAATACTAAATATCGCCGCTTCTGGAAGATTGGTCATTGCCAATATGGAAGCTGATACTATAATAAAAACTTTAGAATTATTAATTTACAGTTTTCCGACCAACGAGCAACAGCAAATCAGAGAGGAATTGGCCATCACTCTAGCGGGTATTATCTGCCAACGTTTGGTACCAAAGATAGGTGGTACGCATATTGCCGTAGCGGAAATATTAACTTCAACAGCTCCAATCCAATCCCTGATCAAAGAAGGTTCACTTTATCAAATCGGTAATATTATCCAAACCTCAAGAGCCGAGGGTATGGTCTCCCTTGATTGGTCACTGGCCGAACTGGTAAAATCAAATCAAATTACTTTGGAAGATGCACTTAATAACGCCACTGACCCTCAACAATTAAAATACATGTTAAGAACTTAAATATTTATGTCTTTATTCAGCAGTACAAATACTAATAACTCAATGGTCGGTATTGATTTGGGTATCGCCACTATCAAAGTAGTGGAATTAAAGAATGAAAATAATAAACCCACACTTGTTACCTTTGGTATTACCACTGATGAGAGTACTACATCTAGATTAGACAAGGATACCGTTATAAAAAATCTAGTAGACTTATTGGCTCAAGCTCGTACTACGACCGATAGGGTTGTTGGCGCTTTACCGGCCACTAGTATTTTTAGTACTATTGTAGAGTTGCCCCACATGTCAGATAAAGAAGTTAATTCTGCCATACAGTGGGAAGTAAAAAAATTAGTCCCCCTACCCATAGAAAAAATGTCATTAAACTGGCATATTTTACCCAGTCAAGAACCGGCTTCAAAAGATGGTCCGAAAAAAGTCAAAATTATTATCAATGCCGCACCAAAAGATACTACCAAGCAATACGTAGATATTTTTAAAAAATCAAACCTACGTTTAATAAGTTTGGAAACTGAAATCAAAGCATTACAAAGAGCTCTCCTCACTCCCACAGAGAAAACCAGCCTGATTATTGACATTGGCGCCACCAATACCAGCTTAATGGTCTTTGATAATAATCTTCCCCTACTCACAAAAAACGTAGAAATCGGAGGCTCGACGTTGACTAACAACATTGCAACCACTCTAAATATCAACTTCGACAGTGCTGACCAGACAAAGATCAATATGGGACTTACTGCCAGCGGTGGAATGGACCATCCAGCGGTTAAATCCATGAAATTTGCCATTGATAATATTTTGATCAGAGAAATCCGCTATCTTTCGACTATCCTCAGAAGCAGTAACAATAAAAATATTGAAAAAATTATTTTATCGGGTGGCAGTGCACAATTAAAAAATCTACCGCAATATTTAGAAAAAGAATTACAAATAAAGACTACTCTGGGAAATCCTTGGCAAAAAATAAAATATCCCGCTGAGCTTAAAGATGAATTAGACAAAATCGGTCCAAAAATGTCCGTAGCCGTGGGCTTGGCCTTAAAAATATTTGAAAAATAAAAAATACCACTCAATTTACTGCCTCCAAGCGCAAGGTTAATCAGTATAAACTGAAAAACCTTAACTTGTAGCTAATCATATGATTCTAGGAGGGGTGAATCATACTTTCGCCGCTTGGATAGGCAGAAAACTAAATGGTACAAAAATTTTAGTTTTCCACTTGATTTTTTAAAAATCAACTGTAATAATATATATTAGCAGAACTTATACGACGTGTCAAGTCTCACATACAATAAATGTGGGGAAATTGGCTTATTTTAGAGTTTTTTGGAATTTAAAGTACATAAAGTGACCGTAAAAAACAAACCAAAAAAGGTTGGTTCAGGCAAAAATAGTGCAGAAATTGGAGAAAAAATAAAAACATCAAATTCAGTTTCTCTAACTGGCCTGCCCAATCCGACCAGCCAAGCATACTATATAACTAAAAACTCTGCCTTAGATAATAAGGTAATCTTTTGGTTGTCAAAAAAAGAAGAACTTAATAATATCCAACAAAACTTGTACTACTGGCATAAAATTTTCAAGCATAAAAGAATAATTTGGCCACTTGAAGAAGTCAACCCCATGAGAACTATATCCCTGGCCAAAGGTGAACCTCAAATAATCATGGTGGATATTGCTACCATGAATGATAAAATACCAACTTTAAACAATTTTGATGACCACCAGCTACTGCTAAAAAAGGGAATTCAGTTCAAGCCTTCAACCCTTTCCCAAAAAATGATCTCCATGGGCTACGAGTTTTCCAGTCACGCCAGTCAATCAGGATACTTTGCCAGACGTGGTGGGATTGTCGATATCTACCCGGTCAATACTGAACTACCTATCCGCCTGGAATTCGATGATAATAGCATCATCTCAATCCAATCATATAATCCAGTCAATAAAAAAATTACCCAACCTATCAGTAGTATAGAAATAATCGCCAATAAATTTATCGGAGCCGGTAGTCGTACAACTTTTATAAATTATCTAGAAAATATTAATAACGCCCTAGTAATATACCATGACAGTGAGGAGTTCAAAGACTTATTACCAAATTGGAAGGAAATCAACGCCCATCTAAAATTACATAAGAAAATAATATTCCAGGACTTCAACCAAAATGCCATCGATGCAAATTTTGATTTTACCAATCTGTACCACCAAGATTATAATAAACTAATCACTGACCTGAAAGAGTATCAACAAAATGAATGGAAAATTTGTATCGCCACTAACAAAGGAAAAGAACTGCAACAATTATTTGCAGAAAAAAAAGCAGACAATATAAATATTGATTATTGGCCATTTATTTTCCAGCTCAATGGTTTTATTAACGAACAGGAAAAAATCATCTTAATATCAGACAAGGAAATATTTGGTGAACAAAATATCAGGCAAATATCACCCCATCAGAGAGTTGATCAAGCCTTTATGATGGAACTAAAAGAGGGTGATTATGTGGTCCATCTAGACCATGGCATTGGACGCTTTATAGGCATGAGAAAACACGATATTGAGGGCATTACCAAAGAATACTTTGTGGTTCAATACGACGAAGGAGACAAAATCTCTGTGCCCGTAGAAACTGCTGATAAGTTATCCAAGTACATAGGTATTGCCCATCCCAAATTGCATCGCCTCTCCGGCGGACACTGGTATCAATTAACCAGAAAAGTTAAACAAGAAGCCAAAGTACTGGCCCAGGAACTGCTGAAAATATACGCCCAGCGCGAAATGATAAAAATAAAACCTTTTGCCAAAAATTTGCCTGAAGAAGCAGAATTAGAAAAAACTTTTAAATATAACGAAACTCCTGATCAAGCCAAAGCCATAGCTGAAGTTAAACATGATCTGGAGCAAGAAACACCCATGGATAGATTGATCTGCGGGGATGTTGGTTTTGGTAAAACTGAAGTAGCGGTTCGGGCCGCTTTCAAAGCCGTGACCAATAAAAAACAGGTGGCTCTATTATCACCAACCACGATTCTGACCCAGCAACACTTCGATACATTCAAAGCCAGGTTAGAAAAATTTCCGGTCAAAGTTGGCATCCTCTCAAGGTTTGAGTCGGAAAAAGAACAAGACGATACTATTGAAAAACTAAAAAGTGGACTGATCGACATCGTCATCGGTACTCATCGATTATTATCCAGTGATGTTAATTTTAAAAACCTGGGTTTGATAATTATCGACGAAGAACAAAGATTTGGCGTCAAAGCGAAAGAGAAACTAAAATCATTTCGATCTCAAGCTCATATTCTGACTCTAACCGCGACCCCTATTCCCCGCACATTAAATATTGCTCTTTCCGGGGTCCGTGATGTCAGTATTATAGAAACTCCTCCAGAAGGACGTCTACCGATCAATACTTTAATTGAGCCATATTCTGAGGAATTAATTAAAAAATCGTTAATATTTGAATTAAAAAGAGATGGTCAAGCTTATTATTTACACAATAAAGTAGAAACGATAGATATTGCCGCTCGAGAATTAGGAAAACTAGTACCAAAAGCCAAAATTGGTATCGCTCATGGCCGACTGCCGGAAAAAAGCCTCGCCCAAGCCATGAGTGATTTTGATACCAGAAAAACCAACATCTTAGTTTGTTCCACTATTATTGAAAATGGTTTGGACTTACCAAATGTTAATACAATGATTGTAGATAATTCCACCAATTTTGGATTGGCCCAGCTCTATCAATTACGTGGGCGCATCGGGCGTGGTCATCGTCAGGCTTTTTCCTACTTCTTATTTCATCGTAAGAAATTAAAAGGCAATGCTAAAAAAAGATTACAAGCACTCATGCAAGCTAAAAAACTCGGTAGTGGCTTTCAACTGGCCTTACGGGATCTAGAGATCAGAGGCGCCGGAAATATCTTAGGTAAAGAACAACATGGTAAAGTATCAGCTATTGGTCTGTCATTATATACCAGGCTTTTAGCCCAAGCCATTGAAGAATTAAAATTTGGTAAAGTTCTAGAACCAATCAGAGATATCATTATTGATCTGCCCATGGCTGCCTATATTCCTCAAGAATTTATAGCTGAAGAAGAAAGATTGCTACTTTATCAGAAAATGGCCGGCCTTACCAATATTGATGACTTAACTGAATTGAAAGACAGAATTATGCGCTCCCGCACCAGAGAAGAACAGCTACATTTCCCAGCCGAGATCTTAAATCTATTTGATGTTTTGGAAATTAAGTTACTATGTCAAAAAACAGACATCTCAAATGTCGATACCACCCTTCTAACTGACGATTTTGGCCATAAAAGAAGAAGACTAATAGTTAAATTCCTCTTTCCGCTCAAACCTGAACCACTGGCAAAACTAATCCAAAAAAATAAAAAATGGCAATTTAATGATGATGCCATAAAAATAGATTTAGCCGACCTAGGCAAAAATTGGCTAGTAGAAATCAAAAAAGTTATTAACCTATTCAAAAATAAATAATTTAAATCATCGGAAGACAGACTAATCAGTCTGCCTTCCAAGATTTTAAATAATATGTGACAATTTGTAATAAATTAACTTTAATAGTATACTGTATTTGACCTTCCCCAACGAAGGTCTTTTTAATTTAAATTAACCATATCAACATGAACCAAGACAATAAATACTGGTTGGGTTTTTCTTATATCAAGGGTTTAGGAGCTAGCAAAATTAATCATATCTCTAAATATTTCCGTAGTATGCAAGATGCCTGGCAGGCAAATTTTGAAGATTTCAAAAAAATTCGTTTCAATTATAAAGATATCCAAAACATTATCAGCCAAAGAGATGATATTAATCCGATTGATCTAGAATTAAATTTAGAAAAAATAAATATAAAATATATTACCCTGGCTGATGATAACTATCCGGTATTATTAAAAGAAATATTTTCTCCTCCACCGGTCCTCTATTATAAAGGAGTCATACCAGAAAACAACCATCTGGCCCTGGCCGTGGTTGGTACTAGAAGGACTTCTGTTTATGGTCGCCATGTCACCCCACAATTAATCAAACCCGTAGTGGAAAACGGCGTAATAATAGTATCAGGTCTAGCCTTGGGCATCGATACGGTCGCCCATCAATCATGCCTTGATGCGGGTGGGCACACCATAGCTGTGTTAGGTTGTGGATTGGATAGAATATATCCATCAACTAACTATAAATTAGCAGAAAAAATTATAGCCACCGGCGGTTGCCTTATTTCCGAATATCCACCTGGCACCGAACCATTCAAACAACACTTCCCGGCTCGCAATAGAATTATCGCTGGACTATCCAAAGCCACTCTGATCATTGAAGGTGACCATAAATCCGGTGCCATGATTACCGCCAAATTTGCTCTGGAATATAACCGCGATGTCCTGGCTATACCCGGGAATATTACCAATACTTCTGCTCAAGGTACCAATCATTTGATTAAAAAAGGAGCTTATTTAATAGATGATTTCAAGGACATTCTGGAGCTATATCATCTCCCGAATGATAAAAAAAAAGATAATAGAATGATTGACACAACATTGACTGATGATGAAAAATTATTATTAAAAACTTTAGCTGTTGAACCGCTTTATATTGACGAAATTATCCAAGCGTGTAAACTAAACACCAGTACTGCTAACGCCACTTTGGTTTTATTGGAAATGAAGGGCTATGTTAAAAACTTAGGTGACGATAAATACGTTCGCACTTAATAAAAACACAAATTATTAATAAAATACTATTGATAATGCCTGGCAATAAATATTCTAGTTAACTAATAACTTGCCAAAATTTTTTAAATATAGTATGAATTAACCTATTATGAAATTACTAATTGTCGAATCTCCAACCAAAGCCAAAACAGTCGCAAAATTATTGGGCAATAAATCCCCCTACACCGTCAAAGCCAGTGTCGGTCATATTCGTGATCTCCCAAAAAGCAATAAAGAAGCTATCGATATTGCCGGTGGATTTATACCTAAATACGAAATATCACCAAAAAAACATGACATCGTTGAAGAGCTAAAATCATTGGCCAAAGATGCTAATGAAATTTTACTGGCCACTGACCCTGATCGTGAAGGTGAAGCCATTGCTTGGCATATTGCTGAACTATTAAAAGAGGATAAAATTAAAAAAAGCATGAAAAGAGTTGTTTTTCATGAAATAACTAAATCTGCCATTGATCAGGCAATTAATCATCCCAAAGAGATTGACCAAAATTTAAGAAAAGCCCAAGAAGCCAGACGCGTACTTGATAGATTGGTGGGTTATGACTTGAGTGGCTTAATTTGGAAAAAAGTAAGATATGGTTTATCAGCTGGCCGAGTTCAATCTCCGGCGCTGAGGATACTAGTAGAAAGAGAACGGGAAATAAACAAATTCATTCCGGAAAAATTCTGGGTTATTACTGCTGACCTAAAAACCAAAGATAACATCAATATCACTTTTACTTGCAGTAAAAACCAAGATGATAAAACAACTGTTGATGAAATACTAGCCAAGGGTAAAAAGGGCGAATGGGAAATAGTAGATATTAAGGAAACAGATACAAAAAGAGCTCCACGGGCACCATTTACCACCTCCACACTCCAGCAAACAGCCAGCTCTAGATTTGGCTTTACTCCTTCCAGAACCATGGGCACAGCACAAAAACTGTATGAATCAGGACATATCACCTATATGCGTACTGATAGCACTAATTTGAGCGAAGAATCCATCGGCAATATCAAAAAAACGATTACTGATGAATTTGGCCAAGAATTAATAATGACCAGAGTCTATAAAACTAAAAGCAAAAATGCACAAGAAGCCCATGAAGCCATTCGACCATCAGATTTTACCAAAAAAGAAGCTGGCCTCAATGACGATCAAAAAAAATTATACGCTTTAATTAGAGCCAGAACCCTAGCTTCCCAAATGATAGACGCCAGTTTATTGAAAACGAAATTAACAGCAAATATTAAGGGTGGTGATATTCCAAACTTTATCGTCAACGGTACGCATATTACTTCACCTGGCTGGTTAATGGCTGACCCGATCGCCAGAAATGAAGAAATAGATCTACCAAAAGTTAAACAAAATGATCTCCTGGATCTTAAAGAAATATACTCGCTGGCCAAAGAAACTCAACCACCGCCTCGCTATACCGAAGCTGGTTTGGTTAAAGAATTAGAGAAAAGAGGCATTGGTCGTCCCAGTACTTATGCCAGTATTATCAAAACTATTGTGGATCGGGGTTATGTGGATAAAGAAGGCCGATCATTAAAACCTACTGATACTGGCGAAGTAGTCAGTAAATTTCTAGAAGATAATTTCATCAAATATATTAATGATTCTTTTACCGCGGAGATGGAAGATGAACTTGATGATATTGCCAATGGTAAAAGAGAATATGTAAAAACACTGAAGGACTTTTACGGGCCATTTTCCAAAGATGTCAAAGCCAAAGAAAAAATAGAAAAAATTAACAATCTTGGAGATGCTGACAAAAAAATCAAGTGTCCAATCTGTAGTAAAAAAATGATAATCAAACTAGGTCGGACAGGTAAATTCCTAAGTTGTTCAACATTCCCCGATTGTAATGGTGCTCGGACCATTGATGGAAAAGAACTGGCTGGTCCCAAAGAAATTGGCGAAGACTGTCCTGATTGTAAAGATGGTAAATTAGTGGAGAGAGAAGGTCGTTTTGGATTATTTATATCTTGTAGTAACTATCCTAAATGTAAATATATTAAAAATTCAGAAAATAACATTAATTCTACCGGCGTTAAATGTACTGAATGTGGTAAGGGAGAATTAACAGAAAGACGCGGACGCTTCGGTCTATTCTATAGTTGTAGCGAATATCCTAAATGTAAACTTGCTATCAAAGCAAAACCGACCGGCAAATTTTGTGATTATATTAGAGATACTGGGAAATGTGGCCATCTAATGATGGAAGGAACTAAAACTATTCCCGAGAGATGTAGCGATAAAACATGCCCAAATCATAATCCACATAAACTAAAAAATAAATAAATATGAATGACACCAACGAGGTCTGCGAAAAATGCGGACAACCAATGGCTAAAAAAGAAGGTAAGTTCGGAGAATTTTTTGCTTGTACTGGATACCCGGATTGTAAAAATACCAAACAAATACACCCCGCTGATCAAAATAACGAGCCAATAAAAATTCCCGAGGAAGACAAAAAATGCGAAAAGTGCGGATCTGACATGGCCATTAAGAATGGCAAATTCGGACCATTCCTAGCCTGTACTGGTTTTCCAAATTGCCGCAACTTAAAAAATATCGAACAAAAAACCGGAGTTAAATGTCCACAATGTGGACAGGGTGATATTGTGGTTAAAAGATCCAAACTAGGTAAAATATTTTATTCCTGCAACCAGTACCCACAATGTAAATTTGCCCTGTGGTCTAAACCAACCGGGGATAAATGTCCTGAATGTGAAAGTTTATTAGTCCTCTCTGGTAATACAGCCAAATGTTCAAACAATTCCTGCAAGTTCGAAAAAAAATCTCAAGAGTAATATTAACATTTGTTATATAAATTTTAGGCTAGCTAGATCAACCTTCTCCCCAAATAAATTTGGGCATCCCTGTTGTTTTGGATGCCTCCCCGGCCTCGCTCCGCGAAGCGGGGCGGGCAACTTGTTGAGGAATATTCAAAAATCTTATTATAAAACCATGTAAACTTGGATTTTATAATAAGTACAAAGATTATGTGCAATGATCAAGTTTGTATAATCAATGGTTAGCCATATTCTTAAAATCACCTCCTTTCTACCTATTGGGGGTGGTTTCAGTATACCGTGAGCTACGCATAAAACGCCCACCCGCTTTCGCCTTCCCGCCTTGGCGGGATGGCGGGCAGGCACACACCCCGCTATGCGGGGCGGTTTTTCCTGTAATAAAAATGGCAAGCTTAGTTTTTTAACCAAGCTTGCCATCAGGATCTACAAGTGTTGAGATATTATTCCGTCATGTTTACGAAATTAGTTTTTTTAATGAGATAAGTCAAGAAGAGAAAGGCAAAGCAAGTGATGAGAAAAGAGATAAATGAAGTGATGCTACCAAGTGCAATATGGGACGTATTATTATTTAATAAACTCACCATTATGCCCCAGAATATTGCATTAAATATACTTATAAATATGCTATTGAGCATGCCGTTACCTATGTCTTGGAATTTACCGATTAGCATACCTATAAGTATGCCCACGAGTGCATTAAAGATGGAACATACCCGCACAATCTCCTGTGCTTTCTCATCAAGATGGTTGTACAAGTCTATTCCTGTGGAATAAAAGAGTAAAGCAAAAAAAGCAACACTTGTAACACTTAGCACGTAGATGATCCATTTTGTCCACATAATTACGTCTCCCATTTAAAGGTTATATGTTAATGAACTTTAGTTTAAGGAGCTAGTGTAGTATGTAATTCAAGATTTGTCAAGATTATTGACAATATTATTTACATTTTTTATCTAAGATAAGCCAAATAATATTTTATTTGTCAGAAATCTTGACATAGATTATCAAGTATGCTACCATATATTTATATGGAACTGACTAAAGTATTAGAAAAATTAGATTTAAATGAAAAAGAAGCCAAAACATATCTAGCCATGCTAGAAATTGGTCGTGGTTCTGTTCAAGTTATTTCAAGAAGAGCCAAAATAAAGAGGCCAACTACGTATATAATTTTAGAAGACTTAAGAGATATGGGTCTAGTATCGTTGATTAAGGGCGCTGATACTACCATTTACACTGCCGAATCTCCTGAGCAGATATTAGCAAGGCAGAAAAGGAAAGAAAATATCATAAATGATAATTTGCCCGCGTTGTTGGCAATATTTAATACAAAAAAAGAAAAACCGAAAGTTAGATTTTATGAAGGCAAAGACAGGATAGTTGATTTGTATAATAATGTTATTTTTAAAAGTAAGAAAGTTGATATGTTTGGATCGATAAATGCTATCAATGCCAATGTCTTAGATCAAATATGGTGGAATCTAGAGAGAATAGAAAAAAAGAAAATAAAAGTTCGTGAAATTTTACAATCAGACGAGGCATCAATTAAATTTGCGAAAAAACATTCATCAGAGATGCATCAGATTAAAAATACACCTAAGGCCTTCAAATTTCCAACTGATAATGTTGTTTTTGATAATAAACTTATTATCTTTTCTTATAAAGATTTACCAATGGCAGTAGTTATTGAAAGCAATGATGTGGCTATAACATATAAGAATATGTTCGAATTAATTTGGCAAAATATTACCTAATAAAAGAGTATGTAATGATTAATAAACTATGTAATCTTTAATTAATTCTACATTATATTGAGGAGGGCTAATTACTAAATAATAATAAATAAAAAATAGACAATAATAATACACCTTACTATTTAAAAGGTGTTTTATTTTTTTATTTATTCTTTAAAAAAACCCATCATTGCAATTGACAGAGATCGTGGCCGTGGTCTATCAAGCTCAATTATAAATACTCTCTGCCATGTTCCGAGAATCAACTGACCGTTTTCTATATGAAGTTTAATACTGGTTGGAAACATAATCGATTTGCAATGTGAATGGCCATTATCACATTCCCCATCACACATATTTACCGTTCTGATATCAAAATTATCATGGTTATATTGACCTTCAACTGGAGCAAATTTCTCCAGTTTATCTTTAAGATCCTTGTGGAGTAATGGTTTATTTTCATTACACCATATGGCTGATGAAGTATGCAGATTTTGTATACTTACAAAACCATCTAATATCTTATGTTTATGAATAATTTCAATTATTTTATCAGTAACATCAAGAAATTGCATATAAACTTTAGTTTTAAAATCAGCTTGTTCTCTCTTAAATTTTATATTCATAATTTTTAAATGTAATTTTTTTGTGAATTTGATTTATTACAATCGAGCAAATTATAGCACAATAATCATATTAGTCAAAAATATTATTCTGCCACAGGCGTTTCTTCGGCCGTCAAACTAGCTTCCATTTCAGCTATGACATCGATAATGCTTTGATTATTAGGGTCCAGTTCCAAAATGATATTTAGCTGATCAATGGCTGACTGTATGTCACCGGACTGTTGATAAACCAAGGCGATCTGATAACGTAAATTTAATGACTCAGGATATATAGCCAATTCCTTATAAAAATACTCCAGAGCTTTATCCAACTCCCCTTTGGTTTGATAGACCAACCCAATATTATAATCAATGGCCAAATCACTTTTTAAATCCCTAGTTTTTTCAAAATCATCAATAGCTAAATCCAATAAACTATTGGCTTCATTAATCGATTCTTCATTATCATTATTTATAAATATTGTTTGAGCCAATAATAATCGTGAACGTCCTAAATTCAGCCAGAGCAAAGGATCGTTGGGCTCCAACTCAATGGCTGTCAAATAAGCGTCCACCGATAACTCATCAACATTACCAATGATTAACCTTAAGCTGTCATACATATCGGCCTCTCTTTCATAAACCACAGAATTCTTCGGATCTATTAATTTGGCTTGTTTTAAATTATCCACCACTTTCTGTGTATATGATTGGATCTCAGGACTATTAATATCATAATTCTCTGTCTCTAACAAAGCTTGAGCACTATAACCTTGGGCTAAGCTAAGGAAATATTTTGATTCATAAGGATTTAATTCCGTGGCCTTAGTCAGTTTGGAAAAAATTCCATCAATATCTTCATTGGCGGTTATGGCTCTTTGTGCAGAAGCATATTTATAATCGGCTATCCATATCCGACCACCAAAAATAAATACTACTGTCAATAAAATAATCGTACCGGAAAATCCCAGGACCATCAGCCAGTATTTGTAATTTATTTTCTTAAGATCCAATCTACATTCAGAAAATTTATTACCTCCAATATCTATAGCCACAATACTCAGCCCCAGCAATAACCAATTCAGAAAATACAAAATAAAATTAAAGGGTATAAATATACTCATCATAAAAATCAATACCCAAGAAAAAAATATTGCGATTTGCCATAAAACTTTTTCATCTAATACTTTCTGTCTGACTATACTTCGCCAGATATGATAACTCATTTTGAAATAAATAAATAATAAGGAAATTACAACTCCCAAACCGACCGTGGCCAGCAATCCCAACCACTCGTTGGATGATTTTAGGAATTGTATATTCCAAATATCAAGATTGTTGAATTCCACTGGTCTAAATTTTGCAAAATCATAAAAAAACGTCTGCTGTCCTGATCCCCACAACGGATATTCTTTTATCCCCTCCCAAGCAATAGTACTGGCCGTCGAATTATCAAGTAGAATATTCTCACTGACTTTTGTTCCAAACAGTACACCACTATCAAAAATGATGAACAATATTAATAAGGTTACAACGATAGTCGGAACAACCGTCCAATAATTCGGCGCTGTCTTACGTTTGAATGATATTATGACTAATAGTAAAATTATTAAACCAATTAAAAAATATATTGGCAGATCTTTATTTAATAAAAATAAAAGTGACATTGATATGACCAATCCGAATAATCCAAAATATTTTTGCCACTTCACCTCGGAAATTAAAAAAATAATTAGTGTTATAAATATAAAAATCGATGAAAAAATAGCTAAGGTTAGGGAAGAATTTGCAATGGCATTAAAACTATAATTCTGAGTTTCTGCCCAGGGTAATAAATATATCATGCTGATCTGAAAAATATTGAAGATAATAATTACCAGGCCAGAAAATACCAAGGTAAAAATTATTTTCTGAAAATCATGCCAAGTTTTTATAATATTGACTAATAAATAAAAAAATAGAACAAAAGAAAATATACCGATGATACTGCCACTATAAAATCCGCTTAAACCGACGGCGCTGATGTAATAATTCTGCGAAAATAAAAAAGATAAAACCGTGAAGAATAATAATCCTAATATTCCCCAATCCAAAAATGTACCACGAAATATAAATTCTTTTTCTTTGTATGACTTAATAAAATAAAAAATTGTAGTTAATAAAACCAAGATAATAAATAAAAAAGTTTTATTAAATTCGATCGGATCGCCACTGGCAGAGATGAAAAAAAGTGGAATTAAGAAAACTATCCCACAGAACGTATAAAAAATTACTTTTTCTAATTTATTCTCTTCTTTTTTTGTAAACAAATTACCAAGAAATTTTAATGATAACTTCATAATTCTATTCTGCTATTTTATTTATGATTTCTCTTAATTCCTCCTTGGAATAATAATGTATGGTGATTGTACCTTGCCCATTATTTTCCTTGATCTCTACTTTTGTCCCCAGTGCTTCTTGCAATGCATCTTGTTTGGTTATCAAATTTGGATCACCAGAAGTCAAAGTTTGAGTATGTTTTTTAACTCTTACTTTTTGAACCTTTGACTCAACTTTACGGACACTCAAATTATTACTAACGATATCCTTAAATAATTTTATCTGCTCTTCCGGTGTTGATACACCCAACAAAACTTTGGCATGCCCTTCGGTAATTTTGCTATCTTTCAATGCTTCTTGAATTTCGGGTGCCAGTGACAATAATCTCAAAGTATTGGTTACGGCTACTCTTGATTGGCCTACTTTTTTGGCGACCTCATCCTGAGTTAGATTAAAATCATCAGCTAATTTCTTATAACCGAAAGCTTTTTCTATGGGATTCAAATTCTGCCTCTGAATATTTTCCACGATCGCCAGTTCCAGCTTCTCTTGTTCGGTCGCAGTTCTGATCACTACTGGTACTTTTTCCAAGCCCAGTACTTTGGCCGCCCGATGTCGGCGTTCACCGGCAATCAATTTATAATCACTACCCTCTTTATAGACTACTAAGGGCTGAATAATACCATGTTCTTTGATAGAGTTAATAAGATCCTCCAGCATATCACGATCAAATTTCTGTCGCGGCTGATGCGGATTTGGCTTTATTGAATTAGTATCTAGCTCTAAAATACTCTCATGATGTCCCGAGATCTTCTCCTCGATATCTTGTCTGATAATTTTTGATGGTATCAAGGAACTTAAACCTCGACCCAATGAACTTGTACTCATATATTCATTTTTATTCTAAACTTATTAATTCTTGGGCTAATCTATTATAAGCTTTGCCACCGGGAGAACGCTTATCATAATGCAAAATACTCTGACCAAAACTAGGGGCTTCAGCTAACTTAGTATTTCTAGGAATCACAGTTCTAAATATTTTATCAGGAAAAAATTGGTATAACTCATTAAAAACATCCTTGGATAGTTTATTTCTTTCATCATACATGGTCATCACCGCTCCCAATATTTGTAACTCCGGTTTCAAATTGCTTCTTACTAAATCTATGGTATTTAATAATTGACTAAGCCCTTCAAGGGCATAATACTCGGTCTGGACTGGGATTAAAGTTTCTTCGGAGGCAACCATGCCATTGACCGTTAACAAACAGAGTGAAGGAGGGCAATCAATCAATATATAATCATAATCATTCCTCACTTCAAGAATAATATTGTGTAACTTAAATTCCCTCATTTCCTGATCTACCAATTCTATCCTGGCTCCAGCCAAATCAGGTGTGGCCGGAGCGATGCTCAAACCATCTACATTGGTCGACTGAATAATATCCTTTATAGAAACATCTGAAATTAGTGGATTGTAAATACCATGCTCTAAATCTCGAAAATTTACTCCTAATCCAGAAGAAGCATTGCCTTGCGGGTCTAAATCAACCAATAAAACAAACTTCCCATGGTGAGCCAAATATGCGGCGAGATTGACAGCCGTGGTGGTTTTGCCGACACCACCTTTTTGGTTAACAATCGATATGATTCTTGCCATATAATTAAGTATATTATACCAAAAAAGCGTTGACAAAAACAGTCTTTTTCTTTAGAATCAGTCTATTACTGTTTTCTATAAGCCGCGGTGGCCCCGCTAAACAGCGGGATAAACTCCATAAATGCCGATGTGGCGGAACTGGTAGACGCACAGGACTCACCATGAACCAGAACGAAGTTCGGTTCATGGTGTCGTGAACCGAGCTTTGCTCTGGTTCACGGCAAAATCTATAAATGTAATAATTATGCATTACGTATATATACTAAAAAGT
>JAUYHP010000016.1 GCA_030689595.1 bacterium | reverse complement strand
TTGCCGCCATTGGCAATAGAAGCGATAAAACTTATTAATTGCAACGGACTAACCGATAAATCTCCCTGACCTATGCTGATATTATACGTATCTCCAATTCTCCAAATATCGCTGGAATTATTTTCTTTTTTCTGCGGATCGGGCAAATAGCCGCTACTTTCATTCGCCATATCAACGCCCATAATTTTACCAAAACCAAAATATTGCCAATAATATTTTAGTTTTTCTATTCCCAAACCTTTAATATCGTCCAGTCCCCCGCCAACGGCATAAAAATAAATATTACTGGATCTAGCCAAAGCCGAACGTAAATCAACCCAACCATGAGCTTTCCAATCTAAAAAACGACTGGGCTGATTGGGAAAATACAGATTGGGTATCTCAATAAATCCAGCTGAGAATATCTGATGCGCAGGATCTATAACCCCATCTTTGAGAGCGGCTAAAGCAACTAATGGCTTTATGGTTGATCCGGGACTGTATGTTCCCGCGATAGCTCTATTAAATAACGGCTGGCGCGAAGAATTTAAGATAGCTTTTTTAACATCGTCATTACCTCTAGAAATAAGAAGATTGTTGTCGTAACTAGGCATACTCACTAGGGCCAAAATCTCGCCACTCTGCGGATTAATGGCAATTCCCACTCCGGCGTCTCGGCCCAATCTTCGTAGCCCCAATTTCAAACTATTATAAAAATAGCGTTGTAAATCGGCATCAATAGCAGTAACCAATTGTTCGCCCGCTACCGGTTCATTAACAATCCTATCTTCTAAAATATTGCCATAAGTATCA
Organism: bacterium; assembly: GCA_030689595.1. Lineage (GTDB taxonomy): Bacteria > Patescibacteriota > Minisyncoccia > UBA6257 > WO2-44-18 > JAUYHP01. Next base: position 1,170 of record JAUYHP010000016.1, on the reverse strand, counting down.
CGATACAAAATAGATGAACCCTCTCTGCCGCTCAACCGCCAGTCATAGTAATCCTCCAATCCCGCCTTACCCACAATTTCATTGCCGCTGTCGGCAAAACCAGTGTACCCGACAATATGTGAAAATATCGGCCCATCAATATACAGGCGCGCGTAATCATTTATCAATTTAACAAATGGAGAATTTAAAGATCTAATCGCTATTCCCTCGGCAACGCTAACATCACGCCTCACTAATACAAAATTATTCCGCTCTAAATTAACCTCACTCAACATCTGCTCTATATCTGATTGATCAAGAGATAATATCTCAGCCAATTCTTTGGCTACTCCGACAATTTTATCGCGATTATATTCCTTGAACAACGCGCCCACATCAACAAAAACGCTAAGAACACTGGCATTGCCAACCAACGGCTCGCCGAAACGATCAGTGATTATTCCTCGTGGCGCGGGTATCACAATTTCTTTGTTAGCGTTGATGCCGGCTCTTTGCATATAAAATTCTCCCCGAGTTACATTGATATAAAAAATACGGCCTAGGCTAATCAGCATTAACAATATCGCGGCTATGCCAACCCCCCAGAAAATTCGGCGCGATAATGGCAGTTCTAGATGTTCCAGATCTTTATCTTTCGCCGCTTCATCAAAGATAACTTCGTCAAAATTTAGTTCTTTGTTCTTTTTGGCCATATTAAAATCAAAACACTGGCAATTATTAAATTATAAATTATTTCTCCCAAAACCAATGACCAGTGCCGGTAAATAAAGTTCGGCCCAATCAACAAATAAAACAACACCGTTCCAATAATGACCAAGCTCGCAAGGTTGATGTGACGCGACCAAGGCAAAAATTTATGTAGGACGAATACTGTCAGGGCGGCTATTATCATAGCCGCCTGAAACCACGACAAGGCCGGCTCAAATCTTAACATTATTACTCCTAACAGCAACCACGTTAGATATTCCACCAACCGCCTATCAAGCGCTATCAGAGTCATAAGAACGACCAATAGCAAATTTGGTTTAATGCCCCAAATAACCAAAATATTAGTACTTTGCGTCAAGGCTGCCAAAACAATCAACAGCACAACAGCAAGATAACGCCAAAACATTTAAATTATAATTTTTACCGACCGACTGTTCCTTCTCTGAGATCATTAAAATTATA
>JAUYHP010000027.1 GCA_030689595.1 bacterium | reverse complement strand
AACTGGCTAACCCAACTGATTTGCCTGCCAGTCATGGGCAGGGCGCTTCTTTCTCTCCGGACGGCACTTACTTAGCCATAGCCCATAGTGCCACTCCTTTTGTCACTATTTATAAGCGCTCGGGTGATACTTTCACCAAACTGGCTAACCCAACTGATTTGCCTGCCAGTCATGGGCAGGGCGCTTCTTTCTCTCCGGACGGCACTTACCTAGCCATAGCCCATTTTACCACTCCTTTTGTCACTATTTACAAAGGCGCCGGCGGTCCCGTCCATAAATTAGAACTGGGCTTGCACACTACGGCTGATGGCGGCATCGGCTTTGGCAAAGAACTGGCGCTCTACCGCTCTGCCCCGGGCACATTAACTTTAGGAGCCGGCGGTTCCCTTAATATTGCTTCCGGGAATTTGTATGTTGGCAATAATGTTATAGAAGGCAACGGCAACGTCGGCATTGGCACGACCACGCCGGAGTACAAATTAGATGTGGTTGGCGCGGGTAGATTTAAGTGTGCTTCTGCCACCTGGTCAGATTTAGGAGACTATATAGCTTGCGCTGATATTGCTGAATTATATTCAGCTGCAGAAAATATTGAACACGGTGATGTGGTAATGATAGATTCTGCCGAATTTCTACATGTTCGTAAAGCTAATAATTCTAATACCATGATAGGCATTGTTTCTACTGCTCCTGCTTTAGTGATACAAGGTTCAGCCATTCAGTTAGGTTCTCAATCAATATCTTCAGAAACATTTATTACTGGAACTCAAGTTCCAATCACTTTAGTTGGTCGAGTGCCAGTTAAGATTTCAACTGAAAATGGACCTATTGCCATTGGTGATTTACTTACTTCTTCTAGTGTGTCCGGGGTGGCCATGAAAGCTACGGAACCTGGTAGAGTGATTGGTATGGCTTTAGAAGGATATGATTTAAATACTACAAATACTGATAGGATTATGGTTTTTGTTAATCCTCATTGGCAGATAGGTTCGTTGGCTTCGGATGGTTCATTTATTACAACCACAACTTTAGATTTAGTCGCTACAACCACAGATGGGTTTATTGCGAAGGTGATGGATGTGATTACTGGCTTGCCAAAACTAATTGTTAATGGAATATTGGAAGTAAAGAATGATATTATAGCGCACGGAGCCATTAAAAGTATAATTAAGGTTTCAAAGAGTATAGTGTTGGGGAGAACAATTATAATTGATAATGCGGTTTTAGCTACAGATTCTGAGCTTAAAATTGGAAGTGAAGACGCAGATAGTCTTTCCTTTGTTACTTATAGTATTCTTTCTCCTAGAGAAGAGATTATGGTGTCGGGCAGCGGAGTTTTGCAAGCTTATTCGACAAGCTCAACAGAAGTGGAAGCAAAAATCGCCTTTCATCCTTCTTTCAGCTCTCTTATTTCAGAAGCCGTGCCAATCCGGGTTATTGTCACTCCTACCTCTTATCTTATGGGCCAGTTATATGTAGCTGAAAAAAGTATTTATGGATTTACCATAAAGGAAATTAACGCTCAAGACATTGGCATCACTTTTGACTGGCTGGTGACGGCCAGATTAACGGATGCCGATTTGGCTCAAGAGGTTTTAGCAAATACTACCAGTACGAGTATTGCCAGTCAGGAAGCCGGTGTTTTAACACCAGGTGTTCCTCCGTCAACACCTGGTGTTGACGAACCGGTAAATGGCGCTAACCGGCCCTGCAGTTCGGAAATCGGCGCTTGCCAAATCGGCGTGCAGATTTATCAGGACGGTGTCTGGGGAGAATGCATCGGCGCTGTTTTCCC
>JAUYHP010000013.1 GCA_030689595.1 bacterium | reverse complement strand
AAATACAGAAAACAGGACCTGAGATCAGTCCAAGAGAAAGTTGATGAATTCATAGAATTCTACAACAACCAAAGGCCACATTTATCCCTTAATTTATTGACTCCAAGAGAATATTTGTCGCATTTGCGGTGAAAGATACCGGGGGCTTGACAAAATTGGTTAAATAGGATAGTCTAATTTATTATGCTTATTATATTAATAAGTTTTATACATTCGTGTTCTTTCCAAATTAACCTAAATTGTTCAAAGGAGGAAAGGTTTATGAAGTTTGTTCCAATACATAAAGTAGCGGATGTGTTATTGGATCGCGCTGTGGCTGCGGAAGAACGGGCCCTAAAGAGAGGGTTAACTGTTCATGATCCCAATTGCTTGCGCGTGGTCAACCGGTACTTTAACTGTGCTGTTAGTTGCGATAAACTGCTCCGACAAGGAGAAATTGGTAGAGCCAAAATAGTTCTCAAACGTTTCGGCTTAACCGTCAACACCTAAGAGTAATGTATTAATCATAATAATTACCGCCAAACTCTAAATACAGAGTGAGGCGGTTTTTTTATTTTAGTTGGTATAAGGCGTGTGTTGATTTTTAGCTAAGATAGACGTAGGATAGAGTTATGAAAATAGTCATACCAATTATCATTATAACTCTAGTTTTGGCAGTAGTCGGATATTTTGTATTCCAGATTATGCAAGGCGATCCTAGATATGTGGCTATTGAGATAAATATACCAGTCAACCAGAATACTAATTTAGAAATTGAACCTGCCACTGCCGAACCAATTGCTGAAAATGATATTTTAGTAGAACCGATCGCTGATTTTAAAAGGCGTATAACCAAAAAACCATTTGGTATCTATATCACCCCTGACGATTCTCCTGTGCAACCAGAGAAATTTAGTGGGTATCATACAGCCGTGGATGTTGAATATAGTAACGTATTGGATGATGTGCTGGTAATGACTATTGCTGACGGTGAAGTAGTAGCATCAAAAACAGTTTCTGGTTATGGCGGAGTGGTAGTTATTAAACATATTATTAATAATGAAACAGTCTTAGCAATATATGGGCATCTGGATAATAGCCGATCCGCAGAAAAAGGGACCATCGTCAAGCAAGGTGAAACCGTCGGTTATCTGGGCCAGGATCAAACAAAAGAGACTGACTACGAAAGAAGGCATTTGCATTTTGGGATTATTAAGGGTGATAAGATAAACTTCGCAGGTTATGTCAGTGATGAAAGTGAATTAGACGGATGGTATGATCCACTGATATTTTATCCAAACATAGATTAATAAATAAAATACCCTCCATGCACGAAGCACGGAGGGGTTTTAATGAACAAACATTACGGTTCATATTCGAATGATTTAATGATTACCTCATCGCCAATTCCGGAAACTGGCGGATTACCGCCAAAGAGCCAAAGATTGAAACGCCACCGTTCGATATTTTCCGGTGGGATATCAGAACCAGTATAGTTCCAGGAAGTAATAAGACTGTCAGGATTCATGCCGAGTCCGCGGTAGCTTTGGAATAGTACATGATCTGAGCGCCATTCAATTTGGTGGGTGGAATATGTCACAGCTGGCATATCGTATTGGTAAATATTACCGCCGTGGGTGTATGGCTGTATGACATATTGTGCGTTATTTGGATTAGCCAGGGCGTGAGAGAATTCAATGTCCAATTCGCGTGAGGTGGATTCGTATGTGAAACATCCGAGTACAGCGCGCTGGTCAAGATTGTCTACGCGGCTGGCCAGCTCAAACGTGTAGGTGCCGTAGCCGTGTGATTCCAGCAGGTAGACTTCCGGACAGGTCCAGTGCACTCCGTCGTAGAAAATGCGCAGATGCATTCCCTCGTCATCAACCCAAATATTATCCACGGTGGCGGACCAATAATTTGGGCCAGGATCGAAACGATCCACGGATTGTTTGACTCCCCAGGTATATCCACTGAATTCAATAGGTAGGTCAGGGCGGATGGGTGGGTACTGCGCGAAGGCAAGTACACCTTGATCAAAACCCGGATGGGTATAGCGTATAGATCCGGGCACATACGTTGAGTCAACCAAGACTGCAACCATTGTGCCCCAGCCATGTGTCCAATTGTCCCAGGTTCCATCATCACAGATGCTTGTGTAGGGGTTGGAGATTAATGGTTGGACATACCAACGATTAGTCAGCGCCCAGAGTACAACGCGTATTTCACCGGCATCAACATTGTTAGCAACGCCATAGATATTACGGTCGCCAGGTTCTAAATCAATGAAATCGATTTCCGGTGGTTGATTCAGGTCGCCGATAATCATCCCAGTACACGTGACTGAGAGTGTTTGATTAACTGAGGCCATCAATCCACTGTCGATTCGGACATAGGTCGAGAAATCATAATACCTTTCCAAATTAAGTTGGACATTATAATGTCCGGCGAGAATTTGAGTAATGGTATCTGGTGTGGTACCAAGAGTATCATGATCGAATATTATGGTCGCTCCAGACGGTGAGGAGAGCACTTCCAGAGATCCGAACGGCTCTAGGGGGGCTGGCGGGTCTGACGAAACAGGATCTTTCGTGGCGCCGCAACCAATAACCATGATGCAACCGGCTAAACCCAGCAGTAAAATCATTCGTAACCATTTCATAAAACTACCTCCTTTAATTTAGGTTTTTGTTAATGTTCATTTATCTTTCCCAATAACTTACAATTATTACTATCTCTTGTCAAGGTATTTTATTGAAGTGTAAAGGTGAAATAGAAATGTCCTACTTTGGGTTATTTAGAAATGTCCTACTTAAGACACTTTTGTAAGTTTTTTAA
>JAUYHP010000010.1 GCA_030689595.1 bacterium | reverse complement strand
ACCAATTTACAGTATGGTGGGGTAATCCCGCACATAACAAGCGCTGGCAATAATACTGCGACGTTTATTTTATTTGCCACATTTAGCCACTATAGTAGGTATTATTATCTAAAACACGAACAGCTTTATTGTGGGAGCAGTAGGCGCTTGTTATGTGCGGGAGTGGATATCTCAGCTTGTACTCTCAATAAACGTAACCTATAATGGAATTAATAAATTAATCTAATTTTCAACCGTGTCTATTAAAAAACACTTTCGTCTCTCTCGAGGTTTCACGTTAGTTGAATTGTTGGTCGTTATCGCTATTATCGGTATTTTGGCAACCTTGCTCCTTCTGCAACTAGGTGTCGCTCGTTCCCGTGCCCGTGACGCTAAACGTATTGCTGATGTTAATCAAATTCGTACCGCAGCAGAACTTTACTATGACGACAATGGTATGTATCCCCAATTTGCTATCGCTGGTCTAGAAGCGGTCCTAAAACCAAGATATTTGACTCAAATGCCAGTTGACCCCCTTAATGTCGCTCCCTATGTATATGGCTACGCCTTTAACGGCAACACTAAATATCAAGTATTCGCTAACCTTGAACAATGGGCTCAGGCGTTGAGTTCAGACGCTGATATTGATGCTTCTGTTGCTCCGTGGTCAGGAGGCGTTGATGGGGCTCTTGATGATAAGGCCGGCTGTTTGATCAAGACCACTGTAACCTGTATCTACGACCAAGGCCAAAATTAAAGTTAAATCCCAAACTAAAATAGTTCGCTGAAAGCGGACTATTTTAGTTTCTCATTCTAACTAAATACCTTTATACTATACTTATGCTAATCCTTCTTGTGTTTGCTTTTATTTTAGGTCTTATTTATGGCAGTTTTTTAAATGTTCTTTTGTGGCGCTTACCCGAAGGAAAGGGGATCGGGGGACGTTCTCATTGTCGCGCCTGTCATCATCAATTGGCCTGGTATGACCTAATCCCGGTTTTAAGTTTCATAATACTTAGAGGGCAGTGTCGATATTGCCATGCATCAATCCATATTAGATATCCCATTGTTGAAACAAGCACCGCAATCGTTCTAGCTTTTTTCTTCGCTCTGCGTCAACCGTCGTTGGGTCTTGAATCAATAATAACCGTATTTGCTCTGCTCGTTTTAGTAAGTTTACTGTTTTTTGATTTATTCTACCTAATATTACCCGATGTAATTCTCTTGCCAACTATTGTCGTGTTCGCGGTCTACGACGTCACTAAA
>JAUYHP010000009.1 GCA_030689595.1 bacterium | reverse complement strand
GTATGGTGGGGTAATCCCGCACATAACAAGCGCTGGCAATAATACTGCGACGTTTATTTTATTTGCCACATTTAGCCACTATAGTAGGTATTATTATCTAAAACACGAACAGCTTTATTATGGGAGCAGTAGGCGCTTGTTATGTGCGGGAGTGGATATCTCGGCTTGTACTCCTAATAAACGTAACTTATAATTGAATCAATAAACTAATCTAATTTTCAACCGTGTCTATTAAAAAACACTTTCGTCTCTCTAGAGGTTTTACGTTAGTTGAATTGTTGGTCGTTATCGCAATCATTGGTATTTTGGCAACCTTGCTCCTTCTACAATTAGGTGTCGCTCGTCAGCGCGCCAGAGATGTAAAGCGTATTGCCGATGTTAACCAATTAAGAACTTCTGTGGAACTCTACTATGATGACAATGGTTCATATCCGGCCGATATTACTATTACCGAATTAAGTAAATACATGGTTCGCGTACCGACAGACCCCTTAGTTGCCGCCACTACTTACGGCTATAAAACAAAAACCGCTGCCAAGTTACAGTATCAGGTCTGGACCGAACTTGAACAAAAAGCTCTTGGTGCCCTTAACGCCGACGCCGATATTGATGCTAGTGCGTGGGCTGGGCCTGGTAATGCCCGAGGAGGCGTTGATGGCAGAGGGGAAGCCCCAGGCGTCGCTGAGGCCTGTGCAAATAGTGATACAACAGATAATGAATGTGTCTACGACCAAGGTCAAAATATGTAAACTCTTATCATAACAATATAAAAACCCCTGCTAAGTCGGGGGTTTTTATATTGTTATGATATAATCCAACCAATGATACCTTTAATAATTCTGTCTGTTCTGGGTGGTCTTATTTATGGCAGTTTTTTAAATGTTCTTTTGTGGCGCTTACCCGAAGGGAATGGGATCGGGGGACGTTCTCATTGTCGCGCCTGTCATCATCAATTGACCTGGTATGACCTAATCCCGGTTTTAAGTTTCATAATACTTAGAGGGCGGTGTCGATATTGCCATGCATCAATCCATATTAGATATCCCGTTGTTGAAACAAGTACCGCCATCGTTCTCGTTCTTTTCTTTGCTCTCCGTCAACCGCCATTGGGTCTTGAATCAATAATAACCGTATTTGCTCTGCTCGTTTTAGTAAGTTTACTGTTTTTTGATTTATTCTACCTAATATTACCCGATGTAATTCTCTTGCCAACTATTGTCGTGTTCGCGGTCTACGACGTCACTAAA
>JAUYHP010000007.1 GCA_030689595.1 bacterium | reverse complement strand
AAATAATGGCAAATAAACCTGTCTGCTCTACGAGTCTGAGCCTGAGGGCTCATCCCTCAGAGTCGAATGACCGACAAGGCAGGCTTCGCACTAGTTACGCTTATTACAATCAAAGTTTTGCATTCAAGGCCAGGCCTTGGCTGCAGTTTAAAGGCCTGGCCTTAGCTGCGGGGGGAGAAGAAGTATAATGGCAAAAGATATTCTATCAAGCGAAGAAGCTCGCAAAAAACTGCAAATTGGCGTTGATAAATTAGCCAATACAGTAAAAACTACCTTAGGCCCTAAGGGGCGCAATGTTGTTTTGGATAAAAAATACGGCTCACCCACTATAACTAATGATGGAGTAACAATAGCCAAAGAAATTGATTTAGAAGACGCCTTTGAGAATATGGGCGCCCAGATCGTTAAAGAAGTAGCTTCCAAAACCAATGATATGGCAGGAGACGGCACAACTACAGCCACTGTTCTAGCTCAAGCTATCATTGCCGAGGGTATCAAGAACGTTGCTGCCGGTGCTAACCCAATTGCCGTTAGGCGAGGCATAGAAAAAGCTACCAAAAAAGTTATTGAAGGGCTAAATTCCATCGCCAAACCAGTCAAAGCCTCATCAGAAATTGCCGATGTGGCCAGTATCTCTGCTGATGATGCTGAGGTCGGTAAGTTGATTGCCGAAGTTATGGAAGCGGTTGGCGAAGATGGCATCGTGACCGTTGAGGAATCACAAACTTTGGGCATGGAAAAAGAAGTTGTTGAAGGTATGCAGTTTGATAATGGTTATGTCAGCCCATACATGGTGACAGATACGACTCGCATGGAAGCGGTTTATGATAATCCGCTGATACTAATCACTGATAAGAAAATCTCGGCAGTTAATGACCTGCTTCCTTTGCTGGAAAAATTGTCTGAATCGGGCAAAAAAGATCTGGTAATTATAGCCGAAGATGTTGATGGCGAAGCGCTGACTACTTTGGTGCTCAATAAATTGCGCGGCACCTTTAATACCCTAGCTGTCAAAGCCCCGGCTTTTGGCGATCGTCGAAAAGAAATGCTTGAAGATATCGCTATACTCACTGGCGGGCAGGTGATTAGCGAAGAAGTTGGCTTAACTCTAGAAAATGCCACAATTGAAATGCTGGGTGA
>JAUYHP010000031.1 GCA_030689595.1 bacterium | reverse complement strand
ATTCAGCCTTAGAATTAAGATTTTCTTTTTTGCCGGTTGATAGGTTATCTATAACAATAACCTGATGACCTTGGTCGATTAGGGCGTCGGTTAAATTTGAACCAATGAATCCGGCTCCGCCGGTGACGAGATAGCGCATTTGATTAAATGTTTAATAACTTAACGTAGTCTACAAATGTTATAACTGTCATAATACATAATCATGTTTCTAAAGATAAAAAGCTGGCTTTTTCATAATCAAACTATTGGCCAAACCATAGCCAAAAATGCTTTCTGGCTTTTTTCAGGACAACTAGTTAGCCGCTTGCTAAGAGCGGCTATCGTCATCTATGCCGCTCGTGTTTTGGGGGCGGCTAGTTGGGGTGCTTTTTCTTATGCCTTGGGCGTAGCCGCTTTTCTGACTATATTTTCTGACATCGGCATCAATGCCCTGATAACTAAGGAAACGACCAGAAACCCACAACTCAAAGATCAATATATCAGCACTGCTTTTTTCACTAAGCTAGGCCTACTCACCATCTTCGTAGCCGGGGTAATATTGTTTTTTCCTTACCTAACCAACATTGAGGAGGCGGCCCGCATTATGCCAATTCTAATATTTGTTTTTGCTTTTGACACACTGCGAGATCTTGGCTCAGCCGTGAGTCGTGCTTTGGAACAAATGCAAATCGAATCGCTCGTCAATATATTTACCAATCTCGCTATAGTCATTTTAGGTTTTATATTTTTAGCCACCTACAAAAGCAGCACCGCTTTGGCCCTGGCCTACGCCGGCGGCAGTGGCTTGGGCCTAATAGTTATTTTCTATACACTACGCGAGCACTTCAGAAATCTATTAAGTAAATTTAATAAATCACTGATAAAGCAGATTTTGTCGACGGCCTGGCCATTTGGGCTCATGGGCCTTATGGGCGCCATCATGCTCAACACCGATATTATTATGTTGGGTTGGTTGAGCTCTGCATCTGAAGTGGGTTATTACGCAGCAGCCCAGAAACCAGTACAACTTCTATATGTACTACCTGCCCTGTTGGCCACTAGCATATTCCCGGTTTTGGCCAGAATGACCCAGAATAATCGAGATGGCGCTAAAAAAATTCTAGAACGATCGGTTGCCCTAGCAATTCTGGTGGCCATACCAGTAGTTATAACGGGTGTTATTCTAGCTAATCCTATAATCAGCATTCTCTATGGCTCAGAATATCTTCCAGCCATAACTACATTCCAGATTCTTATCATCACTGTGTTGATAGTCTACCCATCATCATTAATTGGCAATGCCATATTCGCCTACGACCAACAAAAAAGCTTTGTCGGATTTGTTATCGTAGCAACTTTGGGAAATGTATTATTTAATATACTACTCATACCGCCATTGGGCATTGTGGGCGCCGCCATTTCAACCATCTTCACACAATTGATCACCAATTTTCTAATCTGGCGCAAAATGAAACAAATAAATAATTTCCAGATTTGGCCAGAAATAAAAAACTACTTAAGATTTAGCAAGGCCGATTAATTGCTGATCTGTTGCAACAAGTCTTCAGTTGCTGCTTGATAATTCTCTGGGTCAATGCGCGCTGCTTCTTTTGCAGCAGCCAAGGCTTTTTCGCCTAAACCTAATTCGAGATATAGACTGGCTAAGTTGGCATGATATTCAGCTACGCCGGAATTCAAATCAACCATTCTCTCATATATCTCTACAGGCCTCTCCAACTGACCAGCGTCATAATAGACTCCGGCCAACCTAGCTAATGATGGGCCGTCATTAGCATCTAGATCGTCTCGTCCCATGATCGTCTCAAAAACTCCATCAGTTATATCCAGTCTATCGCCATGGTAAGCAATAATGCCCAGAGATACTTGAGCAGTGACATACTTTGGCGCTAAATCAACAGCTTGTTGCAAAATCGATATGGCCTTATCAAAATCACCCACTATGATATAGCTATCAGCCAAAGAAAATTTAAAAACCTGTCGATTAGGGGAAAAACGAACCAACTCCTCAAGATGCTCGCGCGCTTTAGCTAAATAATCAGCACTAGCGGCCAAAGCCGCTGCCTTATTATAAAGATTGCCCAAGGCTAATCTAAATCTGTAATCGGAGGGGTGCTTGCTTAAAAACTCTTCGCCAGACTCCAATGCAGCTACCACAAAAGAAAATTTATCCTGAGCCGGTAAAGAAGGCAGGTCTACCAGCTGCACTCCTAATCGCAAAAACTGCTCTCCAACCTCTAAGTCACCAAAAGTTCCATAAGCCAGAGCATCATTAAATCTATCCAAAACCACCTCAGGACGCTCATCGCCAGAAACAGATCTCAAAACGTTTATCATAGCTCTGGATTCCTTTAGTGGCTTTATATTAGCAATATATATAACTGGCACTATGATCATAGCTGAAATTACCATAGCCAATACTGATATATTCACCTTCTTAGCGGCTACCCTCCAATCCTCGCGAACAACTTTCGACGGCTCGAGCTGTGGCCTAGATAGAAATGCAATGAAAGCCAATATAGTAAAAAATATAAAATAGGTATTAAAATTGTCGAAAACGAATAGATTTTGGACAAAATAACTGACCAATATTACAACCATCAAAGCAGCAACGGCAAAATCTAAAGTCTTTTTACGATAAAGACGCCAGATAGTCCCAATAGCCACCACAAAAATTAACAAATAAGACAGAAGGCCAAGTATGCCAGCATTTACCAACCAATCAACTAATATATTGTGCGCTCGATCAAACCAGGGTTCTTGATCATATAAATCTGGATTATAATATTTAGAAAACGCGTATATAAAATTCTCTTGGCCCAATCCTAATATGGGCCTCTCTTTAACAGCCTGAAGTCCAATATCCCACACCATAAAACGCGACCTCGTCGTCTTTTCGGTCAATGATATATTAGCAAAACGAGCTAGTACATAGTTTTTTTGTACGAAGCTGGCGTCCTTGAGAAGCCAAAAGGCTATTGGCAACAACACAACAGCCACCATGACGCCAGCGGCAATTTTCTTATGTAGTTTTTCTCTCTTGTCTTTAGGTTTGAAAAATAATAAATACAACAAAGTATATAAAGCAATTCCAACGATCAGAGCCAACATGGCTCCACGAGTGCCAGTAAAATAAATCATCGAAGCAAAAAGCGCTGCTACGATGCCATAATAATATTTAGCTGCTTTTTTTACCGATTGAGAAAATAAATACAAAGCTGGCATTAGCAGCAACAATAGATAAGCTCCAAAATATGTAGGGTTGCCAATGGTGCCGTCTACTCTAGCCGCACCGCCCTGAATAGACCTCAAAACGCCGAATATTTGCAATATGCCGTAAAAACTAGCTATTAATCCGGCTGCGATGAATATATTGAAAAAGACATGCCAATCTTTTTTACTCTTTAACACCGTGGAGGCCATTAGAAAATAAACTAATAGATGCAAAATCATTATGTAGCCCTCCATTCTTTCATAGCGAGACCAAAAACTATAATATGCATCAACACTAAAAATATTTGCTAAGCCGACTATAAAAGTAAAGCCAACTATTCCCCATAGCATAGCTGACGATCTTGGCCTATATTCTGGTTTAAGCAAAATCAATCCTAGCCACAATACCAACGCCACTTCTATCAATATACGGAAGCCAAAATTCCTACCTGTAATATATGGGAAATATAGAGAACGAGAGACATATAACGATAAAAAAGGAATGATAAAGATTAAAATCTTTACGCCCCAAGTATAAAAACTGTTTAGCGATTTTGAGTTCATTATTTGTTACTATCAGCGACACTCTTGGGAGCTATATGCTTGCTAACGTCATCAACGGTAAGATTTTGGTCAGCTAACAATTTCTCATTAAAGTCCCAATCGGCCTTTAACAGATTAAAGGCTGCCTCGCAGTCAACTTGTTTAGCGAACATCATAAAGGCATTCGTGTCCTTAGGTAAGCAGTAGCCGCCAAATCCACGATAGCCGCCGTGGTAAACGTCTAAATGAGAATCACCGATGCGGTGATCAGCCGCCATGCCATTGCGTATATTTTCATAATCGGCACCAGTCTTCTCAGCCAGTTGGGCCAAAGCGTTGGCCCAACTTATCTTACGAGCAAAATAAACATTGCTAGCATATTTTATAAATTCAGCTTCGGTAGCCGTGATACGAATCTGCCTATACGTCCCCGATCCCCAAGGAGACATAAATGGAGCTTTGGGCAATAAGGATAATACTAAATGAGCGGCATCTAAGCTCGCATCGGTATATCCGACGATCTGACGATCTGGGCGCATCATATCCTCCCAAGCACGGCTTTCAGTCAAAAATTCCGGATTAAATAACAGTTTATGCTGAGGATATTGCTTTTGTAAGCCGGCCGTAGTGCCAGGCACTACTGTGGATTTGATGACAACGACTTTGGAGCCAGGTATGCTAGCGACGGCCGCATTGACTATCGATGTATCGCAAGAACCATCTTGAGTGTTTCGCGGAGTCGGCACAGCTACAAAAACGACATCAGCTTTCCCAATATCGTCCTTGTATCCCCTTTTATCGTCAGCATCACTAAGAAACAAATCAACGCCACGTTTATAGCCTTTTATCTCCTCGAAATAGCGAGTGATGGTAGAGCCTACCCAGCCGACACCTACGATTCCTATTTTGGTATTCATAAATATATTATGTATAACCTTAGTCGATTAATTTTGGTTTGTAAACAAAATCTTTTATGAAATCCGCATACCTTTTGCCAGATAGCCCATCCATAAATTCTATTTGGTCCGACCTAACCTTTCGCCTACCACTTGCATCCAACCCGGGATCAGCTAGATAATCTCTTAAGTGCTTGATCAGTTCGTCCATGCTATAAGCCAACCTAACTCCGCCAGCGTCCTCTATATCTTGATAATGCTCAAATTGAGAATAATTCTTTATCTGGTTGGCTGGTGGACAATTAGGATCGCCATCATAACGAACATTAATCACTGGCTTATCTAGGGCGATGGCATCAACCGTCAAAGTGGAAATGGTATTGATAGTAACGTCGCTGAAATAGAGTGAATTATAAAATAAATCCAGATCCGCCTGTGAATACTCGAATTCCGGCCTACCATCTGCTATGACAGAAAAACTATGCGCATATGGCTTGGTGACAGTTGCATAGCCAGTGGCTTCTAAGTCTTTTTCAGCCTGGCTGTCGTCGTCACTCATAGACTCTGGTCGATATCGAACTATTAAATGGATGTCGGCTGGCAACTTGCCAGACTTTATAGCGCCAACAAGTCCATTGACTATATTCAGACCAGACTGATGGCTATAGGTGTCGAAAAATGGCGCACAAAGAACTAGTCGTCGATCAGTTGGAATATTAAGTGACTTATAAAATTCATCCCGAGATACTTGATGCTGCTGAAAATAAAGATCGAAGTGTGGTATGCCCAAAACCAAAACATTCTCTGGTTTCATGCCAGAATATTTCACTGCCTCCTTTTTCATAAAACTGGCGTGAACTATCAATTTGTCGGGCAACGAACGTATTATGCCGCGCGAGGTAAGATTGTCCCAAGAACGGACCATGCCCAAGGTGGGAATGTCTTTACGCTTCGCTGCTCTTAAGACAGCTACATCAGGGCCGAACATAATATCTGGGGCTATAACGAGGTCTGGCTTATATTGATCAATAAAAGCAACAACTCTATTATCCACCGCCACTCGACCATCTAAAAATCTCATCAACCTTATCGCCCACCTTCTATTACCTAGAACATTGGTAAACAATCTTTTGGCCAAATAAGATATCTTATTGCCAGTCTTTAAATAAGCCACGTATTGTAATGTCTTAATAGAAACTGTATCTAATAAACTAAAGGCCATTCCTTTAACTAGTCGGCTAAAGTAATTCTCTGGGATAGCGTCCCATGATTGGAAGACCACATTGGGCTTACTGAATTCACGATTATAAAGATCCATCTTATACGGTGGCACTAAGATAACCAACTGCAAATCCTCATCTTTAACCAGCTCCGGATAAAGATCATTGCGAAAAAAATTACGTGAGCGCATGCCATTATAAATTGGTAAAAGGATGGTTTTCTTATACATAATCAAGTATTGCTTATCTTAAATCGCTAAGACATATTAGTCAAAATATTTTCTAAACCAAATTTCTAAGTGGATCCATTGCCAAATATGGAAAGAGTTTTTGGGTGTCGTTTTCGCTGTATAATATTCGCGATATTTGGCTAAGACTTTTTTCTGATCAAAATAATGACGCTGGCCGAATGATTTAGAGGCTAGAATAGATTGCACCCATGGTCTTAATTCATCCTTAAACCATTCTCGTTGCGGACTTGGTGTGGCCCTTTTGGGCGCCCAGGCAACTTTCTTGGGCAAAAGCGATTGCATTGCTTGGCGAATAAAAAACCTTTGATGACCGTTTCTGATTCTATGACGTATCGGTAAAGATAGACCTAATTCTACCAAGCGGTGGTCCAAGAAAGGCACTCGATGTTCTACGCCATAAGCCATGGCCGCGCGATCGATACTATGAATGATGCGCGGCAATTTAGTGTGAAAGATATCACGATACTGCATATTACTTAAATGCGATTCAAATGGTTGGCTAAATTCCATCGACGCGTAGTCTTTATTAAGAAAATCGTGGCGCAAGGCCTCATGGCTTACAAAACTCGAGGCATCGGCCGAGGTTCCACTAGAAAAATACGACCCCAGAGCACCAAGCAGAAAACGGAGGCCGGCTTCTAAATCCTGAAAGGGATTTTGTGGCCTAATTTTACCAAAAGCAGATAATTCCCCTAAAGCATCTTCTGCGCCCTGTTTTTTTATCATATCTAGAAAATACGCCCCCATATAATATTCATAACCACCACCGATTTCATCGCCACCCTCACCACCTAAAATAACTGGTATGTTTTCGGCTCGACATCGCTTGGCCACAAAATGCTGGCCAAATGTTGGTAATCCAGGGAATGGCTCGTCTTGATACCAAACAATCTCTTCCATGGCTTCAACCATGTCTTTTGAAAAAATAGTTATAAATTCTAAATCCCAACCCAACTTCTTAGCCGCCGCCTCCATAAACGGCTTCTCTATATCAGGAAAATTGCCATATATGAAAGAGAAAAGTTTAAAATTTTTCTGACCGCCACAAATATGATTAACCATAGCCGTTAACGCAGACGAATCTAGGCCGCCACTCAATTGGATGCCCACTGGAACGTCACTGCGTAACTGTATTTTGGTAGCGTCTTTAAAAATCTTAAAAAAATGATCGCTTACTTGTTTATCGCTCCATGTCGAGAAATCTTTTATCTTAGTGGCTGGGTCCCAGTAGCTATTCATAGAAATCACGCCATCACGCCATAGCAGTGTGTGACCAGGCGGCAATTGATGGATACCATCAAAAAATGATTCATTAGTATCATGTTGATAGTAACCACGGACAAGATAGTCATAAATGGCACGATCGTTGGGCCTTGCCTTAATGCCACCAGCTAATAATCCCTTTGCTTCAGAGCTGAAATAAAATGCACCGCTTTTGATAGAATAATAAAACGGCTTTACGCCCAGGTGGTCTCTAGCGCAAAATAAAGTTTTCTTTTCCTCGTCCCAGATTGCAAAGGCGAAAATTCCATTAAATTTTTTGACACAATCAACGCCCCACTTTCGATAAGCGGTCAGAATAACTTCGGTATCAGTCTTGGTTTTAAATCTGCCGCCCAATTCTTTGCGTAATTCTATGTAATTGTATATCTCGCCATTAAAAGTTATCCAAAAGCTACCTACGTTCATCGGCTGATGGCCATCCTGACTTAAATCTAAAATGCTCAAGCGACGATGCGCTAAAGCAACATTATCTTTCTGATAAAAACCATCATCATCCGGACCACGATGAGCTATAGCTCCAGCCATGGACTGAAGCTTTTTGATTGAAGCCGCTCTGCCATTTTTTTCGATTATACCAGCAATACCACACATGCCAATTTTACCCAGAAGGGCAAGTTACTTATTAACACAGCCCGACTGGCTGCAAAATTGAGCGCCCCGCCAAGCGGGGTTGCCCGCTTATTATACAACAAATTTAATTTCTTTTTTGTTTATTGAATACAGCCATCAACTTGCCAATAAAATAGCCCCATACCTGCTTGAAAGTATTTTTATCGTAACGGTCGATGGTAAAAAAATCTTTACGCAAAACAAAGCCGCTATCAATATTTTTGACCTTACGATATTTAAACGAAGTCAAAATCAGACCATTGAAGAAGTATTCCAAAGCCGCGCCGCTGATTCCGAAGATCGGCAAGAAGACGATATTTAGTGCCAATGTCAAAAAGGATTTCCAAATTGCCTGCCAAAACAAAAATCGCTGAGCTCGAACAATGGTCAAGATACCATTTGAAGCATCACTAAGTGGCGTATACAGCAAACTGATTACCATAATCACAAATGGCACCAACGAAAGTGTGTATTTTGGATAAAATACAGTGATTAGCGCCACCACGCCGACAGTCCCACTCACTACTATAAGAAAGGCCACAATGGTTGCGTATTTTGTGCCTCGAGAAAATATTTTTTTCATCCTTTCTTTATTTTCCCATTCCCGCGGCGCTAAAATACCTAAAATCTTTTGCAAACCCAAGAAATTGTTCAAATGGCCAACAAAGCTAGCCGCCACGCTATAAATACCCACCGCTTCTATACCCAAGAAAAATCTTATTAACCATGGACGTACATTGGTCACAAAATTGCTAAATATGTTATTAGCAATACTCCACTTTCCATGAGCCTTAAAGATGCTGGTTAATTCCGTAAAGCGTAGAATATTCCAATCCCATGATATCTTCACCGCTGCCTTGGCCCGAAATATATTCAAAACAAAAAATGGCACCAAAGCTACGACATAAGCCAATATACCCGACCATATCGTCAGCTCAACCGACAGACCAACGGTGGTTATTATTATGATTAAAGATATTAGCTTAACTAGTTCGTAGAGTGGCGGGAAGCCAAACAACCATTTAAAATCTGAGGTGGCCTTAAAAAAAACCTCAACAATATCAGCCAATGCATATAGCAATAGCAGGGCTGATGCTATTTTTACTAAAGATAAAGCCGTCGGCTCAAGGATGCTTAAATAGGGTGACAATAATAATGTACCGAGAAAGAGTAGCGAGCCTAAAAATACTTTAATCCATAGATATTCAGAAAATATCCTGTTGGCCTTCTGATCATCCTGCTCGCCTCTAGCACGGGCGATGTCATTAAAGACCACGCCATCAAAACCAGAAAAAAGTAGAATTTGTACAAAGCCTATAAACGCCAATACCAACTTATAGATGCCGAAGTCATTAACGGTCAGAAAATAAATGACTATCAATGAGTTAGCAAATCCTAAAATCTTGCCAATATTGCCCCAAAGACTAGAAAAAATATAGCCCCTAGCAACTTCTAAAGAAAATATGGGGTTGTCAGATGTATCGTCTTTCATAAAGTGAATAGGTGTCTTTATATTAAAACAATGCCAACTGACATTGGGTTTTGAATCCTAAACCTAAATAAAAACCCCCTCGGCAAAACACCAGGGGGCATTAATCATCACGATATTCCACAATTTCTACACACTCCAAATGGCCATCAATAACCAGTGAGATATTCCGGCCAACTTGCAAAGCTACTTCACGAGCATTGCCGGCGGTCATTGACGCATTGTGCGGCGTAAGGATCACATTATGTCCAGATTTAGCTTCGCCAGACAATTTATTAAAGAATGGCTTTCTAAATAAATCGTCATATGGTGGCTCTGTCGAAAAGACATCCAATGCGACACCACCAAGCAATCCCTTGGATAATAGATCAACTAAAGCCACCTCATCTACAACCGCTCCCCTGCTGACATTAATCAAAATCCCAGCCTTTTTCATTAAAGATAGCATGCCGGAATCTATTAATTGGTTGGTATTCGGCGCAAGAGCAATAGCCACTACAACTACATCACTCTCTGACATAATGCTGGGTATATCAACAATTTCTAAACCGTAACTTGCTATGATGCGGTCTATTTCCGGACGATCAGTACGGTTCCATCCAAATACCCTTTGAGTGCCTAAGGCGTTTAGCTTTTGTGCCAATGAACAACCAATCTCTCCCAAGCCAATTATACCAACCGTAGCTTCGCTCAACAAAATACCTTGCTGTCGCTGCCACTCATTATTAATCATGCCGTGGTGTAGTTGAGGAATTCTACGCAATAGACTCAATATGAGACCCAAAGTAAACTCGCTAACTGCATCAGCATTTAACTTGATAACTCGCGTGACTACGATATCTCGTTCTTTAGCCGCTTTGATATCCACATTGTCATAACCAGTACCAGCACGTGCAATGGTCTTAAGATTAGGAAAGCGGTTGATAATATTAACGCCGATCGGCCTATCGCCTACCACCAACGCTTGCACATCTTCGGCTCTATCATCAGAAATCTCAAAATCCTTGTCAAAAATCAATTCAAATCTATTCCACAACTCCAAAGCATCAACTTCTTCTCTCATGCTCCAAAAACTATTGGTTCCTACTAACACAATTGGTTTCATTAGCTACCTCCTTGCTCAACACGATTACGAATCATCTCGATGCGAGATTTATCTTCGTCGGCAATCGCATTGTAATAAGCTCGCTTATTCTCAAGCCAGGTGAGTTCGAATCGATGAGCATCAATGATAGCCCTATTAAAGTCCTTGATACCCTGAGAGGCATTGAACACGACCTTGCGAGTCTCAAATTTATCTAACAAACTAGCACCAACAAGTGTATTTATAGAGCTAAATGAAGCCGGCTCAATACCGCCACCCATAGCGGTCATCATCCCTGCTTTCTTAGCTGAATCACAAATATTCATCACCTTTTCAAAGACTTCATGTGAATTAATCTTATCCCGACTCAAGCCCATCGATCCCACAAAATCCACGCGACCAACCGTAACACATTGTAGCCCACCATCACTACCAACTCTTAAAATGCTGTCCAAATCTTCAAAAGCTCTGATGGTCTCAATGTTAATTGCCACTACCAAGTCTGTTAATTCATCTCCATAGAGACGATCTCCGACTGCGGCCAAGAACTTACCCAATGAATAAGCACTTTCAATCATTGGGGCCACAATAGTCGAAACACCGATTAATCTAGCCTGCAAAATACCCCAGATATCTTCGGGGCCACCGATCTTTAAAGTAATTGGCAATCCAGCGGCTGAAGAAACGTCTTTAAGGCGCTGCAATTCAGCAAGACGAGTCCCTTCGGCCTCAAATTCGGCCTTAACACCGATAACGCCATATACGTCGCGCATATATTTCAAATGGTCTACCAACTTACGTTCTCGAGCATTCATAGCTACTCTCCTTGCTGTTTTGTGATTATAAAAGGACAATTAAGCCTACTATATATAAACACTACATATCAGTCAATGGTTATATTAGATCCAATAAAAAACCGGCTCCTAAAAGAGCCGGCTGCTAGAACTTACTGCATGATTACGCCGCCATCAACCGAAAGCACTTGGCCAGTAATATTGCGCGCTTGATCAGAAGCAAAGAAAGCAACTGCCCAGCCGATATCTTCTGGCGTCTGTTCGCGTTGCAGAGGCACTAATTCACTCATCCGCCTTTCGAATGCTTGTCTAGGAGTCATCCCTTGGTAATTTGCGTTAGTAGCAATGAGATTCTTGGCTACTCCCTCCCAAAATGGAGTCCAAACCAAGCCAGGAGATATCGCATTAACCGTGACATCGTAAGGTGCAAATTCCTTGGCTAAAATATGGGTGAACGTAATCACACCAGCTTTAGCCACGCTATAGGGCGGCTTCATCTGGCCAGCCATCGGAGCAGCGATCGAAGCAATATTTATAATCCTGCCGCTACGCCTTCCAGTAAAATGTGGCCAAATAGCTTTGCAAGTGATGTGCAAGCTCTTAACATTAACATCCCACACCTTATCCCAATCGTCTAAAGAATTGTTTATGAAAGGTAGTCCTGGCTTGCAGGCGATGCCAGCGTTATTAACAAAGATATCGATCTTATCATAGGCATCAATCACCCGCCTCACAGCAGACTCAACCTCTAGCTCATCAGTAACGTCGGCTCTTAAGGCGATGGCCATATTGCCAAGGGATATAACTTTATTAGCTACATTACGTGCTTTTTCTAAATCAAGGTCCAGAACCGCTATCTTGGCACCTTCTTGTGACAAGCAAGAAGCGATACCTAAGCCAATGCCGCCACCTCCGCCAGTCACTACAGCCACTTTACCAGTCAATCTCATAGCCACCTCCTTAGACCCTGGTCTGGTCGTGGTCAAAAGAAACAAACTTCTTCTCCGTATAAACATCCAGCGCATCAGTGCCCGGCTCACGCCAACCGTTGCCGGATAGCTTGCGGCCACCAAAAGGAATGTCCTGCGGCTCTGATCCATAAGTATGCCCATTGATTCGCACCACTCCGGTTTCGCATCGAAGCTTGAACACTTCGGCGCGGTGAAGATTGTCGGTGTGAATCGCAGCCGTTAATCCAAACTTGGAATTGTTTGTAATCGCAATTGCTTCATCAAGATTGTCAGCCCTAAATAAGCAAGTCGCTGGCCCGAAAAGCTCTTCTTGAGCAAATGGGTCGTCAGGTGAAACATTCTCAAAAACGGTCGGCTCAAGGAAATAACCAGCCAGATTAACTCGCTGGCCGCCAGTTAATATAACACCGCCCCTACTAATGGCACCATCAAATGCCTCGAGAATCCTATGCAGATTATCTTCCGTAATAATAGGCGGCACGAAATCATCGTGGCTTGTCCCAACACCTAAAGACTTGGCCCTCTGGATTAACTTATCCCTGAACTCATCATAAATAGAATCAAAAACAATAATCCTGCTGGCCGAAGCGCACATCTGACCAGCATTGGCAAAAGCTGACAGAGTGGCATATTCAACAGCTCTATCCAAATCAGCATCATCGCAGACTACAAAAGCATTCTTGCCACCCATCTCAAAACACATACGAAAGGTGTGAGATTGACTCTTAATAATACGCCCAGTTTGTGATGAACCAGTGAAGCTAATCATGGCTACGCGCGGATCACCAACTAGCTGTGGACCGATCTTGCTACCGATACCCTGCACAACCGAGAAAACCCCAGAAGGTAAGCCGGCCTCTTGAAGACATTGGGCCAGCAAGATTCCTGTCATCGGCGTCAATTCATGTGACTTGAGAACAATAGTATTACCACACAGCAACGCTGGGAATACCTTTTTTGCCATACTGACCAACGGACCATTAAATGGAGTGATCAATAAACAGATGCCGACTGGCTGACGGATGAAATAAGCAAATCTACCAAGCTCCTTGCTGGCCATAGTCGTTCCGTAAAAACGACGCGACTCACCGACGAAAAATTCTCCGTAAGAAATGGCTGCATCGATCTCAGCATTAACCATCTTATCCGATCTTCCACTCTCAGATGATAGAATCTTAGCGATAACTTTACGATTCGATTCCATAGCTACCAAAGTTTTCTTAAGCATCTCGGCACGATAATCCAAGGATCGACCGCTCCAATTGGATAAGGACGCCTCCGCTAAACTAATTGCCTTTAACACTTCATTACTACAACCGGCAGATATGAGAGAAAGAAGCTCTCCAGTAGCAGGATTAAATTTTGGGATTTTTTCCCCACAACTACCGCAACCACAACTATAGACACGCTTATCATCCAACCAATGTGGGACGTAGATCGAAGCTGACTGGCTCGTCATGTTTTCCTCCTTTTCAAGGGGCTTAAGACACCATGAGAATACTACCAGTTTGATGGTTTGTCAAACCACTAAATCTGCTTCTTCCAATCTCCCATCACGCACGGCCAGAATGTTATGCAACACCCTTCTAGCCACGGCAAACTGGACCTTGGGAGAAAAAGAAGCAGCATGAGGAGTAGCGATCACATTTTGATGTCGCACCAATTGATTAAGGATTGAGTCATCAAAAGGCGGCTCATTAGAGAATACATCTAGGCCAGCGCCAGCTATTCGGCCGTCATTAATAGCATCTAGCAACGCACCCTCATCAACTAGCTCGCCGCGGGCAGTATTAATAAGATAAGAGTTGGGCTTCATTGCCGAGATTGATTCGCCATCTATGATATTGTGCGTCGTATCACTCAACGGCAGATGCAATGACACAAAATCACTTTCAACAAGTAAGGATGTCAAATCACTTTTAATCACTTTATGCGCCTCGAGAAACTCTTCATCGTAATTTACGTCAAAAGCCACTACCTCCATACCTACGCTACCGGCCAATTTAGCTAGCTCTTTACCGATCTTACCCAGGCCAACCACTCCAAGCTTCTTACCAGCAATACTGTCATGCCGAGAACGATCCCAATTATCTTGCTTCATAGCGCCATCATAATAAAATAGTTTTTTAGATAAAGCGAAGATAAACGCCAGAGCATGCTCAGCTACTTCGTGCGCGCTAACCGAAGGTATATTAGTAACTTGTATCCCCAAATTTTTAGCATCTTTTATGTTCACACAATCGAAGCCAGTGCCAAAACGGGCAATGTGCTTAAGATTTGGAAAATGCGACATCTCTTTCTTGGTTATCGGAAAGACGTCGCCAGCTACGACTGTCGTTACTCCAGATGGATTAAAAGATAGTTTGGAATTCAAATCCTCCAAGAATTCTATTTCATAACCGATTTTTTTTAATTCCTCTTTCAGCTCTGTATTTTCAGCTGCAAATATAAAAGATTTTGTTGCTGCTAAGATAATATTAGACATAATCGATAATGATTGTGTTTCCTCAATCTATACAACAGCTGGCATATCTGGCCGGTAACATTATAAAAATACCCCATCCGACAGTTGTCGGATGGGGTTGAAGTTAAATCGCCTGCAAGGCGTCAGCCATAATTCTTATTGCCTGACCTCGTTCCTGAGGACGCGGATAAATCTCTTCTTGTCGAGAACGTAGCCGCCTAGAATCACCTAGCGAATTAGCAAACTCGCAAATAAGTGGGTACAGTGATTCGGCATGAGCCCACAAACTCACACCTGCTCTAGAATTGGCAAATGGGTAATCAGGCAAGCCCAATCGCGCGTATCGGTTGAGCGCCAATTGACCACCCAAAAAATCAATCACCGGCAAACGTAGACAAGCGGCCGATTCAGCAATTGTGGAGCCAGTATTAATCACCAAATCCACTCCAGGCAGAATATCGGTACTGCTCATTCTTTGTTTAGTGACTAGCATTGCTGGGACCGAAGAATAATTAAACAAATCCCGATAAACACCCGACTGCATCAACTCTTCGTCATTATATTCACCCCGTACCAAAATGTTATCTGAATCATAAACATACTTCAGATTAGGATCACCGGGATGCATTGAAAAGATAACCCTAAACCGATCTTGTGAGTAAGCTTTACCAAGTTGGTCAACCGCATTCAAGACAGCCACGAAACAATAAAAATTCTCAAAAGCCAACTTGGTGCCAGTACAAAAGATTACCCTTTCATCCTGACCAATGCCAAAAGCATTCCTCACCCCCCGACGATCAAGCCGCGGAAAGAAAGCATCCTCAACTAGTGGATTTCCACTAGCAACGACAGTGGCATTGGGTAACATATCTCGCATATATACTGCTTCTTCTTCGTTACGTACGAAAAGCAAGCTAGCACCGGACTTCAGCCAATCGTGATTAAAGTGAGCACGGATAGATGACCCCTCTACAATGTCTTTATAGAATCCGAATGGTAAATTAAGATCATTAGCAGCTTCGGCAACTGTCAATTCTTCTCTAGCTAAATCAGCTGAAGATGACATGCCAAACAAAACAAAATCGCACTCAGAAAGATGGTTAACAATCTCAGTTGGTGCCACACCTATCGGCGCGCCATTACCCAAAAATGTTACCGGGTCCTTGCCGCGGGCTTGCAGTTCGGAAGCTAGCCGCTGGAAAGCCCCAGATGGAGCGGCATCGCGTGCCACTAATGCAATACGCTTCTGCGCCTTTTTCAAGACTCGTCTCCTAAAGTATCAATGATCTACGCCAAGCCGCAGTGACTTGAACTAACTAAGATGTTAGTCTAAATCAACTGTTTTGTCAGATAGAATAATCATAAAACTAATTAATCACTGTCAGTGTTTTATCCAATATGGAATCTAAACCCAAAGTCCTGGCAGTCATCGGTGCCAGATCAGGATCTATAGGCGTACCAAATAAGAATATTCGACCGCTCTGTGGTAGGCCACTCTTTACCTGGATAGCCGATGCAGCCAAAAAATCAAAGCATATCTCACGTTTAATTATCTCTACCGACTCACAACAGTATGCAGACATAGCCAGAAAACACGGACTAGAAGCCCCGTTTTTACGTCCAGCTGAAATATCTCACGGCAAAAGCACCGATGAAGAATATCTCATCCACGCCGCCCAATGGTTCCAAAAAAACGAAAATTGGTCCCCTGATATAGTCCTACGACTTATGTCGACTTCACCGCTTTGCCAGCCGAAACATATTGATAAATGCATCGATCTATTGATAAGCGACCCATCAGCTGAAGCCGCCCGCATCATCTATGAAGCGCCCGATCATCCTTATAAAATGTGGCGAGCCGACGGCGATTATCTTATTCCTACCGCATCCAAAGAATTTACTGGCTTCGATATGCCAGCTTTCATGCCACGTCAGGCCCTTCCTAAATGTTATATTCATGGCGACCCTATTGCGGTTCGTAACGATGTACTGCTAAACAAAAAATCGATGGGTGAAAAAATACGTTATCATATTATACCACAAGAAGAGGCAGCTGACATAGATAGCGAGGTAGATTTTCTACTAGCAGAGATTTTACTAAAGCAAAAACTGGATAAACAACACCATTCATAGCTATTTAACAAAAATAATATTCTTAATATGGGCGTGGCCTTCTTGGGCGCGCCTCTTTTTTGAGTGATTGTCTTGAAAATTGATAGGATGGTTTTTATCGAAGCCTAATTTCGTCATCAAGCCGCTAACTGCCTCCTCAAGAGATCCGCCCTTGTCATCAAGCTCAATCATAACTGATCGCACCGACCCCGTTAGTGATTTCTTCGCCCCTGCTAAGATATCTTCTTCTCCGCCATCAATATCAATCTTCAAATGACTAGGAGCTGGCAAGCCATATTCACCAACTAAATCGTCTATGGAAGCCGTGAAGATGCCCTGCTGCAAGACTGGCAAAAACTCTTCGCCGACTTTATGGCTAGAAGAGCCAATCCCACTCTGATAAGTCGTCGAATCAATACGATGACCGGCAGAGCCGGATGTGGCATCGCTAATATTTAATTGGCCAAATTTAGATTCTTTGCCTATGCCAATACAATACGGCACCACTGTGCCACTAAGCTCGTTAGCTATTATATTGTCACAAAGCCTATCAAAATTATGATGAGCTGGCTCGAAAGATAAAACTTTGACTTGTCTATTGTGAAATATCCCAGCAAATAATGAGAACACACCAACGTTGGAGCCGACGTCATATAAAACGTCGCTTGGTTTAATTAATTCTCGTATCCAGCTAATCGTTTCTGGCTCTTTAGAAAATAATGTCTCTATACGATACTTCTCAACATTATTGGTAACTTCCATCTTTATCTCGACATTGTCTTGTTTTATTGACTGCAACATATTTATAAACTATCTAATTTTTTAAAAATCACCATTATGGTTTTGCCGTCTTTCGGATACATCTTGCCCAAAATCCAATCAATAAATTTAATAATCGGATTTTTATAATGCTCCATGTATATCCAATAAAGATGATTATAGGTTTCATAATGAGCTTGCTCAAAGTGTGGCAGAGAGCGTTTTAAGTCATCGATATCAAAACCGCTTATGCTGTGAACCTCAACAATGTCATTGAGCTGCCTACGGCTTAGCGCCGCATCAGCTAAGCCTTCCTGTAAGATGGCTCTATTTATTGATTCAAGAATGCTATCCGACCTAGGCGACTCTTCTAACGCCTTGTTAAGCTTAAAACCACGACGCGCCAACGAATCCTTAATAGCTCTAGGATGATAAAGCAAGTATAAAACCCGATATACGGTCCAAATAAGTTTGTTCTTATAAAATCGAGTGCTAGGCTCATGAGCAATAACAAGAAAACCGCCCGGCTTTAAAATCCGATCAGCTTCTTTGAGGAAGCCCATTGTGTCTGGAATATGATGTAAAACGGAATTAACAGTAACTAAATCAATAGACTTGTCTTTTGCTGGCAAATTAATGCCATCATATTTCCGATACTCAAACTGGCCCACGAAATTATGTTTAGCAACATTATTGGAACACTGGTCCAACATCTTCTGGGATATGTCACCACAAACCATTTTATCTTCTGGTCGCAAATATTTGCCGATGGTACTAGGCACGAATCCAGTCCCAGAACCTACGTCTAATATGCACCTCCCGTCACCAGACCAAAAATGTCCGAAATATTTTTCAAACATTTTATGCCAACGCTCTGGCTCTAAGGCAAAGATCTCATCGTGACTATGGTCATAACAATCACTACCCTCAATGTCATGATAGATCTCATTAACCCGCAAAACTAATTTGTCAGAATATTTATTCATAAGCCACACGCGAGGTTACGTCTTCATATTTATAACCGCTTTTTGGTGTGTCCATGTAACTAATGTCAGGCAATAGCTGGAGGTTGGCACCAAAATATTTATTCAACACAACTCTGAAAATATTAACTGGCGTAATAGTTTTATATAGCTCATCTGCCCCATTGTCTGGCAAGAGATAGGCGCCAAAATTGCGGAAATAGCTTCTCAAAGCGACATCGCTAATATCAGCAACCCTATCCACATCTTTGTCGAGAACGATGGCCCGCGAAGCATGATCCGACCATAAGATAATAACTGGCGGCTGCTTCGACTGGGACAAAATGGAATCAATAGCAATTATCAATTGTCGATTCAAGAAAATCGATTGATTTAAATAGCTTTCAGGAGCATGCTCCCAGCCAACCGCTGGGTCTTTCTCCTCAACTACAAACGAGCCATTTTGATTGAAAACATATGGCCCATGCGGTATGCCAACATGAAAAAATATAAACTTTGGACTACCAACTTCTAAATCTGGCATCTTAGCTAATTCCTCAAATTGATAATAGATACGATCCCATTGCGCTTGACGCACATCTAGGTTAAGCCAATCGCCTATCACATAATTAAACGGGTAAAAAGCCGTGGTGCGATAAAGTATGGCTAGAAATTCTGAAAGCGATTGCTTGTTAACATTGATGTCGGCATATGGATTTTTAGCAGTCAATTCCCACATAGAACCAAAGTGAATATAAGCATAGCCACTATCTTTCAAAAGGCGGCTTATGGCATTATTGTTAACCAGCTCATTATGAACAAAAAAGTTTTTTCTTACATATTCAGCTTCACCAGTAGGACTTAAAGCATCAAGATAATCCATATTCAAAGCCGAAGGCAGGGAAGATCGTGTAGTGGCATAATTACTCAAGCTCTTATCAGCTACATAAAATCCGCGACTCTTAAGGTCATTTAAAAAACTGCTATTATCATACCCATAAAATTCTTCCAGGTTTTGCTGGCCGCTATAACCATCCAACAATATGAAATATATATCCGGGTTATCTATGGCCGCAGATTGTCCAACTGGCTGCGCTGATGAGTCTGTTGGTCGAACATCTAATGGCGATTGATGCAGCAAGATATTAATTAGCGATAATGCGACTAGGAAGCCGGCCATAAAATTCAAGCCGCGATTAATGACTTTAAAATCAACCTTGCTTTTTCTTACCAAATAGAAAGCCACCGACAATATCACCAGCCAAACAATCAACAGAACTTTATGTGGCACCCAAACAACTCCCTCACCCAACTTATAAATAACATCATATATATGTCCGTAGGAAAAAATTAGCAACAACCACACCGAAGCCACAACGCCACTTTTCAACCAGTCGCGCATAAATATTCTAACCAATAGCAACAACAAGGCGGCCAACACCAACGATAATAAAACAGGCACATATACATGGCCCCAAGTTACTTCCTCAATATTGCGAGCGAATAGAAACAATATCGGGAAAATTGCGAATAAAAATGGGTGTAAAATCATAATAGTTTTTCGGCTTTGGCAAAATCCTCTAGATCATCTACCTCCATAGCTAATTCATCGCCATAGTATGATGGGTACAATTTTACTTGATCGGCGATCTGATTGAAAGCCTCTTCAGGATATAAGTTGATAGATCCTGCCTTAACAAGTTTATCCACTCTAGTAATAAATTTTTGCCAATCGGACGCCATAAATTTATATATCGGAACTAAAAAACGAGCTGTGGGGTCGTCGACTTCAACGCCAATCTTTTTGATAAGCCCCGCATCGATAAAAGCTTTAAAATCTTTTTCAGGCACTGGTCCAGATTTTTGTACCAAGGCGCAACTGACCTCACTACCAACTATATTAGCCATCAAAGCCGGGTCAAATATTAAATCGCTATGCATCAGGATGATGTCCTGATCTTCTATAAAATCTTTAGCCAGCCACAGTGAATAGATAGCATTGGTTTGGCTGTATCTATCGCTGTTAATATATGTGACTTGCAAAGAAGGATAATTCTCCTTAACAAAATTTTTTATCTTTTCCTCGAAGGGACCAGTAGTGATCAGAACATTATTAACACCATTGGCTAACAAGGAATCTAAAATACGTCCCAAAATCGACACACCGCCAACGGAGACTAAGCATTTAGGTAAATCTTCAGTTAAGTGTTTTAATCGGCTACCTTGGCCGGAAGCTAGAATAACTGCTTGCATAGATCTCTTATAAAATCACTGGTTAATGCTCGAGGGTTATTGCCTGCCCGTTCCGAATTAACATTATTAACTATCAGCTCAATATCTTCGGTGGATTTCAACCCTAAATGACCCAAGCGTGTCTCCAAGCCGATCTTTTTCATCAAATCAATTAATTTATTTCTAGCGCCATCGGCGTTTTCTGCTCCAAGTAAACTAAAAATTTCTTCCATGGTTTGGCGCACATATCCCAAACCACGACGATCAGAAATATCGTCATCACCAACTTCGCTGTTGTAAGCTAATAACCCAGGCAAAAACACACCCACAGCATGACCATGAGGCACGCCAAAATTGGAAGTAAGCGCGTAGGATATAGCATGCGGCGCCGTGGTCTTGGCAATATTTATCGCCTTACCAGCTAGATGGGCCGCCTTACTCATGGCTATGCGCACATCATTTGTAGGCTCATTTACTGCCATCGCTAAATTGGCTATAGCTAAAGTTATTGATTCTCGAGAATAAGATTTAGACTCCTCAGTTGATTGAATGCTCCAATAAGATTCTATGGCTTGTGATAAAGCGTCCATACCAGTAGCCGCGGTTATCTCTGGTGACAAGCTAAATGTTAACTTGGGATCAACAATGGCATAGTCTGGCAAAATATGATCATCATGCAATGAATATTTTTGACCATTGATATAAACTACAGCAAAATGGGTTGCTTCACTTCCAGTGCCAGAAGTAGTTGGTATAGCTATGATTGGTTTGTCAGGGTTAGTTATTTTAGATTCGCCACGAATATAATCAGAAGGATTCCCACCTTGGGCCGCTAGAATATTTATTAGTTTAGCCATATCTATCGGACTACCGCCACCAACAGCCAACACCACATCGGCTCCGCTTTGCTTAAAAAGCTCAATACCTTTTTTCACTTCTTCTATTTTTGGATTTTCCTCAAAATCATTAAAAATAGCAACTTCATAAGATGCCAGTATCGGATCGAGAACTTCGCTAGCACCAGAAGAATGATAGGCCCTTTTGCCAGTGACTAAAAAAATTTTTTGCGCCTTAAGCTGTCGCAAAATAGTAGCCAGCTCTTTGGCGCTATCTAAACCAAAATATTCTTTAGGCATTAGTCAGATATTTCATGAATTTCTTTTTTAGCTGTTCTGGGGTCATTTTAGGACGACCCAAGTTGTCACGATGTCCCTTGCTAACATTGATTTCCAACATGGCCGGTCCATGGCTAGTTTTTAGTTTTGCTAAGCTAGCTCGCACGCTAGCCACGCTATCAGCCGTTAAAGCGATGCGATAACCACAATCCTTGGCTATTTTTGCCAGAGAAATATTCGCTGCCGCTGTAGGTTGACCACCAACAGAATCATGGACGCCGTTATTAAAAACAATGTGTCGTAAATTGCCAGGTTTGGCCTGACCAATTATTGCTAAAGAGCCCATATGCATTATTACCGAGCCATCACCATCCAAACAATAAACTGATCTCTTTGGTTTAGCTAGGGCGATCCCTAAAGCAATTTGAGAAACATGTCCCATAGATCCCACTGTCAGAAAATCACTATCATGCTTTTGTTTCAAAGATTCACGATATTCAAATAATTCACGCGAGATCATGCCCGTAGTAGATACTATCGTGTCCTTCGAGTCTGATTGATCTATGACCATCTTAACGGCGTCTTCTCTGGATAATTTGGTTTGCCTCTGATGACTGCCTGCGACTTTATGGGGCTCAAAAGTGTCCTTGCTAACCACAAAGGCATAAGGTGCCTTTTGTTTTTTCATATATTTGACGGCCTTAGCCAAAGCGAGCTTGGCCAACCTGGCATCTTTAGGCAATGCGGCATATTTTATGCCAAGCGTTTTCAATAAATCTAAAGTTATTGATCCCTGCTTCTCATGCTGCGGCTCGTCAATTGAAACCGGCTTGCCACGAGCTTGCCGAATGGGCTGACCACGCCAACCAATCAACAACAACATAGGCAGACCGTATACCTTAGGGTCAGCCAATGATACTAGAGGGTTAATGCTATTGCCTTGGCCAGAATTCTGCATATAGACCAAAGCTGATTTGCTAGTCGCTAAATAATGTCCCGCTGCCAGAGCTATAGCGCCGCCTTCATTGGCAGTAATAATATGATTGGATTTACCAGTATGATCAGCGATATAGGCACAAAAATGCTTTAACAACGAATCCGGCACGCCAGTAAAAAAAATTATGTCGCTGGCTTTCAGTAAATTAAAAAAGTCTCTACTTTTCAACATGATAATATACTAGAAAACTATTAGAAGTAATTAGCTCGGTCAAAATCTTTCAAGTCATCTACATCCAGCCAATGACCAGTAACATAAACAACACGGATCTCCTGGCCGCGTTTTACCAATTCATTATACAACTCGGCCATTCGTAACGTTTTTAATCTTTGGGGATTGGTTTTTTCGATATCGGCCAAAACGCGCCTAACAGATCCTAGCCCAGTAGCCGACAAAGCCATCAGCCCTATCCACTCGCCACAAACATCGCTCCCGACAACATCAGAACCCATCTTTTTCAAAGTTATAGGCCTATCAGATATGCTTTTGCGAAAATGCTC
This sequence comes from bacterium, assembly GCA_030689595.1. Lineage (GTDB taxonomy): Bacteria > Patescibacteriota > Minisyncoccia > UBA6257 > WO2-44-18 > JAUYHP01. The sequence continues at coordinate 168,123 of JAUYHP010000031.1, read as the reverse complement.
ACTGCATGCCACTAAATCAGTATAATTATTTTCACTCTCGCCACTTCTCCAATTGACATCGACGCCGATAACTATATCGCCATCAGCTTCTAGCAATATTGATGGGATATATTTTTTGTACACCACATCACCGTAAGTAATTAATGTCTTGTCGCAGTGTTCAGCTGGTAGTGATTTAAGCCCCAACCACAGGGAGTAACCTTCTTGAGTAACGCCATGATCATCATTAACAATTTGGACTAAATTTGGTAAATGCTTGGCGACACGATCCTTACCGAAACCAACTACTGCACTAATACGACGCACTCCTATCTCATTAAGGGTATCTATTTGCCTCTGCAACAAAGAACGACCACCGACCTCCAACATGGCCTTGGGTTTGTCCTTCGTAAGATCACCAAGCTCTTTGCCTTGAGACGCAGCCAAAATGATCGATACGGCCTTGGCTGCAGTTACTGGCAAATAACGCTTTTCGGCTTCTTTTAACTCTGGATCACCTTGTAAACGAAATATTTCCGCTACCGACACAAGACTATCTTCTATATCAACGATCGATTGCGATTTTGCCAAACGAGTCACGGTTGTCTGCATTGATTGTATGGCGCTACGCAAAGTCATATTGGCCCAAATTATCATACTAAAACCTGCGTCTTTGAAAGTCTCCAACGGTGTCTGGTAGTAGGTTGTTGGCACAATGACCACAGGACACTTATTGCCCCATTCACGCTTAAAAGCCAAAATTTCATCCGGCTTAGAAACCTTACTATGTATCAAAATGGCATCGGCGCCGGCTTTGTGATAGGCGTTGGCTCGCTTTAGTGCCTCCTTCAAGCCCAAGCCAGCAATCAGCGCCTCTACCCGAGCCACAACCGAAAAATTAGGATCTGTCTGCGTATCCTTAGCTGCCTTAATTTTGCCGCAAAATTCATCTATGTCGGCTAATTGCTGACTTTCCCCTCGCAAAAAACTATTAGTTTTGGGGAAGAGCTTATCTTCAATGCACATAGCCGCTATGCCACGTTGCTCTAATTTAGCTACCAACCTACGAACATTATTAAAATTACCGTAACCGGTATCAGCGTCAACCATAATCGGTATAGTAGTCACATCACTCATCTGCTCCAAAATATCCAAAACTTGAGTCCAACTAGCCTCATTGTTATCACGCACGCCCATAGCCGCCGACATGGTTAAGCCGCTGGCCCAGATGGCTTTAAAACCGGCTTCCTCAACAATTTTAGCGCTGATGCCGTTATGCGCCTCACAAGCAAAATCTAGATCTTGAGAGGTCAATAATTTTCGAAATTTTTCTGCTTTTATCATAAGTCATTATCACTATAGTTAACACGCACAGCAACCGTCAAATTAGGTAGATAACTATACTGGATATAACCCGAAATTAGGCTAAAAGTATTCCTAATTATAAGGCAGTTTTATCAGCTATTTTTAATATTGTATCAGCGCCTATTTTAGACGAATGACCAAAATCATGAACCAGATTGCTTCTAATTTTTAACAATTCAGTGCCATAATCGACCCGTTGATCCATTAGAGATTCTATCGTCTTATCAAGAATGTTGATTGCCTCAATCGATATCAACTTGCCAATGCACGAGCGCAAAGAAAGCTCGATCGGCTCTGACCCCAATTTATCCCAATTTGGATTCTTAACTTTTGGTGGTAAATCTATGAAAACAACCGGCCTCAATGTTCCTAGCGCATATTCAAACGCAATGCCCGACAAATCGGTAATTAAAACATCAGCTTTAAGCAATGACTCATCACTATGCACGCCTTTCTCCAACAAAAAATTTTTGTCGCCGCCAAATTTCTCCACCAACTCATCGACAACTCGAGGCGTTCTTTTAACAATCTCTGGGTGCGGCCTAACAATAACGCGATAGCCACTACTTAATAATTTTCCGACTAACTGCTCACCACATTCAGCCAAAATGTTCTTTTCGCCCCAAGAAGGAGCCACCAGCACGATCTTTTCTTTGACGCTAGAATGTGACCGATTGGCTAAATAACCCTCATAGGCACCGACAACCCTTTCTAATCGATAATAACCAGCTAATATAAGATTTTTAGCCGGCAAATTATCCATGGCCTCGCGCTTTCTTATTTCATCAACTTGATACTGGCCCACGCACAAGATCGTATCGTAGCTATCAAGGGCGCCTTCCTTATACATCATGTGAGTGCTGACCATGGCATGAAAAACATAAACATAATCTACGGCGTGCATTGAGCGCTTGAGATGAAATTTACCCAGATCAGTTAATGTCATCACAAAAACTTTGGCTTTCAAAAATGCCATAAAATAAGGCAACAAGGTCTTAAGATGAAAAACATGTAATCCACCACGATCATCTTCCAAGATTGGGTCATTTTGATCAGATGTAATATAACAAATCACCTGTCGCCGCTCATTAATCAGTTCGTTAACGAGACCCTCAAAATAAGGATAATAGCCTTGATGTTCGGCATAGAAAACTATCTTTCTTTCGTCGGTGGCCAAGGAATAGAATCGACGCCAATCAGACCACTCCCTGATTATCGTCTTGAGCTTCTTCATTTAGTGTCTCCGACTTAGAGCGGGAGCTGACGAAACCCCGAATATTCTTCCAAAAAGTCTTCACTACATAAGCACCTCCGATAACGCCACTAACAATCAGCTGTATTAAAAAGCTGCCAGTCCCAGGGTCAAGGTAAGCATGGGCCGGTAGTGGGAAAATTAAAAAATATAGTAATGGCAACATCATTGTTATACTAGGACACTAAACAGATTACGTCAAAATTAATCTATATCACCCAACTTAGCCAACACATACAGATCTATGCCGTTCTTTCTTACAAGCCAAAGATAAACATATAAAAATGCGGCTGGTATGGTGAATAATATATAATCCTTGGCCAAAGCCAGCTTGCGCAAAGTATTGATCTTAGAATTATCTACCAATCTACCACTCGCATCTTTGGATTTAGCCGCTACCTTTTCTACTATGCCAAAACTGAATATTCCCTTAAACCAGAAATGAAAACGACCGATAATAAATGAAAATGGTGCCGATATAACTTTGGTGCGCACGACTTTAAATCCATTGCTTTCCAGAAAATTTTTCATCGACTTTTGATTCCAGCGAGTCAGATGTCTTGGCGGCTTATCAAATTTTTTAAAAACATTCCACGAGCCACGAAAGGGGACGCTAATAGCTATATGCCCGCCTGATTTTAAAAGCTGCCTGGCTTTGACCAAAAATTCCTTAGGTTTATCAAGATGCTCCATAACTTCAAAAAGCGTTAAAACATCAAAATAATGCTCCCCGAATTTCTCAATGGCATAATCAACATCGCCAACATAAGCATTTTTCAACTTAAATATATCTCTGGCGGTGATAATGGCTTCCTGGTCAAAATCAATACCATAACTGTCGTAGTCAAGCTTATCGGCTGCCGCCAGAAAATAGCCAGTGCCAGTACCAACGTCTAATAGTTTACCGCCTTTATTGGGCGCATCCTTTAAAAATTCGCGATGGTTATGCTCTGGATCGGTAACTAATGGATTGAGATTTCGAAAAGAATAGCGTAAATCATGCTCGTACCATTCGGCTCCAGGATTTTCCATTGGTGTCCAAAATTGCCCCAAACATTGGCCACACTCCCAAAGAGTGCTCTTGCCATATACCTCTTTCTGGATCAATGGCCCAGATTCATTACAGACACCACAATTAGTTGGTTTAATTTCGGTCATGGTCTGAATCATTAACTAATTAACTGCCTAACCTGTTATACTATGTAACATGAAAACCTTCTTTTTTGTCATTCCTAAAATAGGGAGGGCTAACTTTATCCTAGGTACCAATATATTTTGGCATCTTAAAAATAACGGCCACCGTTTAATAATTTTTTCACCCTTCGATGATGCGGATTTTAAGAAAAAATACGACGGTAATAATATTGTCTTCCTGCCTCTTGTTAAAGAATCTCAATCCATAATTACTAAAATATCACTACACCTGAGAGAGCTTGCGCTGACTATTTACAGGCCCCACTTGAGAAAGTCAATCTTGATACTGAAAAGCATCACCGCTGGCAAAGCACTCAAGCCATCATCATTGGAGCCCATCTTACGCTTGGTTAGCTGGTTCATATTACCTATCCGAAAATTAATAATGTGGCTTTTTAATCGTTGGGAAGAGATAATCCTTCGCCGAAAAGATTATCTACAATCTTTTAACGAATATAATCCTAGCGCTGTTATTCTTGGTACACATGGATCAGATATTAACGATGTAATCTTTCTGGCTCACTGTCGTATTAAAAAAGTTGCTTCGATAGTCGTAGATTTCCCTTGGAGCTACTTAGATAATCGCATGTACGCCTATCCCAGACCGATAACAAAATATGCATTGTGGAATGATGGCTGGAAAGAAGAGTTAATGACCACGCATCGCATACCAGAAAAAAATCTAGAAATAACCAGCTCGGCTAGATATGACTACTATGTAAATGAATTCGAGCCAGAAAATCGCGAATCTTTCTTGCAAAAGATAGGTGCTAATCCTCAAAAAAGATTGATTACTTTCGGAACACTCTCGAACCTGTGGCATCCGTTTCAGCCAGAGGTAATAGTTTTTATGTTGGAAGCCATTAAAAACGGCCGATTGCCCAGAGGTCTGCAGTTACGAGTACGACTCTCGCCCGGCCAAGATGAACCACAAAGATATTTTGATCTATTAAAGCAATACCCGGAGTTGATGCTTGAGGAAGCTGACAAATTACCTGATCGCAACCATCTCACCAATCTTTTCTGGCACAGCGATGTGACTATGACAGTGGGCTCATCGTTAGGCACGGATTCCTGCGCGCTAGATAAGCCGATGATTTATATTGGCTGGAACGGCAATGATAATCACAAACCTTCGGCTGACGTGCTCAAGCTAATCTTTGAGCAAAACTTTTTGAGACAAGCCATAGACACAGGTGGCGTTAAAATAGCTTGGACTGGCGACCAATTATTGCAACAGATTAGCGATTTTCTACAAAATCCAAACTCAAATCAGAAAGAACGCGCCGTTTTAATAAAGAAATTCTTAGGCAAAGTAGATGGTAAAGCCGGAGAGCGGATAGCTAAAGTAGTTCTTTCATCTTAAGCTCAGCGATCTTCCATTCCTCCTCCGTGTCTATATCCATAGAGTATTTATAATCCATCAAATAACCGTATACTCTTTCACCCCATAAACTGGGCTTTGCATCAAATAAATTGCTATCTCTAAAGGCGTAAACCATAGAATTATTATAGTAAGCATCGGGCATAGTCTGATTATTGTATCTACCCCAAAAATCCTTTATAGCAGCTCCATCATGCCATCTAGACATCAATACATCGTCGCCCAATTTAAATGCCTTAAAAGGATTATAATGACCTGGCATTTTAGAAACTCCGATTAGAGAATCAATTTGGTCATTCTTATTTTCAATAATTTTAGCCACTTCCTTCAAGTGGAATACTTGGCGACCCGGCGAAGGCGGTTCAAGTAACATTATCCACGGGGCTTCATATCCTTGGTTATCCTTTAGCCATTGAGATGCATGGGCAACCACCCCAAGTGACCCCGCTTCGGCAGTCGACAACTCTGCCGGACGCTTAAAAAGCACTTCAGCACCATAGCGCTTGCCAACTTCGGCTATATCATCACTATCAGTAGATAGGACAACTCGGTCCATCACTCCGCTCTCCAAAGCCGTCTCGATGGTCCAAGCCAATAGTGGCTTACCTAAAAAATCTCTGATGTTTTTACCAGGCAATCTGGTAGAACCACCACGAGCAGTGATAATACCCAATATTTTCATGCTAGTAGGTCAATTCTTTTACTAATAGCTTTTTGTTAATAGGCGTAGTAGCCAACACACTAACTATCTTCTTAGCTGAATTACCATCGCCATATACGCTAAGCGATTTTTCGGCTCTAGCTCTGAATTTATCGCTCAAAGCCCTCTTAATGGCATTGGCGATAGCCAGCTGGCTATGACCGACGTTAATTACGTTAGTACTCTGTAAGCGGCCCTTTTGTCTGTTGCCAATATTAACGACTGGTATCTTAGCCAGCGGTGCCTCGATTATGCCAGAAGAGGAATTGCCAACCAAAACATCACAAGTCTTCAGCAAGCCAAAATAATCAGGGCGCGGGATATGGTTAAAGGTGCGTGCTTTGAAATTCTTATATCTAGCTATTACTTCTCTGATATGACGAGAGCCGGCATCTGAATTGTTCAAAATAATTACAGTTGGCAACTTAAGGCTAGCTACCGCCTTAATCGATTCAGCTATTTGCTTTTCGGCTAAATCAGCCTCTTCGGTAACCGAATGTTGAATTAATAAAATAGATTTTTTATTTCTTGGCAAATGATATCTCTGCCTAATAGCTTTGCTATCAGTTACATCACCAGAGACAAATTCGTCTAATTGCGGCGCACCGACATTGAGGATTCGGAAATCTTGTTCGCCCATCTTCTTTAAACGCTTAGCGGCATCATCATTAGCCGCAAAATGAATATGGGCATATTTAGTAATAGCGTGGCGCGTCATGCCATCGATATTGCCGGAAAGCTCACCAGCCTGAATGTGTGCCACCGGAATATACATATGGGCTCCTGTCATGGCAGCGATCAATGGCTCGCCCCTATCACCAGCCACCAAAATAAAATCCGGCGCCATTCGCTCAATGATGCCAGGTAATTCAGTTAAAAAAACTCCCAATGATTTGACCATGGTTAGATGAGTGTAGCCAGCCAGAGTGTTGTGGACTGCCGCACCAACTTTAAACTTATCTTTATAAATCTCATCGACTGTGTGGCCAAACTCCGGCAAAACATGCATATTGGCAGCAATAATCTCATAATCCAAATCAGGGTTTTTTTCTATAGCTTTTATAACTGGCCTAACATAACCGAATTCTATTCTTCCGCCAGTTACAATAGCGATTTTTCGTACTCGTTTTTTCTTAGTAGGCATACTATATATTAAACCGCTTAAACGGTTTAAAAGTTTTTGTGCCTAAACTCAATGAAAAACCGCCTTATAAAGGCGGTCATATACTCGTCATCAACTCTCAAGATCTTCCCATTGCAATACATAATCTTTCGAAAAATTTCGCTTAGCTATGTGACCAAATAGCTCTCCCGAGTGTCTTTCATCCCAATATTTAGCCGGAATACCGACTCCGGGACGTGCCGGCCGAACATTGTCAGCAGTTATTTTTTCGCCTCTCTTAATGGGTCTATTGGTAACAATGCTATGAAAGGCCCAATCACGAGTTTTCTGTTCCTCCGGACGGACAACTTTCTCGCTACCCATAGCTAACTCAACTCGACGAATGCCCTCGACTAATTCTCTAAACATATCAGGAGTCAATGCAACAGGGTCATCACACCCGCCTTCGTCGTAGGCTAAAGTAAAATGCTTCTCAATAACTTTGGCGCCCATGGCCACCGCTGCACAAGCAATGCGGTTATCCTTGGAGTGGTCAGAATAGCCAACAAGAACACCATAGCGCTCATGCCAATTGGGAATGAGGCCCAAGCTAACGTCTTCATACCTTTCTAACGGATACTCTGAAGTACATACCATCAGAACAAGATTACTCAAGGCACCCTCTTCTTCATAAACACGGACTGTCTCATCAACCTCTTCTTGTGTGCACATACCGGTAGAAACTAGGACTGGCTTACCAGTTCTGGCAGAAATCTTGGCCAGTTTACGATGCTCGGGAAGATTAGTTATCTCACCTGAGCCGGTTTTGAAACCAGTCACGCCTACAACATCATTGAGTAAGTCCACTGAGGTTGGGCAGAAAGGTGTGCAGAGATATTCAATGCCAACTCTCTCACAATACTCTTTAAGCTCGCGATGCTGATCTGCCGTTAGATGAGACTCATCAAAAACTTCTGTCAACGAACCACCATGAAATCGAGTAGCTGGATGATTAGGGGCCATCTCCACGTCAGGAAGGTGAATCTGAAATTTAGCCACATCAGCACCACAATCCTTGGCAGCATCAATCATTCTCTTAGCTTTTGCCATATCACCCATGTGATCAACACCGATTTCACAAACAATCACAACAGGATCACCGGCGCCAATTTTAACTTTTCCGATCTTAAGTTCTGGCATCACTCCTCCTTTGACTTCCAAACTTTGCGCTCGTAATCTTCGTAAGTATATTGGTCACTGTTTTGTTCAGTCAAAATAAATTCCGGATTATCTCGATACCAATCGTGAGTTATTTTTAAACCATCCACTAAAGAAGTCTGATATTGATAGCCAACTAAATTCTTTAATTTACTAGCATCAGCCACTCGGCGCTGTGTTTCTACTAAGTTAATATGGCGAAGTAAATTTGGCTTCAATTCCTTCCCAGAAATAGCCACGATTTTATTAGCCAACTCCAATACAGACGTCTCTACGCCGGTGCCGATATTCAACGCTTGCCCATTAGCCTTGTCATTCAACAAGGCCTGGATAGCGGCTTCGACATTGTCATCAATGTAGGTAAAATCTCGAGTCTGAGTACCGTCGCGAAAGATGGTCGGCCGCAAATCACTCAAAACTTGTGAGATAAAAATTCCAACTACGAATCCATAAGGCGTTGAGGCTTGGCGTGGGCCATAAGTATTAAAAAACCGTAAGCTGGTTACTGGAATACCGGTAATGGCGCTGTAGCTTTTAAAATAGCTCTCGCCAGTGGCCTTAACTAGGGCATATGGGTGCCGAGTATCGTGATAAGATGATTCTTCACTAAACGGCAACTCTTTCTGATTACCATAAACTTCCGACGAAGAAGCGTAAACAATTTTTTTTACGCCATGTTTTGAACTTAATTTAGATATATGCTTAATGCCCTCGATGTCATTTAAGACGCCCATCGGATCTTCTTCGGTTCTTCGGACACCAACCAAAGCGGCGTAATGAAAAACGTAGTCCGGTTTATGATCAGCAAATACGGGCTCCAAATTTTCAAACTTATTTGCATCTCCAAGGATAAAAGTAAAATCTTTGTCACCCTTCTTGGAATCGACATATCTTTGGCTACCGGTGGAAAGATTGTCAAAACATATTACCCGTGCACCGTAAGCCAACAAATGATCGCATAAATGTGACCCAATGAAACCAGCCCCGCCGGTAACTAGTATCTTTTTGCCATTTAATTTTTCTTTAGGATTTATCATTGCGAAAATAGATGTAGTCAGTCTAGTTGATCTCCAACTTACGGTCAATGAAAGTCTGTAACCATAATTCTAAATTAAGCCATTGCCAGATATGAAAAGAGTTCAAATTATCTTTTCTTTTCTTGTAAGATCTATATTCATCTAAAACCTTTTTGGAATCAAAGTAGTCTCGCTGCCTGAAAGACCGCGAGGTCAACATATCCTCCACCCATTCGCTCATATCCTTTTGCAACCATCGACGTTGGGGATCGGGCACGGCCCGCTTAGGAGCGTTAACGTTATGAGGGGCCAATCTTTTTCGAAAAGCTTCACGCATAAAAAATCTTTGCTCACCGTTACGAATTCGTTGATCTATTGGCAACGAAAAAGCGAACTCCACAATGTTGTGATCCAAAAATGGTACGCGCACCTCGCGGCCATAAGCCATTGAGTTGCGGTCAACGCTCCTTAAGACACGCGGCAACTTAGTCCACGACACATCACGATATTGCATATTGCTAAGAAAAGACTTGAATGGCCTATCAAAAACCGGCCTAGGCTTAGCGTAATCACTCATAAAATCTACCCCCAAACAGTGCCTGCTTATAAACTCCGACGCATCAGCCGAAGTGCCACCAATTAATGATGACCGTATCCCATTAGCGAAAAACCGCACGCTCTCTTCTGATGATAGATTGTGTTGCTTGGCATACTGGCTTAATTCACGCAGTGCATAGTCGGGGCCCTTGTCTCGAATAGCGTCCAAAATAAAGCTGGAGAAATAATATTCGTAACCACCACCGATCTCATCACCACCATGTCCTTCTAAAAAGACAATAATATTCTTATCCGCTTGTCGGTATAAGTTATGTCTAGCCACTATTGATATACCTGGGAACGGCTGTTCTTCGTGCAAAATAACTTTAGGCAATAACCCTAGAGTAAGCTTAGGGGTTAGTCGGAAAAAATCGGCCTGCCAGCCAAGGTGCTTGGCTAGCTTCGCCACATAAGGACGCTCGTCATATTGCTTCTCGTCGTAAGTCCATGAAAACAGACGGAAGTTTTTTTGTCCCTTGCTAATCCGGTCAACTACCTCGGTCAAAATCGACGAATCGAGTCCACCGCTGACATTAATGCCGATTGGGACATCGCTACGCATTTGTATCTTCACTGATTTAGTAACCAGCTCGTCATAAGCTTCGGAGACCTGACTGTCACTAAGGTTGCTCAAATCCTTTACTTTGTCCGGAAGATGCCAATATTTTTGTATTTTGATCTTTGAATTTTGAATCTCTAACATGTGACCCGGCATCAATTGCTTGATGCCTGCAAAAAAAGTTTCCTCTGAATGCTCATAATAACCATGAGCCAGATAATCATAAATTATCTCATTGTTAGGCTTGGCCTTCACGCCAGCGACCAACAAAGACTTAATCTCGGAAGCAAAATAAAACACTCCATTCTGCACGGCATAATAAAATGGCTTAACACCCAAGCGATCCCTGGCACAAAATAATCTCTTCTTGGATTTATCCCAAAGCGCAAAAGAAAATATACCATTAAACTTATCTAGCGCCTTTACGCCCCACTTGTCATAGGCCTTCAATATGACCTCGGTATCGCTAGAACTTTTATAAGACTTGTTATCTAGCTCCCTTTTGATCTCAATGTAATTATATATTTCGCCATTAAAGACAATGGCCACTCGATCTTTTCTGCCCAACATGGGCTGATGACCGCTGGAGCTTAGGTCTAAAATACTCAAGCGCCTATGTCCCAAGGCTACTTGTCCGTCTACAAAGACACCCTCATCATTAGGGCCGCGATGCGCCAGAGATTTGGTCATCTTGGCTATCTGGGACTGACTAACTCTGCGGTTTTTTAAATCTAAAACGCCAGCAATGCCACACATTATCTATAGATATATTTTTTTACCATCTTGCTTAACGCTCTCTTGCATGGCCAATAAAGCCTCAAGAGCCTTTAAACTATCCTCACCAGTACTCAATGATTTGGCCTTGCCCTCTAAGCAATCGACAACGTTATCTCCCAAAAACATAAATTGATTCCTCGGCTGGCCACCCCAACGCTGCGACGGATGATTCTCTAATTCGGTAAAACCCTGATGCTCTGGAGATTCAATGACTTTATATAATTCAAAGTCTCGTCCAATATTTTTAAATGACAACTTGCCCTTACGGCCATAAAAATCGGTATTGAAGATATCGTAATCTTTCATATTTAACGACTGCAAAGCAACCTTTACATCATTTTCAAAGCCTATAAATCCGTCCACACAAGGGTCATCTGGTGGCGCAAAATGTTCTTTTTTATTAGGAAAGGCGGCCACCCATTTAATATCCCCCAAGAAAAATCGTAGCGCATCGATAAGGTGTGTTCCGGTAGTAACTAAACCAAAGACATAATGACTGGTAACCTGCAATACCTCCCCAATAAGGCCCTGTCTTATTCCGTCCCTGATTTCATAAAGTAGCGAGTCAAAGCGACGTCTGTGGTTGATGAATAAATTGATACCCTTCTCATTAGCCTCATCAACAATTTCACGAGCATGCTCAACTTTTTCGGCAATAGGCTTCTCTAAAACTATCGCCGGGATATTATATTTAAGAGCCAACTTCATCATCTCATAATGAGTATCTTTCCAGGTAGAGATTGTAACTATATCCGGCTTTTCGGTTTTTAATAATTCTTCCGGATCGGTGTATGTGCGCACATCTGGCTTCATAGATTTAGCTACTTCGAATTTTTTGGGATCGTTATCACAAACCGCCACTAATTCGGTACGCGGATGTTGTATCCAGAGACCGACATGGGTAGCTGGCTTAGTTCTCTTGGGATCTGATTCTAACAACATCCCAATCCTACCAATGCCAATAACTGCAGCTTTATATTTTTTCATAATTATGATCCTACTTCTTTTATTAATTTGGCGGCTTCTATAAGATTGCCTACTGCAAAATCCATTTTAAATGGCGGCGAATTATATGGCGTCGCGGATGAAGGAATGTGAATTGTTCGGCAACCTACATTCTTACCCAGTTCTGCCTCACGCCATCTATCTCCTATTATGAATGACTTTGCTAAATCTATATTATACTTCTCAACCAAATCATCTATCATGCCCGTTTTGGGCTTACAACAATTGCACTCATCGCTCTTAGTAGAATGTGGACAAAAAACTACATCATCAACTGGCATCTTTAATCTAATAAAATCATGCATCGTCTTTAAACTCTGCAACGACAGATCACCAAAAGCGACATCTGGCTGATTGGTCATCACCAAGCACAGATAGCCCATATCCTTTAGCAACCCCACTCCGTCTATTGCACCAGGCAACAAAATAAATTCTTCCAAAGTTAATGGCACTTGCAATCTATCGCCACGATAAACCGGCTCATTAATAACGCCATCACGATCTATGAAAATTGCTTTAGTTTTTTCAGTATCACTCATTACTATATTTAAACTAAAATAATGAGTCTCGAGTAACGCCTATAAAAGCTCAGCGCAAGCACTTCGAAAAATTCCACGCGAGTTCTACTAAAAATAAAACCCCGATATTAATCGGGGTATAAATTATTGAATCACTCCTGCATCACGCAAAAATTGTTCCTGCGTATCAACGCTCTTTTGATGAAATAAAATTTCTGGCATAAACTTCGTCGGAATGGTAACGATGTGGCCACCGGCTTCGTAAGCATCGAACACGTCTTCAGCCTTACGAATACTGCCGATAATGATCTCTGCTCCAAGTTGATGCTCGCCGAGTAACTCGCGAGTCTTGCTGATCATGTATCGGGCATCCAAGCCCACATCGATCATTCGTCGATATAGCAAGCTCACATATCTTGCGCCTGCCTTGGCAGCAGCGAAAGCCTGAAGCCAAGTAACACAAGCAGTACAGTTAACCGCGATGCCATCTTGGCTGAGCGAACGAATCACCGCTAATCTATCCGCGCCATCGATGCCCAAAATTGGGATCTTAATGGTCGTACCGGCATAGTTAAGCTCCTTAACAAATCCACGAGCCTGATCAAGCATCTTGTCTGGCTCATCGCAGAAAACCTCGACACTCAAAGAAAGCGACTGATCGCTATTTGTATTAATCAAGGCGATGATCTCTTTCCAAGCGGCCATCGGCTCTGTCACCCCAGCTTTCTTCAAAATAGATGGATTGGTAGTAATCCCGTCCAAAATACCCCTACTAAGCCACTTTTCGATTTCAACTAAATCAGCTGTATCAAGGAACATCTTCATTGTCCACCTCCTTTGTGTTGGCTAATCAATTCTTTCAGACGGAAAGTGACCAGGTGGGTCAATACAACATGAAATGACTCCACTAGCGGCGTGGACTCTGCTGGGATGACCACACAAGCATCGCAAAGATCCTTCATCGCGCCACCATCAAAGCCCGCCAAACCAATGGCTTGGCCATTATTGTCTTTGGCAAACTGTAGCGCGCGCAAAATGTTCTGTGACCAAGCACCGGCCTGATCAGAGCCAGATCCACCATGAACACTGATGCCGATCACCACGCCTCCAGGCTCCCAAAAATTCGGAAGCTGACCAGTATAAATCTCGCCCCAACCCCAATCGTTCGTTAAAGCGCTAACTAGTGGGATATTATCAACCAAAGCCATCGCCTTAATGCCACGATCACCAGGGTTACTGATAACCGTTTTAACCAAATCGGCAGCAAAGTGGGTAGCCGTAGAAGCCGAACCACCATTACCAACGATAAATACTGGCTTCTTATTTCTCCAGGCGTTGTATAAAATATCAATTATCTGCGCTATTTCCCGTTGCTGAATTGTCAGGCGTCTAGCAACTCCTTCAGATTCATGCAAATATCCGACTGCATAACTTCGATTTTCAAAGGTCGGGTCGCTCATCATATTCTCCTCGTCTCATCGAAACAGCAAAACTGACTTAGGACTGTTTACAACTTACACCAAAAATAAAACCCCCGCAACTAGTGCGGGGTTTCTCATTAAATATCGATCACTTTGGCGCGACAGCCTTGCTTGTCAACGCTAAATATCATTTCACGCATATTTAAACTGGACATAGCGAATCTAACTTGCTCTACACTATCTGCATCGGGACAATAGAACATAAAGTAGCCGCCACCGCCAGCGCCCATTATCTTACCACCTAGAGCACCAGCCGATTTTGCCGCTCGATAAATATCATCAAAATCATCATTACTAACTCCACTCACCATGCCACGCTTTACTTGCCAATGTCGGTCCAGCAATCTACCAAATCTATCCAAGTCGCCATTTACAAAAGCACCAAGCACTTCTTCGCCAATAGCACGAATCTCATGCTTAACCTCTATAACCCGCCTCTCGCTTTGAGCAGACAAAATCGGCTTACTATGACGATGAACGCCTGTATAGAAGAACGATGAGTTATCCCAAAAATGTTTTTTAGTCTCTTCACTGATCGCCGGCGTGGAAACGGTAACCTTGCCATCTGTATCGATATACAAAGCAGTAAAATCTCCCAGTGCACACAGATAAGGATCCTGCTTGCCGTCAGGCAAACCCAAAGCTTGAGTAAGATCGAAAGACATCTCGGCGGCTTCTAAGCCAGAGAGATCTCGGCCATCAAAAAGTGATAGAGCCTTCATGAGGCCCACGGCACAGGCGCCAGAAGATCCTAGACCTGTCCCGGCTGGAGTGTCAGCTTTAAAAGAAATGGCCACAGAATCAGTGATTCCATTCATTATCAAAGCCTGACGAGCAATATCATGCCTGATAGCTGCCACATCATCCACGGCCTCGAAAGATTTGTAATGAACGTGGATTAAGTCATCTGATCTTGGCTGCTTCACCAGAATATCCATATAAAGATTAATGGCAGCACCGAAAATAAATCCCCCATACTCTCTATAATAAGACGGCATATCCGTCGAGCCGCCTCCTAGCGGGATGCGGTAAGGCGTACGGCTCAAAATGATCGGCGATGACATGTTCCACCTCTTGCTAAGTTGGTTATCGAATAACTAGTGACACTCTAGCTTATTTTACATAAGCAATCAAGAAGATGATTTTATATTTTTAGCTATGGACTTGGCAGAACTAACGCAAGTCACGATCTTCCCACCTAGGATTGACCAGCAACCAAAACCATGTGTTATGACGTCGGAAGTTCGATTATCATCATGTTCGTGATAGGCCTTAACACCCAACGCCACAAAACGTGTTTCTATTAATCTAGCCCTCTTCAAAATCGGATACCATCTAATAGCATCACGCAAAGACCGTTTAGCTATAGATTTAGGCACCTTCCATTTAGGCATCAAACCATCTCTAGGGACAGCCACCTTGCGAATGGATAGCGGCACATGACCAAAAGTAAATCTGTGCTTCTGACCTGTCGGCACTATGGTGGCGAAAGGGCCATCCATAATTGTTAGGGCCACATTGGGAATCGGTAATTCGATTAATTGTATCTCCTTGAGTGATAATCTTAATGGCGTTATAGCAAACCCCAGCCAATGAGACAGCTGGTTAATATTGGCGTAAGTTGCATTGATAACATAATCAAAGTCTCCTTTTTTATTGCGGCCCTGATCATCTTTTATCGCCAGAGATTTAGTGCCATCGACATTCAACTTAGCTCCGACTATGGCATACCCTAGATGGACCCTAACATTGCGCATGCTTAATAATCTACGCTCGGCAATTTTTTTGAGATGGCTATAATTGTACGCGCCTTCTGGCGTAGCCAAACACAGGCCAACCTTATTTCTATCCAAATAAGCATCGGCTGGATAAACAATTTTGGTCGATAGCTTATTTTCTCTACAAAATTTTAAATATTCTTTTGAAGTTACACGAGAGCTTTTTTTCGACACACAATAATAAGATATAAAATTATCCACCACAGACTGGCCATATAAAGACGAAAAGTCTTTTTGCGCCGCCAGACTTTCTTTGGCAGTCTCCGAACTTCGCGGATAATGATAGCCCCAATGATGTCGATATTGATTAGCAAATGATGATTCTTGCATCAAAGCATTATGTCTTTCAAAAAGGTGAACTTCGGCCGATTCCCCCAACTCAATAGCACAGGTGGCCCCAAATATTCCACCGCCGATAATGGCCACTCGTGGCTTACTCTTCCGTGGCCAAGATTTTATAGACTCCACCAGACCAACGATTTTAGCGCCTAATTTAGCATCAGGGTAATCAATAGATCGGCCTCTGCGAGCTTTCAAAAAAGCCCGTAATTCAGCCCCTAGGGGCTCATCACTATTCTTAAAATTTAACTTTTTAACTAATTTATTTTTACGGTGGATGATAATAGTCTTTTCATCTAGATCGGCACTTATTCTTTCATCAAAGCTATGAAAATCCAAAGTTCTCACCTTGCCATCACCGAAATAGCCTAGCCGCAGTTGGGCATTGATGCCGTTAGTGTATCGCAAATCTAAGCCAGACAAGTCCTTTGTCTCGTGCTTAAAGGCGAGCCTAAGCTCAGAATCAAAAACAAAATCGATGATGTCCATTAGATGCAGGAACTCCAATGGCTTATCGCTAACGCGATGGCTGATAATAGGATTAGTTAACTGCCCATCGATCCTACTGGGTCGCTTAGAATCTGATTTAAAATACTTTTTGAGCCATAATGCCACAGGATGAAATCTATATATATGTCCCACCATCAACACGCGCTTATATCGCTTAGCCTCCTTAACGAGGGCTACCGCTTGTTTATATCCGGGCGCCAGAGGTTTTTCTATAAAGACATCCGCATAACGCAAACATTTTTTAGTTATGGCATAATGAGTTTTAACTGGTGTAACTATATCAACCGCATCAACATGTTTAAGCAGCCGAACATCTAACCTAGTAAAAACTGGCACATTATATTTCTGCGCCACTGCCCTTTGTGATTTTTTGCTTGCTACCACGGCACCGACCAACTCTATCTTTTTCGCTTTATCCAGCTGCTGCCATACTCGCAAATGATGTCGCCCAAAACGACCAACACCAATCTGTAAAACTCGTGGCCTAGTTTTGATCTTTGATTTCTTTAATGACATAAGGAGAATATTTTATCTCTTGATAATAAATACGCAAGATCATCTCGGCCAAAAGTCCCATCATAAATAACACTACGCCAGAAATAGCAAAAAGAGTGCCGATGAGAGGCAGTGGTGAGTCAGAGAAATTCTTAATTTCAGCTATTTTAAGGTATATAGATCCGGCAAAGGCTATAACCGACAAAAATAAAGACACCAGACCCCAACCACCAAAAAATCTAAGAGGTTTAGAAAAATATTTTACGAAGAACACAATACTAAATAAATCCAAAACGCCGCGCACCATTTTAGATATTTTTACCTTAGCGCTACCAAATTGACGTGGGTGATAAGTAACAAACACTTCGCCTATTTTGGCGCCGCGACTCTTGGCAACTGCTGGCAAGAATACTTGCGACTCACCCCATAAACGAAAATCTTTGATTAGACGACTGCGATAAGCTTTGAGGCCGCAACCAAAATCGTGTATCTTCACACCCAACAAGCCGCGCGCGACTGAATTAGCTATTTTTGAAAAAATAACTCGGCCCAATTTTTCTTTTCTACCCTGACGCTGACCGATAACCACGTCATAGCCCTCCTCCATCTTAGTCAACAATTTCGGTATATCAGCTGGATCATTTTGTAGATCGGCGTCCAACAAAACTATAATCTCACCATGCGCCTGGTTGATGCCTACATCAATAGCTGGTGTCTGACCATAGTTTCGCTGCAAAGATACCAATTTTAATGGTTTTAATTCAATAGCATTTTTGACAGTGTCGTCACTAGAGCCGTCGTCAACAAAAATAATCTCATAGCTATATCCTAGAGGATTAATCGCCGCTACGATTTCCCGGTGTAATTCCTTGACTGATGCCTCCTCGTTATAAACCGGCGCCACAATCGAAAGTTTAATCATGCTTATAGCTTAGGCGAAAAATGGCTTATTTTCAATCAGTCTCATGAACGGCAGAAATATCCTCTGGCGAACTAAAAGACGGGCGATTTTTACCAATAACTACATGTACCTTATGATCTTTAAGAAATTGATTCATCATATCGGTTAAATAATATTCACCAGTTTCGTGCTGATCGGGTACATAATTAAAGATATCGGCGTTGAGCGATATTAGACCTCCGACGCCTAGTTTAGACTTAGGCTTTTTGGGCTTTTCAACGATTTCAGTTATCAACCCCTCCACCGTTACAGTTACGATGCCCGAGGCCTTGGGATTAACCACCTCCCAACACAACCAACCAAGATCATGCTCAAGCACGGCATCAACATCATTCTTGGCTATCAACTCGTCGCCATAAAAAACTAGAAACCTCTCGCCATCATCAAACAAATCCTTAGTTAATAAAACCGCATGACCAGTGCCAGTAAGTTTTTCTTGAACAACATAATCTATTTTTTTGCCTTTGTAGTTGGTGCCCAAGTGATTTCTTATCAAATCTTTTCTGTAGCCAATTACTACGATCACTTCACGAATGCTTTCTGGTAAAGCGTCAAAAATAATATCCAAAAAAGGTTTGCCACCAACTTTTAAAAGCGGCTTGGGCACATCTTCGGTTAAGTGACGCATGCGCGTACCACGCCCGGCTGCTAGTATAATTGCTTTAGTTATTGGGTTTAAATTTTCCATGGCTTATATTTGAATTCTATTTTGTGGTCGCCCGTAGGCACTATTGTGGCAATAAATGTACCATTGACCATCAATATTTCCGCCGGTTGGCCATCAATAGTAGCCAGCCAACCCGGTAAATTATTTTGTAGCAACACCAGCAACCTACTCCGATCAGTTTCAGCAGTCAAAATTATAGAATCGTTATGCCGCTCTACTATATGCACTCCATCGTTGTCTGCCAACGACCCGTTGGCCAAACCCAAACAAGCTTCAGTAATACATTCTAAGATATCTACATCGGCACTAGCGGCATTAAACATTCGCCGAAAAGAAATATGCTCGTCTTGCTTCATAATCTCAACGTTCTCCGATAAATAAGCCGACGAATGATAACTTGGATTCTCATAAATAAAAACTTCGTAGTCATATGGTAGCTGATTACGAGTAGTCAAAACTTTTTTAAAAGGCTCTCCAAGCTCGTAGGCAGTGATAATATAACGAATGCCAAGCCAATCTAACAAGTTGCGGCGACTTTCCAAAGTTTTAATTTTCTCTTCGGGTGTAACCAATTGATCTATCAAATTAACCTCTTCAGATTCACCCAAAATTGAGCCCTCACCCACTGCCGCCAACAATCTCCCCATACGACGATTCAACAAGGAATCGGAGTTGCCAGCGCCATCCAAGCCATATAATAGATGAATGTCAGAATTCAACCCCAATAGCCAAGGGGCGACTTGAGTCTCAATCGTAAGATCGTGAGGTGAGACGGCGTATTCATGATGAGGCCTATTAGGCAAAAAAGATAAAAACTTGCCCGGATGTTGCTGTAAAAATTCTATAGTTGGTGATTTATCCTCAACTATTTTTTGGCTGAAAGTGGGGTAAAAACTGTAGAGAACAAATAGAAAATTAAAGACTGTCAGAACGCCAGCCCAACGAATGAATGATTTATTATCTAAAATCTGTTTGCTATAAAAAATCCACAGCAGGGCCAAACCCAAAACCATAAATATAAATGGCCAAAAAACTGTGGCTACTGATAAGTCAAAAACCCTTCTGAAATTGCCCAACCAAGTTTCTATAAGTCGGTAATAAGAATCTAATGGTATGGCTTGCGATGTGCCTGCATAAAAATTCGCTAAGAAAAGACTTTTTAAAAAAGCTAATATCCTATCATAGCCAAATATAAATAATGACGACGCCACCGCTATGATGGCGGCTATTGTACAATTCACCCGAGCAAACCAGCTATAAATCTTTTTGCCAATTTTTTCCGTTGAATCAAAAATTATATTTACATTGGTAGCTATTAAAAAGGCCGCCGCAAATGAACTGGTGAACATCCACCTACTCGGCACCTTAAATAAATTTAGAATGGGTAATTTTTGCAAAATCCAAAAAAGTGGCGAATATTTAATGCTAATAAGAAACGCCACTGCATAAGCTAGCAAGAAAAAATAATAAAGCCTGTTAGTCTGGCGTTTAAAAAATGCTAAGACAAAGAAAAATAATGGCAAAAATCCTAAATAAAGCGTGGCCTGACTAATGGCAAAATAATTAACCTTAAAACTAGGCAGCCAGAATCTAGATAAATCCCAAAGCGTAGTAGCTTTTACAGCCGATTGCTCATAACTCAACCCTCCAGCACGCTCTGATAAGCTAGCAAGTGTTGACCCCCAATACAGATAAAAGGAGCTTAAAGCTGCTGCAATCAGCACTATTAAAATCAAAGCCGCAATCAACCGACGCAAAACAACTCGATCTTTCCAACCTAGAACCAACACGAACGCACCAGCAAATATAAAAACCTGCAATAAGAACCCTTGAAAACTAGCCAGCCAAGAAACCGTCAGGCCAATACCACCCAAAATGACATAGGCCCACAATCTCTGACTGTGCTTAATGCGCCATAAACAAAACAACATTAATGGCAGAGCATACATCGGCGCTATAGTAGAAATATCCAGATTCAAAAATATCGGCCCGCTGACAAAGACTAGCGCACCGATCAGTCGTCCCCAAAATTTGATGCCCACATCACGCAAAAAAAGATCACAGAAAAATATCGCCAAAACTATATAGAACCACAGCGTCCAATGATAATTAGCCAAGGGCGGTAGCAAAACAGACAACAAATAAGTAACTGGCGATAATAATGAATTCACTATGCCTACGAATGGTGGATAGCCAGATGATGAATTTGGATTCCAGAGAAAGCTATCGCCACTATCGATCGATTGAGAATAAAAATGATAATAAGGATAGAAGGTTCCAAGTAAATCATCGTCAAAAACTAACTGCCCACCCAACAGCAATGGCGCAAATGCTAAAATAAACAATAGGGCTAGCAGAACAGTAACCCCATACCATCGTTCGCCAAAATTTTCTATTCTATTAAACAAATTAGCTTAAGGTCGGGTTGGGCCTATCAACATCATAAGAACCGGTGTCCGCAGAAGCGTGATTGATCTTTACCTCTTGGAAACCTAGTCCTGTCTCGCGAGCTATAATATTTTTTACCGCAACCCTTTTCTGATTAATATCTCTAATCATTATAGCTCGTCGCCCGACTTCCTCTAAGCCCAAATCACCCTCTTTGCCTTGGCGTATATCAGCCTCAAGGTCCCAGCAGCGGCCATTAATTTTGTATAAATCGTCAAGCCATTCAGATTTTATACTGACCCCCCCAGACTTAAACTCTTCTAAAGCACGGCTGTATGTCGCAAACTCGTGAGCTAGCAGGGCCTCTGCGTTTTTTTGTGCATCAGAAAGCCGCTCCATCTTTAATTTCAAGATAGTATAACGGTCTATTATTTCTGATAGTGGCATTTCCATAGTTTTGGATATAAATTATTTAGACTAATTGCTTATACAGCTCAAATATTTCTCCGGTCATTTTATTCCAACCAAAATTCTTGACCCTAGCATTCCCACGTCTAACCAATTCACGCTTAAGCTTTGCATCATCCAATACCTTCCACATGGCTGAAGCTATGTCTGATGGATCGTAAGGATCAGCCAATAAGGCCGCATCACCAGCAATCTCTGGCATTGAGAAAGTATTGCCAGTTACTATCGGCACTCCAGCGGCCATAGCCTCCAACAACGGCAAGCCAAAGCCTTCGTGAAGAGATGGATAGACAAAAAGGTCAGAGCCAAAATATAAGCTGGGCATATCTTCTTCTTCGACGTACTTAATAAATACAACATCTTCTTCGAGTTTGAGGTTTTCTATAAGACCATCAACTCGTTTCACCTCTTTTTTTGGCCAATGCTTTGGCCCAACGACTAATTGATGTGGAATGTTATGATCTTTCTTTAATTTAGCGAAGGCCTTAATCAATCCTGGTATATTTTTTTGTGGATCCACACGACTACCGTTAAAGATATATGGCAATCTGATATTATATTTCTCTGAAGCCAGCCGTTCGGAAGCCAGCCTATCATGCCGATCACGAAAAGCCTCAATCACTCCTTCGCGAATCACATGTATCTTTTCTCTTGGAATATTGAAATAACTCTGAAAGCTTTTTCTGGTGGTTTCAGAAACCGAAATAATAGCATCGAGTCTCCTCTTAAAAATTTTGAAAGTTAAATAGACTAACCACCACCTGATCCTCATGGCATAGTCACGCCAACCCTCAGCCGCGCTGTGTATGGTAACTACAATTTTAGCATTAGATAACCAAAATAATGGGTAAATGGCCTCTTGTGTATAATGGATAACATCGAAATCATTGCGAGTCTTCCATAAAAAAATGGCCTCCGATATCACATTGGCTAAACGCGGCGTCGGCACTTTGGGCATTACGATTTCATTAATCTCGGGATGATTATACAACGGGTGGTCATACTTCTTTCGATGGACAAGATATATTTCGTCTTCGGGGCGCTTTATCTTTAGCAGATTATCCACTATCTCACGAGTATGCAAAGCCGTTCCCATAGCTTTACGATCCATTATATAACTGAATATAGCGATCCTCATTCCGTTATTTTTGATTAATACATCTGAATAACAATCTTTTCATCTTCTTGTGCAAAAATGGCAAGAAAAATGCCGCCGCTTCTTCGATATTGTGCTTCCAGCCATAATAATACAGATTATCCAAGCCGCGAATTTTTTCTATCCCAAAAGAGTTATTTTCTAAATACGATTTGATTTCCTCAAATCTAAAATAGTGGTCATCAACCGGCTGCAATTCTTTATTGCGAATCTTGTCATAAAAGTCATATCTCAACCAATCCCTATTAGGCACAGTAACAATAAATTTACCTCCGGGTTTTAAAACACGACGCACTTCTGAAAGAGATTTGTTGTAATCAAGCATATGCTCCAACGCTTCAGTCATCAGCACCATGTCAAACTTATTGTCGTCATAGGACATATCTTCAGCATCGCCGCAAGACACCTCGGCCTCGGGATTATTAGCTCTGGTTAAATCACACAACTTGGGAGAAATATCCAATCCGTAAAACTTTGTTCCGGCATCGGCTAAGCGCCCAGCTCGTTGCAGCAGAATCCCAGAACCGCAACCCACATCCAAAATATGGCCACGATAGGGGCGGCTGAAGGTAGCTACTTTATTATAAAAACTGTAGGCCAAACCACCATCGGCCATATGATCGGCCAATTCATCATAACCACGCGCTATCTCTTCTTTTGTAATTTTGTTATCAGACATATATTTGTTATAGATCGGCCCATTGATATTTTGAAGTGGTTTTATAAAAGACTAATATCATAAATAACAATGATGGAAATTTTTTGCTTATTAGAACAAAATAATTTTCGTCAGAGAGTAATTTACTCAACACTCGACGATCAATATATTCAATATGACAATCCAGTAAATAAGCTATGCCCTCTTCTATGTCCTTCTTGTGGTGTTTCAATATAAATGGCTCTATAGGTATGCTGAACCCCTCTTTCGACCGCAGAATCAATTCTGGCGGCAAGCTAGCGGCTAGGTAGTCCTTAACTATCTTTTTGCTAACCCCATTACTCAACTTGTATTCAGTGGCTAATCCATTAGTGAACGCATAAACTTCTTTGTCTAATATCGGCACTCTGCCCTCTATTGTATTCGCCATAGTAGCAAAATCGTTTTTATACAAAAGGTCATCCGGCAAGTAGAACATTCTATCAAAGGAGCCAACTTCTGGCTTAACACCATTGAGCCGTCGTTCAAAATATCTATGCAGCTCTATACGACTAACAAAATCATTACTAAGATTGGTCAGCTCTAAATATAAACCCAAAAAATCTCCACGTCGTTTCAGGCCACTATGACGCAAGCGCCTCAAAATAGGCCTTAAATACCTTAGATACAAATCACTAGTGGGCTGGCGCCTATTATTTAGCCATTCGACAAATTTACTAGGCTCCAAAATATTGTTCGCGCCCATTAATGACTGGTGGCGATCGTAGCCCCAAAAAAGCTCATCCCCGCCCTCGCCCGCCATAACCACTTTAACCGATTTAGAAGCTACTTGAGACACTAGCAGGCTGGGCAACAAAGATGTGTCAGCTACGGGCTGGTCAAGCATGAGCCACAATTTCTGATACATCTCTTCGAACTTATCATCATCAAATACTATTTCTTCATGATCTAAGTTGGCAAATTTAGCAATTTTGCCAGCAAAGTCAGCATCTTTTTTACCGGGAATCCTCACCGTAAAGGCCTTCAACTTCTGGTTTAATTTTTTTAACAAAAGAGCGATAAGCGTCGAGTCTGCTCCACCTGACAAAAATACCCCGACCGGAACATCAGATATCAAGTGGCGCTCTACACTTTCCAACATTACCATTTCAAAATCTTTGGGATCACTAACTCCAATGCTTTGTGGCCAAAGCAATGACTTAGACACAATCCGCCTGCTCGCCAAATCAAATTCTATTATTTCTCCAGGGGCCACCTTCTTTATCTCCTGCGACATCGTTAGGGGTTGCGGGGTATAACCAAGAACAAAATAACTAGCTAGGCCCTCTGGTGAATTGTGAAGTTTGATATTTCTTTTCTTAAGAAATGTAATTATTGCCTTGCTCTCTGAGGCAAACACTAGGCTATCTGCGTCGTGATAATAATACAGCGGCTTAATGCCAAAAAAGTCTCGCGACAATACAATCCTATTGTGTCGCCTGTCATAAATAGCTAACGCCCACATGCCTCGCAATTTATTAAATACATCTTCGCCATAAGCGTCATAGCCCCTTAGGATCACTTCCGTGTCAGTGCGACTACGGAACTTATGGCCTTTATTTATCAACTCTTGGCGAAGATTCTGAAAATTATAGACTTCGCCATTATATACGATCGCCAAGCTACGATCATCATTGAACATAGGCTGATGCCCAGCGCTAGATAGGTCAATGATGGACAATCGTTTATGACCAAGGGTCACTTTATCATCACTAAATACCCCATGGTCATCAGGACCGCGGTGATCGATAGAGCCAATCATGGATTGCATCAAAGACTCATCTTTAAAATTAAAACCAGCAATGCCGCACATGCCAATTTTGCCCAGAAGGGCAAGTTATTTAAATGCAGCTCGACTGGCTGCAAAATTGAGCACCCCGCTTATAAATTTAATCAGGTGGCCCATTTTATAAAACAGTTATTGAGTATAAATCGGTTTTTGGCCAACAATGATTTTCATAAATTTATGTGAGGGGTCACATAATCAATCTAAATTTTTCTTCCCGAAACTGAAACCGGCACCTCGTGAGTCGCTACATCTTCTAGCCCCGCTTCTTTAAACCACTTAGTAACTTCGGGCATTGTGTGCTTCCATTGATATTTCGGCGAATACCAATCGAACGTATCTAAGATGCGCCAATCAGGATCAGAATTATAACTTATGGGTATAGGAATTATATACCTCCAAGCCTTTCCGCGTTTATGAAAAAAATAGATTACTGGCGTAAGTCGTTGGCAGATTTTGTAAAGCAGTTTTTCAGGGAGGCGCGTAGTGAAAATTCTATAAAAATCTGAGGCCTTATTATAAATGCCCCAATTGTTATAAACCCAAATAGCTATCTTGCCATTTGGTCTTAGATATTCCAAAGATTTTTCAAAAGCCAAGCGAGTATTCGGAGTGTGATGCAAAACCCCTATGGAATATACATGGTTAAAAGATTGCTTCCTAAATGGCAACTTGAAAACATTAGCTTGAATTATATGTACGAGTTGGTCTTTAGCAAAATTTCTCTGCGCTGACTCCACCGCATAGGACAAATCTATACCGACTACTTCAGCCCCGAGATTTCTGGCAACTTCCATAAAACGACCCGTTCCACAACCAACGTCCAGAACCATTTTGCCCGCAAAATCATCTTTATTAAAACCAGTTCTGCGAGTGAAAGTACTATAACTCTGATTAGTTTTATTTGCTGAATCTAATTGCGTAGTAATATGCTTAATCCACTCCAACGAGAAATTACCGACGTATTCGTCAGAGGCAACAAATCTAGGAACATATCTAACGATAGGATAATTATGGCCACATTTCTCGCAGACTAAATCGCCAAATTCTATCTCGTCCCCACTCTGCTTTGCGCCAACCAACTTCAAATCGCCAGAATCTTCTGGGCAAACCAATAATTTTAATAGCTTAATTTTCATATTCTATGAATTTATTAACTTTATAAGATTTCTAATATGATTATCCCAAGTCAAAGAACTTACACTGCTTCGAGCCGATTCACCCATGGCTCTCCTTTTTCCTGGTGCGGCTATCAATTCCGCCATAGCTTTAGAAATCTCCATAGAATTTCTGGGATTAACCAACAAACCATTTTTTCCATTATCCACTATTTCAACAATGCCGCCAACAGCTGTAGCTATAACTGGCAGCCCAGTAGCCATCGCCTCCAACATAGCATTGGGCATGCCCTCCCATAAAGAGGTTAGTATAAAAACATCGGCGGCGGTCAATAGTTCTCTGACATCGCCTCTGTTGCCCAAAAATCTTACTCTGTCATCTAATTTATAACGCATTACCTGCACCTCAAGTTTTGTCCGTTCTGGGCCATCGCCGACTATTAACAAAGCCACACCCTTTTTATAATAGAGGCCTATATCACGAAAGGCCTCTAGCAAATATTGATAACCTTTTTTGTTATTTAAGCTAGCGATACATATCAGGACCACCTCGTCATCGCCGATGCCTAGAGATTGCCGAAGCTGAGATCGATCCTGTGCCGTAGGATTTTCAAAAAATCTTTCATTTATGCCATTGTAAATTACAATAATTTTTTTCTGTGATATCCATAATTTCTTGAAGCCGTCCTTGATAGCTGCGGCGTTAACAATTATCTTCTCCGTCAAAAACATTAAGCAAGAATCCACTATTTTTACGGCTAGGCTTTTTTCCACAGGCAGATTGCCTTCACGCACAAAGACTCTGGTTCGAAATCTAAATATCCTCGCCAATCGAACCGCGGTATTTGTGAAAAAAAGATTGCTAAAAATTATATCTGGCTTAGTTCGGCGTAACCATTTTACTAACTTTATAAAAGCGGCGAAATCCCACAACGATTGAAATGGTATGTTAACAATATGATCAGGTGGAATTTTCAACTCGGAAGCCATATCCTTCTCACCTAATCTGGGCAATAAAGTTAGCACAAAAACCTCATGGCCACCTTTGAATAAACCGTTGGTTTCTTCTACTACAGTTTTTTGGCCACCACCAAATGATAGATCATTGATGGCAAAGACTATTTTTTTAGCGTTCGACATCCTAGAAAAAATCGGCTATGTTTTAATAATAATTTATGAGAAAATATCGCTATCTAATCGTCATCCTTTTCCTGGCACTAGCCTGGCAAGGCTACAATATCTACCATAGCACTACCGAAAATTTTGTCAGATTGCCAGATGACTCTTACTACTACTATGAGATCGGGCGGAACATCGCTCAAGGCCTAGGATCAACCTTCGATGGTGAAAACCCCACTAATGGCTACCATCCCCTCTGGATGGGTATTACTGTGGCTACTTATTACCTGGTACCCAACGATCCCGTATTACCAATAATCATCCTACGCTTTCTAGAAGTGCTTTTTTTCTTAGCCAGCACTGTCATACTCTGGAAAATATTACAGAAGATAACGGATAAAAAATGGCTTACCATCGGCCTGTTGCTTTTTTATGCCCTTAATCTTTACAACTGGCGCTATATTACTGATGGTCTCGAGAGCAGTCTGGCCCTCTTTCTGCTGTCGCTTTTCATGCTCCTGCTCATAAAAGCGCTGGAACAACCGGGACGATTGAATTTATACTTTTCTTTAGGAGCTATAGCCGGCCTAATGACTTTAGCTAGAACAGATTACGGCCTCTTCGCCGCAGTGGCATTCATCTACTTAGCGATTAAGCAAAATGACCAGCGGATTAAAAAGATATTCTTACTAGGCGTACCAGCAACGATATTAGTATCGCCTTGGCTGCTATATAATTGGCTTAAATTTGGCGCCATAGTTCAGGGTAGCGGACTTGCCTATACTCTAATTAATCACGATTGGTTTTTATCAGTGCCGCGCAACATAATAGAGATCATCCTTTGGTCCGGCTATCAATTTTCACTAAACGTATTTAGAATGCTAGCCTATGTCGGCCTACCAATCCCCAGCAATGTCACGCCACTATTTGCATTATTGGAAATAACTATCATAGTCGGTATTTTAGCTGCTCTTTGGTTGGCTATAAGACGTTTTCGGCGGCAGGAATGGCTAGAGATAAGACAGAGCAGTGTCGGCAAAACACTATTCATAATATTGGCTGGCCTTTTCCTGTTCGTCCTAGTCCACGGCGGCGTACGCTGGGCTACTCGACCCTGGTATTTTATCAGCATACCGTTCTTAGCCACTGTGGCTCTAGCGCTCTCGTTAGAAAAATTGTGCAAAATTACCGAATGGCCCAGAAAAACAATATCTACCCTAATAGCGATCACAATCATCATATTAGGCATCAATGCTATCTATTATGATGGCAAAGACTCAAACTTCTATAGGAATGTCTTTCGCGACGAACCAAAAGAGACTCTAAAATATCAGATGTCTCAGTGGATTAATGATAACCTACCAGAGGATGCTCGCATCGCCTCTTTCAACAGCGGAGTGCTAGGCTATTACTCCCACAGTTTTGTAATGAACTCTGATGGCCTAGTTAACAACGCCGCCTATGAAGCCATGAAAGAAAAGAATCTCTGGAAATTTTTCCAAGAACAAAACATAGAATACATAGCCGACTCCGAAGCAGTAGTTACTGATGCGCGAGTAATATGGCTGGGGATAAAAAATCCCTTGCAACACCTGTCAAAAGCGCAAGTTTTTTACAATCCACAAGGCCGAGCGCTCAATCACGTCTACAAGATAGAATACTATGATCCCTACGAACTTCGCCCGCGCCATACTACCGACTTGAACAACTGATAAATTAGATCATCTAGGGCATACATAGTCTTATTGATGTAGCCATCTCTCACATCGACAATCCTTTTGGCTTTTATAAATCTGGCCCCGATTCTCTTGGCCAATATGCCATCAGTTAAAAATTTATCGCCCACCACTATCAGAGACTTCCCCTGCATGTCCAAAGAACCCAACACTTTCCGGCTTGGCTTTTTGCGTGGTGTGTTTATATAAGTAGCGTGCAATAATCCAGCGATCGCCTCATTGCGATCATGATTTTTCTTATTAGAAAGTAGATAAACTTTGTTATGCTCAACCAGCTCATGGCATTTTTCTACGATCTCTTTGACTGGGACGTCGCCACCGTCTGGCACAAGAGTCCCATCAATATCAAGCAAGATTATTGCATTTTTAACGCCTCCGAAATCGAGTTTTGAAAATGGCAAATGCATTCTCTAAAAGAATATCTTAAAAAACTTTAGTATGCCCTGTTTCCAGGGGACTCTATGTGTCACTCCAGACTGGCCACTAAATTTATCTAGATTGTCTAGATACCACTGATAATTTCGCAGCAAAGCCTCTTGGTTAGAGTATCGTGGCGTAAAGCCCAAAATCCTTTCCGCCTTATCGATAGATACGAAAGAGTCTTTAGATGCTGTTTCATAAACCCATTTATACAAAGGTGAGATATGTAAGAATTCCAAAAGACGCAACGTTAAAATCATCGGCCAAGCGGGAAAACCAAGTATCTTTTTG
Source organism: bacterium (assembly GCA_030689595.1). Lineage (GTDB taxonomy): Bacteria > Patescibacteriota > Minisyncoccia > UBA6257 > WO2-44-18 > JAUYHP01. Next base: position 138,047 of record JAUYHP010000031.1, on the reverse strand, counting down.
CCGAAGCCGGCCTTATCCAACACAACTTGATAATCTTCTTTCATGGTTTTAAATTCCTTAGCACCAATATTGAAAGTATCATTAACTATGGCCTTGTCTTTGGTAGCGCATAAATAAATCGCATCACATAAATCTTCTACGTCCAACAATTGATATCTATTATTCCCAAAACCAATCATGGGGAAGTTTTTACCATCTTTAGCCCAATCATAGAACAAAGCAAAGACCCCCAATCTTTCTGGGCCTACAAAACTTTTCGGCCGCAATATGGGGACGCAAAAACCTTGTTTCCGATATTCTAAACACATCTCTTCGGCCATTATTTTTGCCTTACCATAAGGACCCACTCCGTCTAATTTATCGTTCTCAAATAATGGATGGTGGTCGGGTATGCCATATACAGCCGTGGATGAAATGTGGATCATCCTTTCAGCGCCATGCTTCTTGGCAGCTGCTAAAATATTACGTGCGCCGTCTATGTCAGTAGTTAAAATCTCTTTTTTAGAATACAACGGCAAGGCAGCGGCGCAATGAACCACTATATCAATATCGCGCATTGCCCGATCGACAATGTCTACATCCCTGATATCGCCAGTCACTATCTCTATCTTGTCTTTCTCTGGATAATCAAAATCAACCCGATCCAAAGATCGCACCTTTTCGCCTCTGGCTAATAAGTGCCTGATAATATTTATGCCCAAAAACCCGGAGCCACCAGTTACTAAATAATGTCTCATAAGTAATCAATAAAAGATAAAATACATGAAAATTAACCAAGCCAACACACTACCACTAATAATTTTGTCTGACCACAATACTCTCTCCGGATATTCTGCTACAGCCGACCTATAAGTTATCAGCAGATATCGAAATATACCGATCAAGACCAAAAATATCGAATAAACAGCCAACTCTGAATTAACTCCCAAAATTGTATACAAACCGTAAGATATGATCGTAAGACCTGCCGCTATACCAAAAAGATGATCAAGCAACTCTCCACTATAAAGACCTAATACTTTACGACGGTGAAGTTGTGAAAATTCTACCCTTCTCTTGCCAACTATCAGAAACAGACTAATAAATACTGTACATAGAATCAACCAGGTTGATATGTGCGTTTGGCTAGCCACGCCACCACCGACAACGCGCAATAGATATAATGAAGAAATCAGAACAATATCAAATATTGGCCAATGCTTTAAATAAAATGAGTATAGAAGATTTAGCAATAAATAAGCTCCAATGATCACTGCTAATTGAGGGGATAAAAAATAAACCAAAATTGCTCCACCGGCTAACAAAATAACCAACAACATCACCGCCTGTGTAATCGACACGGCGCCCGAGGCAATTGGTCGTAGCCTTTTGATTGGGTGCTGGGCGTCATGCTGGCGATCAACTATGTCATTGATTATATAAACGGCACTAGCAGTAAGAGAAAACGCCAAAAAGGCATAAAAAGCCGCCATCATTCTATCTGCCATAAATATTTCTCTAGCAAAAAAGATGGGCACAAAGACCAATAGATTTTTAACCCAATGCAGTGGGCGCAATAAGGTGATAAAGCTCATAGTCATTATCTTAATCTTTTACCATCCCATTGAAAAGCTCGACCACATTATTAATATCAAATCTTTGCACCCAGCGCATACCGACATCTTTCTCACCTGCGTGGATTAATAAAGCGCGCGATTTATCGATAAATCCATCTACATCTCCCGGCGATAAAATATATTCCTTGAATTCTGGCGGGGTCATTTCCTTTACTCCGCCCACATCGAAGGCTACAAAGGGAATGCCCATAGCCATGGATTCCAACAATACATGAGGGAACCCCTCCTCCTCCGAAGGCATAATAAAGACGTCGGCCATGGCAAAATACTGCATAATTTCAGCATTAGGCACCAAGCCAACAAAACGAACCATGTCTTGTAGGTTATAGCTTGTAATTTGTGACTTGATCGCTTTGCCCTCTGGCCCATCACCAACAATTACCATAACCACATTATCATCTTGTAATCCTTTTAAAATTTCCGGCAAATAATGAGCTCCCTTCCTTTTGGATAGTCTGTGAATAAAAAGCACCACTTTCTGTTCTGGCATAATATTCAAACGCTGCTTTAGCTCTTCGCTGTCGCCAATCCTATATTTATCTTTGAGTCCATCTAAATTTATCCAATTTGGCATTACTTTGATTTTATCTAATGGCAAATCATAATGTTTCGCATATTCTCTTTTGAGACCCTCTGTGCCAGTAACTAAAAAATCTATCCAACGATAGGTGCTGTTCTCGAACCACTCACGCCAAAAGGATTTCTTATATTTCCACGGCAAACCAGCATTCCAATAATAAATTCGCCCTCCATAAAATAAGGTGGTCAAACTCGCAGCCATAGCGGCTAGAAATGAGTAATGAATGTAAAATATGCTGCAACCATTAAAGCGCGCATACAATAATCGCCACTGCATTTCGCACCAGCGAAATGGCAAAAAACTAAACCACAATTTTTGCACATTCTTGCAGCCCCAATCTTCTTTAGGTTTCTGGCCTTTCTCAATTATCAAAAAAACGTCTTCGCTTTTTGCAATAAGCTTGATGAAATCAGTTAAATACGCAAAGTGCGTATTTGCCGATTGGTCATACTCCGGCAAAACATAACATAATTTCATAGATTGATAAGTCTACCAAAAATTTTAGACCAGTTTCTAACAACATCTATGATAGTATTTACTATCAACAACCCACTTACGCCAAGTAATGATCGCCAATTCTGTCTAAAATTAGTTACTAGCTCCACGAATCCATATCCTCCCAAAATTGCCAAAAATGGATAAAGCGGATATCTATAGCGTGTTTCTACTACTATCAATAAAATACTCAATGGCATCATAATGGCTATCAACAAGAGATAGAAAGCCGGGGCCATGGTGAATTCAGCCCATCTTTTCTTGAAAGTCTGACCGAGATTTTTGCGCAGATAACGCTTGACGATCAAAACAGCACCCAACAGTCCCAATATAAATAAAGTGGCGGTATGGAGCGCAGAAGTAGCTAGCGTCAATTGTTGCGCCAAGCCATCTAGGTGGAACCAAAAACCAGTTGGCCTAGACAGACTCAAATACACCGAAACGCGCTTAAGAGTTATCTGTGCAAATTCAAACGGGTGATGTTTAATAAAATCTATCGCGTCACCTCTAGCAGCTTTATCAAAGTCTATTTGAGACATCTTATTATATTCATCCGGCCATTTCACCTCCTCCAATTCACCGCTGGCCCCAGGGTGGTTACCGACTGCTAATAAGCCACCGCCAGCCGAATTAAATGGCTTAAAAATGCCATAGGCTAGATAATTTCTAACCGTCCAAGGTGTCAACATCAGAAAGATGATCGCTAGACCAATAAAACCATGACGCCAGTTTTTTCTGATAACAAACAGCAACATTAATGGTATAACCAACAGCACCACATTGGCACGGCCCAAAGCCGCTAAAGACACGAACACTGATGTCAATATTAACCATGGCCAACTGCCATCTTTTATATATTTCATAAGAAAATATGTGGCCACCATCGACATAAATATCGTAAAAGTCTCGGTCATCAGCATTGCATTAACAGTTATCAAATCAGGTGAAATGGCCAGCAGGATTGAGGCAACGAACCCAACGATTATCGCTCGGTCATCATCAAAGATTAGTCTAGATATCAAAAAGGCGAATAAGGCCATCAACGCAAATAATAATGACTGTATTATCCAAACTGCTTCATAGCTATGACCGAAGATGAAATATATGGCCGCTAAGAAAAAGGAGTAGCCAGGGCCGGGACGGTAGATATCGCTAACACTATACTCACCGCCCTGCACTAAATTCCAAGCCATTTCGTCATAAGACTTAGCATCTACTATCGGCTGAATGCGAAAGTAAAAAGCATAACTAACGGCCACGATGAAAGCCGCTAGAACAATAAGCCAAATTATTCTTTTATGATTTCTGATGAGAAAATCCATCTTTTAAAAAGTGGTTATAAAATTCGATTAAGCCACCCATTAAAGCCAATACCACCATGACCAATAAATTTAGGATGGAAAGTGCCAGGGCTGACTCTGGCATAATGCCCGCGGCTACAAACAAATAAACGAGACCGCTCTCACGCAGGCCGATGCCAGCAATAGTAATAGGTATAACTATCAGAACCACCGCCAAAGTATTAAAGAAAAGTATGTTCAAAAATCTCATATCAATACCCAGCCCTATGGCCAAGAAGGCTACCGATAGGCCAGCAGCTATGGCTGCCAACATGGTGATTACTAATGATCCAGCTAATTGTTTGCGGCCAGAACGACATATCTCCAACGAATCAGTTATAGTCGTAAAAATCTTCTGGGTGAATCTTAATGGTATTTTTCGCAGTGGAATAAAGATCCAATCAAAAATGCTAGAGAACACAACTATCAAGCCCGATGCGCTTATGATTATCGCCGCCACACCAACGATTTGAGCACTGGAGCCCAGATAGGTTATCGCCTCATGTCCAAAAATAAAATAAAAACTGGTCAAAATTAATAGACCTAATAATCCCAATCCTCGATCTATAAATGTAATTAAAAACAACCTATGCTTCTCCACCGGCTCGCCATCATGATCGCGAGCCACTTGATAGCCACGAACCACATCACCCATAACCTTGCCACCAGGCAAAACCAAATTATAAAAAATACTGATTAGATTATACAAGAACAAGCGCCACGTCTTCAGGCGCATTTTAAATATACCCAACAAAGTTTTCCATCTTAGAGTGTTCAACCACCAACCAACAGTTAGGGCCAACACCGCCAAGAGGAAGTAGTCAATACTTATTCCACTAAAGACAGCGATAAATCCACCAAAATCTACGCGACTAAAAAGAAGCCAAACCAAACCAGCAGTAACTGCTATTTTAAATAGATAAAAAGCACTAAATCTTTTCATTAATTATCGATCAACTACGACGGCGGTTGATATCCCGCTGCACTCTAGAAAGTTGACGTTTTAGATTACGATTCTGATTGGCAAGAAAACCAAATAACAGAACTTGGAAGCCAATAATTATAAATAGCACTGCGGCAAACAGCATGGGCCTCCCTACAACTGGCGTGCCAGAGGACGAAAGTATCAACAAATAAACACCCATAGCAATGCCCAGCCCCAGCAATGTAAGCCCTACTGTACCAAATAACATAAATGGCCTTATGAAAAAGCTCATAGCTAAATGTTTTACGATTTGGGTTGGTTTAAAATGAGACTTTCTGATTTCTACACCGGGTACCGGCTTTTTCCACCGCAACATAGCTGGGATTTCGATTATTCTAAAGCCTAAATCCAATGATTTATATATTATTTCTACATGCAATTCTTTGTCCTCTGATTCCAAATCTAACGACTCTAGAACTTCACGTCTATAAGCACGCGTCATGCCGGTAACCATTGTAAATTTTCCTGGCAAAGCGATTGAAAAAACTTTATTGCCAAAATGGCTCAAGGCCCATCTGAAAAATGGCACGTTTTCCATGCCGCCACCCTTCATATGAGGCGAGGCAATAACGATATCGACATCCTCACCTTCTAGAGCTACTACAAACTGACCAATGATTTCGCTACCCCAATTTAGGTCAGATTCAGTAACCACAATATAATCTCCGGTAGCTGTTTTAAAACCGGTTTTCAAAGCATGTCCACGACCGCGATTAGTTTTATACGAAGCTATTTTAATGCGAGACTCCTTCTGCGCCTCTTCTTGAATTATGTCTAAAGTCTTGTCAGTACTACCGTCATTTACCAACACCAACTCCCACTCCCTAATGACTACGCCATTTTTGCCACCACGTTGTATGTCATTAAGGGCGCCAACCAGAATAGTCACATTCTCCCGAATGGCCAATTCTTCGTTATAAATCGGTATAACAACTGATAATTTAGGCAAGCTGTGAGCCATATTTATTAAAAACTATATCGACTATTCTCTCGGCGGCCTTGCCATCCCAAAACTCCGGCACCACACCCTTATCGCCACCACCAGATAGTATCTTGGCAACCTCATTATGTATAAAATCCAGATTGGACACTAATCTATTGGTGCCATTTAGGGTTGACGGCCGCTCGGTACTATTGCGCAAGGTCATACAAGGCACGCCTAAATATGTAGTTTCTTCTTGTATGCCACCCGAATCAGTCATCACAAAAGCTGAATCCTTAACCAATCTTACGAAATCTACATATCCTAATGGTTCTATAATTTTAACATCCGCAAGTCGTTCACCCAAACTATGATTCAACAGTCCAAATTCATGTAATCTTTCTTTAGTACGAGGGTGGGTAGGAAAAATAATCGGCATACGAGGCTCATCAGTCGATCGTTGACGGCGCATGCTCACTTGAGCAGCATAAATCTCATTAAGTATCTTATAAACACTCTCCTTACTATCCACATTTGAAGGACGATGCAGTGTCAAAACAGCATAATGACCCTTATCTAAACTAAGATTGTCTAAGATGGTCGATTTATCCACGACCGGCATAACATGCACCAGAGAATCAATCATGACGTTTCCAACTAAATGAACCTTGGATGGGCTTATGCCCTCAGCAGCCAGATTGTTATTACCTGACTTTTCGGTCGTAAACAATAGATCCGAAATATGGTCTGTTAATCGTCGATTTATTTCCTCGGGCATGGTCTCATCGCCACTCCTTAGGCCGGCCTCAACATGAACGACTGGTATATTTAGTTTTTTGGCAGTAAGAGCAGTTGCCAAAGTTGAGTTAACGTCGCCAACTACCATAACCATATCAACCAGCGGCTTACCGTCACCGTAAAACGCATCTTCGGACGCCAACATAATACGTGCAGTCTGTTTAGCATGGGAGCCAGATCCGACCCCTAAAGAAATATGCGGCTTGGGTAGTCCTAAATCTCTAAAAAATACATCGGACATTAACGAATCATAATGTTGTCCTGTGTGAATTAACCGAACATCAAACTGTGGATATTTTTTGAACGCACGCAAAATAGGAGCTGCTTTCATAAAATTAGGTCTGGCTCCTACAATCACGGAAATTCTAAATTTTCTCACCCCATCAACCATTTATACCTATAACACTATGCGGCCGCTACCGGTAACCCTATCTAAAAGAGACTTCATAGATCTCAACTATCGGCCCAAATCGCTCCACTGACAATAATACCCTCAAAGGATTGCGGATATTATTAGCAAAATTATTATCAAACTCCCTATCGCCCTCAAAGGGCTTAAATTGGGCTATTAGTTTTTTGTTGGAAAATAGATTTTCTATCTCATGCAGATGACCATCGCCAATATTATCCCAACGAACATTATAATAATATTTAAAACCATTATCTCTAAAAAAATTGTCTGGCAATTTATCAACCGATGTTTTTCTTAAATCCCAGGCAAAATAGTATGGTCGCGGGAATAACTCATCATCAGCTACCAACAATGTACGCTGTCTAGTATTCATATCTCCTGAAGCCACCAGCGACATCGTCTTTAAAACCTCACGATTTTGATTAATGACTTCATTGGAGACCGAGTACGCTATAATTCGGGAATTTTCTAGTAGATTTTCATAAATCCATTCGACGGCTTGAGTCCTAGTATCGGCTTTAACGATTTTGGCATCAAAAGAAATCGTCATAATGATTGATGGCAAGCTCACGACTAAAACTAAAAACACCGCCGCCACACGATTGGCTTTTAGCCATTGGCCATCCAGCCATCTATCCACCACAAAAGCCGCCACAACCAAACAATAGATAACCAGCGGAAGCATTGTCCTAGCTACCCAGCCATAGGCGAAGAATGGGCCGATGAACAAATAATAGACTAGCGGGAATGATGTTAGTAGCCAAAATATTTTTCTATCTTTTCGCCACAACACAACCAAGCCAATGAAAAATAATATCAAATAAATAGGAATGTAGCCGAACATCGTCAAGAATGGATCAAAAATACGCTGCCAAATAGTGTCTGTAGCGCTGTGATCTATAGGGTTAGTAGGTGCATTAAAAATAGTTTGTGATAGTTCTGGTATCTCAATATTGAATCGAAGCAGTAGTACGCCTAAACCACGCGGATTTAAATAGAGTCCAACCACCAATCCCAAAAATACTACACCCACTGCTAACCATAATTTTTTGTTTTTCCAAGAAAACTTGACAACGATTGTTTGTATAAAGGTAAGAATCCCCGGCAACAATGTTAACAGAGCTGCCACTGATGCCAGCGCGGCTTTGATATAATTTTTTACATCATCATTGCGCCATAGTTTTACATTAGCCCACAAAGCTAAAGCGATAAAAAATGGCAATATGCCCCATACTCGCCCGGTATGATTAAACTGAACCAGCAATAATTCAAAAGCGCCAAAAAATGCCGCTAATAAGCCAACTCTTTTATTGAACAAATCTCTCCCAATGAAATACAATAACAACACAGTAGCCACTCCGAACAAAACGGATAAAAATCTCACTACTATCAATAGCTCCGAAGAATGTATCGCGTAATAATTCTTCAATGACTCCAAATCGGCAAATTTACCCGTCAACATATCCCAGGCCAGATAAACGCCTATGCCCAAAGATGATATATAGGCAGTAAGAGGTTGATGATAGAATATATCCGGGAAATACGGTCGCAATGAACCCTCATCAAACATTTTTAAACTAACCGCCACCATCAAAAACTCATCTGCCACAAATTGTTGCGGCAAACCGTAATCCAAGCCGATAATTCTAACAATAAAAGAAACTATCAATATCAGGCCCAGTATCCACTTCGTCATAATTAGTTGAAAACGTTAAATCGAATAATATGCCAAATAGCCGCTATGCCATCACGCCAATTAATCTTCTTGCCCTCTTCATAATTACGGCCGTGATAAGAGATGCCGACTTCATAGACTTTGGCCTTGAGCCTAGCAACCCGAGCAGTCAATTCCGGCTCTATGCCAAATCTCCGCGACACCAATTTTGGCTCCAATTGCTTATAGATATTATTGGAGAAAACCTTATAACAAGTCTCCATATCGCTGAGATTAAGATTAGTAAACAAATTTGATAAGAAGGTCAAAAAACGATTCGCTAAATAATGATGGAAAAGTAAAATACGTCTCGGCTTACTGGAAACAAACCGCGAACCATAAACCACTTCGGCTTTATTTTTCAATATTGGCTCTAATAACAGGGAATATTCTGCCGGATCATATTCTAAATCAGCATCCTGAATGATCAAAACATCACCAGTAGCGTTATGAAATCCGGTTTTGACAGCGCCGCCTTTGCCACAATTATTGTTATGTAAGACAACCTGTATGCCAGGTATGTCCCGGAGAATATCTCGCGTACCGTCAGTCGATCCATCATCGACAACAATAATTTCTTTACTCAAAACTCCGATATCAGCGGCCTTAACCTTACTTATGATTTCAAGAATAGTTTCTTTTTCGTTATAAGCAGGTATTATGATTGTTATCTTTTTAATTTCCATCACATTTTAGCCAGGTTCTTTTTAATAAATCCAAATAAGTGTTTTTGTCAGGCAACCTGATATTTTTAAACTCATGATATCGCTCTTTATGCCCAGCCATTTTTTGCAAGCCGCCTACTAGGGCGCGCATATCATTTGGTGCAATTATTATACCAAAATGATTGCCATCTATAAATTCCTTAGCTATACCGACATCTGTAGATATAACCGGACAGTCGGCGGCTAAGGCCTCTATAATGGTTCGGCCGTAGCCTTCATAATTTGATGTCAATAGAAATAAATCAGCAGTTTTATAATAGGACGCCAAATCATCAGTCCAAGGCTCAAATTTTACATTGTTGCCTAGCGAGTAGCGCACAACTAGAGGATCTAGCCTTCTTTTTTTAGGACCATCGCCGACAATTAATAGCAATGGATTTTTGACAGGCGACATCTGATGCTTAGCATTTTCAAACGATGCTATGGCCATCTTAATATTCTTTTCTTTAGTCAAGCGAGAAGCCATCAGAATAATAAAATCGTAGCCTGGATATTTTTTGCGCAAGTCAGTCTTAACCGATGCTGTTCGGATTTTGTCTACATCTATAAAGATAGGCAGAACAATAATTCTCGAAATTGGAAAATTAGGAAATTGGGAAATTAAAGATCCTTTAATACGTTCCGAAACTACCCTAATACAATCCGCCTTTTTTACTAGCCACTTGGCTAATAAAACGCGTATCTTATTTTTAACAGATTCCTGCCAGAAATATGGACTCAAAAAATCAGTATGAATTTGCAGCTGTAATGGCGTCTTGAATCTTTTCTTAAGCCAATAACCTACTAGGCCGGTCTCGAAAGGATCTTGGGCAGTGATGATCCATTCACCGCCATCTGCTAATATCTTTTGGCCGATATTATAAGCACTCCTAAAATAACCTATCTTATGGCTATTTACGGTTGAATAAATAAAAAAGTTGGCCGTTATCCGCGATTCGGCTATTCGCTGTCTGCCATATACAACCACGTGCAGTTCTTCAATCAAATTGGCATATTCTTTCATCCTCTCATGTACTTCTGTGCCGCTCTGTAGTATATTTTTGTCTGTCGATAACATCAAAACTTTCATATCCGTAGTTTTGTCATTTAAATTTTACGCTTTGTCATCTGTTTTATTATTTCTATATGTTCGCCAACTACTTTTTCCCAACTCTGGCTCATCGGTAACTGCTTAACTCGCGCCAAAGATTGTTCATAGAAATTCTTATCAAAAAACTGTGACAACTTGTTTTCCAAATCACTAGCGCTCTTAGGATCGAACAGCCAGTCTTCCGGCAACTGCACAGTTAAGCCGTTCCCTTTGCTCAAAATAGTCGGCTTGCCAAACGATAAGCACTCTAATATAAAATTAGGGTTAAATTCGCTAAGAGCCGGGCCTATGCAAACTGCAGCAGAACGAATCTGATTAAATAATGCTTCTTGGGGAAGCGATGGTAATATCTCGATATAATCGCTGGCCCCGATATTCTCAACCAAATCCCGAAGCACGTCTTCTTCTGGCCCATGGCCTATCAAAATTAACTTGCCATACTGGAATTTTGATCTCAATTTAGCAAATACCTCTACCAGCATTTCCAGATTTTTGTATTTCACGAATCGGCCAGCAAACAATATGGCTATTTCCTTGGGCATTGAAGCGTCTTCTCGCCTAGTAACGGGATTGGCTATTATCTCTATCCTATTCGGCTCCACTCCTAAATATTTTACACAAAAATCTTTAAAAAATTGTGAATAGACAACAACTCTATCGGCCGATTTCATGACCCACCTTATCAACTTGAACAACCTAGGCTTATCTTGTAGATGAAGCTTTTGTTCATAATAGTCCTCCAAAGATAAGAATCGCTCACCACGCTCTACCACACGCTCCCAAATAGGATCGCCACCCAATCTAATAATAAATTTTTTTCTTAAAATCTTGGCCGCTAAAGCCGCTGGTAAGCCAGCAGCGGTGGGGTCGAAAGCATAGATGGCTCCAGCATTAAACGAACTAAAAAACATCTTAATAAAATATATCAGCCAGCGCAAAAACCCAGGATAACTCCTAGAAACCCTACTAACAACGAAGGGAAAATTATCCTCATCCTTATTATGTCCATAGGTTATGACTTTTACGCTCCAACCATTTTTGGTAAAAGCTTCAGCAATTTTGCGAACATGTATAGCTGGCCCACCCACATCAGGGTAAAATACACCAGCTGCTAAAATAATTTTCATGGTCAGGAATTTATGATTCTAGAAACTTTCTCAGCCGCCCCTATGCAATTACTAATCTTACCAGAAAACACAGTGATAATTCGGTCATCGATCATATCTACCAAGGTTGGACGCGAATCAGTCTTGTCTTGATTTGGCAAAACAGTCCTGAAAGTAAACATCGAGCCAACATGCTCGGCTTTAACTATCTCTGGCATAAAATATGACGCCGCCTCAATAAATAATTTTATATTGGTTATCGATGGATTTTTTATAACACCATTATTTAAAAGCGGCTTGAATTTGTCTTCGACAATCGGATATTTGCCAACATTAGTCTGATGTATGGCATGAACCACATTACCCATAACAAATAAACCAGTCTTGCCATAGGGATCAATGCAGGTAAAAGGGCCGTCCATAATCACTACGCTCTTGTTATTGAAAATCGGCGGCAATCTCAATACCGGCTTTTCACAAAGTTCAAATTGATAGTCTCGCTGTAAACCTGGGCGATCTTCCAAGAGTTTATTGGTGGCGGCATAGGCGCAAATCACAACAAAGTCATAATCTTCCAAACCTTTTTTAGTCGCCTCCATACCCAATAATAAATTCACCCCCGACTCCCTTATCTTAGCGAAACACAATTCTTTTAATTTATCCGCATCTATCAAATCTTCTTTAACATTCAAGCAGACATCTACTGAATCTGGATTTATTATGTCCAAATTATGATGAGCAAACTCTAAATTAAAGCTTTTACAAAAATTAACATAAGTTTCCCCGGAAATTAGACTGCGCTCTTTGGCAATGCAATAGTAGTGGTCACCATCACTAATGATCGCCTCCGGATATTCTTGTTTAAATAATTTTTCTGTCTCTAAAGACGACCTAGTCGTACTATCACATCGAGGATAGTGATAGCCACGATGAAGACGGAATTGATTTATGCCAGAAGCCGCAGTCAAAATATCGCCTTGCTTTTCCCATAGATCTATTTCGTGGCCTTCTTTGGCCAAGCGGGTGGCTACAGTTATGCCAAAAATACCGGCACCGATAACAGCGACTTTCATATCAGGCAACTAATTTGTTTAATATATTCTTCATATCCACAGTAATGATATCCCAGCTATATTTAGTTATAACTAGATTTTTACCGTTTTGGGCTACCTTATCTCTTAGTGGCTGATTATCAAACAACAACTTCAATTTATTAGCTAAATCACTTGGGTCATCAACTTTGCATACTAGGCCAGTCTCTTGATCGACTAAAAAGTCTTTTATACCACCAACATCAGTACCGATAATTGGTAGTTCAGCGGCCATAGCCTCAAGAAATGAGCTGCCAAGGCCTTCTGAGCGCGATGGTCGCACGAATATATCGGCTTGCTGTAAATATTTAGGGATTTCGTCTGGCGCAATGTGGCCCAAAAATTCTACTTTGTCAGCAACGCCCAACTCTTGGGCTAAATCTTTCATTTTTTTCTCATCAGGGCCGCTCCCTAATATTTTTAATCGATAATCAGTAATTTCTAATTTTTCTAGCTCATTGAGTGACTGAATTAATATATCTACTCCGTTTTTATACACTAATCTCGACGTCGTGATGATAACTTTGGTGTTCGAAGCATCATGTCGAGCGCCCATTCTAAATTTTTCTAAATCTACTCCATTAGGCACTACTTCTACCGAACATTTAGCCCCGTGTCGCTGGGCAAAATCAGCAAGATAATTACTGATAACTTGAACATAGTTGGCTTTTTTGAAAATCAATTTCCAAAAAGGATAAAATATACCAACTCGCATTAGAATATGTTTTTCAGAATCACCCTCCTGCAAAGTTAATAGCATCGGCACACTCGGATGTCTTAGTTTAAATAATAAGGCCGCTAAGCCACCGTAAGCGGCCATGACAGCCCAGATGAGCTGGAAAGGTCGCTTCCTGTGCAGTTTCTCTGCTTGACGCCAAACTCGAAAGATATAGCAGATCTTGGACCAAAAACCTCGGCCACGACCGGTACGCATAACCCTGACATTGCCGATCGCTTCTTCTGCCGACCACTGCGACTCAAATTTATGAGTCAAACAAGTAAAATTATATTGCGGCAATCTATCAGTAATTTCTTTAACCGCTAATTCAGCACCACCAACAAACGGCAAATAAGCCAAGCTAAAAATAGCCACCCTGGCTTTAATCAGTCCTTGCAGCCGATAAAAATTCCTAAACAGTTCGGCCACTAGAATAGGGCCAGTACCTCCAGGGGTGGGAGTATAGAAAGCTGGGTATTGATCCGTGGGTAGATCGGCTAATCGATCGGTGTCAAAGTCCCCAGAGATCCTTCCATCTTTGATGTCATAGCCAAAATCTATGATTCCAGCTCCTAGCTTGAGCATTGCTGGCTTGATAAGGCCGGCCTTGCCTACTCCGCTGATAACTAAATCTGCTTCTTTGATCTGGTTGATATCGCTTCGGCTGTCTAGAACAATCAGCTTGTCACATTTATCTTTTAGCCAATTACTTATCGGGCTACCAACTAAAAACCCCCTACCAACTACCGCCACGGTCCTATCTTTTAAGTCAAAATTGGCGTTGTCCAATACAGTTTCCACAGTAGCTACCGCTGGCGGCAAAATACCACCACTTAAGCCATCCACGTCTTTTTCTAAGGACAACGATTCTAAAACCTTGCCCCGATCATATTTCGACGGTAATGGTAGCTGTATGATAATGCCACCAATAGATTTATCTGAGCTCAATTCACTGATTTTTTCTTTAAGTTCGTTTTCCGTTAATGAATCGGGGAGTGTATTTAACCGAAAATCTATTTTCAATTTCTCGGCAATTTTTTGTTTCTGCTTTAAGAAACTCAATGAGGCAGGATCATCACCAACTAAAACAGCCGCCAAACTATTTTGCGGCTTGGGCAATACAAATAGTGAATCTATAATTTCTTGAGAAATTTTTTTCCCGTCTACAATAAACATTGGCGATATTAATAAGGTAATGGAAACCTTTTGCAAAGCACCGCCACTTCCGTCTTTATGTCCTCTCGGCCTATCAAGCAACGATATATTAACGAAGCTATTTGCTTCATTTGCAACTTCTTCATGCCTCTACTAGTAACTGCTGGCGTTCCTATCCTAAGACCAGACGGCTTTAGCGGAGACTTATCGCCAAATATGGCATTGCGATTAGCGGTAATATCGTTCTTCTCTAATAATCTTTCTGCAATAGCGCCATCCATATTGCAGCTTTTTAAATCTATTAACATTAAATGATTATCGGTTCCGTTAGTGGCTAGATTAAATCCAAGCTTTATGAGCTCGCTAGCTAAAAATTTAGCATTGGCAATTATTTGTCGTTGATATTTCTTAAAAGAAGGGCGACTTGCCTCTGAAAACGAAAGGGCCTTAGCAGCAGTGATGTTGTTGTGCGGACCGCCCTGGACCCCTGGGAAAACAGCCTTATCAATCGCCTTAGGTAAATCAATCTTATTACGCTTCGCGATTTTCGATTTACGATTTACAAAAATAACCGCCCCTCTTGGACCTCGTAAAGTCTTATGGGTCGTAGTCATAACCACGTCAGCGTTAGAAAAGGGACTGGGATGTAAACCGGCGAGAATCAGACCGGCAACATGAGAAATATCAGCCACATGATAGGCGCCAACTGATTTGGCAATATCGCCAAATTTTTTGAAATCAATTTTGCGCGGATAGGCCGTGAAACCCGAAATAATTACTTTGGGGTTATACTTTTTAGCTAGTGCCTTAACTTTTTTAAAATCAATCAAGCCGGTTTTGGCATCTGTGCCATACTGCACGGCCTTATAAGCCTTACCGGAAAAACTAGCTTTATGGCCATGGGTTAAATGGCCGCCAGACGGAAGCTGCATACCCATCAACACGTCTCCCCAGTTCATTAGCGCTAGCTGGATAGCTAAATTCGCCGGTGAGCCAGAATACGACTGAACATTCACGCTCCAGTCATCAGGTTTCAAACCGAAAACCTCTAGAGCCCGCTTTTGAGCCAAGACCTCGATATTATCATAAAATTCATTGCCGGGATAATAGCGCCTACCAGGATAACCCTCGGAATACTTATTCATCAATGGCGAACCGACAACTTCTAAAACTTCGGGAGAAACATAATTTTCCGAAGCAATAAGATTAATCGTCATCTCTTGCCTCTTCATCTCTTTCTTGATTAAACTACTTAAATCTCTATCCTTCATATATAGATCGTATTATAAAACCTATGACCCAGTCAAAATTAAAAATTCTTTATGTTGTCACCAAAGGAGATATAGGTGGCGCCCAAAAATATATTAACGACCTCATTAGCAATCTAGACAGCCATAAATTTGAAGCCCTAATATTAACCGGAAAAGCCGGAACATCATTATCGCACCATTTAACATCCCGCTGGCTTTCAAATTCCTTTAGGCCCTATCTATTATTTGCTAATGACGTCCTAGCCACCATAGAACTATGGCGAATCTTTAATAAACACCAGCCGGATATCATCCACCTCAACAGCTCCAAAGCCGGCATCATTGGCGCTTTCGCCGCCACCCTGTATAAAGTTCTGAAACCTAAAACCCAACGCCCAACGCCCAAGGTAATATTCACCGCTCATGGCTGGGTCTTCAATCCAACCAACGCCATCAACCCATTGTTACGCCAATTTTATATTTGGACGCATAGATTAGCCGCTCATTTCCAAGACCATATAATCAATGTTTCCCAATATGACCACAAGCTGGCACTAAAATATAAAATCAGCCAACCCGAAAAATTGACAACTATTCATAATGGACTGGACACAAAGCGTCTACATTTCCTGGATAAAACCGCCGCCCGCAAAGCTCTACTAAAATTACTACCCAATACCAGATATCCGCTGCTCACTGACCAAACCTGGATCGGCTCAATCGGCCGTCTGGTAAAAGAAAAAAACTACGAAACCTTCGTAAAAGCGGCGGCCCTCATAAATAACCCCGATATTAAGTTTTTCATAGTCGGCGATGGGCAAGAAAAGAAAAGTCTTCAGTCATTAATAATTAAACTCGGACTGCTTAACCGATTTTTTATCGTAAGCAACCTCTTCCCCGCTGCTCCTTATCTTAAGGCCTATGATACATTTGTCTTGTCGTCTATCAAAGAAGGTCTGCCTTTTACGCTTTTGGAGGCTATGGCGGCCGGCTTACCGATTATAACCACTCGCATCGGCGGCATGCCCGAAGTAGTAGAAAATCATAAAACCAACCAACATCGCGGATTGATAGTCATGCCCAAGGAACCGACCGAATTAGCCAGAGCTATAGAGCACCTTATCACCAATAAAAATGAGCGTGAAAAACTAGCAATTAATGCCAAACAAGGTATAAAAACTTGGCTAAACATAGCTAATATGACAAAAGCTACTGAAAATATCTATTTGATTAAAAAGACTTAACGATAATCTTCTAGGGCTTTCAACAAGCTCTCATCATCAGGAAGAATCTTCAAACCACGCGAAATAACCTCCTCAATTTGGTCATTTTTATCCGTGTAGAAAACGCTATAAAATTCTGCTAACCCAAGATAGATGTATGGCAAAGTAGGATCTATCTCCAAAGCTTCAAGATAGTTTTCTTCAGCCGCTTCCAAGTCGTTAAGATACCAGGCATAAAGACCGCCCAAATTATAATAAGCGGTAGAATGCTTGGGGTTAACTAATTTAGCATACTCCCAAACATCTTTGGCACCATCATGATTGTTAAAAAAATGTTTTATAACACCAACGCGCAACCAGCCTTCAATATCGCTGGGATCGTTAGCCAAAGACTCTTTGTATTCTGACAATTCCTGTTGATATCTCTCTGCATAGTCCTGCGGTACTTGTTGGATGAATGGATCATCACCTATTTTAGTAATGGATTCGCCACGATATCTAGGAAAATCATAATCCCAACTAGGAGTAACTAATATATAAACCCCAACTAATAATACCCCTACAAATGTCCATGATAATATTTTTTTCATGAATATATTCTAGCGAAGATCGGAATGCAAATCAACCCCCTTTGCCTAATAAGATCATCCTTTTCGAGATTCTTCTCTAACAAAAAGCTACCCCCGTAAGGGGGTAGCTTTATCCGAATAGATCTCAAGTCCTTCCGTCAGTAGACGTATAGGAATCTAGCCGAATTATGGAGTCAGGGTATTTGACGACAGATTAGTGGATGGCAAGCCACTCACCGAAAAGCCGTTAACCCAATCATAATGACCTACACCTGAAGTCGTGGTTGAGTTACCAGACCAAATAAAGTCATTTTGAATGCCATTGGCCGCTCCAGCATCATAACCACCATACAAACCGTTATTCACGTTAGCAGCCGATGTAGCAAAGGCATAAAGGCCAGCGCCAGTACCAACCCAGGTATCAGCGTAAACGTCACTCACGCTGCTAGAAGCAGCTAGATGGCTATCATCACCTCTCAAGTTAACGGTAATCGTAGATGACGTCGCGCTTGAGTTGGCGATAGTGCCCAACAACTCAAAATAACGAGTCGAGCCAGCTGGTACTTGAATTGCTTCATTAGTACCGGCTTGACCTACTGGATCGAAGAACACCTCAATTGCACTATCGAAAGTGCGATTGGTGAATGCTTCAGTCGCGCTGTTCAATCTACCATTATTGTCGTAAGCCGATTGTGAGAAGCTAGAATCGCTGTAGCCATATACCCTAAAGTCGTTGACCACAAAAGTAGTCACGCCATCAGTAGTAGTAGCCACGCCAAAGGTAAACTTGTACAAACCAATGCCACCGGTAGAAGGAGCTGTCACCGAGAACCTATACAAAGTTCTATCAGAACCATTGATCAAAGTTGAGCTCGGGATAGCTACTTTAGCTACCGCTGGAACGGACTTGTAGATTCTAACACCATTGGATCCGGTTGTTAGATCGGTAACCGGAGTCGCGTAAATAGTGCTACCCGAAGATTGGCCGGAGCCACGAGTGGCATTACCAGATGAATCACTAGCCGCACCATCATAGTCAACAATAACCAAGTGACCTGGGCGCCCCAATTGAGATGTGCCAATAGGGGAAATATCACCTTTAATGGTCAAGATTTTGTCGCCATCTTTAGGCACTACGAAACCAGAAACAGTAGCAGTAGCATTGTCATTAGTAAAGATAGCTTCACCAACTTTATCACTGCCATCCCACAAAGTAACTTTAGTCAAATCTTGTGGAGTGTTAGAGGCAGTACCAGTCAACTGCAAACCAATTTGGGCAACGTTAACGGCTTCATTGGTAGCTGTAAACCTGAACTTAGACAAAACATTATCGGCGGTGTTGGCACTAGCCAAAGAAATCGCCGGACTGCCAGAATCTAAAGCCACTGACAAACTACCTGCATTGGATACGGTAATATTCGGACTGCTGCTAGTAGCTACGTAAGTTTCGGTAATGGTTTGACCCGAAACCGAACCTGTTGGCACAACATCATCATTATCACCGGGGATAGCCCAAGTAAAGACATAGGCCTCGCCAGTATTAGCGGTAGTAGTAGCCGCGATATTACACTTCAAAGACAAAGTCTTGTTGACTCCTTTGGGTAATATCAAGCTCTGATCAAACGTGAAAGTAAGATCGGTGCCGCTAGCATGGCTATTGCCAGGATTCTGAGTGTTAGACCCTGTATTAAGAGCAGTATTGCCATCCCAAATCTGACAATTAGTTAGATCATCAGCGGAATTAACTTGTCCAATGTTCAACTCAGATTGTATCGAATTGACTCTAAGATCCTCTCCCGAAGATGTGGTGTCAAATGAGAAATTAGCAAAGGTAAACGCATTCACGCCACCAACAATGGTCTGCGCGACAGGCGAAGCCAAGTTTGAAACTCTCAAAGCACCAGCCTTAACTGTCATAGTATTGGCAGTAACATCGGAGCTTGGACTCGGAGTCAAGGTAACATTACTAACTGTGCCTTGAACGGTAGTCCAATCAGAGTTAGGAGTCGTCGAAGCGGCGACCGTATTATCATCAGCAAAATCGGTGCCGATCTTACCCTTCAAAGTATAAGTATTGGTACCCACCGGAAAAGTGATTGTATCGCTAAAAGTTACTGTCGGGCCGCTAGATACAATATCAACTGGGCCAGCAACAATGACGCCATTATTATCGCTCAAAGTAACGTTAGTTATATCTTGCGTACTGGCGCTAGCACTGGTTCCTTCCCAACGACTTAATCTGAAGACCATTTGGGCAACCGTGATAGGCTCACCCTTGACGATAACATCGAAGGCACCTAATGGTTGATCACCCAAATTAATGGCTATATTTTGAGCCGGAACAGCGTTAGAAGTCGTAACCTGGATACTACCAGTACCAATGGTTGCTTGGAAAGCATCAAAGACTGGTTGGGCATCTTGGAATTCACCATCATCGTCGTTATCCGCGCTAGTAGTAGCGGCAGTCGGCAAAACACCAAAGCCATAGGTTAATCCTTCTACTTGTAAATCAGCGAAGCGATAAAGATCAAAGTCAACAGTTCTATTAGAACCATCTACGATATCGCCCTTGATATACATTTCTTTGTTAAAGCCCTTGTTGATAGTAATACCACTACCAAAAGCAGCAGTATAATACTTACCATCAGAGCTGGTAGTAGTATCGTAGGTAACACCATCAAATACTACTTTCACATTGTCCAAATCACCGGAACCAGCTGAACCGGATTGATTCCAACGTATTGATCTAACCAAAACATCCTCATTGCTACCAGCTGTCAATCTCAAACCAGAGAAAGTATAACCGAGTGTGCCAATTTCTTTACTTTGGCCACTGCCCGGATCAAACGATCCTCTAGCTAAAGTTAACGTGCCGACAGCTAAGGTGCTGTTAACGGTCATTTGAGAACCAGTTAATGGATAACTAGCGTTAACATTAGCGCTAGTCTCGACACCAATCAAGCTCAAGCTAACCAACTGGCCGGCATAAGCATCCTGACTTGAGTCAGAATCGCCAGCTAAGGTGATTGTTCTAGTCTGACCGGCTTTAACAGTAAAGCTATCAGTCAAACGCAAAGTGTGATCGGATCCGAACGTTTTGGCCGAACCCAATCGGACACCATTATCGTCTAATGCTACTACGCCGCTAAATACAGCGTCTTGAGAATTTCCAGTTCTTTGAACCTTCAAAGCATTCACAACGACGTCGCCATCAGACGAAGCGGTAAGAGTCAATTTAGTAAATGGTCTGCTGGCAAAGCTCTCGCCAAACAAGCCTTCGGCTGGCTGACTAGAAGACAAAGCGACAGTCAAGCCACTACCAGCTGGAACTGGAGTTGGAGTTGTCCCTGGTGGGACTGAAGTTGGGGCTGGAGTTGAAGCAGCCAATGAAGAGAATTTGGCTCGAGAAATCGGACCAAAATATCCAAAAGCTGGAGCAACATTGTTACCAGCTTGCCAAGCAGCCGCGGCTGCGCGGGTTAATGAACCAAAATAAGTGGTTTCACTACCAGCCGAGCCAAAACCGCTTGAAGCAACTGGATAACCAGCGCCATTTAAGTATTGTTGCAAACATTTAACATCTTCTCCCTGTGAGCCAACGGTGAGGTCGCGGCTAAAGGAACAAGACACAGCAACACTGGGAACACTAGTCGTAACTAATAATTGAGCTTGCAACGCAGTAATCTGAGCTAACAACGTATTGATTTGCGCTTGCAAATCAGCAACCGATTGCCCGTGGGCTACCGGCAAAAACGCTGCCGCGCCAGATAACCAAACAACAGTTGTAGCTGAAAGCACAACTGAAGTTAATTTCTGTGTTAATTTAGTACTCATTTTTTAATTTATTTTTTCGACTTAATATTTTTAACTATTTATTCTGGAAAAAGCTATTGACCTTAAGATCGACCCACCGTCTAACTTCCGCCCAACTGAGGCGACCCCCTAGCCGCCTAGCAACCTCGCAGAGCGAGGCACTTCCTTAACCGTGAGGAGGTTAGAAAATGGGCAGCAGGTAGATGACGGACTACTTAAAATAATAACTTCGGTTTCTAAGAAAAAACTCGCTGTTTAGAGCGAGTTATTTGACTAGATTAACCACAAACAACGCCGAAAGCTAGCGCAACGCTGAAGGTTTTAGCCATCAGCATCATTTGTGGTTAATCTAAGTTCAGCCTCACTCCGAACCGAGATATTCTATATTAAATTATAAACGAATTGGCAGGATTTCGACAAAATATTTGTGGATAACCCTACTGCATATTATAACGAATCGGCAATCATTTTATTACTACACATTCACACAAGCTGGGCTGAAGGACCATACTATCAATAACGTCGGCGGTGGTCAAAACCTTTTAGAACGAAGCCAAGGTCATAGCGTCTCTTAGACTGAGATGGCTTTGCGTATGGTGTAGTAGCTAGCCGGACCACCATTTCCCACTCTTTCTATCTCATTTTGATCACATAATTTCTGTAAATCATACCTTAACGT
Organism: bacterium; assembly: GCA_030689595.1. Taxonomy (GTDB): domain Bacteria; phylum Patescibacteriota; class Minisyncoccia; order UBA6257; family WO2-44-18; genus JAUYHP01. The sequence continues at coordinate 115,766 of JAUYHP010000031.1, read as the reverse complement.
CCTTTCACTAACCTCGGGAAAGGCTACGACTAGGTCCCTCATGGCCATATTGCCGGATTGCCGGATAACATCAATGATTGCCGATTGCCGAATAGTGGCACTAATGCCGTTTCCATTGCCGTTTGTATGACCATTGCCGTTTATCTTAGAATTTGAATAATCAGTGCTGACGCTATCGTCCTGATCGTTATCTTTAGCGCCGTCCTTTATTGAGAATATATCACTTAAATCACTATCAACTTCGGCGAAAACTGCTGAATTTTTAAACTCTCCTAAAAGATTGTCTATTTGCTCAATCATAACCTTGGCATTAATAGGCTCTATTTCATAAATAGTCTTACCAAAACCAATCATGCCAGTAGTTGCGGACAAAACGGCAACGGCTGATTCTGCGTCGTTGTTATTAATAGTCTCCACTAAATCAAAAGCTAACCTTTCCAACCTCTGGCGGAACTCCTTACGATGGGTCTGCACTGATAGCTTGATCAACGCCAAACTTATTTGCTGCGACTTTTGTACAACGAAAGAATTTTGATTCGTAAGCATTGTTGATAAGTCTATAAAAATACTAGTCGGTAAGTCAACCCCGCTACGTTACATTTTTATTCGCCTCTTGATTTTCTAAGCTACTTAGCTAAGATAACAGCAGATCCTTGCCAACCACATTTTCGGAGGAAAATATAAATGAGCAGCGCTAGAAAGGTATTGGCTGAATATATTTGGTTAGACGGCTATCAGCCACAAGGCCTTCGTTCCAAGACTAAATTACTAGAGGGCTTTAAAGGACGCCTAGAATCGCTCCCGGAATGGAGCTTCGATGGCTCTAGCACCAAACAGGCAGATGGACATGATAGCGACTGCTTTTTAAAACCGATTTGTTTTCGTAATGATCCAATCCGAGGCACACCACATATTCTAGTGTTGTGTGAAGTTTTAAATGAATCAGGCGAACCACATGACAGCAATACTAGATCTATACTGTCTGGTTCCGCAGAAAAACATACTGATCAAGAAGCTATTTTCGGCGTTGAGCAAGAATATACTCTGTTCGATCGACACACTAACCGACCCCTAGGCTGGCCGATGGATGGCTTCCCTGCTCCGCAGGGTCCATACTACTGCGGCGTCGGTGCCGACAAAGTATTTGGACGAGCCTTAGTCGAAGAACATCTGCGAGCATGCTTAGCTGCTGACTTAGATTTATGTGGCATCAACGCTGAAGTCATGCCAGCCCAATGGGAATTTCAGATAGGTCCAAAAGGCGCAATTGAAACTGCCGATCAACTTTGGCTAGCCAGATGGTTGCTATACCGCCTAGGAGAAAATCGGAGCATTGTTGCCAGCCTTCACCCAAAGCCAATCGAAGGAGATTGGAATGGAGCCGGTGGCCACGTCAATTTCAGCACCAAGACCATGAGAGAGTCTGGCGGTATAGATGTTATTAAAGAAGCCTGCGAAAAGCTGGGCAAGCTTCATGCTGAACATATCTCTGTATACGGAGAAAATAACGACAAACGACTGACTGGCAAACACGAAACTTGTAGCATAAAACAATTTCGTTATGGCGTCAGCGATCGCGGAGCTTCTATTCGTATCCCGATTTTTACTGCCAGAGATGGCTTTGGCTATTTGGAAGATCGACGACCAGCTGCCAACTTAGATCCTTATATGGTCTTTACAGCCATTTTGGAAACAGTTTGCGGCAATGGCTTTGATCCCAACATATTCAAAGACCGCCCACATTAAAGGGGCGGTCTTTTTTTATTAATAGCTCCACGGCGCTATCTAGATACTCCACCTTGAGGTCAAAAATATAATTGCTGCTAGTGATCCGAATATTAACAAGCGTCGCAATAACCATGGTTTATCCACAATTCCTTGCCAATGCCCTATAGTCAACTCTATTAATAGAAAGGTGGTTAAGGTTAGGAAATTGGCCAGACTAATGAATCCGATCGGTAATAAACCAGCTACCCAAATAAATTGGCTAATAATAAAGGCCACTAACCAACAGAACAATAGTCTATGCCGCCCCTCCTTGATCTGGACCCTAAACAACTCCCTTAATAATAGAAAAGCAACTATAAATACCCAAAGCGGCCAGATTATCCCGCTATCGGGCGTATAGGATATGAAAGCTACTATATATAGTAGATAAAATAAGATTAGCTGCAAAAAATAATGCCATTTTTGCCGGTCAATAAAAGCCAGGTGCTTCAGTCGCAATAACACATAGAACATTAAAGCAACGATTAGCGCGGCTAAATATACCCACCACACGTTAGCGATTCTTACGAGGGATAAAGACAGATAGATCGTGACTAGAAACGAAGTCAGCAATGGGAAAGTATTGAAAATCGGCTGAGCGTATAAAAATAGAGATGCCAATAAGAATAAAGCCGTTAACCAAAAACCGAAACCGCTTGATTTAGCTAATAATAACAGGCCGCCAAAAATCAGAGCTCTGACCACCAATGATAAAGACATTCCTATCAGTTTATACTAAGAGCCGATTCTTTAAAAGAAATTTTTACCTTACTACCCTCTTGAAGTTGGCCTTTGATAATCCTGTCGGCCAATTTATCCAAAATCACTTTCTGTATCAGGCGCTTAATGGGACGGGCGCCGTATTCTGGATCAAAGCCATTATCAACGATGTATTTCTTAGCCGCCTTATCAATGGCTAACTTAATGCCTCGCTCCGCCAGCTTGTCTTTAACTTTATCTAATTGAATATCAACAATCGCCTCAATCTCTTTGGGGCTAAGGGCGTTGAATATAATAGTCTCGTCTATGCGATTCAAAAACTCTGGTTTGAAGCTTTGTTTTATTTCTTCCAAAACTTTTTCCTTGAAAGTGGTCTCTCTGGCCTTAAATTCATTACCATCGCCATCAGCCAAGCTAGCAAATCCAATATTAGACATTTCTTTGAAATATTGACTACCAATATTTGAAGTCATGATGATAATGCTATTTTTGAAATTAACCGCTTTACCCTTGCCATCAGTCAAACGGCCATCATCCAATAATTGCAAGAGTATATTAAACACCTCCGGATGAGCTTTTTCGATTTCATCGAACAGAATCAAGCTATAGGGCCGGTGCCTAACTATTTCGGTCAACTGACCACCATCATCAAAACCAACGTAACCTGGCGGTGAACCTATCAGACGAGATACTGCATGGCGTTCCATATATTCAGACATATCAATGCGCACCAACGCCTTATCATCATTGAACATAAATTCAGCCAAAGTCCTGGCTAGCTCTGTTTTACCAACGCCAGTAGGCCCCAAAAACATAAACGATCCCAATGGCTTGTCCTCATCCGCTAAACCTGCACGAGCTCGTCGCAAAGCATTAGCCACCGCTTCAATGGCTTCTTTTTGACCCACGACGCGCTGGCCTAACTCTTGCTCAATGCGAGATAGTTTTTCACTTTCACCCTCCAAGATTCTGGTCACTTGAATGCCAGTCCACTTAGATACGACTGTAGCAATATCTTCGGCATCAACCATTTCCTTAATGAACTCTCCGCTCATAGCATCGCCCTGAGCCTTACGTCTCTCGGCTACATATTTTTTCTCAAAAGCTTTGTATTCTTTTTCTGCCTGCGGCAATTCGCCGTAAATAATTTGTGATACTTTTTCTAAATCACCATCGCGCTCTGAAAGTTCAGCCTGACGACGCAGATCATCAATGCGCTTGCGTAAGTTGTGTAAATTATCAAAAGCAATTTTTTCAGCATGCCAAACCGCCGATAATTCATCATTGCGATCACTAAAGCCCTTAAGTTCTTTTTCTAGCTCTTTCAGACGATCCTTGCTTTTGGTGCTGCTTTCTTTAGTAAGTGCCGACTTCTCTATTTCTAGACGAGTGATGTCTCGTCTAACTTTATCAATTTCCTGAGGCAAGCTTTCGCTATCCAACTTACGCGAAGCCGCCGCCTCATCGACTAAATCAATGGCTTTGTCAGGTAAAAATCGATCGGCAATATAGCGAGCCGATAGATTAACCGCCTCAACTAAAGCCTCATCGCTAATGCGCAAACCATGGTGAATCTCATATTTTTCTTTTAGACCACGCAAAATAGAAATCGAATCTTCCAAATTTGGCTCTTCGACTACAATCGGCTGGAAGCGCCTCTCTAGGGCTGGATCTTTTTCAATGTGGCGCTGATATTCTCTGATGGTAGTAGCGCCGATGGCATGCAACTCACCACGAGCCAGTGGAGGCTTAAGCAAATTAGAGGCATCCACCGCGCCTTCAGCCGCACCTGCACCAACAATCATATGAATCTCATCTATAAATAATAATAGTCGGCCAGCGGCGTTGTTTATTTCTTTTATAAACGCTTTTAACCTATCCTCAAATTCACCACGAAATTTAGTACCGGCAATCAATGAACCTAAATCTAACATGATGATTTCTTTATCCTTCAAAGTCTCCGGCACATCGCCAGCAACTATTTTTTGAGCCAAGCCCTCGACAATAGCCGTTTTACCAACTCCCGGCTCACCAATCAAAACTGGGTTGTTTTTGGTACGGCGCGACAAAACCTGAATCACACGACGCAATTCTTCTTCACGGCCAATAACTGGATCCAACTTACCCTCACGAGCCTGATCAGTTAAATTAATCGCATATTTATCTAAAACTTGGAATTTGCTTTCTGGCGTTTCATCGGTAACTCGAGTTGAGCCACGTAATTGAGCTAAAACACGAAAAACCATATCGCGCTTAACATTAAACTTATGCAAAACTTTTTGCGCACCCGAAGGCACATCCAAAATTGCCAATAAAAGATGTTCGCAAGAGATATATTCATCTTTTTGCGACAAAGCGATTTTACCGGCCTTATCTAAAATCAACATCAGTTCTTGCGATAGATAAAGCTGACCAACATTAGAAGTGCCAAAAATTTTCGGCAACTTATTTAGTTCGGCCTCGATGTCATTATTCAAATCATCCAAGTTGATGCCTGATTTCATCAACATTGGCTGGATCAAAGATTGGCTATCTTCAATTAGAGCCGACAATAAATGCAGAGCTCGAAACTCGCCATGATTTCTCTTGGCAGCCAATTCTTGAGCCATCTGTAGCGCCTCTTGGGCTTTGATTGTAAAACGATTGAATTTCATATTATTAGTATAACAGATTTTCTTCAGCATTATAACACCGTTTTTTAAAATTGGCAATCCCGCACCTTAACTTCGTGAAAGTGCGTGGTGAGTTTATGTGCCACAACTATCTTAAATTGAGTATATAAAAAGCGCTCTTACATTAGAGCGCTATTAAATTAATTAACTTCTAGTGACCGGTGGCGTGTCGAGACCGACAGCAATAAACCGACAATTAATATCCCACATACCTTCCCAAGCCAATGTTAGGCAACGTAAATGACTATTCATATGCAACATCATGACCCGATTATTTTCATTCTTGTCGATCCAGACAGACCCCAGAGCAATCACTGGTGTTTCAGAAAAAACTTCCGGATGAGCTTCGCCCAAAGCGAGCAATTCTGGCATGACACCCGGCAGCAATTTATTGCTAGCAAAGTGCCGTCTCACATCATCAGTGGATATTTTGCGGTCAAAGCCGAAAATCTTGATGTTGGTCGTAAAATTAACTACAGAAGCATTAGGGAAATTTCTGCGATGAATATCTGGGCTAACCAATCCATATTCCCCGGCCTTGATGGCGTCTTCCACTGTGCGACCATAGTTAACTCGGATCAAGTGGCTAGACATGATATGGTCTCCTTTCTGATTATCAATTTTCTATATAAAAGTATGCTGCTTGAGCAATGCGACGTCAAGACGACTTTAGCTAATTATTCCTTCAATACCTTCTCAACCGCCTTGCGCTCGCTCCAAGGAATTTTATTTCCCTGAGCAACGCGCAGCCAATCCTCACTGCCCTTGCCGGTGATAATCACCGTATCTCCTCGTTTTGCCAACGATATGGCCTTAGCGATAGCGGCCCGCCGATCTAATATTTCAGCGATATTAGAAACCGGAAATTTAGTCTGCAAAATACCGTTTTTAATATCTTCTAGAATTTTCTCTGGTTTTTCGTCATAAGGATCTTCATTGGTCAAAATAATATTACGACAATACTGCGCTGCAATCTGGCCCATGACTGGCCGCTTCCATTTGTCTCTCCCCCCACCAGCCGCACCCAAAACACAAATCAATTTTGAAGTCGACACGCTGGTCTTCGTTTTTGTTTTTGTCCTAGACGATCCCCTAGAGTTTCGAGCTGACACCTTGGCGCCACCCCTAATCAAAGCCTGATAGACCTTGGTCAATGAATCCGGCGTGTGTGCATAATCAATAACCACTGCGAATGGTTTACGCTGGGCATATTCCAAGCGACCAGGTATGCCGCTGAAAGCTTGTAGGGCTCTATGAATTGTATCCCAATCTATCCCCTGCGATTCAGCCAACGCCGTAGCCGCGGCGGCATTCTCTAAATTGAAATTGTTGGATAACCAATCACCAATAGAGATTTTGCCTTTGTTTAAATTCTTATCGATAAAATTATCACGACTAAAATAGATTACCTTGTTATCGCCTACGGCATTCACAAAGTGGCCCTTAGAATCATCTTCGTCATTGATAAAAAATGATTTATCTCTTTTTCTAGATTTATCCGCGGCATATTTGAAAAAGCTGACTTTGGCACCTCGATAATTATCAAACGAACCATGTGCCTCAACATGCTCGGGGCGCACATTGGTATAAATCGCCGCATCGAAATCAATGAACTCATGGCGATGCTGCAATATTCCCTGAGAAGTAACCTCGATTAAAAAATACTGGCATCCGGCCTTAACCGCCTTGCGCAATTTCTTCTGAATAAAAAATCTCCCCGGCATGGTCATGCCAGTAGTATTTTTGATAGTCTTATTGGCTATTTTAAAACGTAGCGAAGAAACTAAAGCTGTTTTTTTGTCAGCCATTTCCAAAATAGCATTGATCAATTCAAGGGTTGTAGATTTACCCTTGGTGCCAGTAACACCGATGACGAAAATATCTTTAGATGGCGAGCCATAAATAACATTGCCCAGCCAGGCTAAACAATAATGATACGCACTCTTTAGTTTTTGATATATATTTTTTAGCCTAGCTGTCATGATTTAGATTTCTTTAAAGCTTCGCGCAAACGATCTTTAAAGCCTTTAACTTGTGAATCAATTTTAGCAATAGCCGCCTTGGCTTGCTGTTTGGTATAGCCCAAGCTAACTAGAGTTTCTTCCAATTCCAAATCCGACTCCATCAAAGTTAATGTTTGGGCCGATGCTCCAGCATCCAAATCCAGCTTCCCCCTTAAGTCAACGATAATTCTTTCAGCCGATTTTTTGCCGATCCCAGAAGCTTTGGTTAGAAGCTCAACACGACCTTCATTAATAGCTGCTGATAACTGATCGATTGGTGCGATACTTAAAATGCCTAGGGCAGTTTTCGGCCCCACGCCGCTAACAGTATTTAACTTATCGAAAAGGTAAAGCTCGTTTTCATCTTTAAATCCAAACAATTCGAATGGCTCGTTTTCCCGATTATAAAGTGAGCAAAACAGCTTGATCTGCTCGCCATTTTTAGGTAAACTCTGCGCAGTTCGCGGAGACAGCAAAACTTTAAACCCAATACCGCCCGTTTCAACTATTGCTTGGTTGTCACGCTTAGCAACAAGCTTTCCGCTTAGTGAATAAATCATATATCTTAAGTATAATCTATGTTTCAACTTATTTCTCACTTTCGACCCAAGGGCGATCAGCCACAGGCCATCGATAAATTAATCGGTGGTATTGAAGCCGGTCACAAAAATCAGGTTCTCCTTGGAGTAACTGGCTCAGGCAAAACCTATACTATGGCTTCGGTTATAGAGAAAATTGGTTTGCCAACGCTGGTTATTTCACCAAACAAGATTTTGGCAGCTCAGCTTTATCAGGAATTCAAACAGTTCTTCCCCAACAATGCAGTGCATTACTTCGTCTCTTTTTACGACTACTATCAACCCGAAGCCTTCATCCCACAAACCAGCACCTATATTCAAAAAGATGCGCGCATAAATGCTGATATCGATAAACTCCGCCACGCCACCATACAAAGCGTTTTGTCCCGACCAGACACCTTAGTTATCGCCTCTGTCTCATGTATTTATGGATTGGGTGACCCAGGCGAATACCAACGCTCTCGTCTAGAGTTAAAACTTGGGCAAAGGATATCCAGCCAAGACCTTTTCCGTCATTTAAATTATTTGCAATACATACGCAACGACGCATCACCAAAACTCGGCGAATTTTCTATAAACAAAGATAAAATAATCTTGCATTTAGTAACCGATGAGAAAATAGAGATCATCTTAGCCAAAAGAAAAATACACAGCATCAAAAGAATTTTTCCGACTCTTCGTGACCTAGAGAAAATATTGATCTACCCGGCCAAGTTTTGGATAACTCCACAACATCGAATGAAGCTGGTATTGCGGAACATCAAGACAGAGATGGAGGAGCGCGTTGAAGAATTGCAATCTATCGGCAAATTTGAAGAATCAGAGAGATTGGAAAAAAGAACATTATTTGATATTGAAATGATGGCTAAAAAGGGCTATATCAATGGTATCGAAAATTATTCTCGCCACTTAGGTTTCCGCAATCCTGGCGAGCCACCATTAACCTTGATAGATTATTTCCCAAAGCCATTTTTGTTGTTTGTTGATGAGTCTCATATATCAATTCCTCAAATACAAGCCATGGAGGCAGGTGATAAAAAACGTAAATCTACTTTGATTGAACACGGCTTTAGATTGCCTTCGGCTTTAGATAACCGACCATTAAACTTTAGAGAGTTTGAAGTACGCATTGGCCAAACTATTCATGTATCGGCCACACCTAGCGACTATGAATTAAATAAGTCAGACCAAATAGCCGAACAGGTAGTCAGACCAACTGGCATTTTAGATCCACAAATCATTATCCGCTCAGCCGAGAAACAGGTAAAAGATCTGGTCGAAGAAATTAAAAAATGCACCAAAGATGGTGGCCGAGTTTTGGCACTTACACTAACCAAAAGATCCGCCGAAGATTTAACTGAATATCTCCTACAAGCCGGTATCAAAACAAAATATCTTCACTCTGATATTAAAACCTTAGACCGACCAGAACTATTAGCCGCCCTACGTCGCGGGGAGATAGATGTTCTAGTTGGTATAAACTTATTACGCGAAGGTTTAGATTTGCCGGAAGTTAGCTTGGTAGCTGTACTCGATGCTGATCGTGAAGGCTTTTTGCGTAACTATCGAGGCATTATGCAAATGGCCGGCCGCGCCGCTCGATCCACTACCAGTAAAGTAATCCTTTATGGCGACAGCATCACTAAATCTATGTCACAGGTAATTAAAGAAACCGGCCGACGCCGCAAAATCCAAGAGGCCTTCAACAAGAAATTTTCTGTTACGCCCACTACGATTAGTAAGCCTCTAACTGAAAGCGGCTTAGGGCAGAAATAAAAAAACTCCCACCCCGTCTTATGAAGTGAGAGCTAATCACGCTTAGAACACCCAACTTGGGGTGACAATAGAAACAATCACAAGGGCAACGCCTACTAACATCCAGAAAAAAGCGCTTAGTTTAGAGCTCGAGCCGGTAGTCAGATTATTATATCCTGCTCCTATCATAAAACCACCGATAAATGCCAAGATCACGTTGTGACTTCTTGAGGTAAATATGACTGGTGGGATTTAAAGGTGCAGAAATTTATGGCAAATATTAAAGACGTGATATAATTTGTCAATCCAAATTCGGTACAAAAACTTATATCTACGCACTTGACTTTATGTACGCTAGATCATAAACTAAACCTCAATGCCAAATACAGCTTCAGCTAAAAAGTCTTTTCGCCAAAGCGCACAGCGACGCTTGGTTAATATTTCGCGCAAACAGACCCTAAAGGGAACTATCAAGTCCTATAAGAAGTTGGTAGCGGATAAGAAAACCGACGAAGCCAGAAAAGAGCTAGCCACAGTTTATAAAAGACTAGATAAAGCAGCTAAAGTAAATTTGATTAAGAAGAATACCGCTTCTAGGCTAAAGTCTAGATTGTCGCGCCTAGTGCGACAGAACTAAATCCAACAATGCCTCATCATATCCGAACTTCCCAGATTTAATGGCCACGTCATAGTCGGCCATTTTTTGTAAGCCATCCGAATCTTTAGCGAAGGAGGATGTAATATTAAAAATCTTGGCAGCATCATCAGTTGCCAACAACCAGGTCAGCGCAGCAATGTCGCCACGCACCAAGCGATTGATGGCTACAAAAAAATTATGCGTAGCTATGCCCTCTTCTAGTTTGCCGCCCAAGGCCATTTTATCTAAATCATTGACAATGCCCCAGACGTTAGAACCATTAACAGCCATAAGGGCCCCACTAATCTCTTTAGAGGCTTTCAAGCCGCGATCCGCAGCAGCCCTCCTGATAAAGCCATCGAGCGATGCTCCTTTGAGCTCCTTAAACTCTTGACTAGTGATTGGTTTCTTTAGTAAAAATTTGAATTCTTTTGGTAATGCCTTTGGAGAGATCAACATCAACACAATATCCTCAACCTCCACCAAGCTCTTTAACAATGCCACGAATGTCTTGGTCGTAAATTTGCCGTCCTCCATATCCACGATAGCCAACTTAGATTTATCAAAAAGCGATTGGCTTTTAATAAAATCGGTTAAACGATTGTATTCTTCATCCTTCTGTAAATAAAATTTATCAACACTACCCTTGGCATGTTTTTTCTTATATTCACCAACTATTTCACGTAACTTGGTCTGGCGCCGATATGAATCAGAGCCGTAAAGATAGATGAGCATATGAGATAATTGTAGTTTGGTTCAGCCACTGACTCAACCCGCTTTCTGGCATCTCGGACAAAAATGGGCCGAGCGGCCGCCTAGACGTAGTCTTTTGATTTTTGCTTTACAGCGGCGGCATTGTTCGCCTTCGCGGTGATAGACTAAGCGCTGATCATAATAATTGCCCCGCTGACCAGATAAATCACGATAATCTCTCGATGAGGTGCCGCGCAAATTTAAGGATTTACGCAAAACTTTTTTGATGTTGATGAATAGTTTTTTAATTTCACCCGATTTTAGAGCGTTGGCTTTGCGCAAGGGGTGAATCTTTGACAACCACAATGCTTCATCAGAATAAATATTGCCGATACCGACGATAATCTTAGGGTCCATCAAAACCTGTTTTATAGCGCGGGCTGGCTTAGTAATCAGTTGAGCAAACTTATCCAAAGTTAGGCCTTTGGCCAAAGGCTCCGGACCCAGGGCTTTGAACTCGGGTAGATTTTCAATATCAACAGATTTACCAAAGCGCATTGTGCCAAATTTGCGCACATCCGAAAACGCCAGAACCATTTTCTTATCCAGAGAAAACATAACATGGACATAATGCTCCTTTCGCCACTTGGGCGTGGCTAGGTTTTGTGGCACCAAATAAAAACGACCGGTCATCTTGAGATGAACCGCCAATAAATAATCGGCGGTCAAAAATATCTTTATATATTTCGCCCGACGTTCCACTTTAACAATCCTTTTGCTTCTAATATCTCGTTTTAGGGATCTCAACTTAGTGGGCAACTTAAACATTCTCGACCAATCCCACCAAGCAGTTAAAATTTTTCGGCCCACCAGGGACCGATTTAAATCGTTAATAATAGTTTGCACTTCGGGCAACTCAGGCATTATCTACTCTAGTTACCAAGCTATTAAACCCAAGTTTATTAAAATATTTTTTGAGCTCTTCTTTGTTTAATGGTTGGGCTTTCAAATCATCTAATGAACATTCCATCGGCACATCGCGTTTGATCGTAGCTAATTTTTTCGAAAACAATGCCTCATCTTTGTGGCCTTCTAATTTCTTAACTATTTTGGGGTTGATAATGGCTATATTATCAAAAAGCTCTTCTATATTGCCAAACTCTTGTAGTAGAGGAGTGATGGTCTTTGGGCCAATGCCCTTAACTCCCGGAATATTATCTGATGTATCACCCAAAAATCCCTTAAGATCAGTCAGCTGATCCGGCCTTAGTCCGTAGCGCTCAATAACGCCAGCTTTGTTATATAAAACCACCTCGCTAATGCCGGTTTTGCTAATTTGTGCCAAAACTTTATCGTCTTCCACTAACTGCAAAACATCGAGATCTCCGGAAACGATAATAATCTTATCCAATTCGAAACTATCTTTAAATTTCTCAACCAACGTACCAATCACGTCATCGGCTTCATAGCCAGCTTGGGAAAATCTTTTCACTCCAAAAAGGTCAAAGACATCCGGCATCTGGATAATCTGCTCAACCAATTCATCAACTGCTGGCGGACGATGAGCTTTGTAGTCTTTGAATTCCACAGCGCGGAAAGTTTTCTCTGGACGATCAAAAGCCGCGGCGACATATTCTGGTTTCTGATCTCTAAAAATTTTTAATAACGCACCAGACAATCCATAAATAGCACCAGCCGCTTTGCCATCAGGTGTAGTTAATGGCGGCAGGGCATGAAAAAATCGATGAATCAGGGCGTTAGCGTCAAATAGAAGTAGGGTTTTGTTAGCCATTGCATTGTTTGTGGGTATGTGGTATTATGTCATCAGTAATTTGATAGTCCACAAACACCCACTTTAAGGAGTTTGCCATGAAACGTGGCGGAAGCAAAGGTAGGAATAGCCGCAATCAACGCAAGACCAACGCCACCGGACTAATCATCGCCAAAGTCAGGCGATTAGCTCGCAGCGTTATCCCCAAGAGGGGCAAGCCTTGGACTGGCGATGAGTACGGCGAACGATTGGCAAAAGCCAGAACGAAATTGTACGAACTGACTCACAAACGTTATTTTCACGGCATATTCGCTCGCATGATCAAGCGAGCCATTCATCCCAATCATGACGGTACAATGCCAAGTAAGCCCACTCCTCAAGAGGTTACTGAAGCTGCTAAGACGGTGGCTGGCTTTAAAAGCACTTTATATAGTGCCAGTGAATTTACTAATCGTCTTATCGGCTGGGAAAGCCATCTGTGGCGTAGGGGTGCCTCTCGTTGGCAAATTCGCCGCTTCAAGAAAATTGTACACAATACCGAGGGTGAAAAGCACCTAAGGCATACACTGAATCGCTGGACTGGTGATTAAAATTTACCCACTATCCTTAGGATAGTGGGGTTTTTACTGCGTGGTAACTTAATTACCTAACAACTTTATTGTCCGCTCCTTCTCGTTGCGCCCATGCTTAAAAACTAGCCATAAAGTATCTTTGGGTAATATTTTTTTAATCTTATCAGCCCACTCGATTAAAACTATATTACTAGAATCTTTTAAAACATCTTTGATGCCCAAAGCCAACAAATCCTTACTGCTATGTAAACGATAAGTGTCAATGTGATATAGATTGGTATATTTGGACAGCTTTTTAGCCGGCAAACCATGTCGACGCATTATAATAAATGTCGGGCTAGCTAAATGCTTTTTTATCCCTAGAGCCTTAGCAAACCCCTGAATAAATGTAGTTTTACCAGCGCCAAGACCACCAACCAGGCCGATAATAAGTGCGTGTTTCAGTTGATGTTTAGTAGATAATGCTGCGTCAGCTAATTTTGCAGCAAGCTGTCTAGTTTTTTTGTCACTGTTAGATAAGAACTTGGGCATAAGGTGGCCTTAAAAAATAATTTAACCGATGATATCAATATTTTACCTACTTAAAGCAATGTCCCATCAGGTACAGATAAACCCAAATGCTCATAAGCTTTGCGCGTTGCTATTCTACCAGCCGGAGTGCGCACCAATAGCCCAGTACTCATCAAATAAGGCTCAAAAATATCTTCAACATTACCCTTGTCTTCGTTAAGTGCCGCCGACAAGCTACTAACACCCACTGGGCCACCATTGAACTTAGTTATCACAATTTCTAACAAGCGTCGATCTTGTGCCTCCAAGCCTAATTTATCGATCTCTAACAGATCCAAAGTTTTTTGAGCGACATCAGCGGTAATGACCAAAGCCGAATTAACTTGGGCGTAATCTCTCACCCGACGCAAAATTCTATTGGCTACTCGAGGCGTAAAACGCGAAGCACGAGCAATGATGTTGGTGGCATCTGAGTCAATTTTTAATCCCAGGATGTCAGCTGATCTTTTCAATATCGCTTCGATGTCAGCAACTTCATAATAATCCAGCTTGAATGACGCTCCGAAACGAGAGCGCAACGGACCAGAAAGTAAATTAGCTCTCGTGGTAGCGGCGATTAGCGTAAACGGAGGTAAATCTAGGCTAACTGTGCGTGCCGCTGGACCCTTGCCGATAATTAAATTGAGCTTTCTCGCCTCCATGGCCGGATACATAACCTCCTCGATCATACGATTAAGTCTATGAGCTTCATCAATAAACAAAACTTCGTTTTTTTCTAAATTACTTAACACCGCTGCTAAGTCGCCCATTTTCTCCAAAGCTGGCCCCGAAGTGACTTTAACGTTACAGCCCAGCTCCTTAGCAACTAAATGGGCTAAAGTCGTTTTGCCCAAGCCAGCCTGACCATAAAATAATATATGATCACAAGACTCCTGACGCTCTTTGGCGGCAGATAAGATTATTTTAAGATTACGCTTAACCTTTTCCTGACCGACATAATCATCCCAATTAGTTGGTCGCAAAATAGAATCAATGCTTTGATCCTCTGGTAATTTTTTGTCATTTTTTACGATTTTATCGTTTTGATTGTCCATAAATTCTCTCGTATTGTTAGCATATCATACGTCGAGGGGCCAACCCCGCACTGCGACATCAATTTGGTAGGGGATTGACTTTTATAATCACCTATGCTATAGTGGAACGAATCTATATTAATGGAGGTTATTGATCTGTGGGCAAGGAATTTCTTTTAGACATTTGGATGACTTGGCTCAGGCTGTGTCACTCCTCGAAAAAATTCTAATCTCTTTTAACCTTTAAAAGAGTTTCTCTCTTGCTTTTTAACGAAAGCATCTAGCCCACAGATCAATGATCTCCATTTTTATTTGTCTCACCAACGCATAGAGCCAGTAAGCTTTTCCACTTCATCAAAAGTAGTTATGCCAGTAATGGTTTTTAATATGCCGTCTTGTTGCATCGTAACCATGCCCTGCTCAATTCCCAAATCTTGAAGATCAGCTTCGCTCACATCTTTTTTGATGACTTTCTCTAAATTATTATCTACTGGCAAAAGCTCTAGTATAGCTATACGACCTTTATAGCCCAGACCGCTACATTCCGAACAGCCTTTAGGCGAAAACATAAATATCTCTTTATAATCGTTGCGGTTAACTCGTTTAGGCAATTTTTCCAAAAATTCTTCTATTTTTTTCCGGGTGGCACTATCTATTTCAGCTGGCACTTTGCATTTTACACACAACTTTCTTATTAAGCGCTGAGCAATGACCATATTCAAAGCTGGGCCTATGCTGGCTGGACGAACTTCTAGATCCAATAATCTTGGCACGGCTCCAGCCGCCGAATTAGCGTGCACCGTAGAAAACACTAAATGTCCGGTTAGGGCCGCCTGCAATGCAATCGCCGCCGTCTTAGGATCGCGAATTTCACCAACCAATATCACATCGGGGTCCTGTCTCATAAGCGCCTGCAAGCCATTGGCAAAATCATAACCACCTTCTGGATCAACTTGTGTCTGCTCGATGCCGGCCAAATGATATTCGATTGGATCCTCGATGGTAATGATCTTAATTTCCGCCTTAGATTTTTTAGCCAAAAAGGCATATAAAGTTGTGGTTTTGCCGGATCCAGTTGGGCCAGTATTCAATAACATGCCATTGGGTTCCCTCAATTGTTTTTCGATTATATCTAAATCATCTTTTCTAAAGCCCAATCCATTTAGCTCCGGCCTAACAGCTGATGGATCCAAAATTCTCATAACCACCACCTCGCCATATTCAGCTGGCACAGTTGAGACTCTCATTTCCAGCTCACGACTTTCTGAGGTTATGCTGAAACGGCCGTCTTGTGGCTCATCGTGGACATTCAATTTAAGATTGGAAAATAGTTTGATGCGGCCCAATAGCGGCTCATAGACTTTGTGATCGATATTTTCAACTACATCATGCAGCAAGCCGTCTATGCGAAAACGCAGCAATACCGATTCTTTCTCCGGCTCGAAGTGTATATCCGAAGCTCCATTAGCAATGGCTCCCGCTAAGATTACTTCCAATAATTTCTTGGTGGGAAATTTCTGATAATCGAAATTGTTAATGGCTGATTGTATTTTTTCTAAATCCGTCAATTCCGATAATAATTTTTCGAAAAATTCTTTTTCGATATCGATGCGCCCCACAATCTCTTGGCGGTCAGAGACTATATATTTATAAAAGCTCCAAATATGCTCTAAGGTGCTCTTAGAAGCAATAAATACAGTTATCTGCCAATTCTCTTTCGCTAGATTCTGTAAGAATTCTTTTGTAGCAGCGTCTCCAGCATCAAAAACAGCGATGTCTAATTTACGATCCCTAAATAAAAATGGCGCCACCATTAGGCGTCGCGCTTCTTTCTCCGGAACTATATTAAGTGCATCAACCTGGACTGATAGATCGCTTAGGGAAATATAACCAAGCTTAAGTTTCTCAGCTCGCCTTTGCGCATCTCGTTCCTCGGCTTCTCTGCTAGCCTTGGCCAATTTTTCTTGAATTTTGTCCTGAGCCATTAGATGATCACCCTTTATTTAGTCTGCTTCATCGGCAGATAGGTTTGCCTCGCTAGCAAACAAGCCTGATGGTGTCATCGTAACGTCTTTCAATAACGAGATCAAGGGAAAACTGTGGAAGATTTTATAAAACTTGCATTAATCCTGATAATGTATTAGTATAGATTAATCTTTAGCACCTTGATAAACATATTTTTTCCTCTACCCCAAATCGGAGGCAGATCATGTTGCAGTTGTTTTTATTGTGTGGGGCGATCGGCTCCGCAGCTGGAGGCGTCTTATCGTTGGCGCTCAGCTTTTTTTTGAATAACGATCAAAATCGGCAATTCACAGCCCAGATAGGCTGCATTGTGCTCTTCCTGGCGGTCCTCTTGGGAGCTGTCTATGGAATTGTGCATATCTTCGCTTAAACCGACGCAACCGGTTCGACTATCATCGGACCGGTTTTTTATTGACGCTGCGTCGCTCAACCACCACATCAAACCGCTGTTATGGTGTGGGGGTTGACAGACATCATTAATCTGTGCTATAATAGACAAAGTTAATCAGACCTTGAAAAACCCATTTCACCCCCTTTTTTTGAAGGAGAGAAGCAGATGAGAAAATCGATCGCAATTCTGATTCTGTTACTGGCGCCCCTGTCCTTGTTGATGGGATGCAATGGCATCCCCAGCGCCAGGCCACAGATTTTCACAAGGAACATCCCCTACCACTCGACCACGGTCACCGTGGTCAATGGAACCGATGGAATGGTTCTGGACGTAATCCAGGACGGAAGAGTCGTCGGGCAGAATATTCAAACCGGCGACTTCTACTCCGTCGATCTAAGGGACTGGTCGGGTCAGACCTCAACGGTCAGCCTAGCGGTTGTCGGTCATCACGACGGCCGAATGACCGGCACCACGACTCGGAGGTTCCGAGTCAATGGCAATCGACGCGATTCGGAAACGTGGGTCATCCGAACTCGAGACCTGCGACGATGATGACGATGATAAAGACATGAAATGCCGCGGTGGCGGAACTGGCAGACGCTGGGGACTTAAAATCCCCTGGCCCTTGGGCCGTGAGGGTTCGAATCCCTCCCGTGGTACCATTTCATGCTTCGCTAAACATGTTGTCGCAGAGGCTAACTTGAGTGGGTTATAGACCCACCTGCGACACCTATTTTGTGCTCGTGGCGGAACTGGCAGACGCGTCGGGTTTAGGACCCGATGGCTCCGGCTATGTGGGTTCGACCCCCACCGAGCACACCAAACCAGTTGTTGTTCGGTCGGGTGGCGAAATGGCAGACGCGATGGATTCAAAATCCATTGATCGCGAGATCATGAGGGTTCGAATCCCTCCCCGACTACCAACTTTGCAGCTAAATGTGCAGGCGTAGCTCAGTTGGTAGAGCAGCGGCCTTTTAAGCCGTGGGTCGTGGGTTCGATCCCCACCGCCTGCACCAACAGATTCCAACCGCTAGAGTGATTCTCTAGCGGTTTTTTTACTAGCTGTCGTAATTATTAATTACGACAAATATAATATCGCCGGTGGGTGATTCTTATCTAGCAAAAAAGCCAGGCTCCTCCGATTTAGTATCGGAGGCCTTTTTAATTTAATAACAGTCATTTGCTTGTTGTTGATTGTCAACTTATTATACTAAGCATATGTCCGGTCACTCAAAATGGAGTCAAATAAAACATAAAAAGGGGGCAACTGACAAAAAGAGATCGGCGATGTTTTCAAAATTGCTAAAAGCCGTCTCTATAGCAGCCCGCCGAGAAGCTAACCCAGACTTCAACCCACGTCTGCGGGCAGCCATTACCAAAGCTAAAGAAAATAATGTACCCAATGACAATATTGAACGAGCTATTAACAAGGCGGGTGATGACAAAGAATTAGAAGAAATAACAGTGGAGGCCTATGGTCCAGAGAAAGTAGCCATAATTATCGAAGCCATAACTGACAACACAAATCGCACCATCGCCGAGCTAAGGCATCTTTTAGATAAAAACGATGCTAAAATGGCGGAGAGGGGTAGTGTCTTGTGGTCATTCGATAAACAGACTGACACCGAAAATAATGAATGGCAGGCTAAGTTTAAGCAAGCAGTTTCCGAAGATGCTAAAAACAAAATTAATTCTCTAATAGAAAAATTGGACGAGCACGATGATGTGCAAAAAATTATAACCAATATGCAATCATGAAAATTCTAGGCATAGATCCGGGAACGTCACGCATAGGCTATGGGTTGGTCAACGATCGCCCACTGACGTTAATAAATTATGGTGTCTTAGAAATAACCGACAAAGGCAATGATAAGCTTCTAGTATTAGCTAGCGGCTTGGAGAAGCTAATACTGGACGCTAAACCAGATTTAGCCGCTGTAGAAAAGATATTCTTTTCCACAAATAGAAAAACTGCCATTGATGTGGCACAAGCTAGGGGGGTTATACTCTACTGCCTCCTAAAACATAAAATCGCAATAAGAGAATATGGTCCACAAGAGGTTAAAATGGCTGTTACCAGTTATGGTCTTGCAGATAAAAAAGCAGTTGCTAAGATGGTAACTAAGCTCTTGAATGTCCAAGAGATTAGCGGCCACGACGATGCTAGCGATGCTTTAGCCATAGCTATCACTGCCGCTAATATGAATAGACTTTAATCTACACCCGACAAGACCAAAGTATTGACAGTCAGAAGTATTTAATTATACAATGGCCTGAACTATTATTAAGCCTATTAGTATTTAACAAAATAAAGGTCGTGAACAACACAAAGTTCATAAAATATGGGGTCATCGCTTGAAGGGCTAAGCCACGATAAAGAAGTGCTAGATGAAGATCTAGACGAATTGGGCGAAGCCATAGATCTAAACGATCCAGAAGCCGACAACGAATTGTTAGAGGGCGAAGTAGACAATTATTAAATCATAGCCCCCTTGGCGTGTGTTCGAGGGGGTTTTGATTTATTATTAAACTTGGTTAACATATTCTGGTATGAAGAGAACTATAAAACTAGCTTATAAAATATCGGCAGCTTTATTGGCCTTATTGGCTATTGGGGCTATATATTTTGTAATTATTATAAAAGACTTACCTAACCCAGAACTGTTAGAAAACAGACAAGTAGCCGAATCAACTAAGGTATATGATCGAACTGGGGAGGTGTTGTTATACGAAATACACGGCGAAGAACGACGAACCGTAATATCATTTGATGAAATACCCGATTATATTAAACAAGCCACTATAGCTATCGAGGATGTAAATTTTTACGAACATCCAGCTTTTGATTTAAAATCAATTTTTAGAGCTGTATTGAAAAATATTTCTCGCGGCTGGGGATCACAAGGTGGATCAACCATAACCCAACAACTAGCCAAAAACGCTTTTCTCACCCCAGAAAAAACCATCACTCGCAAGATAAAAGAACTGGCTTTATCTTTCAGATTAGAAAAAAGGTTCACCAAAGATGAAATTCTGAATCTTTATCTTAACCAAATACCTTATGGATCTAATGCCTATGGCGTCGAGGCGGCCAGTCAAACATTCTTCGAAAAAACTGCCCAAGATCTCACCATACCGGAAGCCGCCCTATTAGCTAGCCTGCCACAAGCACCATCTTATTATTCTCCATACGGCTCACACATTAGCGACTTGATGGCTAGAAAAGATTTAGTTCTAGATAGGATGCATGAAGCCGGCTATATCACAGAAAATGAGAAATTATCGGCTCAAAAATATAACTTCGAGTTTGCACCACAATCGGTTGGATTAAGGGCCCCACATTTTGTTATAACCATTCAGGAATATCTTAACGAACAATTCGGCGAAGACGTAGTTCGCACTAGTGGGTTCAAGGTCATAACCACCCTTGATTGGGAATTGCAACAACTAGCTGAGCGCGTCGTCAGGGAGGGGGCTGAAAGAAATAAAAATCTATATTCAGGACACAATGCTGCTTTAGTAGCTCAAGACGCCAACACAGGACAGGTTTTGGCGTTAGTCGGATCTAAAGACTACTTTGCCCCACCAGAGCCTGAAAATTGTCGCCCAGGTATAGACTGTCGCTTTGAGGGAAATTTTAATGTTGCGACACAAGGCTTGCGCCAACCAGGATCAGCGATGAAACCCCTAGCCTATGTCGCTGCTTTTCAAAAAGGTTACTCACCTGAAACGATAGTTTTTGATGTGCCAACTGAATTCGCTGCCAGTAATCCTAAATGCCCACTAACTGTAGACTTTTCTAACAATGAAGATAGTTGCTTCCACCCACATAACTTTGATGAATTTTTCCGAGGACCAGTAAGTCTTAGAAACTCATTAGCCCAATCAATTAACGTACCATCGGTAAAAACTTTATATTTAGCCGGCATAGACAACGTCCTCAACTTGGCCAAAGATTTTGGCATAAAGACCCTAACCGAGAGAAGTAGGTATGGACTCTCTTTGGTTCTAGGTGGTGGTGAGATCAAGTTAATAGAATTAGTTGGCGCCTATTCCGTTTTCGCCCAAGAGGGCAAAGCACACAAGCAGTCATTAATTTTGGAAATAAAAGATGGCAAAAACAGAATCAGAGAAACCTATAAAGATGAGGTCAACCAAGTCATTGAGCCACAATACACCCGCTTGATAAACGATGTATTATCCGACGTGGAAGCCCGATCGGCATTGTTCTCTAGCAGCCTAAACCTAACTGTATACCCAGGATATCAGGTAGCCTTAAAAACCGGAACGACGAACGATTATCGCGACGCTTGGGCCATTGGCTACAATCCATCATTGGTGGTTGGTGTGTGGGCTGGTAACAACAATAACGAGCCGATGCAAAGGCGAGCTGGTAGTATTCTGGCTGCTATACCAATGTGGCATAACTTTCTAGTAGAAGCTCTAAAAACTAGACCAGCCGAAACATTCACTCCACCAGAGCCAGCCGCACAACAAAGACCAATGCTTAATGGGCAACATATTATAAACTATGTAGCTGGTGGTAAAATATATCCTCAAATACACAATCTCTTATACTACATAGATCGCAATTCAGCACAGTTTGATAATTGGGAGGAACCGGTTATTAATTGGGCTATGGGAAATATTATAAATTTCGATAGTTATAATCAGATAGTACCCAGCGGAGCTTCTGTAGATAATTCCGGAGTCATTAGAACCGACAAACCCTATATACAAATAATATCGCCATTAGCTGGAGATTTTATTGATAATAAATTAGACGTAGAATTTCAAGTAACTAGCATTAAGCCACTATCTAAGATAGAAGTTCATTTCAATGGAAATTTACTAAACACATCCACAACCAGCAACTCAACACATGAAAATTATAAGCTAACTTTCTCCAATCTACTCCCGAAACAACAAAACCTACTTAAAATTATCGCCAGTGATAATTTAAATAATATTTCTGAAAAAGAAATTATAGTTTATTCAAAATAAACTATACCTTTATCGGCATTAATATATAAAAATACGAATTGTCACTAGTAGATTTTATTATTGCCGGCCGGTTATCACCGTTCAAGCCAAATATTACGTTTTCCGAATTAGTAGTTTTTAGTCCGTCTAACAAATAACGCCAATTAAAGGAAACGTCTTCGAAACCAACGCCAGTCATTTTGGCTGGTATAAAATAATTATTTTCACCTAGTTGGCTGTTAGCTGAATAAATCTCTAAATTTTTACTATCGTCAGCAAACCTCAATTTAATATCATTGATTTTGCCGCTAAAATTACTAACCAACTTTATAGCTCCGACTAAGGAATCTTTTTTAATATTAAGTTCTGTGTCAAAATCTTGCGGTATTATTTGATCATAGTCAGGATAATTTCCATCTATTAATCTAGAAATAAGCTCTAAGCCGTCGCTAGCAAAAAGTATCTGATTGGGGTCGATCCCTATTTTAATATACTGGTCATCTGGAAAGATTCTTAAAACCTCCTGAACGGTTTTGAGTGGAATAGTTATCTTGAATCCTTGTTTAAAATTAGACTTGAAATATTTATCTATAATCGTGGCCTCAGCTAAACGAAAACTATCTGTAGCTGCCAACTTTAATAAAGTTATTTGAAAATCAAGCAACACACCGCTTATTTCTGGTCTTATTTCCGATACCTGGGCTGCATTAACAACTCGATTTAAATATTCCTTAAATATTTCTGATTTTATCTCTATAAAACTATCCTTATTATCAATTTTTGGCATAATAGGAAACTCCTCTTCTTTTATGCCTTGAATCTTGGCCTCATAATTATCGGTCTTAAAAGTAAGGTTATCATCTTTTACTTCTAAATTTATCTTTTCGTTATCGCTGTTACTAACTAAATTATGAAAAGTGCTAAGTGGTATGGTTATTCCCCCGTCTTTGATTATTTTAGCCGAAACTATTTTCTCTATACCTAATTCTAAATTGGTTGTGGTTAGTTTTATTTTATTGCCCTGTGCCTTGAGTAATACATTTTTAAGAATCGGCAATTTAGCGCTACCGTCTCCGATAGCTTTTTCCACAGCCGATAGGCCCTCCTTTAAGTTGGTCTTCAACACTATTAGTTTCATTAATATATAGAAATAGTAGTCATAGTTAGCTAGCCCGTTTTTTGTTAATAAGTCTAATAATCATCTGTTTAACTGGCCTTTCTTGGCTAAATTGTTTTATAAATCGTTAACTTTTTGTGGAAAACCTATTAATTAAATATAATAACTTTTATGATTTATTAATGTTTTGTTAAAGTTATTATATTTTAATCACCGATTATAAATAAGTTATCCGTGCTTTATTGCACTACTTACTAACAGTATCTTTGATGGATATAATTTTCTGCATTAAAGATGTATTTCTGTTTATATCATTAGATATCTTCTGGTGGGCATACATAGCAGTGGTATGATCTCTCTTACCCAGTCGCTCACCAATAAATGGGTAAGACATCGCCAACAAATCTCTTAATAGATACATAGCCACTTGTCTGGCTAAAACGAGCTCTTTTTTACGGGAACGACTTACTAAGTCTGTAGAAGACACGTCAAAAGCTTCAGCTACAGCCTTAACCACTTCATTAGGGCTTATGTTGCGCGATGGCTCCTGAATAACCTCATCTATGATTTGTTCGGCTATTTTGTGTGTTATCTCTTGATTCTTGGCGTGTTGGTAAAAGAGCACTCTATTAAGTATGCCGTCCATAATCCTTAGATTTTTGCTAACTCGGGTGGCGATAGTGTTAATAATGTCATCCTTGAGGATCACGCCTTTATCGCTTAATTTATTCCTTAAAACCGCTACCTTAAGCTCATAATCCGGATAACCGATATCTACAACCATTCCACCTTCAAATCTAGATTTTAGGCGTTCGTGTAGAGTCGGTATGAAGCGCGGAGGTTTATCGGAGGATAGTATGATTTGCTTGTTGTCTTCATATAAAGCATTAAAGGTATGGAAAAATTCTTCCTCCGTCCTTTCCTTGCCGCCTATGAATTGGATATCGTCGACGATCAAAACGTCTATCAGTCGATATTTATCTTTAACCGTTTCCATGCGCTTATTTTTGATCCCCCAAATAACCTCGTTGGTAAATTTTTCTGATGAGATATATTTTATGCGCAATCGATTTTGATAAACACTCTTTATTTCATTACCTATAGATTGCATTAAATGTGTTTTTCCAACACCAACTCCACCATAGATAAAAAGCGGATTGTATTTGTTGCCAACAGATTTTATTATAGATGTAGCTGCTGCGTACGCAAGCTCGTTGCTTTTACCCACTACAAAAGAATTTATAGTATAGCGAGGATTAAGATTGGTTTCTGGATCTATTTTCATCTCTGGGAATGCCTGCTGGCCAGACGTATCCGACATCACCGCCTTTTTATTGGACTTTGTCTTCAAGACCTCAACACCACCCGAGGTTTGTACTATATATTCAACATTTTTAGTGGCGTCGTCCAAATTTCTTAAGGTACCTAAGATGATTTTATGGTATTTGTTTTGGACCCAATTCTTGGCAAAGTTATTTGGTAGAGAAACTAACGCCATGCCATCTTTTTTATCAACTAATTGGCTGTTTTTAAGCCAGGTAATAAAATTAGGCCTTGAGATCTGTAGTTCTATATCTGTTAAAGCGGTTTGCCAAAATTCGTTGAGGTCCATTTGAATTTGAAAACTATTAATAAGTCGTAAAACTAATTTTAATGCACTATGTTGTCGGAGGGCAAATGGCCAAATCGAATAAACTGTGCACTTTCTGTGGAAAACTATTATGACTTTTTGGATTTGCCAAAATATCAACATAAGCTTATCATTGTTGTTATAGTAAAGCCACCACATCATTCAATTTTGGGTGGCTTCAGAATTGGTAATAGGCCATAATTATTATAAAGGTTCGATAATCAATCTCCAGGTTTATGTCTACAACGTATCAACCCAAAAAACGAAAAAGACGTCGGACGCACGGTTTTTTAAAACGCAATCGAACCCACGGTGGACAGCGTGTGATTAAAGCCAAGCGACGCAAGGGGCGCAGCAAATTAACCGCTTAGTGGATTCGACTTATGTTGGCTAAAAAATTCCGATTACCCATCCAGGAATTTTATAGAAAATCTAGTCAAAACACGCGCACTAAATATTTTACACTCAAAATATTTAAGCCGGAAAAATCTTACGCGCGCTTAGGTATTGTGGTTAGTAAAAAAGTAGCCAGCAAAGCCTCAGGCCGTAATAGTCTCAGGCGTTTAATCTTTAATTTTGCTAGGGATAATTATCAGCGCTTGGTAGTCAATGATTATTTGATAATTTTGCTGCCAGTTTCTGCCAAAGTCTCCAAAGACGATTTAATTACTGCACTTGAGTACGCTTTAAAAACTAAAACAAACCCACGCCTCAATGTCTAATCTATTTCACGAAATATTATACCGACCGCTATTTAATGCATTGATATTTTTATATCAACACATTACCTTAGCCGATCTAGGATTAGCCATTATTTTATTGACGGTCATCATCCGTTTTATTTTGCTGCCGCTATTTTACAAGAGCTTTAAGAACCAGACTATAATGCAGAAATTACAGCCAGAGATACAGAAGATACAGCATGATCACAAGGACAATAGAGAGAAGCAGGCACAGGCCTTGATGGCTTTATATAAAGAGCACAAAGTTAACCCGTTCTCTGGCTTTTTGATGATCTTTATCCAACTTCCTATCCTTATAGCCCTTTATCGGGTATTTATCACTGGGCTTTCCGATGAGAGTTTAAGCGATCTTTATAGCTTTATGGTCGCTCCGATGCACATCGATCCCCTATTTTTGGGCGGCATTGACTTGGCTATGCCAAGTATGTTAATTGTTGTCTTAGCTGCCATATTCCAATATTGGCAAGGTAAAATTAGTTTAGCTAAGGTTGATAAGAACAAGAAGGATCAGCCCAAATCGATAGCTGTCAGTATGGGGCGGCAAATGGTCTTTATAGGCCCATTACTTACTTTTATCATTTTGCGCGGATTACCAGCTGCCGTCGGCCTTTATTGGCTAACAACGTCAATTTTTTCGATCTGCCAGCAGTATTATATAAATAAACAAGTTTATGGAAACAATAGTGGTGAAAATAAAAAAATCTCTTGAGCTGATTGGTTTTGCTGATTTTAGCGTCAATCACGATTCGGATAATAATAAGGTAGCTATTTTCATTAATGAAGGCGATTGGATAAAAGAGTGGGTGCCTCAGCTGGTTTCTAATTTTGATCATCTAGCCAAATTAATGGCCAAGAAAGAAAATGTGGATAGGATCTTTGTTGATGTTAATAATTATTGCGTTGAGAGGGAGAAGTTGATCGTTGAACTAGCTAAGGCAGCTGCGCGCAAGGTTTTACTTAACAAGGAAGAGGTGCAATTGCCGGCGATGAATTCTTATGAACGACGATTGGTCCATGTCGAATTAGCTGCCAGGCCTGACATTAAAACCGAAAGCGCCGGAGAAGGTCCGGGGCGATATGTGGTAATAAAACCTCTAGAACTTTAAAGAGCCAGTTTATACAGAAAACCATCCAGTCTGTTTATGAAGAACAGGCTGTTTTTGTTGAAAGAAACTAGATCGGCGTCGATTACTTGCTCTGTCTCTAGCACGATCGTGGCTATGCCAGTGGCGAAGTCCACCTCGTAAATATTATCATCAAGGGCCTTGCTCTTTTGTAGATAGTCGTCTGGTAAGGTGGCCCCGGATACGGATTTTGGCACAGCGCAATAACCTCGTGAATTGCCCATAGTGCATTTACTAGGAAGCGTAACGAAGCCCCATCTAATAAGACTATTGCCGCTAGCATCTATTAACTGGAATGATTTAGCGGCGAACATTAATCCTGACTGGCCATCTGGTGACCATTTAGTCATTAGGCCTGATAGATCGCTGATAATATTTTGCACGCGGCCATTGCTAGTATCTACTGACCACAATGAAGAGTTGTAATTAGCTGACGGCTTAGATGCTAGATGGATTTTATTTGCCAAGGGCCAATCAACTTCTAAATCGTATTGGGTCAAGCTAACTATATTAGATATTCGGCCGGTGCTTATATTAAATATGCTTATTATGCTATCTGAATTGTTTTGTCTTAAAATTGCCACTCGATTATTAGACTCAGGATCCCAAGCAGAGCTAGTAGTATTATTCGGTAGTTGTTTATAAGTCGATGATTCTGTGTCGAATATAACTAAAGTGGCATTGGGCGATCCAAAGCTTACAATCGTCATTTTGCCATCGGCCGATGACTTCACCCAGGCGATATTATTTATAGCTTGCATATCTAATTTAATATCTTGATTCTGGCCTATCTTATGCAGGAACCCATCGGTGTCGAAGTAGAAAACCTCATTTGATTCTCTTTCAACCCAGTAGTGAGACGCTTGAGATTTAGAGATAATGCTCAATTTTTGTCGAGTCGCTGTAGATTGGTCGTTGGCTTGGGTGGGTGGAGTGAGCCCAGCATCATCACCGTTCGGTAGCGTGCCGGTATTATTGGTTGGGGTTGGCGTAGGAGTTTCTGTTGGGAATATAAATTGCCAGCTAAAATATAGCGCCACACCAATGATTATCACGGAAGCGATAATGATGATTAACCAGATTTTATTAAGACCCTTCATTATTATTTAGGCGTTATCAATGGTTTAAGCGTTGCTAGGTCAGGATTGATGGTAAATAGGATTAAGTAAGCGGCCAATAGCAATATCAAGCCATAGATAGCACTCATAATTCTATCCTTGGCTTCAGCCAATTTGGATGGATTACCGCCTGAAGTTGTCCATTCGATGGCGCCCCAAACTATTGCCCCTAACGCCAGAAAACCGCCTAGGTAAAGGCTGAATCTATATATATCGACTATGTACCCCACTAAACCTCCGGCCACCGCGCTTTCGCCAGTTGGTGGGTTGGGTAGGACATCTACTTGGTCTGCCCTAGCAATGCCGGTTATTAGGGAAACGTATAGAAGTGCAGATATTTTTTTTAGTATATTCATTATTTTATAGAAACTATTATTGATTTAGCAGCTCTTTCGATAGAGTCGATCAAACTTTTTACGGAAAGAGATATATTTATTGTAGCGCCCAACGATCCGCCTTGTATATTAACAGTTAAGGTATCTGGTCTTTCATCGGAAGTAGCTACTATGCCGTTAGCTGACCATTGAAAATCCAGATCTCCCAACGACGCTATATTAAAGAAATAAGGCAGGGCTTTATATTCATTATTTGCAATCTTCACCATAGTCACCTGCGGGTCGGCTACTGGTATTATTACGCTCTTTGTTAAGTCGGCGCCATTGTAGTCCATAACGACGATTCTTATAGTTTGTGAGCTGTGAGTAATATTACTGACATCGAAATCGAAATTAGTTAGACCAAGGCCGGATGTTTGAAATTTGTTATTTAAATACCAGCGTACTTCTGTTTGCGTTAAATTAACGGCGCGATTATTGTGGATTAAATCAAAAGCCACATCAACTCCAGTGTCGCGCGTTGGCAGGGCCTTGCCAATATATTCGGCGGGCACATAGCTGTTAGCTTTCCAGCTGGTTATAAATTGCGGAGCTGTTTGGCTATTAACTGTTATAGCGTAGCCAGTAGTTAGCATTACTAATGCGCCGATCCAGTATATATTATTCCCAGCGATTTTTTTGATTAGTGAGGTCATGTTATATTATGCTGCTTTTTTAATAACGCTATCAATTTTTGGCACTGCTGTTGGTTTTGATACCGGCTTTTTGATACTAGCTACCTGAGCAGTTTTAGCGATGGCACTTGTCGGATGGCTATCTATCCAAGCTACAGTCGCTACGCCGACGGTCTTAAACGGTAGAGCGCCGAGATATGGGATGACCTCAAGTAAAGAGGCGACTAAATCATAGCCAGCCCCATTTACTTTTCTGATTCGGAAATAACCGTTCATAGTCAGGCCAAAAATATCCGTTATAAAGAAGTCGTCCAGGGCGAAGAATAACAAGAAGATTCCGGTAGCATCAATTATGACAGCTATCATCAATAGGATTATGGTTTCGGCGAGATATAATTTTGGCTTTTGTTCCATATTATTGCTGTTGTAATAACTGTTCGGGATTGGTGGTGATAATCTTATCTTCATAGTAAGAAGCTATAATCTGGATGGCAACGTGATTTGGTCCAGCGAAGAACAGGCCTTGACCCACTTCGGCTTCCAGCAACAAATTTTTTTCGCTTTGAGTTAGATTAAAGGCTTTGCCTAAGATATCTATCGTAGCTGATGATTGTTTCAATAGCAGCTGCAGCGATGAATTAGTTAAGATCGGGCGGCCATAAGGTGAATTAAGGAAGTCTTCTATGTCTTGAGTTATGGTTGTAACGCCCAAATAATATTTGCGCGCTCTTTTTACTAGACTGAATAGAAAAGTGGCGCCATCTTCGTGTTTCATCATCCACCAAGCTTCATCGATAAATAACGTTCGGCGCTTAAGGTTAGATCTGATTAAATTCCAGATAAAATTAAGAATTATATACATAGCTATTGGTCTCAATTCTTCTTCTAGGTCGCGTATCGAAAATACGATCAGTCTATTTTTAATATCTATATTAGTTGGCTTATTAGTGAAACCCGCATAACTACCTTTAACGAATTTATATAGACGTTGGGCCATCTCACGGCCACCTTCCATGTTTTCTAGAACAGTCTGCAGATTTTCCAAGAGTGGTGGTGGAGCGTTAGCGAAGTCTTTACCTGGGACAACATCGTTAGCGGCATAAGTTTCGGAAATTGCCTGGTCCAATAATGCGTCTTCGGATGGAGTTATCTTGCCCAGCATCAATTTTATCAAACCAGTTAAATTGACTATATGTGATCTAAGCACTTCGCCAGACGACTCGCCTTTGGGTATGGGCGGGATATCAAAGGGATTGATATTGTTGTCAGAGGTTAAAGATATTTTGAAAAAACTACCCCCGACTGCTGTGGCTAAGTTTTCATATTCATTTTCAGGATCAATGATCAAGACGTCAGTTCCTAGCATCATTAATCTTAGCGCCTCCAATTTGGTGAAATATGATTTACCAGCGCCTGATTTAGCAAAAATAACCACGTTAGCGTTCTCCAGTGAAAATCGGTCAAAGATAATTAGGGTATTGTTATGGCGGTTTATGCCGTAAAGCACGCCTTCATCAGAAGTTAAATTGGCTGAAGAAAACGGGAACAGTGATGAGGCTGGGCTCGAGTTTAGTGATGTGTGTATAGATAATTTATCAGAAGCTATTGGCAGCGTGGAAGTGAAGCCATCGATTTGTTGAAAGGCCGCTGATTTGAGATATACCAGACGACTTTCTAGCATAGAGGTCACGCGTGACTCTAGCTTACTAAGCTCTTCAACGTTGTCAGCATATAGCGTAATATAGACCCCGATATTAAATAGATTTTCGCGTGATTGTTGCAATGAATCACGCAGATTTTCAATATCTTGAAAAGCTGTTTCCAAGATTGGATCTCTGACTAGGCCCTTTTCTTCTCGTTCGCTAAGTTGGGCCTGTATTTGGGTGGCTTTTTTGCGGAGATTTTTTAGAGCTAAAGCGGTTTCTACCGGATGTACGAAAATCGATATATCTAATAATTCCGGCAAATTGATGATTGGAGAGAACCAACCAGTGGAAAGATAGCGGGGGTAAGTAAAGATAAACAACGTCTTAGTAACTTTATCGCCGATTTTAATATAGTTAGACGATACCTCTAGGGCCGCCGGTGCTATAACGTTTTTTATTTCTTCAAATTTATTTTCCATATTATTATCGTCGCGCTATTTCTAGCGTTTCTTTCTCGACGGTCTTGGGATTGTATAGATTATAGAATAATTCAATAATTTGTTCGTCATTGAGTTGAGCTACGTTTAGACCTATCTGGCGCAATCCCGCTATAACCTGGTTAACGCGCTGATCCAGTTGTTCGATATTGTGTACTCGGCTCTGCTCTTTTTGAGCTTTAGCGGCTTCGGCGGCTTCATTTTTTTTGGCAGCTGTTTTTTTAAACGGTAGGAAGCTCAAAAGCTTTTCAGACAATTTTTGACCGACTTCTCCTATTTGGATACCATCGAATGACACAACCACGAAGAAGGTTTTCTCCATAATCGCATTTTCGTTTACAAAAGAGCGTATAAATTGTTGATATTCACCAATTTGATTACGCAACAGCTCATTGTCTTCTTGAGAGCGTCGGTCATCCAACTTTCCCAAATAAGTGTCGATATTCAATTTGCGTGAATGTACCAGAGTTTGCACGGAAAAATCCAAGCCATTAATAAAATTTTGATAACTGAAGATTATCAAATTTTGTTCTTCTTCTGACTTCAGGTCAAAATTGACACCGTTGACCATTAATATTCTACGCAAGCCGCCATTTTTTAATGTCAAAACACCATCACGAACCCCTTCGATTTCTACAAATTGTTGTGTTGGTTTTGTGTCGGATTTCTTTGCCATATTCTTATTATACAACGAATAGCTGATATCTTGTTTATTATCTATAATCTATTCTTCTGGCCACATCTCTCTCGCCGGTGGTTTTTCTAAAAATTTGGAATAGGTCATGCCTACCTTTTTCTGCATTCGGCTGGACTGTCGCAGCTTCGTTGCTAGTTGATAGTTTCAGCTTCAGTTTTTTAAGTGGCACTGGCGGCTTTTCTTCGATTTCTTCCCTTGGTACAACTTTGATTGGTGTGGGCGCTTGTGGCATTTTTGGTATTTTGACGTCAGGGACCTCGATTTTAGTATCTTCTCTTTGCCAGGTGTACATGCGTGGACTCCAGAAATATTGGAAAGCCGATACCATTATCTTCGGTAGCGGCCGACCATTATATTTTACGAAAGCCATGGCGAGCGATAATATGGCCACCACCGATGCCAGAATAAGCCAGAGAAAAAATTTCAATATAAAAAACGTCAGAAAAATCACCGCTGCACCTGCGCCTATATATAAAAATTGCTTTAAGGTTAGTGGTCCGACGATTTTATCTTCCGCTTCGATAAATTGTGGTACTTGATATTGTGCCATGGTTGTCTAAATTTATTAGCCTACGCTGTGGCGCAGACGACTTAACTACAAAAAACTAAACGATCACCCCCTTGTCTTTGAATTGGGTTAGATAGTTGCTGTAATGGACTATTCGCGTGGCGGTTGGGCTGGCAATTGGCGGTGGTGATGGAGGTTTCGGCGTGGGTCGCGCAGAAGGCGGTCTACTAATTGGCCTAGGTGGGGCAACTGGTAGAGTTGGTGGTGGCGTTGGTCGTGCTACCTCTGGCGGTGGTGTAAGTGCTTGGTTGGTCCTAATTGGAATGTTGATATTCGCGTTGCTACCGCTTGTCGGTTGTTTTTCATTTGACTGCGTGGGCCGCATTTGTGGTTCAGGCTGCCGCTGTTCAGCTGGTTTTGTTGGTAGTGATTCTGGAACTTCTCCGACGCCACGCTGCTCATGGTAAACCAGGAATGGTTGGTCGCCTCTGTTTTTAAGCTGTGGCTTTGACGATCTCACTGGCTGCTGCTGCGGTTGTAGTGCTTTAGCTGCGATTGATGATTGTGACGTTTCTGTTTTGGGTAGCGAAGCTGATTGTGGCTCCGTGACAACAGGACGGTTTTCGTTACTGGCTATCCCTGGCGGTTGTTTTTTAAGTGGTGGTTGGCCGGGTGGTGGCACTGCTTTTGCTGATGATTGTGAAGATAAAAATCCGACTTCGATGCCTATTCTTCTTAAGTCTTGTTCGATGGAGCGAACAATTTTTTGATCTATCTCTTTTGCTACATCGCTGCTTTTCTTAATATCCATTGACAATCTAAGTCCCAATTCATTTATAAAATTACTTGCCTTTAATTCCCCCACGGCTAGCTCCAATATCATAGTGGCTATAACAGATTCTTTTTCGACTGGTATATCATATTTATCATTTAACTTTTCTATGAGTAAGGAGATAGTAGATGAGGACAGCCAATCTCTAATTGGTTCTGGTAATTCTGAAAAGTTCATTTTTTGAGTATTAATTAGTATTGTTTTGGTCCTGCCCTTCTTTTAGTTTCCCTTCTTGAAGTCTTTCCGTCCGCCGAATTTTTTATGGCTTGTTGTTTCACCTTGCTGTGCCGCTGGTGTTATTTTCATCATTCTGACTAATGGATGTTGTGAGCCCCCCTCTGTTTTTGCTATTTCATTTGCCACTTCTTTCAATGCACCCGTTTGTTCCGCGTTGCCATCTTTAAATATGGTTCTTGCTAGCTTCAGGTTGAAATACTGGGCGCCTTCTTTAATATAACCAGTCTTGATTTTAGCAGTTTTAGCCGGATTATATGCTGTGGCCGCAATCTCAAGAATTTTATTATCGCGAGCGCCACCCTCCAGCTTCTTACCATCATTATCTACCAGCTTCGATTCGTGTATAACTTTCTTTCCATATTCCATTGAATTTTCTAAGATGTCTTTGTTATGGCCGGTATCTTTAGCGGCATTAAGTAGAGAACCAAAGGATGCTTGGCCATATTTTTTAATAAAGTCTCCCTCTATACCACGCTTAACCAACTCATTAGCATGAGCGGCTTTTTCTTGTGGCGAGTAAGCCCTCTTAGATTTGGCCAATATTGCGTCATTGCTATCGCTGGCAAGCTGTTTTTGTGACTCGGCCGCCGCGCGCTTAGGCGCTTCAGTGCGATTATACATGCCAGCAGCTAATCCCGTGAGGCCCATCTTGGAAGCAAGATTGGCAGCGCCCTTCCAAGGCTTGGATGATGTCATCTTTTGACCTAGCGTAGCACCAGCTGCCTTAGCGCCAGCACCAGCTGTGGCCTTGGCCGCACCCTTGGTAATTTTCCCGGCTTTTCCGGTAGCCCAACCCTTGATGCCCCCGGCGGCTTTTAAGCCAATTCCAGCGGAAGCTATGCCCATTTGTTGAGCGGCTATAAGCCCGCCAATAATTAGGCCTATTTTTACGAACAGTCCCAGATAAGTGGTTAGCCCATCCGCGTCAATATCGAGATTTCCAAAGGCAATTATCGTATTACTTTGGTTATTTAAATTTTCGGTGATTTTATCAGAGACATTACCTGAAGAGTTAATCGCCAGATAGAAGAAGAACATTGATATCGGATAGAAAAATGTCCATGATATGAATTTATTCCACCAATTTTTCCAATGTTGAGATGTATCGGGAAAAATCCAGAGTAGCCAAACCGCGGGCATAAGTATCAATAACATTATTAGCCAGATATTCCTCATCAACATCATAAAGGCAAAAACGAAAAATGTTACCATCACCATAACGCTGAATATTATTTTTATTACAAACCCAGAAAATAATACTAATAATTCAATCAATGTGCTTATGCTGCCACCACTTTGTATAGTACTAAGTTTCCCCAAATCAACAGTATTGGACAAGCTGGCGGCTATATCTGCGACGTCCCCTCCGGTAGCGGCTTCTAAGAATAACGAACCAATAATATTGGCAAAGTCTAATATAAAACCGGTTATAGCAAAGCTAAAATTTACCAGAACAGCAGCTACAATCAGCTTCCATAATAAATCTTTGGTTTTATATTTTTCTAATCTAAGTATGGTAGTAAGGGCTATAAATATAATAGCCAATACAAAGCCGAGATTGGCAAAATTAAGCGTTAGCGCGAAGCCGGTTAGCACAAATTGATTCCGGGGTAGTGTACTGCTAAGTGTGGCTAGTATATTTATTAGCGCTCCAGCTAAGGCTATTAGTGTGCCAACTACAAGATTAATTCCATAGGCGACGCCATTTAATAATTTCCCGACAAACAGCGTAAGGTGACAGCCGAAGTCATTCCAACCGCAGCTTCCTACATTTTCCCGAGATTTTTCTATTTTGGCCCGTTCTTCAACTTGTCCTTGGATTTTGGAGATCTCTTCACTGTTTTGGCTGAGGCTTTTTCCATTGTCTTTTCTCTTCTCGTATTCTTGGCGGATAATTCCCTCATTGATTTCTTTTATCTTCTTGCTCTGGGCTTCTTCGTCCGAAAGTTCTAAAGCCTTTTTGTACTCATCTATTTCGTAACGATACTCATCGGTCACAGGTTTATCTACAATATCTTCTTCATGCCTCCTCTCTTCTTCTAGGTCGAACGGCATTTCAACCTGTGCTGATGCCACCAGGGGTTGAGCTATTGTCAGCGTTATGACAGCGATTATAGCCAGAGATACAATATTCTTCACAAGCTTATTCATAACACGTTGCTATTTCTTGGTTGAAGCTATTTAGCAAGCTGGTAGTTTCAGAATTTATACTGTTGCGGCTATTTCTGGCGGAATCCCTTAATTTTTCCGCCGCGAACGGGTCTAATTGAGATTGGACGAGCCCGCTAGATTGGCTAAGAGCAACTTGATCGTTTGGATCGGTTTGCGTGAGCAGATTTTTAGCTTCCACTAGAGAATCAATAATAATCTGAT
Organism: bacterium; assembly: GCA_030689595.1. Taxonomy (GTDB): domain Bacteria; phylum Patescibacteriota; class Minisyncoccia; order UBA6257; family WO2-44-18; genus JAUYHP01. The sequence continues at coordinate 80,085 of JAUYHP010000031.1, read as the reverse complement.
TAGAGTCCGATTTTGTCTGTAAGCCGTCTATTTTGGCTTTCTGGCGGTCTATGGCCAATAATATTTCTTGTTGGAATTGTTCTTTTGGCTTTCCGCATGAACCATAGGGGTCTGGCCTCAAGTTGGGGTCAGCTAGTTTGTCGTATATAGCGGTTGCCGAAGATTCAAAGGCATTGATGGTATTGATTCCATCGGCCCAGGCATTTTGGGCTGATAGGCGCGGCAAGAGAGTGCCATTGATTTGCTCAACAAGATAATTTCTATTTCCTACATTATTGCTAGTGTTGGTTTGGTTGTATGCCAAACAATCTCGCAAGGCCGCGCCGCTTAGGCCGGCACATGGGTCATTTGTTGACCCACGTGATATAGAGCCGCCACGCGGAGCATTACTGGTGCTGACGCCACGCAAGCCATTAACCCCTTCTTTGATTAACCGATTGACCAGAGCATCAGCAATGGCCGCCACGTATGACGCTAGCTGGTCGGCGTTAACGATATAATCAATATCAGAACCGACAGCTTTAGCGATAGTAGCGCCGAGGACAGCGCCAGGCGTGCTAATGGTGCCGTCGGCGCCTCTAATGCCTATAAATCCGCCTCCAGAAATAGCTTCATCTCTGGCTGCTGATTGTGCTGTGCCGACGCGTCTTTCGCGTTCTTCCATGGCCATCAACAGAGCGCCGTAATAATTATTTTGTGGCTTTAATGATTCTGTGTAAGCTATCCAGCCGCCATTTCTAAAATCATTGGCGAAATTTTGGATATTGCCCACAATGTCGTCTAAAGTACAATCAGCTCTTTGACTAAACGGTCTGGAATTCTGCAGTGATATCCTAATTTTTGCGCTGAATGAGTCGCAGAGAAATCCCAGGCCTAATTCCTTAGCAAAATCTCCTGCGGCGGCTTGGCCGGCATCTCTCAAAAAGCCGCCCCAATCAGTGACGAATTTCGGGTCGCCGCCGCCTTGCACCCACTGGACAATTTGGTCAACCATCATGTCTAGCAGTCTCTTTTTCAATGTTTCTAAAACAAAAGTTAGGCCCCATTCAAAGATTTTTTGTGCTAAGTTCGTAATTTCGGTGCCAGCTATAATCTCTTGTACAGATATTGCGGCTGGGTCTATAACTACATATTGTGCATTCGCTTTAAAAACAAAAGGTTGTGCTATGCTTAAGCTGAGCGTTACCACTAATAACATTTTTGCTAGGGTTCTTTTAATCATTGCAACAATTGATTTATTACTAGACCCAAATCTTTAAATTCTTGACTTAATTGTTGATTGGCTTCTATCGCTAACCAAGCCAATAAAGGGTCCTTTTCATAATTTTGTATATATTCAAATATTTTTTGCTGAGCGGCGACTAGTCTGATTTCTTGTTGATGCAGTGGCGCGATATCTTTCGGCACCGGCAAATCATAGAGGTCGGCTAGAGTTCGGTCATAAGTCAGTTGTAAAATATCCCAATCAGAAGAATAAATATCATCTAGATTTATAACTACCCCCTGAAAATTATCTTGGATTATTGAGTTCAAATTAGTTAGGTAGCTTTCGGTAAGCTGGCGGCCGCTGTTATTGATGATTTTTAAGTCGCTTTCAGGCACGGCGGGTTTCAAGGATTCATAATCAAAACTGGCTATACCCTCAGCCAAATATTTATTGACAATTTCTTCAGCTCTGGGCACATCCAAGCCATTTTGCGGTTGTGGGTTTTGGACAGCTATTTGCTGACTGATTGTTTGCGTAAGTTGGCTAGTTATATTGTTTTCGTCATTGGTCAGATTGGGGATATTTAGACCATCGGCTCCCAAAACTGGTGGCTTTTCATTTTCTGCCGAATGAGGATTATAGTTTTTGCCTAAAATTAACAGGCCGGAAAATATAGCGGCCCCAATAAGAACGATAATCGCTATGGAAAAATTTAGCTTTTTCCTCAGCATTACTTTATTATAGCAGACCTATGGTAGATAAATCTAAGCCAACTTATCAACAAGCGCCAAAATATCTTCTATCCTCAAATTTTGGGGCCTAATATCCGAATTTAGGCCTAAAGCCGTAAGTGTTTTGACTATATTTTCCTTATCTAAGTCCAGCTCATCGCAGAGATTATTGACTAGAGTTTTTCGTGGTTGTTTGAAGACGATTTTTATAAATTTGTAATATCGAGCTATCTCGCTGCTGGTGCCTAGTGATTTTTTTCTAGTTTCTAGTTTGATTATAGCTGAGTCAACTTCTGGTCTGGGCTTAAAGTCGCTGGCCTTGAGATGACTTATTATAACTGGCTCAGCCCAAATTTGTACCGCCGCAGCTAATAAGTTCATATGGTCAGGCTTAGCCGATAATCTTTCGGCTACCTCTTTCTGAACAGTTAAAATTGCTATTTTCGGCTTGTTGCCGAGCTCGCTTAAGGATCTCAATATTTTTCCAGTTATGTAATATGGTATATTGCCGACAATTTTATAATCAATCAGTTGCTTGGTTATTTCTGGTAGCTCTTCTAAGACATCGCCACTTATAATTTTTACGCATTGCTTATTAACCATTGAGAGCGCTAATTGGTCAATCAGATCATCGTCTTTTTCAATACCAATTATCTGGCAGCCAATCTGTTGGCAATTGCCGGCTAGCGGCATGGTAATTGCCCCCTTGCCCGGCCCGATTTCGATAATTGTATCGCCACTTTTTAATTCCAAAGATCTGACTATTTTGTCGATAGCAGTTTTGTTGGTAATAAAATGTTGGCCTAAATAGCGCGGCATGATTTAGTAATCCTCTATATACATCTCATCTTCATCTGGAAGGCGATCGTTATTGGTGGCCAGATTAACAAATTCAGTTAGTTCCGGCGGTATCTCATAGATGAATCTCGACGGCGTGCCATAAAAACTCAAGCATAGATCTTGGCGGGCTCGAGTCATCGCTACATACATAAGCCGACGCTCCTCTTCTAGTTCATCCATGGAGCCGTATGACATTTGATGCGGCAATATACCTTCGTTACAACCGATAACGAACACATTGTCGAATTCCAAGCCTTTGGCTAAATGGATAGTCATCAAATTAACTGGGCTTAACACGCGACCACTGATTGCTGGCGATTGCGTTGGCGCATCGGCGGACTGGAGCAAAGATACGCGCTCTAAAAAGTCTGGCAGATTATCAAAATCTCCAGCGAAACTTATCAATTCATTTATGTTTTCTATCCTTTCTTGTGGGTTTTTAAAATTTTTGGCTAGATAATCGAAATAATTTGTGTCGTGTAGGAAAAAATTAATCAATTCGAGAATTTTTAACTCTTTACATAAGCGCGGGAGTTCTTTTATCAGGTTGGCGGCGATTGCTTTGCGGAAGTTTTTGGTCAATCTATCTATGCTGATGGCATCTTTAGGATTAGAGGCCAAGCGTAGGGCGGCGATGATGTCTTTAACCTCTTTGCGCTCATAAAATTTCAGTCCGCCGAAGATTTTGTATGGCATATTGGCGACAATCAAAGCCTGTTCCACTGATCTTGATTGGGCATTGGTTCGATATAATATAGCGAATTGAGAAGCGCTAGAGCTATTGTCCTGTGCATAAACTGCCTCACCGATGCTATTGGCGACATAGTCGGCCTCTTGGTCGGCGTCAGTGTTGCGCACAGCTTTTATTAGTTTGCCATCATTGTTTTCAGTCCAAAGCTCTTTGGGTTTTTGCAGTTTATTGTTTTGAATTAATGCCGATGCCGCTGTGATTATGTTGGCAGTGGAGCGATAATTTTGTTCGAGTTTTATAACCTTGGCCTTGGGCCAGTCATTTTCGAAATTTAAGAAATTGCGGAAATCAGAACCACGGAAACGGTAGATGCTTTGAGCATCATCACCGACAACGCCAAGATTTTTATGTTTGTCGGCCAACAATTTTACAAAACGATACTGCGAGGTATTAACATCCTGATACTCATCCACTAAAATATAGCGAAATTGATTTTGATATTTTTCTAACACTGCCGGATGATTATCGAAAACGACAACCACTTTTTCTATTAAGTCATCGAAGTCAAAGGCGTTGCTTTTTATCATGGCCGATTCGTAATCCTCAAAAATCCTTAGCGCCACTTTATCTAAAAAATCTCTGGGGTCGAGCAATTCATTTTTTACAGATGAGATTTTGCTGCGCAATTTCATCGGGCTATATTGATCTTTGCTTATGTCGGCGGCTTTCATAAGTTTTCTGATTAAGCTTAGCGAGTCGTCAGCATCAAAAATCGTAAAGGCTGCTGTGCGTTTTAATAATTTGGCTTCGCGCTTCAGTATTCTGACTCCCAAGGAATGGAAGGTGCCGACAAATGCCTCTCCTGTCGCGGGTCGGGCTTCACTAATAATCCTATCTTTCATTTCCTTGGCGGCTTTGTTAGTGAAGGTTATGGCGATTATATTAGATGGCGCTATGCCATTTTTAATGAGTTGCAACAATCGGCTAGTTAGCGTCCTAGTCTTGCCAGATCCAGCCCCGGCGACGATCAAAATAGGCCCGTCTTGGTGATTTACGGCGGCCTGTTGTTGCGGGTTTAGGTCGTTTTTTTGTCCACTAGGCATCGTTGTCTAATACTACCGGTATGCTATGATTAAAGCTATTAGTACTATATATAAAAACATAAGAAATATTAAGCCAACAACCGTTATATCGGTTGTTTTTGTAGTTGGGGGCATATTGTTTAACGTGCTTTTTTGGTCGCTTTCTGGCAGCGGTATAGCTGGTTTGGGTGGGCCGGTGTTAGCTAGCGTTGAAACGATCATCGGTGCTGATTACGACTCTTTTTTGGCGGAAAATAGCATCAGCGGCGATTTAGATGGGGCTTTTCATGGCCAAGATGTGGCTGGATTTCTGTTATTAGATAGCGGCTCTCTACTTAATTCCTCCAACCCACTTAGCAGCTTGTTGCCTACTCGTGATGGCCTAATGGTCTACAAAATCCAAGCTGGGGATACTTTGTCTACTATTGCCGCTAATTTTGAAATTTCGCTCAATACGGTACTGTGGGCCAATCGTGATTTGAGCAGTGTTATTCGTCCTGGTCAGGAGATAGTTGTCTTGCCCGTCTCGGGCATAGCTCATCAAGTGCAAGAGGGCGACACGCTAGAGCATATTGCTAATTTATACAGTATCGGTGCTGATCGAATTATTGAGGTTAATCCGACGATTGCCAATGGTAATTTGGTGACCGGCACTAAAATAATAATCCCCGGCGGTCGGCCCAATCGTGAATATCTTTCTAGTTTATCCGATAATACTTTAGTAAATCTTGACGGTTATTTCATTTCTCCAGCAGTCGGCTGGAATTGGGGCCGGCTTCATAATTATAATGCCGTAGATATCGCCAATGCTTGCGGCACGCCCATCTATGCCGCTGCCGAAGGTTTAATTGTTGATGAGAGTTCCTACGGCTGGAATAGCGGTTACGGTCATTATATTGATATTGAGCATCCAAATAGTGTAGTCACTCGTTATTCGCATACTCAACGCAATGTTGTCTCCGTTGGTGATTATGTTTTGCAAGGTGATTTAATCGCTTACATCGGCAGTACGGGCAACACTCATGGCCCGACTGGTTGTCATCTGCACTTTGAGGTTAGGGGTGCCAGAAATCCGTTTGCAAAATAGTTTCTAGACTTAGAGATTTTATGAAAAAGCCCTCCGATGAATATCGGAGGGCGTAGTGTTGTTATGCATCAATTTATTTTTCAATCCGAAGTATGCTTAACCTCAAGTTATAATCGCGGCGGATATTGGCGATACAGCCATAGACCGTCCGCAACTTATTGGAGAACGCCAACCAGCGTCCATAGCCGTTGCTGATGATATAGCTGGGGATATGTCGGAAGCCCGAGAGTCCAAGCGCAATTGAATCGGCAATGGCCAGATATCGCCGATACATGTCAATCTCAACTTGGCGCGTCATGAGCTTGCCATCCGTTGTCAACTCACTAGACAGCACTTCGGTAAGCGCCTTGGCCAGTTCGGTGGCAACATCAATATATCCATAAAGATATGCCTGCACATTACCTCTGAAGTCTTGCCAGTGGATGAGCTCTGGCACGGCATCTTCATTGCCGACGATGACTGGCCAGATTTGGCCAAAGAGGAGGGCTTCCATCTGCTCCTGCCTGATGGTGCGGCTGAAACGGCTGCCGACCTCGGCGATTTCACCGTTATTCGCGGCGTCGTCAAAGCCATCAGCCAACATTTCCATGGCGCGGTCAGTGAAATTTATTGCATCGTAGTCGCCTTTCTTGACGGCATTGATAAATTGCTTGCTTAAATCACTCATAGCATTCTGAGTGCTAAAGCAAACACGCCCTTGATTACGCCGAAGACGGTCAAGATATTCACGCAAGCCACTGCAAGCTGCTTGCATGCGCTCATACATACCATGATCCTCATCGGCACTAGGCTCAGTCATATTGCCTTTGCCGAAAAGAATCATAGCCTTATTAATAAAATCATCAGGTCGTTCATTGCTGCCGCTATTCATCGGCCGCTCCTTTAGAAATGTGGAGTTTATGTGGTTTCTTAAGATAAAAACCAATAAAACACCGCTGGTTAAGAAACAGAGACCTTTGTTTTTAAAGAACTTAACTTTATTACCCATTGGGGCTTGCCCTGAGTAGTTCGGCGAGTTCACTATAAACTTGCCGAAGGGCTTGCCCTGAGTGAAGCCGAAGGGCGCTTGCCCTGAGCTTGTCGAAGGGTTGCAAAGTTAAATTCTCATGATTTTACTTGTCTTGAGCAGAGTCGAAAGAAAAAAATACCCAGAGAGGAGAAGAAAAACTTCTCCTTCTCCTCTCTGGGTTGTGTTCAGCGGCGGACAGATCCGCCGTGCGTCCCCCGCTGCTTCTTGAAGCGGGGTTTCCAGCCGCTGGTTCCGCGGTCGTTGCGATCGGTGCGCGGTCCGAGGGCATTCTCGAGCCCAGAGATGCGATCGGCCTGCCTGTTGGCCTGGGCCAACCGCCTCTTGATGAGGGCATCCACGTCCTCCGACGTGAAGAACCGGCTGTCGAGCTGGTGGTTCTTCCTCGCTGCGTTGATGCAGCTCGGGCAGAAGGCCACACATATCAGGACTCCGTCAACTTCGACGGCACGGTAGCTGCCGATGCGTCTCGGCTTACCTGTCTCGTCGTTGACGATGGTCGCCTCGCCATTCCGCCACCGCACCACGTTGAGGCTGCGAGGATGGAACGACTTGGTGCCGCAGTCGGCGGCGAGGTAGCAGGACGTCTTATCGCCGTCGTCGGCGAATGCGTAGACCGCCTGCTTTTCCTCGCGCTCCTGCGCGAGCTGCTCCCGGAACTCCTCCAAGAGCGGAGTCACCTGCGCCAGCGTCAGCTGGAGGCCGCCGTGGGCCTCTCCACCGATGCTGAGCGCCGCCGTGTTGTCTTCGCCGGTGGACAGGCGTCCACTCGTTTCCGAGTAGAACTCCTGACCGACTCGGACATCCGGTTCGAAGCTGAGGGTGTCAGCTTCGAACCCGGCTACCACTTCGACCACGTTGGCCGTGGCCGTATCCACCATCTGGCCCATGAAGCGGGCCAGCTGCTGGTGCGTGAGCGCCTTATTTACGACGCTGAAGGCGTGTGGCGTCACCGGCTTTTCGGCCAATGATGCCGGGATCCTCAGTTCCGTCAGAGCTTGGCCCGTGAGGGCTCGCTCCGGTCGGGGCTGTTTGGTGCGGCTGGCGGCTGCGGTAGTCTCGATCGTCTCGATCGTCTCGGGCGTCTCGTTGGACGCCTTCTTCTTGTCCTTTGTGGCCATTGTCTTATGGCCTCCTAAAAGCGTTAAACAGCAAAAAACAGCAATGCAGACAGAAAGTACATACCCCAAACACCAACACGGCGCATGGGTAACTGCAAAAAACATTCAAAGAACTACTTACTACTATCTGGTGGCATTATAGCATACCCACATAATCTGTCAACCCCCCACCTCATCGCCTGCCTACCAGCAGGCAGGACTGCCAGTTTTCATGCTAGCCTTAATTTATCTTGAAATTTGTGTAAAACTGATATATGTTATGCTAGCCATCGAGCCCTCGTAGTTCAACGGATAGAATATATGGCTTCGAACCATAGGATGGGGGTTCGATTCCCTCCGAGGGCATAGTTCGATAGGCATCCATAGCTCAATCGGCAGAGCAGCTCCCTCTTAAGGAGAAGGTTCCAGGTTCGATTCCTGGTGGATGCACAGATTTGATTTTAACGAGTCGGGTTGATGGACGGTTAGCTCAGTTGGTTAGAGCGTCTCGCTTACACCGAGAAGGCCGCAGGTTCGAATCCTGCACCGTCCACCAGAATTTTCTAGATTTAAAAAGCTCGTTTACTGCGTAGTTCAGAATGAACGTTTTTATTAATCGGCGGAGCCGATACTTATCGCAGAGATCTCCCCAGTTGCCACGGCTATGCCGTGGAGAGATCTACACCGAGAAGGTCCAAGGTTCAATCCCTTGTGTGCCCACCAAATTTAATGAATAGAGCGGTCCGATGAACATTGGACAGGTCGGGGGGTCAATCCCCCCAGCGCGCACCGAAAAACACTTAGCCCCGACGTTATTATAATGATAAAAATATATGTGATAGGGGATGTACCACTTCAATAAAAAAACAAAATACCTCGAGTGAATGACTTGAGGTATTTTTATTGAGGTGGTTCTGATGGTGGTCCGCCACAATCTGTTACAAACTCCCACATATCGAATACGATTTCCTTATTGGTTTTCGGTATTTTGACAATATGGTATGGCGAGGTAATTACGCTTGCTGTTATGCAAGTTGGCCCGGGGATAATTTCTAAGACCCAGACTTCCACGGTATTTTCTGTAGTGACTAATATCTCTTTGATTTCAATTGCATATCCGCTACTAGCCTTCTCACCCTGAAAGGCAGCAATAACAATATCACTGTTAAAATCTATTTCGGCTGTTTGCCCAAGGTTTTCCCAGTCGTCGTCATTAGTAATGACGTAATTTTTTTTATCATTATAGCTACCATTGCCAGCGGCTAATACTACCGTTTCAAATTCTATATCTCCAACTCTCCCACGCATATCTCTGATATCTGTGATTTTCCACTCGTCATTTACTAACCGCAAAGAAACCCGAACTTTATGCTCCGCCCACATCGGAAGAAATGTAACATCGACAGAAACGTCCCCGTTAATTATCTTGGCTTCTTCAACTTGTAGATTATCTATTGGCGGAATATCCTGCGCCCATAATATTGGATCGACATGAAAATCTCTTGCTTCATTCAAAAGTAAATCTTTATAACTTTCTGTTAAATCATTATGAAGACGCAAGTATTCGTTACTCTTTTCCCAGCAGCCCTCTTCTGTACAATTAACTACTTTAAGATATCCCTGATAAAATTCATAAACGAGCCGCTCCGGTTGCGTTGTTGGTGGCGTCGGCTCAATCGGATCTGGCTCTGTGATCGGAGGCGTCGGATCAATTATCGGAGCTTGTACTGGTGGCGTAGATGTGGCTTCTTGTGCGGGAACAGTTTCAGAATTCCTCTGAATTAATATCAGATATCCTAACACGCCGGCAACAACGACTATTGCAGTTATCAACGCTATATTAGAAAAACCTTGTTGTCGCATATACGTACAATAATTTACTTAGAGCTCAATGTCTGAATTGGTCGGAGCGCCGAGAATCGAACTCGGACTACGGACTCCCGAAGCCCGCGTACTACCACTATACTACGCTCCGGCTTATACAAAATACTGCTTTTCAATCTCTTTATCAATACGTTCCTGGACCTCACGAGCTTTTTGTTTGGACGTGTCAGCTAACCTCTTTAATTCATCATCGGCTAGCGTACCTAGTTTTTTGATTTCAGTCAGCAAGGATTTTTTGTCGTTTAAATCAGGATTGTCTAAAACAGCGTCAAGCAATATGGCCAGTATTTGACCGACTTTCGGTCCGGGTTCAATAGCTAGCGCTTCTATCACATCTCCGCCTTTGATTGCTAACATTTTGGGATGTATTGGTTCTTGCTTGGCTTTTTCGATTTCTGCCTTCAGAGCGCGCAGGCGATATGGCTGGGCCTTAGGAACTCCGGAGCCGATGCGATCCGCTTCTCTTAGGCGCAACAAGTCATCGACATTGTCAGAGCCGACGCGGCTTACTAATCGCCTCACACCACGCGGCGTCACCATTTCTGGATCGTAAACAAACATATGCTCGCGCACCAACAGGGCTATATCTTCAATCATTTTGCGAGGATATTTTAATCTACCCAAAGTTTGTGCAACTATGCGTTCGCCGATGTATTGATGTTGATAAAAAGTCCAATCCCCCTTTTTGCCATCTTGAGTTTTCTCTCCACGTGGGTCATCTCGCCATTGGCGTGATCGAGGCTTGCCAACATCATGAAGTAACGAAGCCAGGCGTAAGGTCAATGGGAATTTCTGATCGGTGGCATATTCTAAGGCACGCACATTATGTTCAAAGACGCTAAATTTGTGATGCTTATTTTGTTCCATATCTACGCCTTCGCATAATTCTGGTAAAACATATTTGAGTAGACCAAGTTCTTCCATGCGGCGGATGGCTTCTGCGGCGTTGTCAGTCATCAAAATTTTATTAAATTCATCAGCGATTCGCTCTTTGGCTATAAATTCTAACAAACCAGCCTTTTCTTTGATGGCAGCAGAAGTCTGATCTTCTATGTCAAAACCAAATCTAGCGGCAAACCTTATGGCGCGCATCAAACGCAAAGCATCTTCTTCAAAACGCTCGGCGGCATTGCCAACCGATCTTATAATGCCTTTTTCCAAATCTTCTTTACCACCGAAAGGATCTATCAGTCCCTTAGCTCGTCTTTGGCCAGTAGATATTTCATAGGCCATGGCGTTGATAGTAAAATCACGCCGCGACAAATCTTCTTCAACAGTTTCAGCAAAAGTTATTTCATCGGGGTGGCGCTTATCGGTATATTTACCTTCCAGACGAAAGGTTGTTACTTCCACCAAAGCCAAAGTTGGATCGTCCGATCCGGTTTTAACGCCGACTGTGCCAAATTGATTTTCATAAACGCTATCGGGAAATATTTTTAATATTTCTTCGGGTTTAGCATTGGTGGTTATATCCCAGTCTTTAGGTTTCGCCCCCACACCACTCATGGCGCCAATAACAAGATCGCGCAAACAGCCACCAACTAAATATGGCTCAAAACCAGCGGCAGTTAATTTATCAGCCACTTCCTTTATTTCAGGAGTCTGTTCTATTCCAGCTTCAACAGCTTCTAGAAACGCTAATTCTGTTTCACTTTTCTTTGCCATATGTTCCATGCGTCATATAGTATATTGCCATAAGTGATTTTTCCAGCCACATTAATCTCATTGTAACATTTTGACAGGCTGCTGCATTGTCCTTATGATGGCCATTGAATACATAACATTATGATTTCTAATAACGAAAAATCAATTGTTCTAAGGGCTCAAGGCGGTGATCGGGAAGCCGTTGGCACTTTATGGGACATGTTTACTCCGAAGCTTTTCGGCTATCTCATGAACACGGTGCGTAATCGTGCTTTGGCTGAGGATGTTTTGCAGGCTACTTGGCTTAAAGCCGTTGATGCCCTGCCGCGTTTTGAGAGTCGCGGCGTTAGCATTGGTGCTTGGTTGTTTGCGATTGCTCGCAATGAATGTAGTGAACATTGGCGGAAGACCGGTCGAGAAACGGCCTTCGACATCGAAGAGCATGATGTTCCTGATGTCGGCGGTTCTAAAATAGAAAACAAGATTTTGACCGACCAGATTCTGGCTTCGCTTTCGGAAGACGATCGTGAATTGTTGCGGCTTCGTTATATAGCGGATCTACCCGTTAAGGACATCGCCAACTTACTTGAACTTAATTTCGTAACTGTGCGTGTGCGTATCCATCGAGCCATAGCTAACGTGCGCGATATTCTAATATCAAATAATAATAAAAACTATGAAAAATAAATATACTATTCATCAAATATTAACTAGTTGGGGGCGCCAAGAGCGTCGTTTGCCTAACGAGAGCGAGACATTAAAGCAAAGTTTATTAGCCGGCGTTGAGCCGACTGCGTCAGTGGCCACGGGCCCCGGTCGCAACCGGCCATGGTTATCTCTAGCTCTGTCCGGTTTAGCGGTATTCACCCTACTAATTCATTTTGGTTCGTCAAATATTAATGTGTTGCCAGGAATTCAGTCGTTTAGTAATAGTGGCGGAGATTATCATAGCAATGCTGATGCGGTGTCAGAGGGACTAGAGGGATTTGTAGACGAGCCGTCGCCATTAATGGTTAGGCCCATGTCAGAAGCTTCAATTACTGATACACGCGAATTTCTTAAAACTGATTATAATGCCGTTCTGCGCACGCGTAGCGTTGATGAGCTTACTCGACGCGTAGAAACGACTGTTCGAGGTTTTGGTGGTCGGCTAGATCGAGCTAGTATTTCTCCCGAATATGGCTTTGTGAGTTTTATCGTGCCGGCTAGTGAATTTGAGTTGTTCCGTTTAGAGATTGAGAGCCTGGTTGGTTCAAAATTTATAACTACTAATATTAACGCGACCAATCTTTTGCCGCAAAAGCAATCCATTGAAAAGCAGCAGGGGTATCTTAATCAAACACTAAGCGACCTAAAATCTGATCGTAAAAAGCTTGTCACTGATTATAATCGTGCGGTTTATCCTGTGCGTTCACGATTGGACTCTATTGAAGTCGAGCTCATGGCTTTGAGGTCCGAGCAGACCGACGACTCCGAAAGAATATCGGAGATAGAGGCTAGAATATTAGAACTTTCTGACGAGCAAGGCGTGTTAACTACTTTCTTGACCGATGTTAATGCTGTACATGCCCGGAAGCTCAATTTTTTAGACAATCGTATGCGCAATACCGAAAATAATTTGGAGCAAACCTACCAGCAGGATCAAAACTTGCTTGATAATGTAGCTACGGTTAATGGCACCATAACTTTGAAATGGATTAGTATCTGGGAGATTATCGGACTCTATGTCCCATTGGCGTGGGTTACGATTATCTTGGCCGTAACAGCTCTAATCTCTTATATTCGTCATCGCCGACGCTACCAAATCAGTTTGTAAATAAAAAACTCCGCTAGTTGATGACTAGCGGAGTGCGTTAAGGAGTTGATGGGCTTGGTCTAAACCTAAACCACAGAGCTTTCTTCCCGCCCGCAGGAGGGGTTTGGGGAGGAATGCGGGCGGGTTTTTGAACCTTTCCTTTTTCGCTTCCGAATTTCGTGCCAGTTGAAAACTGGCACGCCACCTTTTTACATCTTTAATTTAGCAAAAAATGTCAAAAAATCAAAGTCGGATTTCCTTTTCTAACCATGAGATTTTTTCGTTCTTTCGTTTCCAAAATAAATCTTCCCAAATATAATGAACGGCAAGCTGTTTATATTTTCCAAATTTTTCAAAATGTTTTAGTAATTTTTCGACGGGTACAGGATTTTCTGGCTCACGATCAAAAAATAATTTTGAATAAATCTTCTGTTCCCACGGCGAAACATGATTGAAAAAATCCCAATGGTGGAAAACATCAAAAAGTAGATACCAAACAGTTGCGGGCCCAACGCCATAAAGTTTCAACAATTCAGTCATTTGCGTTTCTCTATCTTTGGCTCGTAACTCTTTTTCGTTAATCAACCCCTGCAAAAAATAATCATCAAGTTTTTTGATTGACTTTGCCCGATAACCGACTTTCAAGGCCCGCAAATCATCCTCACTTACTTTTTGAAGTTTTCCCGAACTCCAAAAACACCATAATTTTTTGCTGTCAAATTCAAGTAAAGTTCCGTAATTTTCTAAAAGAGCTTTGAACATTTGAACAGATCGTCGGACAGAAGCATTTTGCAAAACCATTCCAATTATCAGATATTCATACAAACAGCTTGGATGTCCGGGACGCATACCGCGCCATTTTTTCAAAATCGGACTAAGAAAATCATCTTTCTTGAAAGTACTATAGAAATCACTCAAATCAAGATTAAAATTATAGAGATACTTTATTTCTTCAATAAGCGAGTCAACAAAATCGTTTGCTAACTTGTCTTTGGCATAAACTTTTATTTCTACGAGTGGATTTTCGAGCGTTCCTATATTTGAAAATTTAATGCCAAGCGGTTTACCTTGCCAATTCCAGGTTTGCCAACGAATACCTTGTTCCCAATAGTTATCACCCGAAGTAAAATGATCTGGTTTGTGAAAAGTTGGGTCAAAGGCAAATGGTTTTGTTGGCTTAACTTTTATGGTTTTTTGTAGTTTAAGTTTGATTGCTTTTTTCATTTTCATTCAATAAATCCGCCGTGACAATGCAACCGACAAACCACTTTACCGTTTTTAGAAATTTCCTCGATGCCTGTAAAGTTTTCCAAATCGCCATCGGTATTAAAAGTATATTTCCATTCGCCATTTATAAATTCTTTCGGTCCTCGAACTGGGATATTATCGCCAGAGCCGGACATGAGAGCGGGACGCAAAATCGCATCAAACAAACCTTCGCTGATCTCGTTGCTAACTGTAAAGCCGTAGTAATTCATACCCCAAGCAGGATTGCCGTTTTTGTAAACGATTTCCTCGCCAATAAATTTAGTGGCGCCAAAATAAGTGTCGTGATAAGTTAAGTCGCCTTTTTCAAAATGATAGTCGCTTGAGCCGGGGCGTAGCGGAGATGCTTTTTTGACATTTTCATTGGCGTAAGTGTTCAGATTCGCTTCTCTCAAAAAAGCGTCTAAAACATCAATCGGTAAATCTGAGAAATTTGGTAACTGATAACCAGGCGTGCCGACAGACAAGCCGTATTTAATCATTCCGTCGTAGTCAGATTTTTTACTGCGGTCTATCTTGAAAACTTTGTCTTTGAAAATTACAAAATGATACTGATCGTTGCGATAATCAATATACCAGCCGTGTTCAGGGTCAAGTGCTTTGCTTAATTTTTCGGCTAAACTTTCTGCCTCATTTTCAGTAACTTCGATTGTGTCCAATGTCCATTGCGAAAGCCACGGCGTTTTATGTTCGTCCGTAACTTTTTCAACTCTTGTTGAAATTATGTTTAATCCTTTGAGAACATCTCTGTCTTCCAAAGATTCCTCTATAATGTCACCTTTGTAGTTATTCATATTTTTTACTTTATTAAATCATCAACACCAACTTCAAGCGCCTTGGCGATCTTAGTTAGTGTTTCAATGGTTGGGTTTGTATTCACACCATTTCCAACCTTGATTTTTCGAAATGTGATTCTTGGCGGAGGCGGAAGGATTCGAACCTTCGAGAGGATTTCTCCCCTAACAACTTAGCAGGTTGCTGCTTTCAGCCACTCAGCCACGCCTCCAATTTTGGATTAACTTTATAGAGCGTGGCTTCGGGTACCCACTTCCGCCTTTGCACAAGGCTTCGGCGGACGGGCAGCCACGTCTACCTGCCGGTAGGCAGGCCTCCAATTCCATATCATTGTACTGCTTAATATAGGATTAGGCAACAAAAGGGGTCGACTTTACAGAGGGGTTTATTATTTGATTAATGTCAATCTTTATCTTATAATTTTGCCGATGTCAGATTCTTTTGCGGCTAACATAATCAAGTCCATTAAAAACGCTCCGCGTGAGCCTGGTTGCTATATTTTTTATGGCCCAAAGCGATCTGTGCTTTATGTTGGTAAGGCAAATAATTTGCGCCAGCGATTGAAGTCGTACTTAAAAATTACAGATGCCAAAACCCAATCATTACAAGAGGAATCGTCTAAATTAAAATATATTGTGCTGACATCCGAAATAGAGGCCTTGATTGAGGAATCGAAATTAATTCAAAAGCTGAAGCCAAGATATAATGTATTGTGGCGTGACGATAAATCTTATTTATATGTAGCTATCACCCGTTTGACCACCGCCACGGCGAGACAGGCAAGTTCAGGGCAAGCCCATGAAAAGTTTCCAAAAATTTTTATAACGCATAGGAATCTCAAACCTAGCAAGAAACATATAAGATCCCAGTTGATTGGGCCATTTACTGACGGTAACGCTCTGCGCCTAGTTATGAAATTATTGCGTCGCTTTATTCCATATTGCACTTGCAAGCAATCGCACCTGCGCGATTGTCTAAACGCACAAATGGGGAGGTGCTTTGGTAGTTGTTGTCAGAAAGATGATAGCAAGATTGCCAGTGATGATTTGAAGAAATATCAAAAGAATATCAGGGACATAAAAGCTGTTCTAACCGGTAGATCAAAAAAGTTATTGAAAATCTTAAAAGATAGTCGCGAAGTAGCAGCACTTGGGAAAATAATTGAACATAAGCCATATTTGGCCACCACTAAGAAGCGTGGCGACGACATCTTTAGTCCCAAAAGAGTTGAGTGTTATGACAATTCTAATTTTGCTGGTAAGGAAGCCGTTGGAGCTCTAACTGTATTACAGCACGATGGATCCACTTGGGTTCCTGATAAAAGTGGTTACCGAAAATTTAAAATAAAATTTACACCGCAACGAGATGATCCGCGCATGATCGGCGAAGTGCTGTCCCGTCGCCTAAAACACGCTGAATGGCCTTATCCAGATTTAATCATTATTGATGGCGGCCTGACGCAGTTCCGCGCTGCTAGATTAGCGTTAAGCCAATTGCCGCCGACTAGTCGTCCAAGATTGATTTCTTTTGCTAAGCCAAACAAGTGGGTTTATGGTCTGAAGAAAAACGATGAGCCGACTCCGTTGGTGGAGCTGCCATTAGAATTTCAGCGCTTAATAGAAAAAGCGATTTATTACACACATAACTTTGTTATCCGCTATCATCGTCAAGTGCGCCAAAAAAGATTTATTGACCAGGATGCAACGTCATGAGTGGCTTGATAAGATCAAACCGGCTTATCAGTCCGACTAGCTTGCCGCCAGCGTCTATCACAGGTACGGGGTTTATATGATTATTAGCGAAAAGCTCTATTGCCGTTTCCATGGAATCATTTTCGTTTAGGGTTAGATGTTCTCGGCGCATTACATCTCCGACCGTTAGGTCAGATATTTTATCGCCCTCGGCTTTGAATTGACTTTGTTCTGCTGGTTGCAGATTTTTGGCTATATATTGCAGTGTCGGTAGATGTAATATCGAGCCCTTACCAACCAAATCATATTGGGTCAGAATACCGACAACTTCGTTATTTTTATCAACTACCGGTAAGCCATTAAAGCTGTGGTCGATAATAATTTTCGCCGCATCAAGTAATGGCGTTTCGGGATGTACCACGAGTACATTTTTGGTCATAAAATCTTTTATGGGAATTTGTTGTGCCATTTTGGCTTATGGAGTAAATATGTTTGGGGCCATATATGCACCAGGTAAGTCGGATACATTGGCGCCGTTGGCCCAGTCAGGGTGGGCTACGCTGGAAGTTGTGGTTGAATTTCCCGACCAGATGAAGTCGTTGTGTATGCTGTATATACTACTAAAAAAGCTTGCTGCGGATGTTGTTTCGCCAGTATCACGCACGTTATATATTTCATCGCCTCTTAAATCCACTGTCAGAGTAGACGAGGTTGCGCTTGAATTAGCAATGGTTCCCATCAATTCGAAATAACGGGTCTGGCCAGCGGGGACTTGAATGGCTTCATTGGTGCCAGACTGCGTTATTGGATCAAAATATATTTCAACAACGCTATTTTGGCCATCTTGGACCGCAACGTTGTAGCCAGCAGTAGCACTGTTTAGCCTGCCGTTGTTGCCATAAGCGGCTTGCGAGAATGCAGAATCGCTATAGCCATGGACAGAAAAGGCATTAACTACGTAACTCGTAACGCCGGAAGTTGTGGTAGAGATACCGAAGGTAAACTTATACAACCCCACCGAGCCGGTTGATGGAGCGGTGACAGAAAATCTATACAAAATCCTGTCAGAGCCGTTAACTAGGCCTAGACTGGGGACGGACAATCTGGCTAATGTGGGTATAGATTTAAAAATTCTAACGCCGCTTGATCTGGTGTCATTGGCGTTGCCAATCGGAATTGCGTAAACGGGGAGGCCAGAAGCTGCAATGCCGCGCGTGGAATTACCAGATGAATCGCCAGCAGCTGCATCGTAATCTACGGCAACTAAATGTCCTGGGCGAGCCGGATCGGCAGTACCGATAGCTGCAATGTCGCCTTTTATTGCCATTATGCGGTAGCTGTCAGATGGCACGGTGAAGCCGGATATGGTGGCAGTGGCATAGTCGCTGGTAAATATTACTTCGCCAACTAGTGTCCCACTATCGTCGGCCCACAGCGTTACTCGAGCCAAATCTACAGGGGAATTTAAATTAGTGTAGCTTAATTGAAGACCTAGCTGAGTAACATTAATGGCTTCGCCGTCAGCGTCAAACCTTAATCTGGTTAAGATGTTGCCAGTAGTATTGGCGTTTACTAATCTCCGGCTTGGGCTGCTTGGATCCAACATTACTGATAGAGTGCTGGTGCTGACCGGTGGTTGTGCAGGTGGAGTCATCGCAGGTAATATTGTCGGCGTTGTGGTCGGCGTTGTAGTCGCCGGCTCAATGTATACAGGCCTTGCTTTTCTGGGGGCCACATTGCCTCTTCTATTAGTGTCTTTTTTAGTGTTTTAATATCAGGAACTTTATACCCTCTTCAACGACGGCCACGAAGGCAAAGGCAAAAATTGCTGCATTAATCAAATCATGAAGCGTAGTAGCCGAAAAATCTGGGCTAAAAAGCTCTAGCCCTATATTGGAAAGGTAGGCTGCCTGCTCTACTATTATTGCCAAAAAAGCCGAGGCGACACCTACTACGAAAGCGATTGCGATGGTCGAGTTGGGCGTTGTTTTCTTGGGGGCGCTCAACGACAAAACGACCACCCAAGCCATCAGAAATATGCTGGCTATGGCGGCGGCAACTACATATAATGATAGCGAATGTAATCCCATGTTCGTGGATAATGATTCTAATATTTCCTATTATATCATATTTTAGCTTAATAATTATTACGACTTTCCAAGTTATCTTACAGACTGTACAATTAAAATATGGCTAGAATAATTATGGCTCTATTATCTAACTGGCTGGCACTATGGCTTAGCGATAAGTATATCGTTAATTTTGATGTTGTTAATGAAACTACGCCGTTTGTCATAGTGGTAATTCTATTGGCTATAGCCAATTCATTTTTCTTGCCGATGTTGCGCTTTATGTTCAAGCCCTTTATCTGGCTAACAGCCGGTTTGTTAGCCGTGGTATTAAATGGTGCCATGATTTATTTGGTTGACTTTTTCTCAGATAGCATTACAATAAATGGATTATTGCCGCTCCTCTATGCTACCATTCTATTCGGCGTTATTAATGCGCTTTTTGCCTTAGGAGCTCAAGCATTTAAAAAATCATGAACTGGCTTACCATAATTCAAATTGTAGTCGCTATAGTAATCATTGTATTAATCCTATTACAGGAGCGGTCTTCGGGTTTGTCCGGCGTTCTTGGCGGTGGCGGTGGTGACGGCGGCGGCGGATTCTATCAGGCGCGGCGCGGTATGGAAAAATTGATCTTCGGAGCCACGGTAGTTTTGACTATCCTTTTCGGTGTTTTGGCCCTGTTGAATCTCCTGCTATAAATTTAATAGTATAATCTGAGTGTTTAAAGAACTAGTTAAAATAGCTACTAGCTTTTCTAAATTAGAGCGCTATGTTTTCATAGGTACGCTGATTATCCTATTGGTAGCTGGTGGTTTTTGGTTACTTCACATTTATGACAATTTGACAGTTGTGGCGCCAGCGCGTGGTGGGCATTATACCGAGGGCGTGGTTGGCCAGCCAGTTTCCTTAAACCCATTAATATCTGGCGTGGGTGGAGCTGATAGGGATTTGGTGGAATTACTATTCGCTGATCTAGATGAGCTAGCTGAAAATATTAAAGTCAGCGACGACAACAAAACTTGGATCGTTACTTTAAAGCCAAAGTTGAAGTGGTCTGATGGCGAGCCGCTGACTACTGCTGATGTCTTGTTTACACTGGAGACCATCCAGAATCCAGATACACAATCACCAACTTTTAGCACCTGGCAGGGCGTGGTCGGCCAGAGGATCAGCGATCAAGAAATACATTTCGCGTTAAAAAATCCTTATGTATTTTTTGCCGATAATTTAAAGACATTGAAGATCGTACCTAGACATATATTTGGCAACATACCACCATCCAATTTGAGGCTGTCCAATTACAACCTAGAACCGATCGGTAGCGGCCCCTATAAGTTTGTTAGTTACGATAAGGAGCGGAATGGTTTTATCAGCCGATACACTTTAGGGACTAATGAATATTACGCTGGCCAGGAGCCATTCATTGAAGATTTTGGCATGACGTTTTTTATTAATGAAGTCGATGCGGTCAAGAGTTTTAATCGCAGAGAGATCGATGGTTTGGGCGGGTTATCCCCGCAGGGCTTGGAGAATCTAAGAATTGGGCACAAGGTTCTCAGCATCAACATGCCGCGATACTACGCAATTTTTATTAATCAAAGCACTCATCCTGCCTTGAAAGAAAAAACTGTTAGAGATGCCATGGCTACGGCTATTGACCGGTCGGCTATAATTAAGACTGTTTTTGATAATCAGGCCGTTGTGGTTGATGGCCCATTGCCATCTATCATTGACGGCTACAGTCCAAAGTCGGGAGGAGGCGCAACTGACTTAAGCGACGTGGTGGCGTCATTGGAAAAATCTGGCTGGGAATTGAATGCCGATGGGGTTCGCGAAAAGACGATTGATAAACGTAAGGTCAAATTGGATTTCACTCTTCAGGTGCCGCAAGTAGATTTTCTCATCAAGACTGCCGACATGATCAGTGATCAGCTATCTAGTATCGGCGTACATATCAAAATAGTTGTGTTGTCGGCTGTAGAGGCCAATGAGGTTATTCGCAATCGCAATTATTCGTTGATAATTTTTGGCAATACTCTCCGTGGCAATCCGGATGCATTTTCATTTTGGCATTCTTCAGAGAGATTTTATCCAGGATTGAATCTAGCTATTTATAATGATAAAACTGTTGACAGTTTGCTAGAAAACATCCGTCAAGATTTTGACGACGAAATCAGAAAAGAAAAATTAACAAGATTGCAAAACATAATAAGAGGCGACCAACCGGCTGTTTTCTTGCTGTCACCCAACTATTTGTATGTCGCAGTTAAAAACTTAGGCGGGTTGGAAAACAATGTGTTAGTTTTGGCTTCTGATAGATTTAAAAACGTCGAAGGCTGGTTTCTCAAGACTAATAGGGTGCTTCGCTAGCTTGCATTTATTGCTGGACAATGCTATACTGGAAGCAACATTAAACCTCTTATAAATGCTGGCATCAACAGTGATCAGAAAGCCCAATCTGCAATTAGCAACAGTCGACCTGGCTGCCACCTTTTGTTTTATATAGGAACCACTTTGGCCAATAGTAGTGGACTTACTATATAAAACAGAGCTAGCCGCGTGGTAGGCAGACTAAAAATTAGGGCGAGTGGCGGAATGGCAGACGCGCTGGCTTCAGGAGTCAGTGGGAGCAATCCCGTGGAGGTTCGACTCCTCTCTCGCTCACAATTACTATAATTATTAATTAATAAAAAACATGATACGCAAAAGAATAACTCCGCCAGAAGTGCGGAAAAGCACCAAGGTGCACAATGAGAGCTCAAAGACTGCTAATCATAAAGTAAAAGACGCAGTTAGATTCGTGCCGTTGGGTGGACTGGAAGAAATTGGTCGCAATTGCGCATTCTTTGAATATAAGAAGGAGATCATAGTCGTAGATGTTGGTATACAATTTCCTGAGGAGGAGACTCCTGGTATCGACTACATAATACCAAACATGACCTATCTAACTCCCAGGAAGGATGACATTAGGGGCATTATCCTAACTCATGGCCACTATGACCATATCCATGCATTGCCATATGTAATTGAAAAACTAGGTAACCCAATAATTTATTGCGTTGAGTTTACTAGAGCTCTGATTGAGAATCGATTCGCTGAATTTCCAAATGTTCCCAAGCCCAAATTCCAAGTCGTTAAAGGTGGAGATAAATTAAAGCTCTCTGATAATTTTAGCGCCGAATTTTTCTATGTCGATCACACTATTCCTGATTCTCTCGGCTTTATTTTAGACACCCCCGCGGGCAAGATGGTTCATTTTGGTGACTTTAGGGTGGGGTACGATATTAATGGTAAGCCGCAACACACAGATGTCTTTGAGAGATTGGGCGACATGAACATACACACCGCATTTATTGATTCCACTAATGCTGATTTTGAGGGCCATTCTTTGTCTGAGGATGTTGTGCGCAATGAGCTAGATAAATTAATGAAAAAGGCCAAGGGGAGATTAATTATCACCACCTTTGCCTCTTTGCTGACTCGTTTAGCAGAGATTATAAAAATTGCTGAACAACTTAATCGTAAGATTGCGCTTAACGGCCGCAGCATGAAAAACAACGTTGAGATTTCTCAAAAACTAGGCTTCATTAAAACTAAAAAGGGCACCATTATTCCAATGGAGGAGATAAATAAACACAAAGATAGCGATATCTTAATTCTTTCTACTGGTGGCCAAGGAGAGCCAAAGGCTGGATTGACTCGCATGGCTAACGGTGAGCATCGTCATGTTCAGCTAAAGCAATCCGATACGGTCATTTTTTCTTCTTCGGTCGTGCCAGGCAATGAGCGTAGCGTGCAGTTGTTGCAAGACAATATTTCACGCCAAGTTGAGGAGGTCTATAATTCTAAGTTCCTAGATATTCATTCCAGCGGTCATTCATTGGCCGACGATATCGAATTGGTTCTCAGGGCGGTCAAGCCGCGTTTTATGGTGCCTATACATGGTTATTACTTTAAGCTGAAAGCTTGCGTTAGAATTGCGCATAAGGTGGGCATACCACAAAGCAATACTAATATATTAGATAATGGCCAAGTGGCGCTATTAACTAAAGACGGTTTTGAGGTAAGCAAGGAAAAGGTTCCCACCGATTATGTCATGGTTGATGGCCTTGGCGTGGGTGACGTTGAGGAGGTAGTGTTGCGCGATAGATTGTTGTTAGCCGAAGAAGGCATGGTGGTAGTTATTGCTACTATCTCTCGTGAAAATGGGCGCCTACTAAAGACTCCAGATATAATATCGCGCGGCTTCATTTATCTGAAAGAGAACAGAAAATTATTAGATGATATAAGAGGTAAATTGAAATCACTTTTAGTTCGCATTCCTAGACATCAGCACCCAGAGCCGGATTATATTAAATCATTGATTCGCGACCAAATCGGCCAACTCTTGTATACTAAGACTAAGCGCCGACCTATGATATTGCCGGTGCTAATAGAAATTTAATCATGGCTAAGCCAGTTCTTATATCGGGCATTCAACCAACGGGCAGGCTACATATTGGTAATTACTTGGGTGCCTTAAAACAATTTATCGAACTTCAAAATTCGGGCAAGTACCAATGCTACTTTTTTATAGCCGATTATCATTCTTTGACTAATTATAGCGACGAGATCGGTCAGTATAGTCTTAATTTGGTAGTCGATTATTTAGCTAGCGGCCTAGATGCTAAGAAATCGACTATTTTTATGCAATCGTCCGTTCCATTTTCCACAGAATTGGCGTGGATATTCAATACGCTAACCCCGCTTGGTGATTTATATCGCATGACCCAATTTAAAGATAAGTCATCACAAAAAAATAGTCAGAACGCTGGGTTGCTAACTTATCCAACTTTAATGGCGGCGGATATATTGCTTTATGATCCTAAGTTTGTACCAGTGGGCGAAGATCAGTTGCAGCATTTAGAATTAACCAGAGAAATAGCTCGCAAGTTTAATAAAAAATTTGGCAAAACATTCATTGAGCCTGAAGCTATTTTGTCTAAAACGCCTAGGTTAATGAGCTTGGATGATCCAACTAAGAAAATGTCTAAGTCATTGCCTCAGGGTTGTTTGTTTTTGGATGACGCACCAGAAGTCGTCAAAAATAAAGTGATGAGGGCAGTCACCGATTCCGGGAGCGAAGTCAGATTCGACGAATCTAAAAAACCGGCCATTTCCAACCTAATGTTGATCTATGGTGAGCTTTCTGGTTTAACTAACGCTAAAGTAGAAAAAAAGTTTGCCGGCAAACAATATTCTCATTTTAAGGACGATTTAGCCGATTTAGTTGTCTCTTATTTTGAGCCATTCAATAAAAAGAAGCGGCAGTTATCTAAAAAGATTTCTCAAGTTAGAAAACAGCTAGCTGACGGCAATGCTGTGGGTTATAAGATGGCATCGGCTAAAATGGCTGGGGTTAAAGACGCCATTAAACTATTGAGTAGCAAGTAGTACGGTTAGAGTAGGGTTATTCTGTAACCCGCGTGGGCTTGCTCCGCAATCTATATGGTTGACGCACTCGTTGTTTTATTATATACTTTCACGACAACTTGTTCTTTGATTAGTAGCTGGCGCTCTCTCGCTTGGAGTGAGGAATGGCGTGAGCTGCACAATCCCAATCGCAGTAAGGAGCGTGGCCTATGTTATATAGTGTCAGGTTGTCTGGACTTACCATTGAGGAGTTGTTGCAGAAGGGTGGCTACAGCAGCGTGAGTCCGGTCATCGATGAAGTGCCAGCTGGCTATAGCTTGGCTGGCGTCACAGAGGCACGCATCTCATTAATCCATCTTGACTCGGAGGTTGAGACAGGTGAGGTTTTGCGTGGCTTGAAAGCCAACGCGGTTACTCCAGTCAATCTTCGTCTGTTGCTGGAATTGGGTTGGCAATTCCCCTATCTTCAGAAGGAGTATCCCATCGTCGGCTTGGGATCTCAGCTGGAGCATTCTCCTGGGAATTATCTGGCTCCCTATCTGGGGACTGACAGTCTTCAGGGCGAAGGTAACAATCGTATTGTTTCGCTGCATATGGCAGCCAATTTCCACTGGGCACCCGTCTGCCGCTTCGCTACGGTGATTGTCTGATGGATATAGCCCCCTGAAATTTCAGGGGGCCTTTTTATTTGTCTATATTTTCTTAAGCCCTACCCAGATGGGTTGATTATCTAGTTTTGTACTTGTTTCGGCATCTATTTTGCCCTTTTTAAAATCTATGGATTTAGCTTTAATATCTTTTTTAAGTTTGGCCAAATTGGCTGTAGCTACGGTCTTCAGTTGATCTGGTAATTCCATATATAGATTAATCATATCCTTGGGCTGCAACTTAGCGTCGTGTCGCAGTTTTTGTACAGATCGCATTAATTCACGCATCGTTCCTTCGGCTTTTAATTCCGGCGTTATTTCAATATCCAATTCAACGTCGTCTACTTCTTCATCGAAAACGACTTTTTTAACATTGATTTCATCGGCCAATATGATTAGTAACTCTTTATAATTTTTAATTTCAGATTTAGTGCTATATATTTTTAAAACATTAAGTGGTTGCCTGACTTTTATGCCGGCTTTCTCTCTGGCCGCTAAGGCTAGGGCTGCTAATTTTCTTAACTCATCCATAGCTGACAACAAATTTTCGTCTAGAGCCTTTTTGTTAGTTTCCGGCCAATCAACTAAATGGACAGATTTAAATTGTTTTCCATCATTTAGGGCCTGATATAGCGTTTCGGCAAAAAATGGTGAAAATGGTGCCATCAATTTGGCTAGAGTTTCTAGGGATTGCTTAAGGATTTTAGGCGATACATTTTTTCTAGAGCGTCGGATATACCAGCGTGACAGGTCATTAACAAATTTTTCTATGACCTTAGCTGCTTGTCCGATTTCATATTTTTCCAAGTTCGAGGTGACATCGGCCGTTGTCTGATGCAATCTAGCCAAGATCCAGGTGTCGAGTATTTTGATGGGCTTGCCCACGGAGCTGGCATCGTAAGTTTGTAAAAAGTTGTAAGAGTTGTAAATCATCAAAAAGAAATTGCGCAAAACTTTGGACAATTCATTCTCGTCGAATTTTTTAGTTTCACCGGGCGCGTTGATGGTATAGAAAAACCAACGTATTGTATCAGCTCCATATTTTTGAATCATTTCCCATGGGTCAACTACGTTCCCCTTCGATTTAGACATCTTCTGTCCGTTTTTATCTAACAACAATCCTAGCGAAACCACGTTTTTATATGGCGCGCCACGCTTAAGTAACGTACTGACTGCCAAGAGGGTATAAAACCAGCCGCGGGTTTGGTCTACGCCCTCAACGATATAATCGGCCGGGTATTGTAGCTTCTTATCAACCAGTTCTTTGTTTTCAAATGGATAATGCCATTGCGCATAAGGCATGGCACCCGAATCGAACCAAACGTCAGCCACCTCTTTTATCCGGGTCATTTTCTCTTTGCAGTTGGGACATTTCAAAAATATGCTATCTATATATGGCCTATGTAAATCTAGTTGGCCGTTTTGATCCATTGGCCAATTATTTGATGCTAATTTACTAGATGATCCGACCTTAGGATAATCAGCCTCCAGAGTTTCTTCGTTCGACAAACCCCTTATGCCGCTGGCCATAAGCCACAATGGATCACCATGTCCCACTATTATGATATTGCTGTCAGAATGTTTGGCTCGTATATCAGCTACGGCCGATAGCATTCGCTTTCTAACGTCGGCTAGATTTTCTCCACCCGGCGGTGTTTTAATGAATCGTTCCAGTGGGTTGGCAAAGAAGTTGCGGTACTCTCTTTCATGCATGCCATTGAACACACCCAACTGGATTTCCCCCAGGCGTTCATCATAAACGACTTTCAGCCCCAGCTCTTTGCCGATCGTTTCTGCTGTTTGTCGAGTCCTGAAATAAGGAGAGGCATAAATGGCATCTATGTTTTCCTTCTTAAGTTTTTTAGCCAACTTACTTACTTGTTCTGTGCCTAGTTTAGTGAGCTTAGATTTTTTATTGCCACGCTCAGCCCCACTAGCCAATATCTTGCTTAGGTTGTGGTCAGACTCACCATGCCTGACATATAAGATTTTATTTAAGCTATAACGATGTTTATTCAAATCATCAAGATCGCTGATTATTAGCTTGTGGTCATTGTTACATTCCCATATGGGCAGCGGCGTTCCCCAGTAGCGATTGCGAGATATGGCCCAATCCTTAACTTCTCTTAGCCACTCTCCAAACCGCCCTTCTTTTATATGTGCTGGCACCCAGTTGATTGTTTTATTAGCGGCTAATAAGCTAGTGCGTAATTTGCTCATGGATATAAACCACGAATCGCGAGCAAAATATATCAATGGCGCCGAGCATCTCCAACAAAATGGATATTCATGTTCAATTTTATCCTGATGATACAGTAAGCCGCGCTCTGCTAAATCGGCCGATATATCTTTGTCAGCATCTTTAATAAATTTACCAGCACCAGGCAAGCCTTTATTCACGATCCCCAGATCGTCAATGGTTATTGGTATATCTGCTAGCGGAAAATTTTCTCTTGACATGGCTTTCAGGTCCTCTTCGCCAAAGGCCGGAGCTATATGCACTAAACCTGTGCCGTCTTCGGTGGAAACGAAATCTGCCCCAATAACTTTATGGGTTCCTGTATTTGGATATAACGGTTTATATTCGATCCCGACTAATTTATTGCCGGATATTTTTTCTACTACCTGTATTTCCGATGTCTTATCGTTCGCTGGTGGCGGGTTGTAGCTCCACAAATACTCATTGCCTATTTTGTATTTGGTATAGGTCAATTTCGGGTTTACGGCTATAGCCGTATTGGCCGGCAATGTCCATGGAGTAGTAGTCCAAACCAGCAAAAACTCTTTAGTTTTTGCTGGTTTGTCCTTCGAAGTCTTGGCGGAGGGGGGTTTCAATGCAAACTTAACGTAAGCCGATGGATCCTTGGTTTTCTGATATGCGCCAGGTTGACCCAGTTCGTGGCTGGATAGTGGTGTTTGGCAGCGTGGGCACCAGGGCACCACCTTATATATTTTTTTAAGTAGACCGCGTTTATTTATTTGGCTTAGAGTCCACCACAGACTTTCGATATAATTATTGTCGTAAGTTATGTATGGATTCTCAAAATCCAACCAAAAACCAATTCTGTTGGTTAATTTTTCCCATTCTATTTTATACTTCCACACCGAAGCTTTGGCGCGAGTATTAAACCCTGCTATGCCAAATTTTTCGATCTCAGACTTGTTTTTTATGCCCAGTTCTTTTTCAACCTGTATCTCTACCGGCAAACCGTGCGTGTCCCAGCCGGCCCTTCGCCAAACATAATAGCCGCGCATTGTTTTATAGCGCAGCATGATATCTTTAAAGGCCCGACCGAGGACGTGGTGCATGCCCGGTTGGCCGTTGGCTGTCGGTGGGCCTTCAAAAAAACGGAAGGGCTTGGCCCCACTTTTCTCCCGATTAGTTATCGATTTTTTAAAAACATTATTTTCTTGCCAAAATTTGAGGACTTTCTCCTCTAGGTCGGGAAGATTAAATTGCTTTAGGCCACGCAGCATATTATCTATGTTAATGGAAAATCAACTCGGCGTCTATTATGCTCTCGCTGGGCAAATTATAAAAAGGCCCTCCTTCGCCAGGGCGATGGAGGGCAAAAGCCACCTTTCAATGGCCTAATGTTATTCCTGAAACTCTCGAGGAATCGAGAAGCTAAAGCCCATTTTCATATCTGGGTACATTTTTTTAGCTTTTTTAATATTTTTGATTACCACCCAAAGCCCATAGGCGCCCATAAGGACGACTAGGTGGGATAGATGCTCTTCTCCAAGTCTCCACTTAAGATCGGGGTCTTGCCCCATCATGACCGCATTAATAAAAGTTCCTTTAAATAATCCATAGGCGGTTAGGCCGAGTCCTAGCCATAGAATGGCGATGGTAATAAGAATCACCATTGTTGGGCCTCCTTTATCAAGAAACTGAGTTATTGTTAGAATATATTATTCGTTTACTTTTTTCAATATAAACAAAAACCCTCGCATTGCATGGGTTAATCCTCATACAATTACATCTTTTTCGGCAGGTCAACTCCCAAGATGTTTAAAACATTCTCCAAGACAATTTTAGTAGCTGACACGAGCGCCAGTCTGGCTTTCATGATCGCCGGATCAACACACACCACTCTTTCGTGTTCGTAGAAGTTATGAAATGCTCGCGAGATATCGATGGCATGTCGAGGTAGCCTATTGATCTGATAGTCTTCAGTGGTTTGCCTCAATATATCGGGCCATTTTATCAATTCCTTGATCAGCCGCAACTCACTGTCACTAGAAAGTTCTTTGAGGCCGGCATGATTGGCGATACTACCACTACCTTTAGATAAAACACCCAATGCCCTGACATAAGCATATTGCACATAATAAACCGGATTTTTAAGAGATTTTTCTTTAGCCAATTCTAAATCAAAATCCATATGTGTTTCTGGGGCATACATCAGAAAATGAAAACGGGCAGCATCTTTACCAACCTCATTTAATAACTCGTCTAATGTTATGAATTGACCAGCTCGTTTAGACATTCGTGATTCTTGCCCGTCTTTCATTAAGCGCACTAATTGAACTAGAATTATTTCCAGCTTTTCCGGATCGGCACCGATCGTTTTTGCCCCCGCCTTGAGCCGGGCCACATAACCATGATGATCTGCCCCCCAAATATCTATCACCTTATCAAATTTGCGCTTGATGAATTTGTCGTAATGATAGGCGACATCTGCTAAGAAATAAGTTGGCGAACCATCCGATTTCACTAACACTCGATCCTTTTCGTCAGCTATATCTGATGTTTTTAACCAAGTAGCGCCATCATGCTCAATCGCGAGGCCCTTATCCTCCAAAAATTCTAAGACTTTCTGCAGCTCACCCTTTTTGTGAAGATTTCTATATTCTGAAAACCAGTTGTCAAATTTAATACCCGCATTTTTTAATGATGGCTTGAGATGGCGTCGCAGTAAGTAATCGGCCACTATGCGGCCTCCGGTTTTTTTAATCCGGCCGGCCTTATTCTTGAATTTATCAGCTAGTTTTTTTATATAGTCGCCTTTATAATATTCGTCTTTGAGCTCGGTGGACTCTATAATTGCCAAAACACTTTCGCCTAATAACTTAACTTGATTGCCAGCATCATTGATATAAAATTCGCGTACAACTTTATTACCAGCCGCTTCCAGGACGTTAGCCAGCGTTGCTCCTAAAAAACCGCCGCGCCCATTGGCCATAGTCAATGGGCCAGTAGGATTAGCTGAAACAAACTCAACTTGTATCTTTTGCGGCGTAGCCGTCTTAAATCGTCCATATTTATTTTTTTGATCTAGAATATCCGCTAGTTCCTGTAGTAATATCTCTGGATTCAACCAAAAATTGATGAAGCCTGGCGCTACCGCTTCCGCTTTATTTATGACCTTGCCATTATCGGTTGATTTTATCTTTTCAACTAATTCTTGAGCGATAGATAGAGGGCTTCGTCCATCTGCTTTAGACAAAACAAAGGCCACGTTAGTGGCATAATCACCGAAATCAGATTTATCTGGAGCGGTTAAATCAAAGTCAGCTTTCTGGCCAATGGCTTGAGTAATTAATTTTTCTAATACTTCTTTCATTCTAATCCTCTAACAACAGCCCACTGCCCCAAGAGCAATATTCACATTCGGTGTGTTTGCTAGGAGCCGGGCTTTTAATTAATTCAACTGCCTCTTGAAATGTTTTAAGGGCTTCGTCGGGGTCGATGGGCACCTTTTTGGGCACTATATCGAACCTGACCATGCCCTTTTCGCTGATCTCTTTGGGTATGTAATATATCAAGTAAGCGTGATCGGCTGGTGGCAGATCGTTTTTGCGCAATAACAAGCCGTAGCAATTAAGTTGGTTTTTATAATAACTTTCGCCGCCGGGCTTAACGTCAAAGCCGCGTGTTTTGTAGTCCAGTGGAACATAGAGGCCATCTTTTATGCCCAGATCATCCAGGGCGCCACCCAGTGTCGCTCCGGTATCAGAGTCGATATAGTTTAGGCCAGTGCGCCAGTTGCGCCATTTATTTAAGACTTCAACATCGGGGAATAATTTTACATCTACCGATCCATCAATCTCTGGTGGCAATTGGCCAACATTTCTATATTTATCAAAATAAGTTTTGATTAAAATATCCATGCCGCTTGGCAATGATGGAAATATACCACGGGGGCGATGTACGCCTCGCACGTGGTGTAACCAGAAGCATCTTTGGCAGTCTAAAAATAAATTTAAAGTCGAGGGCGAAAGTCTGATTTTGCCGTCTTTATAAGGCATCGTTTTTTAAACCCCTAAGCCGCGGCTGCGCTTTTTGTTGGCCGCTGCCCAATCTTCTAATAATTCTTGTATTAATACTGCAGCTGGGACGGCTAGTATCAACCCAATAAAGCCGAATATCTGTGCGCCCATTAGTAATGCCACTAACACAACCACTGGGTTTAGGCTGGTGGTTAAATTAGTCACAGCCGGTACCAATATCTGGTTTTCCAATTGCTGGATGACTATAAATACTATCAATACATAAAGACCCAATGTTAAAGAGGTGGTGGAGGCCACTAAGATTGCCACGCCACCGCTAAAGATTGGACCCACATATGGGATGAGCTCCAAGATGGCGGCAATGATCGCCAAAACTAGACTGTATTTTACATTCAAAATTGAGAGTGCAATAAACACCAGCACACCTATACCCAAGCTTAGGAGTAGTTGCCCTCGTAGCCAGCGCCCCAATTTACGGCGGATGCGATTATAAAGTTCGATGGCTCGATTTTCATATATTGCTGGCAATATGTTGATGAAAAATTTCTCGGTGCCATCTCTACCAACTGTTAGATAAAATGACAGTACGAATACCGATCCAGTTAACGCTAGTCCACCAAAGAATTTAGATATGATTTCAAAGAACGAACGGCCACCGCCGAGTAGTAAATTGCTAACATTAGTTAGTGACTGATTTATAACCTCTATGCCTTTGGATATATTAAGAAAATCTAGATCGCCATTGCCGATGCTCTCATTTAAGCTGGCGATTAGATTGCTGAATTCTGTCAGGGCAATAGGCACGATTAGATAGACCAGCAGGGCCAACATAAAAAGCGCCACTATATATATACCCAGAGTGCTCAATATCCTAGGTATTTTTTTAACTTCTAGCCAAGTGACGACTGGATCTAGTGCGGCTGAAATCACCACGGCTAAAAATAATGCCAAAACTATATCGATGGCCAGAAACAGCGCCCAGGATAATAAGAGCATAAAAAGTATTTTCCATAGACTTCCCCAGGTTATGTTGAAATTATGCGGCTCCATTTATAGTGTATAACCTAAATATAAGGTAGAAGGCCTTAAAGCGCAATTATAGCCTCAGTAAGCCAGCGATCTTGGCTGAATTCTTATATGGTCCAATTACGGATAAGTTGAGCTTATTATTTTGGAAGATGTATTTAGCCACTGCTTTTACTTCTTCTGGTGTCACTAGTCTAATTTTTTGTAATATTTCCTTTGGTGTAACAATCTTTTCTTTCATAACCTCTTGCCCACCATAAAACATAGCTAGAGCGTCTGATGTCTCGAGTCCCAAAATCAATCGGCCGCTCAAACTGTCTTTGGCGCGACGTAATTCTGAAGCGGGTACGTTTTTGTCTGTTAGTGCTGAGAATTCTTTAAGAATAGCTTTGATCACTATTTCTATTTTCTGATGATCGACGCCGGCGGCAGCTGCAAAATAGCCATGATCCGTAAATAGTTCTGAGTTGCTACCGATATAATACGCCGCGCCCAGTTCTTCGCGGACCTTTTGGAATAGTCGCGAGCTCATCCCCCCGCCTAAGATATTGCTTAATACATCTAGCGCATACCGTCTCTTATCAAATGCGTTGAACGCTCGACAGCCGATAATTAAATGTGTTTGATCAGACTCTTTAAATCTAACTAAGCTTTTCGGGCGGGCTTGTATCTCGATGGTTTTTATTTTTCTAGACTTTTGACCGGAGCTGATATTTATGAAGTGGTCCTTTATTTTTGGCAACAACGATTTTTCATCGATAGCACCAGCAATAACTACCGTAGTAGCCTTAGCTACATAATGCTTATCACGATATTTTATAAAATTATTGCGATTAAGTTTTCTAATGACCTCTTTGCGCCCACCAATATCCCACCCAGCTGGCTGGTCACCATAGAGCACTGTTGAGAAGAGGTCGTGCACTTTGCGCTGTGGCGTGTCTTCGTACATGTTAAGCTCTTCGATAATAACACCTTTTTCTTTTTCGATTTCGGCGGCGGCAAAAGTTGGGTTTAGATATAGATCACTAATTATATCCAGGGCTTTGTCAGCATTGTTAGTTTCCACTTTAGCGTAATAGCCGGTCCATTCTTGAGAGGTGAAGGCATTATAAGATGCTCCAAGGGCGTCAAGTTCAGAGGCGATATCAATGGCCTGCGGCCGCTTAGTCGTGCCTTTAAAGCACATATGCTCTAGGAAGTGCGATAAACCGTTGATGTTTTTAGTTTCATATTTTGATCCGGCTTCAACCAGCACTAATACCGTAGTAGCTAAGCTGCTTGGCTGTGGAGCCAAGATTATGCGTAGGCCATTTTTTAAAACAATTCTTTTAAAATATTTCATGGCGGTTTTTAGTTTATGGTTATGGGTTAATATTTGGGGCTATTTAAGTCGCTCCTCTAAATAGTTTTCTAATTCATCGATCTTGATTCTTTCTTGTTTCATAGTGTCTCGGTCGCGAACTGTAACGGCTTCATCTTCCAGCGTATCAAAGTCGACTGTTACTGCATAAGGCGTGCCGATTTCATCTTGACGACGATAGCGCTTGCCAATGCTTTGGGTTTCGTCATATTCGCAAGCAAACCTTTTGGTTAATTGTTCATAGAGCGGTTTGGCTACTGCGGCTAAATTTTCTTTTTTTGACAATGGCAGAACAGCTATCTTAATTGGGGCGAGCCATTTGGGGAATTTTAAGACTACGCGTTGTTCTTCTGTTCCATCGGCGCTTGGCGCCACTTCTTCTTGGTAGGCTTCTAATAGTGCTACTAGCATCGAGCGATCAACACCCCAAGTCGGCTCTATCACGTGGGGTATGACTTTTTCGCCACTGTCCGGATCAGTATAGGAAAGATCTTGATTACTATTTTCCATATGATTTTTTAAATCAAAATCGCTGCGATAGGCCAGCCCATATAATTCGTCTTGCCCGAAAGGAAAGTCGTATTCTATATCTATAGTGCGGCTGGAATAATGGGCGCGATCTTTTTCTTCAACTTCTTCGAAATGAATATTAGCTAAGTCAACGCCTAAATGTCGTAGCCATTTCTCCATTTCGCTGCGCCACATTTCAAAATTATTTTTCCAATCAGCTTCTTTAACGAAGTATTCTATTTCCATCATCTCAAATTCACGTGTGCGAAAAATAAAATTACCAGGAGTAATCTCGTTTCTGAAAGATCGGCCGATTTGAGCTATGCCGAAAGGAAGGCGCTTGCGGGTGGTTTCGGCTATCAGTTTAAAATCTACAAACATAGCTTGTGCCGTCTCCGGTCGTAAATAGACTTCACTGGCGCTATCTGCAGCTGGCCCAAGATTAGTTTTGAACATCATATTGAATTGTTTGGTGTCGGTAAAATCAGCTTCGGCACCGCATTTTGCGCAGGCGGCCTCGATATCAATTTGATCAGTGCGAAAGCGTCCATGGCATTTTTTGCACTCTACTAGGGGGTCAGTGAAGCCTTTTAGGTGCCCGCTAGCTTCCCAGACTTTTGGGTTCATTATTAAGGCGGCATCTAGACCAACGACGTCGCTGCGTTGCTGGACAAAAATCTTCCACCACTCATTTTTAATATTATTTTTTAACTCCACACCTAGTGGGCCGTAATCCCAAGAATTAGCTAGGCCACCATAAATTTCCGAGCCGGGAAAAACGAAGCCACGCCTTTTGCACAAGCTTATAATTTTTTCCATTTTATTTTCCGCTTCTGACATGTTTGTAATAAATTAATAAAAGTCTTTAATTAGCGATTATGCCCTGTGAGTCGCTGACAGTTGAGTCGTCGTCTAGTCTGGTACTTAATGGCAGGTCGCTACTAGCAACTTGGGCGCCAGTAAACTCATCAACGCCGCTGGCGGAGGTTGCTTGCATCAGAGTCATATATCTACCGACTTGGTCGACTGCTGGTATGGCTTCAACTTGGAAAATAGCTTCGAACGGCTCACCCAAAACGCCCTTGTTGGCCGCCACCCTATCTATGCGCCAGACTATTTCCTGGGTTCGATCGTTGTATGTTGGCTTGGAAGAGGTATTGCTCTTTACTACGCCGGTAAATTTTACGTTACCGCCCAAAAATGCTCGGACCTCTATGTCGCGCATGTCGGTGGCAAAGCTACTCACCAGCCAGTGGATAGTAAAGTTGGTTGGTTGGCCAACTCTTGGTGGCAGTGGCCCTTGATTTAAGATGCCAGAGGCGGCGTCGCGAAATAGTGCTTGGGCGTCTACTAACAGGCCGCCACCGACTTTATTTTCCAAGAAAGCTGCTCCGATGATTTTGTCGGCGGCTACAAATGAGGGTACTGTTGGTGATTCTATTCTGCCGGTTACGCTAACGATAAAATCTTTATCACTTAAGCGTCTAATTGGATAGTCTCCTGTTTGTACGCGAAACTCCACTGAACCAGAACCACCCGGGGCTATCGATTTAAGCTCCGACACGCGGGATGCGTTCCAGATAATTGTATTATCGGCCGATCTAAGCACGCCACCAGTAATCAAAGTAGATAGGTTTAACAACGATCCTGATAATTGTGCTTCAATAATTACATCACGCAATCCAATATCGGTATTGTTGGCATAATTTAATTTATAAACCAAGGTGTCGCCGGGATAGATGATGGTATTATTGTTTCCATTAAGCACAATGTTCAGTGCTAGTGGCGACGGGGCTATAGATAGGGCAGCTGATTTAATAGAAACTGCATAACGCTTACCCAAGAAGCCAGTTTCTAATATAGCTGGGAATTCGAAGAAAGCATTGGCTGGGCCAACCACCGTCCCCGTTATGGTGAATTCCATTTCAGAACCGCTGCGCAGGTCGCCTAACTGCCAACTATTATTAGAGGCATCAGGCTTTAAGGTGGCAGATTTAAAACTAAAAGTTGGTGGGTAATTGATGGTGAGGCTTATATCGTTAAAATCAATATTGGAGGCATTGCGATAAGATATTTTAATCTCAAAATTTTCACCGTTGAACACCTTAACCGGCGCTGAGACGTCTAATGCTAGACCAAGGTCTTTAACCACTAAGTCTAGATTGGCCGTTTTTTCAAATTTGGATGAGATTGCTCCGGGGGAATAAGTCACCACAGCTTCAATCTTTTTAATTGTACTGCCCTCACCTAGGGCTATCAATTGGAAATCCTCTTTCAGCAACGTGCCGCTTCCAAGATTTCCCAAATCAATGGATTCAGTTCGCTTATTGGCGCCGCTGCCTAGGAAATTGACATCGTCTGGTAGGCTTAATGTTAAGCTGGCATCTTTGAGAATATTGCCAGCATCATTAACTACATTTACAGAAACTACAAACGGCACACCGACTAACACGTCGTCAGGGCTGGTGAAGCTGACCATTAAATTGCGGCCGCGCAAAGATTGCAGCCACATAAAACCGAAAACGGCTATTAATATTACGGCTACAATACTAATTGTCCAAATAATCTTCTTTTTATTCATATCAGTTGTGGTCTATTTTAATATGATAAACTTTATGACCACTTAAAGCTAGGTTCTGAGTCGCCGCTAAGATACAGGCATTGTTGGCAGATATATTTAGCGCTATTTAATAAAAAGCTATTCGGTTGTTCGGATTGGCAGCTGTGGCAGGTTGCCTCCTGGGGATCGAAGCCAGCTATCTTTAATACTGCCGCAATAGCGGCGGCCGCATTGTAGTCGTCATCATAAAGAGTTTTAAGTAATTGCCACATCCATTGATCTGGCTGTTCAGCAGCCGACACCTCTTTGACTAGGCGGAATACTTCTAAAAATCTTAGATTAGATAGTCGCTTCATTCTTAGGGCGTCAACAATTTGCCAAGACTTATTATTAACCAAACGAACCGTTGACCAATTTAGCGGCTCTAGATGGGCAGCTAATTTAGAGGTTATTTTACGAGTGCTTTTGGATTTGGCGATAATAAGGCCATTATCGGGAGTGTATAAAAAAACTCGCGAATCAGCTTCGCCAGCATCTTCCTTAGCCAACACTATGGCTTCAGTGCAATATTCAATCATGGCTATCAGATCAGTCGCCAGTGCCTAGTCGAATTTAACATTCAACTTTTTTACTTTCTGGCGATTGATTTTAGGTAATCTTATAGTCAGAACTCCATTTTTAAGATTGGCCTTAGCTTCATCGGCGTCCACTTCCTGTGGCAAGATAATTGAGCGCGAAAACCTACCCCAATAACATTCTTGATAGAAATAATCCTCTTCTTTGACGGCTTTTTCTTTTTCACGCCTACCCCTAATAGTTACCGATTCGCTGGTTATTTGGACATCCAAATCTTCTGGTTTTACGCCAGCAATAGGTGACTCGACGACTATCTCTTGCGGTGTCTGAAAAACATCTATAGTAAGTTGGCCTTCGCCATCATCTAAGTCAGAAAGGTCTGGAGTCGCTCTCTTTTTTACTACCGACGAGCTGGCTTTGGCTAATTCGACATCGTTGTCGGATATATCAGCGATTACCTCTGAATCAACCGGCTCATCCGGCTCCATAAAATTGTCTAAATTTTGGCTTTCCTCATTCATATTATTGTTTGGCTTCAGCTTGCTTAATAACTTCGAAATCGTTAAGTAAAAAGTAGGCTATGAATACTAAAAATACTATCGAAAAGCCTACTGGGCCTGTATTTATTATAAGATAGTTGAAAATAGCATGCAACACGGTGGCTAATAACAGCCCCCAAATAATATTGCTGGCAAAGGATCTTTTTTTGAGCATGGCCTTGGCCCAATAGAAACCTACAAGCCCCGATGCCAAGCTATGAAGCAGGGTGGCGCCTATAAATCTAAGGGCTACAGTTTCCAAATTGCCGATTACTTGGAAAAGTGAAGCTACGTTTTCGACGGCGGCAAATCCTAGAGCAGCTATGATCATATAAATCATTGCATCCAGAGGTTCATCGAATTCGCGGCGTTTGCTGATGGCCCAATAGACCACTGCGAATTTAAAGATTTCTTCAACAGCCGCCAATAGGAACAGAGAGGTTGCGCCATAAATTGGTGTGCCAACAGCTATCAGCCGTTCATTGATAAATATTTGAAATGGTAACACCAAGAATGAACTGGCGGCGCCGACTATAAAAGTATAAAAAATTAACTTTTTAGGTTCAGGGTGATCTTTATCCTCGCGTAAAAAGAAAACTATCCAGGCGAAGCTGGGTAGTAATCCAAGTACTATGGGCACGAGATAGCTTATTGCCATTTTTCAATCATCAACAATTTTTGTGTTTTCATGTCTTGGCTTAGAGTTTGATAGATTTCTTCAGTCACATAAGGCATGAATGGATGCAGTATAACCAGGCACTTGAATAATATCTCCCGCAGCGTCTTATGAGCCGCAGCGGCATCATCGGTATCGTCACCACCTAATCGAGGTTTGGCCTCTTCTATTATCTTATCAGCAAATGTATGCCAGAAGTAATGGTATATTTTTTCACCCGCCAAATGGAATTCGAAATTCTCGATATGTTTTGTTATCTCTTCTTGTGTGGCTTGAATTTCTGTTAAATATTTTTTATCTGCATCAGTGGGCTTGATTTTAGCGTTTTTAAATTCGGGCTTGTCGTACATAGCCACGAATCTAGCCACATTCCAAATTTTAGTAGCGAAATTTCTATAGCCACGAATTTTATCTTCCGAAATCACCATATCGTTACCGGCAGTATTGCCAATTACCAGAGCCATGCGCACGGCGTCAGTGCCGTATTGATCGGCTACTCCTAGTGGGTCGGTGACGTTGCCTTTAGATTTAGACATTTTTTGACGATCTTTGTCGCGCACTAGACCGTGTAGATAGACATCTTTAAATGGAATTTTATCGGTACAATAGAGACCCATCATAATCATGCGCGCCACCCAAAAGAATAAGATGTCATAACCGGTTTCCATCACGTCGGTCGGGTAGAAATCTTTTGAGTCCTTGCCATCGGGATAGCCCAAGGTTAGAAATGGCCACTGACCCGAAGAAAACCAAGTATCGAATACATCGGGGTCTTGTATAAATTCGGCATCACAAAATTCGCACGTGGGTTTATCTATCGAAACTATGATTTCTTTGCATTTTTTGACTTCATCTTCGTGGCCTTTCTTGGGAATGCATTTTGGTTCATGGAACCAAGCTGGGATTCTTATGCCCCAAACGATTTGGCGTGAGATATTCCAATCGCGGATGTTTTCTAGCCAATGTAGATAAACTTTTTTAGAGCGATCAGGGTGAAATTTAATTTTGCCCTGATTGACTACATCAATAGCCTTTTTAGCCAGCGGCTCCATTTTCACAAACCATTGATCGCGAGGCAGCGGCTCCAATGTGCGCCCACATTTATAACAAGTAGCGATTTGGTGTTTATAATCGGTATCAGTTTTTTCTAAGATGCCGATTTTTTCCATAGCTTCGGCAACTTTCTCGCGCGCTTCATCAACTTTCAAGCCGGCGAACTCACCCACATCGCCAGTCAGCTTGCCGCGCTCATCAATAATAACTTTCGGTCCATCAATTTCATCCTTGTGTCTTTTCCACATTTCAAAATCGTTGGCATCGTGGGCCGGAGTTATCTTTACAACACCCGTGCCGAATTCTGGGTCAACGGCGTCATCGCCGATAACCTTGAATTTAAGTGGGCCCAGTATTCCTTTGGCCTCAATTTCTTGGCCAATATATTTTTTATAGCGCTTGTCCTTGGGATTAACCGCCAAAGCCGTATCGCCAAATTTTGTTTCTGGTCGGACTGTGGCCACTGTAAGTGGGCCGTACTTTATATAATAGAGAGGGTCGGTGCGCTCTACATATTTAACTTCAAGATCTGATAGGGCAGTCTGATGTTTCGGGCACCAGTTGATGACTCTAATATCTCGGTAGATTAACTTGTCTTCATAGAGTTGGATAAAAGTTTTTTGAACTTCTTCGACGATATTCGGATCAAGTGTGAATTTTTCCCTAGACCAATCGCAGGATGCGCCTAGTTTGCGCAGTTGGCCCTCCATGACTTTTTTATTTTCTTGAGTAAAATTCCAAATTTCTTGCCAAAGCTCTTCGCGCTTCATAGCAAATCTATTTCGCCCCTCTTTATCTAGCTTTTTATCAAACACCACCTGCGTCTCAAAACCAGCATGGTCGGCGCCGGGCAGCCAAAGTGCTTTGCGGCCGCGCATTCGCCAGAAACGTACTAAAATATCTTGCAAAGTTACGAAAACCGCATGGCCCATATGAAGCGAGCCATTGGAATTTGGCGGGGGCATTATAATAGTAAACGGCTTGGCTGATTTGGGATAAGGTAGATTATCGGGATTAAAATAGCCCGAATCCTCCCAGAGTTGGTATATTTTTTCTTCACTGACATTGTGGTCGTATTTTTTGGGTAGCTCATCCGTCATAGTTAATAAGATTATAGCGTTTCGGTGACATGATGGCTAGGATAATCATAATTCCTTAGCACTTGATCTTAATAGGAGGATGATATTAAAAAACTCCCCTATATGGGCTTTTTAAATAAAAAAATAGGGCAACCACTTGGTTGCCCATACTTTATAATTTTTTTGCGAACGTTGCGTTCGCATTATATTCCTCTGTGTTGGGAGGAGTTGTAAGTATTCCCTTTTCGAAGATCTAAGTTAATTGTAGAACAGTGGCGCAGATTCGCAAACCGCAACTGTGGATAACTCTTTGCCTCGCCGAAGTTCTTTGCATAGATTGGCCCTGCCTCGACGTGCGTAGGCGTGTCAAACAAAAACCCCCCGATACTCATCGGGGGGGATGTGAATGATTATGCTCGTCCATTGACCAACTTCAGCCAACGGACCGAGATTAGCTCAAGGCTGACACGAGAAACGGCGTAGCCAACTAGGGCGCCGACGATGGCGCTACCGAGAAAAAATCCGACAGTGGCGAAGATGGCTCCGTAGACACAGGCCACCGTTTGTTCACCGGAATGGATGTAGATGAAAACTTGCTTAATGAATTTGGCAAATGTCGTAATGATTTTGGGAAACATCACAACGAATCTAGCCGAAT
Organism: bacterium; assembly: GCA_030689595.1. Lineage (GTDB taxonomy): Bacteria > Patescibacteriota > Minisyncoccia > UBA6257 > WO2-44-18 > JAUYHP01. Next base: position 38,840 of record JAUYHP010000031.1, on the reverse strand, counting down.
GCTTGGCGGTGAAATAGATTCCCATCGCAATACCGACCAATGCCCAGAACGGCAGGACGATTGGGTTACAGTATTTTATAACGAACGATAGTTAGAGTTTACAAAGTACGACAATTCTACAAACTGTGTCTAAGATAGCACGGGCTTAATGATGCGTCAAGTAGATTACAAATCCAAGCCCCCTTGGGCGGTAAGGCGTAATTGCTTTTTGCGTAGCAGAGTAATATAAGCCGCCGCGCCGATCATGGCGGCGTTATCGGTATTATATTCAAAATCGGGCACCAGCAATTCGTTGGTTATATTCTCCGCCTCGCCTTTCAGTTGTTGGCGCAAAGCTTTACTGGCGGCCACGCCACCGCATAAAATTATGGATTTAGTTTTAAATTCTTTAGCGGCGCGAATGGTTTTGCCGACCAAAACGTCTATCACCGCTTGTTGGAATGAGGCGGCGATATCGGCCTTATTGGCTTTCGGATTATCTCGCCAAAAATATAGAACCGAAGTTTTTAAGCCGGAAAAGCTGAATTCATAATTTTTATCCCGCAACATCGGCCTCGGGAAATTAATGGCTTTAGGGTTGCCCTTTCTGGCCAGCTTCTCTATTTCAGGCCCGCCGGGATAGGGTAAGCCCAATAGGCGTGCCACTTTATCAAATGCCTCGCCGGCGGCATCATCACGGGTTTCGCCTAGATTTTTCCATTTAGTCAGCGATTTCATATGCAGTAAAATTGTGTGCCCACCGCTCACCACTAGTGCTATTGCCGGAAATGATAATTTTTTAGTTTTGCGCGCGCTTCGTGCCTTGCTAGTTTGTGACAACAGACTGGAATATAAATGACCCTCCATATGATTAACGCCAATCAATGGTTTTTTTAATTCTTTAGCTAAGATTTTAGCAAACTCAATTCCGGTCCAGAGTGCCGGTTCCAGTCCTGGACCGACCGTTACCGCGATTTTGTCTATTTTATTTTTATATCTGGAAAATTGCTTCCAAATAAGCGGTAGGTTTTTAAGATGCTCGCGTTTGGCGAGATTGGGGACAACGCCGCCGAAGGGGCGATGAATTTTTATTTGCGATGAAATGATATGTTTTATAACTTTAAACCGCGGCTGGCGCAGGCCGCCTTTGGCCTCAATTAGGGCTAGAGAAGTCTCATCACAGCTTGTTTCGATGGCCAATATGTTCATAAATATAAGTATATATCAAAAACTCCCCGGTCAACTGACAGAGGAGCTTTTTATTTTAGCCCTTATTTCCGCGCGCTTTTTTTGATAATTCTTCTTGCAATTGCTTGGCCTCATCTTTATCAATACCGGGCAGTCGTCCTTCCGGTAATGACTTTATCCGTCCATGACGGCCACCAGTGTGTACAAAGCTATTGCTGGCAGTTTGTATTTGTAAATCAGATAATCCCATAATGCGATAGATTATGCCTCGATGTATATCGACATTTTGTATGCGCTCGTAAGGAATGGAGATATATTTTTTTCTGATAACACCATATTCGCTTTTAAAACCATCGGGAGTTATTTCATAGCGATAGTTGTCATAAACCCATTTAGCCCAATACCAAGTAGCTAGGACAGCCAGTATATCTGCCGGTAGCCAGAGCCATTTCATAAAGGTGACGCCAGAACTGATCTCGGCATCTGCCCGTATGCCGAACAAGGTGACTAAGCCGATAATAGTTAATACTAATAGGAATGGGAAAGCACGCACAATATAGGTTAAAAATAAAAGCGTGCGAGCCTTTGGATGTAATTGTTTCATGGTCAATAGGATATCATATATTTATCATATCTGTCAACAGGAACCGGAAAGTTAAATTTTGGTGCTCCCATCGGGATTCGAACCCGAGTTTCCGCCGTGAAAGGGCGGCGTCCTAGACCGGACTAGACGATAGGAGCAAATTGTTAACCTATTCTATTATATAATATCATCAAAATCAATCTAATATGCTATCATGGAAAGATATGGCGCAGATATTTCTAATTTATAGTGACTGGGGGATTTTATTATTAAGATTGGTTTTGGGTTTGATTTTCTTGGTGCATGGTTGGTCGAAGATCAAAGATCTTAAAGCCAATGCCAAGGACTTCGATTCTATGGGCTTCAGGCCAGGATTTTTCTGGGGCACAATCGTGGCCTTGGTGGAATTTTTTGGTGCGATATTCTTGATTTTGGGACTATATACTTCGATCGTGGCAATATTGATCGCTATCAACATGACTGTGGCTACTCTTTGGAAGATAAAAAAAGGCCAGCTACTAGTCAGCGGTTATGAATTAGACTTGATATTAGCGGTAAGCGCTTTATTGTTGGCGACTTTGGCTGGTGGTATGTACTCCCTTGATAGCTATTGGCATATAAGATTCTTTTAAAAACTGCCCCGCAATGCGGGGCAGTTTTTTTACTACTCGGGACAAAATCCCTGGCGTCGAAGGCTGGGAGTCAAGGCAGTTTCATTCTAAATGAATTTGTTTTTGGAAATCTTTCAGCCTGGTACGGAGTGGAGCGTGTTTTTTCAATGTAGGATCTTTTTTCAGAACTTCTTCTGCAGCCGATCTGGCTGTTTTTATCAGCTCGATGTTGTTAAGCGCACGCATAGCCAAATCTGGTATGCCAGTTTGTTTGTCGCCCAAGAATTGTCCCGGACCGCGAATGGCCAAATCCTTCTCCGCCAGCTCGAAACCATTTTTGGCTTCTAATAAAGCGTCGAGTCGTTGGGCTGTGGTTTGCGAAGACGAATCAGTGAACAAGAAGCAGAACGATTGATGCTCGCTACGCCCAACTCGACCGCGAAATTGATAAAGCTGCGACAAGCCGAATCGGTCAGCGCCTTCAATCACCATAATAGTCGCATTAGGCACGTCAACTCCTACTTCGATTACTGATGTCGAAACTAAAATATTTAAATCGCCACCAGAAAAAGCTGACATAACTTTTTCTTTTTCAGCAGCTTTCAATTTCCCATGGAGCATTCCTACTTTCAGATCGGGAAAGATTTTCGTGGATAGTTTTTCATATTCTTCTTTAACGGCTTTAACCTCATTCCAGACTTTCTGGCGTGCGCTAACAATCTTAGATTCAGTATTTTCTTTAGAGCTTGGCTCAATGCGTGGATAAATTACGAAGACTTGCCGGCCTGCTTTAACGTGCTCTCGGATAAATTCATAAGCCTTAGGCCTATTCTTTGGATCAACAACTTTGGTGATAATTGGTTTGCGACCCTTTGGCAGTTCATTAATAATAGATAAATCTAGATCGCCAAATAATGTTAGTGATAATGTACGCGGTATAGGCGTGGCGCTCATGGATAGAAAGTGAATGGTAGTTTCTGCGCCTTTATCTTTTTCTTGTTTTACCAATGCGGCGCGCTGTTCAACACCAAAGCGATGCTGTTCGTCTATAATGGCCAATGCTAGATCTCTAAACATGACTGGCTTGCCTTTGTACGAAGAGATGATGGCGTGCGTGCCGATGATGATTTGTATTTTACCATCCTCAATTTCTTTTAATAATTCGCTCTTTTGTCGTTTGCCCTCTAAGTCGTCGCCATAAAACGACCTAGCTTCGTTACTGGTCAAAAGACAAATACCTACGTTTAATTTGCCAAAAATTTTTGTGAGTGTTTGATAATGTTGGCGCGCCAGGACTTCAGTCGGGGCCATGAAGGCTGTTTGTTTATTATTTTTTGCCGCGATAATTCCAGCTATAGCCACGATCACTGTTTTGCCAGAACCGACATCACCCTGCAGTAATCGATTCATTGGCATTGGTTTAGATAAGTCAGCAACTATTTCATCCAGGCTTTGTTTTTGCGATGCTGTCAGCTCGAATGGAAGACTGGCTATAATCTTGTCCAATTCTTTTTGACTTACTGCAATTGGAGGCGCCTTTTCTTTAGCCAGCTGCAGGCGGATCTTTAGATTATTAAGCTGGAGCAAGAAAAGATCTTCAAAAGCGAAGCGCTTTCGGGCTATTTCGGCATCTTCAAGAGCAAAGGGGAAATGTATCCGTTTTAGGGCTGTATTAATATTGGGCAGATCGTTAGATTCTAAAACTTCACTGGGGACAAAATCGGGTATAGTTTCTAAATTATTTAAAATTGGTTTAACCAGAAATCTTATACCCTTGGAAGTAAGGCTACGAGTTTCGGGATAGATAGGTATTAGGCCGGCTGTATGCTTAGTCTCGCTAGTGGATCCCCGAACAACTTCATACGCTGGACTAGACATATATATTTCCTCATCCGAAGCCGTTACTTTGCCAGCGAAATTGGCCTCTACGCCATCTTTTAAAATTTGGGCCACATAGGGCTGGTTGAACCAAATAGCTTTTATGCCACCAGTTTCGTCTACTAGCAAGGCTTCAACGATTAACATCTTTCGGCGCCAAGTGCGGCGGACAGATATTTTTTGTACTGTAGCTCGAACAGTGGCCGATTGATTTATCTGCAAATCGTCAATTTTTACCACTTTAGAATAATCTTCATATCTAAAAGGAAAGTGCCAGAGCAAATCACGCACGGTTTTGATTTGTAATTTAGCCAGTCGAGCCAGAAATTTTTGTCCGATACCATTTATTTTGGCTAGTTCGGTGTTCAGTTGGAACATTTGATTTTGTTATAAGGTTCTAATTTGCTGTGTATATTATACCATATTTTTGAAAAAAGAAAGGGCAGATAAAAAAATGACCCTCGAAGTCGTACCGGTGGCTGATCGCCTTTGGTAGATGACTTCGAGGGTCGGGTGCTTAAATTCGCGGTCGTTGGGGTACTACCCAACGACAGGTGCGTCGTTTTTTTGTTGGCTCCCCCCGAGATAAGCTCAGGGGGAGCGCTAGAGACGTCTCGTCATGGGGTCGCCTCTGAGGGCAGGTGGGTTGCGCGCCGGCCTCAGTCGGTGAGGGCCTAGCGCAGGGTGTTATGTATCATCGTACGTCGCTCGGTCGTTTGGCACCTGCGTCAGATACGGCGGGGAGGATTGCATCCTCTGGCTACAGCTATATACAAACCCGTTATCCTATCTGATCGATGCCGGGTGGGCCACCTAAGCTAACCGAACGGCAGGCTCATAGACCATCACCTCCTTTCACGCCCCCTGTCCGGAGGTCTTTTTGGTTCCTGTATCGGCCTTAGATATCCCACCATAGCCATATAGGCTAGATAGGTGAAGCACCAGTGCCACTCGAGAGCGGCACCACAGACAACCTTATTGTTTATTAGGAATAAAGGACCCCGAAAGCCCTTATGATTCATATAGATTCATTATGTGTGGCCTCGGGGTCTATGCTCATTTGCCTCTGACGGCTTATGAACAATATTCAATATTTCAACGTTCGCTAGAAGAGTATAGCATGCCTAGATTTTTTTGTCAACCCCCCCGCATGTTGCGTGGCAAGTTCTGCACTGACTGGTTAATTTGGGGTAGAGCAGCAGATTAGTCAATATATTCTTGCTCATATCGTTGTTTTCGTCCGACCGCGTGGCCGTTAATTAAAATACCAGCGAAAAACATCAGTACCAGATGGGAAAATCTGATCATCGGTGGATCCTTATTCTTGTTTTCAAATATCAATATTACAATATGATAGCAAGTAGTATATTAATGTCAATCCACCCCACGCACTAAATCACTGTGGGGTGGGTTGACAAAACTGCACTCTGTGTGATATCTTGTTATGGGTTCTGTTCTTTAGCATTTATGTACTTACCATAGGAGGACGTCATGGATATACTTACTGCGTCAGTTTTGGCTCTTTGCTTCATCAGTTTTGTTATTCAAGATCGGCGTCACAAGAAGGAAATACAAAAATATAGACAGGAGATTCGCGAACGCCGTAATCAGCTGGGCTTATGACAGAGCAGGAATGCACTATTTAGACCGAGTTCAGACCAGGCGGCTTATGGATATGGCATTCTTTTTAAGCATAAGTGACGAGCAAAATAGAGCAGATCTTCAAGAAAAATCAGATTCTGATGTACTCAAAGCATATTTCGAGCTGGAGAGAATCTTGGTTGCTTAATCGCCGGATACCTAGATTCAAGCCTATCTTTATCAGAGATGGGCTTTTTTATTAGCAACATATTTCTTATTTGTAAAATAGCCGCCCCCACTACTGCTTTCACATGTGAAAGCAGTGGGGATTTGTTCGGTGATTATTTATTAGCTCCCCTAACTCTTTTTCTATATGCTTGTGCATCCTGAGAACTTAGAATCCCCAGACCCGATGTCTTGGATATTTTATCAATTAACATAGATATGTCATTTATAATATTGATAAATTCGTCATTGGTTTCTTTTCGGATTTTGCTGTCATTACTCCATTTAGTCGGCCTGCCATAAAAAGAGCGATAACTTTTATAATTTTTGGAATCACCTAATACATTTTTCTTAATGGTACTTATAGTGGGGTGGGATAGCCAAAGGGCTTCGCTAATTTCACGATAAGATTTACCATCACGAATCAAGGCAGCTACAGCTAGCCTGCGCAAAATCATATCTTTTTCATTGTTGCTAATGAGTTTTTCTAATACGTCTTTCAAAATATCTTTGGAATCAATCTTAGCCAATTTCTCTAATAATTCATCCCATAATTTTTCTGACCATTGTATTGCTGATTTTCCGCTCAAATTTTTGGGGCTTTCTTTCGGAATGTGCATTGTCAATTATTGTTGATATTATTATACCGACCTTATATTCATTACTACTAATTATTATCGCCAATCATTATTTATTATCAGTATAATTACTGGCGTTATTACCATTTGTTATTACCAGATTATACCCTACTGCTTTCACATGTGAAAGCAGTAGGGTATAATTAATAATTTATCGGGTTTGGATAGATAGATTGACTGGATGACGGATGGGTTGGGCTATATATTCTCGTAATGGGTTATTTTAGGTTCGGCATCATCTAACAAGGTTATGGCGATTAGATCTATCTGCCATCCCCTGTCGTCATTTATTAATTCTGGGTGTTTGCCGACAAACATCTGTGCCGTACGTTGAAGCTTTTTTAACTTAGCTGAAGTTAGGTTATCTTCTGGGACAATTTCAATTGCCGCATTGCCGTATTGCCGGATAGTTTTTACTTCCACAAACACCAAAACTCCGCCTTTGCTTTTTGCGATAATATCTAATTCTCCCCACGGCTTCCTAAAATTCCTATCGATTACCTTATATCCCCCTTCCTTGAGATATTCGCAGGCTAGATCCTCGCCCAATTGTCCGGTAGCAGATGTGTTTTTCATATATAGAATGTTTCACGTGAAACATTCGGCTAAAATATAGCTTGAGGTTTCACAATTGTTTCACGTGAAACATTTATGTTGGACCATGACCGCTTCCGACCACATGCTTGCCGGTAAACAGATAGTATCACTATACACTAATTTCGGTATCAGATGTTTCACGTGAAACAATTTGCCAGAATATAGCTTGGAATCTCACCAGTGTTTCACGTGAAACAATTGATGCGCAATTGTGGCTGATTGCTACAGATGTTTGCCGTGAAACATGTTTGAGTAAGACTACAAAGCCAATGCCCGATGTTTCACGTCAAACATCGCCAGCATTATGTGGCTAATAAGCATTAAAATGTTTCACGTGAAACATCTCGCCAGACCGTAGCGCATTTTGGCGCAAAGTGTTTGCCGGCAAACACTTTACAGGCAATTTTTAGCCATATAAATGTTTCACACTAGTGTGAAACATTTATATGAGCTCATTTTTGATAAAATACGATTATTTATGGAGATTTTCGCCATAAAGCTGAAATAACCAATGTTTCACACTTTTCGCGATGTTTCACACTTAGATAGCGCAAAATTATGGTACAAACTGATAAATATCCAATCGAACGCTATTATGAGCACTAGAAAGTATTATCAAAAAAACTTATATGACGCCTGGTTGACTTTCGTATTCATATTAGTTGATTTTCTTGACGGGCTGGGAGTATTGTGCTAAACTGGCACAAGGTATTTTGATAACCATTTTTGAGGAGCAGAGCATGGACGTGGCTGCTATGGACGTGGTTGGTATAGTATTGATTGCTTTTCTGGCTATGGCTGCTCTTATCGGCTCTGGGGTGACAGTGAGTAAGAAACAGGGACAGGGGCCAGGCATTTTAATTGGTATTTTGGGCGCGATGGTTATTCTTGCTTTATTGTACCGGGCTTATTTTCATGGTTACGGCACACTCAAAGATAACTGTTGGTTGGCAGTAAATAGGCCCTATGTTGTTCAAGAAATCTTTGAATTGGCAGATGGTAGTTATATGGCTAGGATTAGCGATGATGATGGCAATGAATATCTCTATGGCCTTGATGAACTCCCGCCGAGATCCTTTATAGTGGTGTATATTAATGGCAAGCGTCATTATATATTTTTTGAATGGTCACCACCGGAAGCATCGGGGCCAGATGTCATGCCCGACTCTGAATCTGAATTCGGGGGTGGTGATGGTGAGCGGGAAAATGAAGGCGAACATCGGCCAGACTATCGCCCCTCGTCAAAACAATTCCAGCCGAGATAGACCTTCCCAATAAATTTGTTTGATAAACCGTCCTCGCCTTGCGGGGATTTTTTATAAAAAAGCCCTCGCTGAAAAGCGGGGGCTTAGATTAAGTAATTGCGTTGAGATTTACAGTCGGTCTTCATTAGTACTATTAAAAGATGCACAGATAAAACCCCATATAGAGCGATTTATATCGAGCGCTAAATCGGTATTCAAAGATATTAAAGGTGCCCGGCATATAGGATCCATGTATACTATAAAAGCTATATTGCCAGGGGTTGAAGCTACCGATGATAGACCTACGTTAGTTGAGAGAGTATCGGAGAGATTAATAACGGTTTTCGGTGGGAAAATAGTTACGTGTGTAAAAACGGCCAGAGATATTAATCGTCTAATTTCTTAATATTTTATATATTTATACAATGCGCACCGATTTTCTATTTAGGGGACGTATTTCGCCAGATGACATTGTTATTAGGCATGTTAAAAGTTCTCTTAAGAAATCCGTATTGATTTCAAAAGAATCTGGCCATATCTGGAATCGGTATTTAGCAGAAGCCGCAAAAAAGAGATTGCCATTATATGATGCAGCTATATACCGATTGGAGCGATTAGTTAAAGAGGGCGGGCGCATCGAGTTGAGCTTGAGCAAAGTGTCTTATAAATTTGCCAAAACCGCACCAGCAATACAACAGATTGATGAATTTGATGAAAGATATTATCCAATGAGCTTATCAACGGCCGGGCTTATAAAAACCGTTGACGATAAATACGTATTGGGGCTCAAAGATAGCTTAAAGACTAATAGATCTAATATAGTGATGGTTGGTGGAGTTGTTTCGGCTAGTGAAATGAAATTGAAAAACGGTCAGGACATATTTAATGCTTTTACCAGAGAGGTGCGCGAAGAATTGGGTGTAGATGGTCGTGATGTTGCGGATTGTACGTTGCGATCAATAATAAAAAGCAATGCCATGAAAATATTCCTGGTGTTTTCAGCTAGCCTCAGATTGAATAGTGAGGATTTACTGAAAAAATTTAAACATCGCGATGATAAAGAATTAGAATCTCTAAAACTCGTATCTGCCACCGCACTTAAAAAAACATTGTCTGATTTGGGTGGATATCGAAAACATATACACACCTTAATTTAAAAAACCATTCGCTGATTAGCGAATGGTTTGTGGTTATCATTCTGGTAATTGGTTGAAAATGAGTTAAATATTATCCGAAAACATTAAATTGCCGCAATAAAAAGCCCCTCGATGCGAAATCGAGGGGCAGAATTTTTATTCAGATGGTAATTCTTCCTTCAAAAAACGCTGGGCGACCAGGCCTTCTTTGTAGTTGTAGTAACAATGAGTTGTACCCCGTGGCAGCGGACTGGGGATGCGATAAAGGCGCGGCGTTCCATCGCCCAGATCTTCAGTCACAACAACATAATTTTCGCCACCCGATTCAAATTGATAGATTACCGGATAGACTTTATCATTAGTCGCACGGGATGAAACAGGTGCGGAATAGCCACTATTGACACGCGAAAGTGAGAACACCGTCAAAAAAAACAAAACCGGAAGAAGGTATCCGAGACCCTCGTCATTATTTTTAATATAATAATGAGCAGCAATGATCATTGTGACAAACAACACAATACCAATCAGTAATAGCCACATAGCCAGCTCCTTTGTTGGGTGTTTTGAAAGAACTAAAAAACTAGTTGTAGCATAGACGATGTATCACGACTTGTCAAGCTATTGATTAGAAAACGACTAACCTCGGTTCGGCTCATCTTTAAGCCGATAACTAAAGGCTTCGGCTAAGTGATTTTGAGTTACCTTATCAGACTGCTCCAAGTCAGCTATGGTTTGGGCTACTTTAAGGATGCGATAATAGCCACGAGCAGAAACAAACTTTTTATCAAATACTTCACCCAAAAACTTTTCAGCATCAGCATCAAGTTTAATAACCTCATCGCAAAGTTTGGATGACATTTCAGTATTGGTAACAATTGGTTTGCCGGTGAAGCGTTGTTGTTGAATTTGGCGCGCCCGCAGAACATTATTTTTGATATCGGTCTCTTCTTTATAGTTAACCGCTTGTTGCCGCAAATGTTCGATTTTTACGCGTGGCACTCCGATTTGAATATCAATGCGGTCCAACAGCGGGCCGGATATTTTCTTTTGATAGCGAAAGACTTCATGGGCGCTACAACGGCATTCTTTTTCGGAGTCGTTGTAATAACCACAGGGGCAAGGATTCATGGCGGCCACCAACATAAACTTGGCCGGAAAAACAACATTGCTTTTAGCGCGCGAAATTATGGCTCGGCCGCTTTCTAAGGGTTGGCGTAATGATTCTAAAATATCTCTACGAAATTCCGGCAATTCGTCTAGAAATAAAACACCGCGATGAGCTAAGCTAATTTCACCCGGTTTGGGATTTTGGCCGCCGCCGATGACCGCCGCCGCCGAAGCGGTTTGATGCGGTGAGCGAAATGGGCGGGCGCTCATGAAAGATTTATCACCCAATAAGCCAGCCGAGCTATAAACTTGAGTAACCTCTATGGCTTCGTCTAAAGTCAGCGGCGGTAAGATAGAATTTATGGCTTGGGCCAGCATGCTTTTACCAGTTCCGGGCGAACCGCTCATCAAAATATTATGCCCACCAGCGGCGGCGATCATTAAGGCCCGCTTAGCGTGGCTTTGGCCTTTGATTTCAGAAAGTCTTACAAAACCGGGTGTGGATAACTGTGCATTAGCTGTGGATATCTCGGTTGGTGGGGAATTGGTTATTTCATCCCTATCCTCAAGATGGCCAATAATTTGGCTTAAATTGGCTACCGGTATTACTTTGATGCCCGGAACAATAGCTGCTTCGAGCGCGTTTTGTTCGGGCAAAAAGATATATTGATATTTCAATTTGGCGGCTAGTCTGGCGATATTTAACGCCCCGTTGATGGGGCGTAGTTTGCCCTCCAATGAGAGCTCGCCGGCAAAAATTTTATCACTAGCATCAAATTCTTTGATTTGTCCGCTGGAAAGCAGATAGCCGATGGCGATAGCCAGGTCATATTGCGAGCCAGTCTTTTTGATATCGGCTGGCGCCAGATTAACTACTATTTTGCGATTTTCTTTAGTGGGCGGCTTGACGCCGATATTTTTAAGCGCCGAACTAACACGTTCTTTAGCTTCGGATAGGGCCTTGTCTGCCAACCCGACGATATTAAAACTATGCAAGCCGACATTGATATCGGTTTCAACTTCAATCAGTTTGGCATCAATGCCCTCAAGTTCGGCAGAATAAACTTTAGATATTTTTGACATTCAAAATAATACTAGTTTGGCGATAAACAAAAAGCAACCCGTTGCCGGGTTGCTTTTATGATGATGGGCAATTGTTAGGCCGAAGTGGATTTACAATTTTTGCAGAGATTAGATTCTGGGCTGATATCCAAAACTTCTTTCGGAATATCGTTTTGGCAATTTTCGCACCTGCCATAGGAGCCATCTGTTATCTTTCCCAATGCTTTTCTAACTGCTGCTAGGCGATTTTTTATGGATTCTTTGACGCCTAAGGAATTGGCAAACTCTTCGGCTTCATCTGTTTCGGTATCATAAGAATCCACATCACTGCCCATTTCTGGTGTGGTTCCTAGTTTTTTCGATTCCTCGGAAAGCTCGATTTCGAGTTTTTTTAGCTTCTCTTCGTAAACTTTGGTATCCATATTATTCCATTAAGCCTATCACCCCGGTCAGATTAAGGGAAGCAGTTAGGCCATCATAGGAGGTGGAGATTATAAGGTAATCTCCAAAATAACCGTAATTTAGAGCCGACCCCGAAGTCGAGCCTACGGCGTAGCGAGTAGCGTAGCTACTGTTAGCGGCTAGACCATCTTTGAAGGCCGATATCGTTCCTGGAGGTGTGATGAATAGTGATTCCAGATCGGTAGATTCTAGCTTAGTTATCTCAGCCTTTAGATCATCGATGCTAGCGCCAGTTTTTAGTTTGGCCACATATCCTGGCCAATAGCCGTTGTTATCATAGTAAATAAAGGCCGTGAAATCATCTTCTAATAAGTCGGATAATTTATTGCTATCCACATCGGGCAATAATTGAGTTATATAGGTCGCAAATGGGATTTGATTCTCTTGACCACCGATTACAAGGACTTCTTCTGTAGAGCCGCTAGCCAATGGTTGTAGTGAAATGCTTTGCAAACCAAAGGCGATATTGGGCAAGCTTATTGGTGCGAGGGTCATTTCGCTAACGCGCACTGGGCTAGTCAAGAAATATGATTGATGTGCCGGGGTTGCCATAGTTATGGGCGGAGTCGTGTCTGGTGGGGTGCTGCCGGTTGTAGGAGTGCTCGTATCTGTGCCGTTGTCTACTAGCATCGGATAAACCACAAAATAGCCAACGGCTACTAGTGCCAAGGCTAGAACTACGCCGCCGATTATCCAATAAAGATTTTTCTTTGATGGTGCTTCTTCTGCAACAACTGGGCTTTTCATTTGGATGGTAGTAGAGGCCTCAGCTGGCGCTGGTCCTTCTCTATCGCTTTGCGGAAGGACTTCTTTGGGCGCAGTTTTTAAATCGCTTTCCATGGTGCGGATACTATATTCACCTCCTCTGGGCCTTATTGGTGGTGGCGGTGGCGGTGAGTGAGGAACCTCTTTTGGTTGCTCTTCTGCTTGAGGTGGCTTGGGCGCTGGTGCGCTTGGCCTAGGGGCTTGGCCACCGATCGGTAACGGATCGTGTGCAGGATTATTATTGCCTGATAATGGGGCCGGGTTGTTATTTTGTTCGTCAGCCATTTTAAATTATATTACTTAGTTATTTCGTTCGACTGGATGTTCACTTAATTGTACTATGAGCGCAAGTTTATCACCAACATCGCTGTTGTGGATAGAATATCGATCTTTACAAATATCAAGATAACTGTTAGAATGTAGCTAGTTTTTAAGAAGTCCCCGTTTACCCATTCTAGAAGGAGATCTCTATGTCCCACAGGTTTACGCCCTTTAACATTACTATATTGCCGCGCGAGACTATGGATTGGGAAGGGTTTCTTGCTAATACGCCAGAGTATTCAATCGCTCTTGATGGCATGGTTCACGGCGGACCAAATTACGATCCGACGACTAATCATATCAACTTCGATCATCATAGCGGTGTTGTTCGTGAAGCAACCATGAGCACCGCCATGCAAGTGTTCTTTGCAATTAAAGGTGGTTTGGCCAAGGCACTGGCTAGGAATGGCCGAATTGATGCAAATATTTATATTAATGACACCGATCAAGATACGGCCTTCGCTGTGTGGTTGCTGATCAATTACAAGAAATTTGAAGGCACTCAAAACATCCCACATATCAATCGACTTTTGGCGCTTGATGATCGTTGGGATATTACAGGCGGGGCTTTCCCGATGAATTTGGATGATCAGTTGATCAGGCAGCATAATTGGGTGTTCAGGCCTTATGCTGAACTTAGAAAATCTGGCGGCTTGGCGTCAGCTACTCCAGAAATCATGCTTAATAATTTAGAAGCAGTTTTGTCTAGATTGGATAAATATTTAATGGGTCAAGCTGAAGAGACTGAGCTAGATACGCGTCATGAGATTTTGCACGACTCTCCTCAATTCAAGATCGTTGACGAAATCGGTGGGAATGAAGCTCGTTATTACCTTTTCAGTAACGGCATGGATGCATTTATTTCATTGGTAGCTCGGAGGCCAGACGGTCGTTGTGTCTTTTCTGTCGGCAGGAGATCGCGATATATCCCATTCCCAGTCACCAAGTTGTATAGTGATTTTAATGAGGCCGAGAGATTGACCCCGGAAAATGGATGGAATGGATCTGATATTATCGGCGGCTCTTCTCGTGAGCTTGGTAGTGGGTTGGCTTGGGAAGCGTTGCGAGATATCGCCAATGATCGATTGCGTAAAGAGGGAATTATTTTATAAGTTTTTGAAGCCACCTCCAATTGGAGGTGGCTTTTTTATAACAAAAAATGCCCCGATAGTAGTCGGGACACTTTTTGAATAATAGATTATTATTTATCAGGCTTATCTAAGGCCTTCAGACTCAACCCTATCTTGCCGCGTTCAATCTTGACCACCTTGGCTTTTACAGAATCACCTAGCTTAACGACGTCTTCCACTTTTTGTACATAGCCATTTTTAAGCTCGGAGACGTGTATCATTCCGTCTCGTCCGGGGCCAAATTCAACTATGGCTCCGAACTCTAAGACTTTAACAACTTTGCCTTCGACAATATCACCAACTTCATATTCTTTCACAATACCAGCAACTTCATCATAAGCAGCTTGGGCGCTGTCCTTGTTGGGTCCGGCGATAAACACCTCGCCAGTTTGCTCGATATCTATTGTTAAGGCACCAGTTTTTTCTATAATTGAGTTTATAATTTTACCACCTGGGCCAATGACGTCACCGATCTTAGATGGATGTATTTTCATACTCAACACTACCGGTGCGTAAGGTGATAATTCTTTGCGTGGTCCAGCTATTACCGAATTCATTACTTTCAATATTTCCAGGCGAGCTTTTTTAGCTTGCGCCAGCCCGTCTATCAACATTTTATTGTTAACGCCATCGATTTTTACATCCATCTGAATAGCTCGGACACCATCGGTACTACCAGCAACTTTGAAATCCATATCACCATAATGATCTTCCGGGCCTTGGATGTCAGTTAAGACTTTATATTCCCCAGCTTTCCCAGTCATCATACCCATAGCGATACCAGCTACCGGCTTTTTGATGGGTACCCCGGCGTCCATTAAAGATAATATCGTGCCGCAAACGGTAGCCATCGAGGACGAGCCATTGGACGACATAATCTCCGAAACTACGCGAATGGTATAAGGAAATTCTTCTTTGGTGGGCATAACATTGTGGACAGCTTTTTCTGCCAAAGCACCGTGTCCGATTTCTCGGCGTCCTGGTGAACCCATGCGGCCAGTTTCACCGACTGAATATGGCGGGAAGTTATAGTGCAACATGAAACTACGCTTGCCAGAAAACTTCAGGGTTTCTATCAATTGCTCAGAACCTGGAGGCGCAATAGTGGTTACAACTAGAGCTTGGGTGTTGCCCCTAACGAAGATGGCTGATCCATGTGCTCGTTTTAACAACCCAACTTCACCGTAGAGGTCTCTGACTTCATCTAACTTGCGGCCGTCTGGCCTTTGGTCAGCAGTTAAAAGCTTGCGATGGACTAACTCGTCCAATTCGGTTTCAAATATATGCTCGGTGTCCGTCATAGCACTAGCATCATATTCTTGGTCGGCTAGATGTTTAGCTAAAGATTCTTTGAGACCAGCCAATTTGGCAGTCTGTTCCATTTTGTCTTTGACGTACATTGCTTTTTCTAAACGATCACCGTCGTGTAGAAAATCTTTAACGGTTTTTGCTAATTTAGGATCAGTCTCAGGAAATTTAATTTCTACCTTAGGCTGACCGATTTCTTTAACAATGCCTCCCATCCAGTCAATTAACTTAGCTATCTCTTTTTGAGCTGATTCATAGGCTGTAGTTACTACATCCTCTTGGGCGTCTATGCCCTCCAGCTCAATCATGTTGATGCGATCGGCTGTACCGGCCACCAAGCTAATAAATCCATTATCAGCTGGCCATTTTGCGCTAACGTCAGTATTTGTTGGATTAATGGTTAATTTTTGGCCATCATGGAAAAGTTTTACGGCGGCTACTGGGCCATTCCAAGGTATCTCGGAGATAGCTAAGGCGGCCGAAGCGGTTAATAAAGCTACAAAATCTGGATCATTTTCGTTATCGATTTCTAATACAGTAATTATTAACTGCACTTTTCGACGTATGCGATGATCAAAAAGTGGCCTGATAGTGCGATCAACAATGCGGCCTGTTAAAATTGCTTCTTCTGACGGCCTACCCTCTCGCCTCATGAAGCGACTGCCCATTATTTTGCCAGCGGCATAAAATCTTTCTTCGTAGTCAACTACTAATGGGAAATAATCACTACTCTCATCTTTATTGCCCATAACTACGGTTGCCAAAACAGTTGTATCGCCATAACGACCCAATACGGAAGCCGTGGCCTGTTCGGCCAAGCGTGAAACTTCTAAACTCAATGGTCGACCATGAAAGTCGAGCTCAAATTTTTTACGATTGAAATTCATATGATTTAGGCAGCGCCAAACCTATACGAATACATGCGAATGGGGCCAAGCAATGATTAGCATCATTCGCGTGCATTCGTAGTCTTCGCGCCGCAGATTATTTATTTTTTAATTAATACTCTTGGGATATCTTCAATAGCTATAAATTTATCAGCTACTTCTTTTAATTTGCCGGAAGCCGTGCGGCTAAATCCGGCTACTTCTACCGTGCGGCCCATGCCCCATTTAATATAATCGACCAATGGTATGAAATCACCGTCACCGGTTACCAATATAACTACATCCAGAAAGCTGCCCATGCGGATGGCGTCTACCGCCATGCCGACATCCCAATCAGCTTTTTTCATGCCGCCGGGATATATTTGGATGTCTTTCATGCGCAATTCAATACCGGCTTGCTTGAGGGCATCGAAAAAGGCAGATTCTGATGATGCTATTTTAGAATTTGCTGATCGAGCTGGCTCTGCATCCGTGCCGTCTGTTTTTACCACGTAGGCCATTGATCGAATTAGCTTGCGGTTATCAACTAGTTGTTTGATCAACTCTTTGAAGTTAACGCGGGCCTTATATAAGTTCTTGGCGGAATGATAAAGATTTTGTACATCAATAAAAATCCCAACGCGCTGTTCTTTGTTCACCATATTAGTAACTGATAATGCTGATAAAGAGGATTAGAGATCCAGCTTTTTAATCAAAGTTTTATAGGCCTTTTCGTCATGCTTCTCTAGGTACTTCAAGAGACGACGTCTTTTGCCAACCATCTTCAATAAGCCACGACGAGAGTGGTTATCTTTTGGGTGGCCTTTAAGATGTTGAGCTAATTCAGCAATTTGCTTGCTCAACAACCCTATCTGTACTGGCATCGAACCTGTATCGGTATCGTGGGAGCCGTGCTCTTTGACTACTGTTTTCTTTTTACGATTAGTAAGCATCTTTATATTATATACTTTATTTCTTTAGTTTTAAAATAATACGCTTTTCCGTTGGCTTTACGCTCTCAATGTTGAATTTGTAATCATTACCTTCAACAATCTGTTTTTTCATTTCTTCGACGCTGCCAAATTCTGAAACGTGAATTAGGCCTTGGATTTCTGAATCTAAACTAACGAAGGCGCCGAATGGGTTAAAGCGAGCAACTTTGCCAGAGACTTCCGTGCCCTCTTTGTATTTTTCTTCAACACTCTCCCAAGGGTCAGACTTAAGAGCTTTGAGCGATAGCCAAACGCGGCCATCTTTTATTTCAATAATTTTGGCTTTCACAGCATCATCAACTTTGACAACCTCTTTTGGACTGTCAATCAATTTATGCTCCAATTCAGAAATATGGATTAAGCCTTCAATGTCTGGATTGTCAGCAAAGCGCATAAATGCACCGAAATCGGCCACGCCAGAAATTATACCATCAACTACATCACCGACATTATATTTTTCAACCAATTCTTTAACATTTGCGCTGGCAACTTCTTTTTCGGACAAAATCAACTTGCGAGCTCTTGGGTTAACATCGATTATTTTTACCTCAATAGTTTCGCCAACCATCTTTTTTAGTTCTTCCAAGATTTTAGCCCTGTCACCATCGTCAACGCGAGGGTAGTGATCGGTTGAAAGTTGAGACACTGGGATAAAGGCTTGCAAGTCTTGTATCGGGGCGATTAAACCACCAGAATTGGCGGCGGTTATGGTAACTTTCAGCGGCTCACCGGCATCCTGCAGTTCCTTAATGTCTTGCCAAGCTTTTTGTTGGCCAGCAGCGGCTAGAGATAATTCAACAAAACCGTGATCATTCTCTATGTCTATTATTTTGGCTGAAGCTTTATCGCCCAACTTAAGCTTTCTAACCTTTTCGCTAGCGGCAGAAAACTCGGCTCCGTAGACGGTGCCGGTGCCGAAGCTACCCAAATCAAAATAAACCGCTTTAGGCGCTTTTTGAATAACAGTTCCTTCGATTAGATCGCCAACTTTCAAAATCGGCATTAAGCCGGGGGTGGTCTGTAAAAGTTGGGTCAGTTGAGAGTTTTTCTTCATAAAACAATAGTGGTTTCTATTATAATATATATCAACAAAAAAAGTCAATTCTTTAAAATAAAGCCCCAGATGAGCATCGGGGGTAAAAAATTATTTCATGGTTTCTTCGAGCTTGGCGATTTGCTCGCAAATCGCTAGCGGTGCTTTCTTAAGCATTGGCTACATAATGGGGTATTATTCGTCATGCGTCAAGTCGTTTGCGGATTGTCATAACCATTTGAAAATTATACATTAATTTAGTAAACTATAATGTATGGTTATAACCTGGTACGGCGAGGGGTGCTTCAAGATCCAGTCTTCTGACACCTCTATTTTAGTGGATCCACTTGAATCAAGCAGCGGCTTAATGCCGCCGCGTTTTAAAGCTGACCTGACCTTGGTCACGCAATCTTCTTTTGCCAATGGCGATTTCCCAAGTATGGATATCGTTGGTCCGGGTGAGTATGAGGTTAAAAATATAGAAGTCTCTGGGGTTATGTTGGAGGCTGATAAAACTGCCTATATATTGAAGGCCGAAGATATGAGGTTGGGATTTTTGGGCCATGTCGCTAATAAGGCCTTGCCACCAGTGGCCGCGGAGAAGATCGCTGGCGTTGATATATTGTTTATCCCAGGCGGTGGCAGCCCCTATATCGATCAGGAAACGGCAGCTAAATTAATTAAGCAAATCGATCCACGGATCGTAGTGGCATCTTTTTTTAAGATCCCTGGTTTAAAGAGAAAATCTAATGAGGTTAAAGATTTTCTAAATGAGATGGACCAAAAGGCAGAGCCGCAAGACCGACTGACTATTAAAAAGAAAGATCTACCAGTTAAGAGGCAGGTAGTAGTGCTCAAAAGGGTATAGAAGATATGTTTAATAAAGCATTTAATTTTTTTACTAATATACGAAATGCGGATGAGCCAACGCGTAAATTGTGGTTGGTTATTTTGAGCGGCACCTCGATGTTGGCTGTTATTTTTATGTGGGTTATATTTTTTAATTTAGACATACCACATCCTGATGGCTATGTGGTTGAAGTTAAGTCTAATGAAGGCGGCATCATCACTAAGATTAGCGAAATAAGATCTACATTAGGCAATGGCTTGGCAGCTGTCAGCGACAAGTTGGCTGTGAAAAATCGTTTTAGCGTTGGAGCCGATGACCGCGATTTCATATTGGGTAGCCTAGAGCCAGTTTCAATCACTAGATTGCCGTAAATAACCAAACAATCAATCAATGCCCAACAAGAATAATAAAAAATCATCAAAGAGTCCCAGGGATCCCAAAGAGCCGGTTAAGCCGATAGTTGCGGCGGTAGAGGATCGAGAAATCACTGAAGAACTGCGTGAGTCTTATTTGGATTATTCGATGTCTGTTATTGTTAGCCGCGCCCTGCCAGATGTGCGCGATGGTTTGAAGCCTGTGCAACGAAGAATTTTATGGGGCATGTGGGATAGCGGCGCCACTGCGGGTACTAAGTTTCGTAAATCAGCCAATATCGTTGGTGAAGTAATGGGCCGATATCATCCTCACGGTGATTCAGCTATCTACGACACCATGGTCCGTTTGGCTCAAGACTTTTCATTGCGCTATCCATTAGTCGAAGGTCAAGGCAACTTCGGTTCGATCGATGGCGACAATGCTGCAGCTATGCGCTACACCGAAAGCAGGCTGTCTAAGATAGCTGATGAGATGTTGTTTGATATCGATAAGGAAACCGTTGATTGGCAGCCTAATTATGATGGCGCACGACAAGAGCCAAAAGTTTTGCCGTCTAAATTGCCGAACTTATTATTGAACGGCGCCGTTGGCATTGCTGTCGGTATGGCTACCAACATACCACCACACAATCTATCTGAGCTACTAGATGCTATCGTTCACTTGATCGATAGTCCTAAAGCCACGGCTCAAGAATTGACACAATTTGTTCAAGGGCCAGATTTTCCTACTGGCGGCATAATCTATGACAAGAAGGCCATTGCTGAGGCATATGTTACTGGCAAGGGGCCGGTCACCATTCGCGCCGTCGCCGAAGTAAAAGAAAAAAATAAGAGCCACTATATTGAAGTGACCGAGATTCCATATCAAGTTAATAAAAGCGAATTATTGATCAAAATTGCTGGCTTGGTTCAGGAGAAAAGAATCGTTGGCATTAGAGATGTTCGCGATGAGTCTGATCGTAAAGGATTAAGTATCGTTATCGAGTTGAAGAATGATGCGGCACCGCAAAGAATCTTGAACCAACTTTATAAATTTACAGATTTGCAAAAAGATTTTCATTTTAATCTTATCGCTTTGCAATACGTCAAGGATTCATCCGGCAACAACGGCTTGCAGCCTCGGTTAATGTCGCTAAAAGATATTTTGGCTGCTTTCGTTGAGCATCGCCGAGAAGTTGTCGTTCGTCGGGCACAGTTTGATCTCAAAAAAGCAGAAGAGCGGGCTCATATCTTGATGGGATTAGCGAAGGCGCTATCTGTTATCGACAAGATCATAGCTACCATCAAAAAATCATCTGATAAAGATGAGGCCCATAAAAATTTGGTTAAAAACTTTAAACTTAGCCCAATTCAAGCTACTGCCATCTTGGAGATGAAGTTGCAAACTTTGGCGGCGCTTGAGCGTCAAAAGATTGAGGATGAATTGAAAGAAAAGAGAAAGCTGATTGCCGAATTGCAGCTATTACTTAAGAGTCCTCAGAAAATTTTGAAGGTTGTAAAAGATGAGATCGCTGAGATTAAAAATAAATATGGCGATGAGCGCCGTACTCGAGTTGTTGCTGGTGGGATCAAGGACTTTAAAGAAGAGGACCTAGTACCTAAAGAGGATGCGGTTATTAGTTTGTCCAAGGGCGGCTATATTAAACGTCTGCCGCCGGCCACTTTTCATAGCCAGGGGCGAGGTGGCAAGGGTCTTATTGGTTCGGAGGTAGGCGAGGGTGATTTTATCGCCAGCTTCATGGACGCCAACACCCACGATAATATTTTGTTCTTCACTGATCGCGGGCGTGTTTTCCAGACCAAAGTATATGAGATTCCGCCGGCCACTCGCACCTCTAAAGGCAAACCGGTTCATAATTTCTTACAAGTTCCGCTAGAAGAAAAGATCAGTGCCATGATCTCTTATCCAGATACGTCTCAAACCGGAAGCATGGTCATGGTTACTCGCAATGGCATGATCAAGAAAACAATTTTGGAAGATTTTAAAAATGTTAGGCGGAGCGGTATTATCGCCATCTCTTTAAAGAAGGGTGACATGCTTAAAGAAGTTATGATTTCGAATTCTGGCGACGAGTTAATGCTTACTACCTCCCAAGGCCAATCAATACGCTTCAAGGAATCGCAGATTCGTAAAATGGGTCGTACTGCTAGCGGCGTACGTGGTATGCGCCTCAAGAAGGATGACGTGATAGCATCGGCCGACATAATAAGCAGCGATAAAACTAAAGATAAAAATCTAAAATTATTAGTGGTTATGGGTAACGGCTTTGGTAAGCTGACTCCACTTTCTCAGTATCGCCTACAAAGTCGCGGTGGCTCTGGCATCAAGACTGCAAAAATAACTTCCAAAACTGGAGAATTAATTTCGGCTCATCTGATCGACCAGCAAACGGAATTATTGGCCCTATCGGCTAAAGGGCAGATTATCAGAACTGACTTAACTAATATCAGAACGGCTAGTCGCGACACTCAAGGTGTTAAAATAATGACATTAAAACCAGGGGATAAGCTTACCGGAGTTATCTGTTTATAAGTTCTAAATTTGTTATTTAGAACTTGTGATTTATACTTAATATATGAGTTTGACGCGTAATCAAATATTGATCATAGCCGGCGGTTTGCTATTGGTCATAGGCATCGTCTTGGCAGTGGTCTTTGGCGTGCGCTCAGATGGCAAGGTGGGTATTTCGGGTAAGGTTAATTTTTGGGGAGTTTTTGATTCTAACTCGGTTATCAATTCGATAATAACTGATTATAAAAGACTGAATCCAAATGTTGAGGTTGTCTATACGCGGAAGAATCCGGCAACTTACGAGCAAGATTTAATAAATGAGCTAGCTGGTGCTCGAGGCCCAGATTTATTCATGTTGCATAATACCTGGCTGCCCAAGCACTTTGCTAAGATAAGGCCGCTAGTTGAAAGTCAAATAAGTTTGCAAACTTTTAGAAGTTTATTCCCTACAGTTATTGAACAGGATTTTGCACCAGATGGAGTTGTCTTTGGCCTCCCGCTTTATTTAGACACTTTAGCGCTTTTCTATAATAAGGATTACTTTGATGCTAAAAGCATTGCCTTGCCACCTAAAACTTGGGAGGAATTTCAATCGATGATCCCTAGGCTGGTAGAGATAAGCCCATCGGGTCAGATTATTAAGGCGGCCGCTGCTATGGGTGGGTCAGATAAGAGCGTAAATCGGGCTACTGATATTTTAAATTTGATCATGCTTCAATCGGGTACGCAGATGGTCAAGAATGATTTTAGCGAAGCCGAGTTTGCTTCACCGCAAGGGGTTGCCACTTTGAAGTTCTATACTCGCTTCGCCAACCCAGCTACAGCTTTCTATACTTGGAATGACAACTTACATTATTCCATTGATAATTTTAGCCAGGGCAATACGGCCATGATGTTCAATTATGCCTATCAAGCAGCCCTGTTGAAAGAAAAAAATCCATTTTTGCGTTTTGAAATAGCACCGATGTTGCAATTGGCTGGCGCCACACAGCCAATCAACTTCGCTAATTATTGGGGCGTAGCCGCATCTATAAAAAGCCAGAACCATAGCGCCGCTTTGGATTTCGCATTATATCTAACAACAAATTTTGATGCTCAGCAAAAATACTTTCAGCTAACCGGCAAGCCGCCAGCCATCAGGTCATTCATAAACAGTTTATTAGATGATCAGGATATGGGCGTCTTTGCTAAACAGGCATTGACCGCGCGCTCTTGGCCACAGATAGATAATGTATTAGTGGAGCAAGAATTCTCAGCCATGATCGAAGCGGTTATTACTGGGCAAAAAACGGCCGAAAAGGCCATCCAGGCAGCTGAAGAAAAGGTTACAGATTTAATGAAGCGAAGTAGATAATTTATGAAAACGATAACCATCGCGATATTGATAACAATTTTCTTTGTGAGTTATGCGGCGATATCAACCGATGTGGCTAGGGCGGAGCAGGGCGGAAAATGTCAGGGCGGTGGTGAAACTTTGTGTATTTTTGGGAGGGATATCGACTGTGTCGCGGCATCATCTGGCGGAGCGAGAACTTGTAATCTTGCTGATTTGGTATTCCTGATAAAGGTTGTTATAGAATTCATGCAGATTATAATAATCCCCATTGCCGTGGCTTTCATTGTTTATGGTGGTATTGTTATAATGACAGCAGGTGGTTCTGGAGATAAAGTTACTCAAGGCCGGAAAATTATCACAGCCGCAATCATCGGCGTGGCGATATCTCTAGGAGCCTATCTATTGGTGACAGCATTGAATTTCTTAACTAGCGGTCCGATATTTAAATGAACATGAATAATAAATACAGATTTATATTATTGACAATATCAACGATCTTCGCCTTGTCTATGGGGTTTGTTGTCTATGCAGAACATGGTGAGATTCATTATACAACTAGCCTACCGCTACCAGGAGACGAGGGGTACGAAGAGCGCATAGTGGAAGAGCGCGAGTTAGGTGATGATAACCAACAAGGTGGTGATACTGACAATTATTTTGGCAATCAGCCTTACGATTCTAACTATTGGGATAATGCCCGTGGTGGTGGTCCAGGTGGCGTAGGCACTAATCCTTCAGGCGACACAACTTTGCCCAATCCGATCAAATCGCAAACGATACCCGAATTATTAGATACGATCGTCACCTATCTTATCAGGATTGCCGTCCCGATTGTTACCATTATGATTATTATTGGTGCTTTTCAGATGTTGTTCGCCACCGGTGACCCAGCAAAGTTTAAAAAAGGCAAAGACACTATTTTATTTGCTGTAATCGGTTTCGCCATAGTTTTAGTAGCCAAGGGCATTACCGCGATTATCAAACTGTTATTGGGTGTCTCTTAAATTATGAAGCAAGAATATATATCATTTTTACTAATCATCTTAGTCACTACTGTAATGTTGACTGGTAATTTATGGGCGCTGCCATCTCAAGGGGACCTTCCTGTTGGTCCCAGTGGGGAACCTTCTGGTAGCGGGGTTCCAAGCCTCGGACCTACTATTTCTAGTGGTGGCATTACATCCGGAGGCACTGGCGATGTTGCTGGCGAAGTGGACACAGTAGAAGACGTCTTCGCCATATTTGACCGCCTAGTAGATTGGATCTTCACTTTATTGCTCATTTTTGCCACTGGTGCAATTTTAATAGCGGCTTTCAGTTATCTAACTGCGTCTGGTGATCCGGAAAAGGTTGAAAAATCTCATAAAATGATTCTATATGCCGTAATCGCTCTAGCTGTGGGATTTGGGACTAGAGGCATAATTGCTTTGACGAGCCTGTTAGTAACTGGGTCGCCAGATTTACCCAGTTTGCCGTAACGAAACTATCACACATGGCCATATTCTGTTACAATATATTTGTCGATAATAAAGCAAAAAGGTCGTAAAAAATTTTACTTTTATGTATAAATTAAAAAGTTTTATAATTACAGCTCTGTTAACTACCCCAGTGGTGGGGTTGGCTCAGCAGGGTGGTAGTGGCGTGACTGATGTTCAGCCATTGCCTGAACCACCATTTCGAGACTTCGGTGGATTTATAGGTATCTTGAATACTGTTTTGGACTGGATGTTTACCGTTATCCTAATCTTGTCCATGATCTACATCTTAATTGCTGCCTATAAATATCTGACTGCTGCTGGCGATGAAGAGCAGGTTAAATCGGCTCACAAGACAGTGGTCTATGCCGCTATCGGTATAGCCGTGGCTTTGATGACCCAAGCCGTAAGGTTTGTCATCGAGAATCTAGTCAGGTCATAGTTAGTCAAATAGTTAATATATCGTGAAATAAAAAAACCACCCATCGATTGATGGGTGGTTTGTGGTCAGTACGACACAGTGACCTTCTGGCCGACGGTTGTTCCAAGAATTCGGAAAATTCCCCGTCGGATGCCAAAGTCGCTGTATTCTACTTGGCCCTTTTTGAGAGCCGCCACATGTCCATCCTTGAACAGGACATATACCGCATCGTGATTCACATCGATGCGATAGTCCCTGCTTTCGGTGGGTGTGATGATCTCTCTGGACCAAATGCCGTCGGCTAATTCCACCGTGACCGACCGCGCCCCATTGAAATGCAGAGGCGGGGCCGAATCACGAGGATAAGAGGTGATGGGCGCGGTCGGCGCGGAGCCGCACGAACTGCCCGAGCCCTTACTGTGCCGACATGACTTGAATGTCACGCCAGCCAGTATGAGCATCGCCCCTAACAGCACCAGCCAAATCGTCTTGCCGTTAGAGATGATAGGCTTGCTGGCAACTAATCGGTGAGACATTTTAACTCCTTACGTTGGTGATTAGCTTTTTGGCGACTGCGCCCAAAGCGCCCAGGTTCCCGTCGATGATAATCCGTTCGGCCTGGGTCATGGTAACTTCGGCTGCCAAAGTGGCCTCTTTGATGTCAAGACCAGAATCAACATACTCCTTGATTAGTTTGAGCTTTGTCTCTTGGGTTAGGGCTACGGCTTGCAGCCGCCCCGCCTCTTGTTGTTTGAGCTCCAGCGCTTTCTTGGTCGCTGGGCTGAAATCTACGTCAGACAATTCAAACGTCACAATATCAATACCGTATCTTGATTCTATTTCGGACTTGTCATCGCTGACACCGGCTTCATCGCCGAGTTTCACGCGTGTTTCAGCTGAGTGGGTTTTATAATAGGCCAACCACTTACTCGGGATCAAATCGCAGTGGGGCGGATTGCCAAGCCGTAGCATGCAGTTTATCATGTCGGCAATAGCTCCGCGGTTTTCGATAAAAACCTTTCCAGGCTTGGTCCCCGCGAGAATGCCGAGTGCATTATTTACTGCATCGTTGATGCCCTGCAAAACGGTTGACTCGTCCATTTCAATGAACTTTGTGCGTAACAGCTCTTTGTCCGGGCGCCACTGCACTGACCCTTTGAATATGATCTCCAGAGTGTCCTTAGAGAAAGAACTACCTTCGATACTCTTGGTGACCAATTCTCCGCTGATCAGCTCCACCTTGTCAATAAATGGCCATACAATGTTGAGGCCTTCTTCCAAAACTCTCCCCTTCTTGCCACCGCCAAACTTCCGATTTCCGAATCGAGTTACGACTCCGAAGTGGACGGCCGGTACTACTACGAACATGCCACTGCGTAGTACTACGACTACAGCGATGACAATCCAGCCGATGGTGATGAGAATATCCATCATGCGCTTCCTCCAAAACGGGTTTTTGCTGAGTTTCACTACAAAACGTGATTTCAAAGTACTCACTGAGTATAGCAGAAAATAACCTAGCTGTCAAGTCAAATTTGGCAACAAAAAAACCAATACTTTAGGGCTTTTTCTTGGTTTCAATACTAACCCCTGCTTTCACATGTGAAAGCAGGGGGCAAAATGAAATACATACTTTTTTAAAAATTTTTAGAAGGCGGGATTTCGTTTTATGACTTCGCTTTGCTCAGACAAAACGGGAACAAGTTTTTCAATGTAGCATATCATACCACAAAGGTCAAGAAGCGGCAAGCGCCGCTTCGCGCCGCCAACGAAAAAGTCGGTCAATTTTTTGAAAGTCGGATTGTGGTGCAGTATTCTTGAATTAGTTCGAACGCATTTCGCCGCCGCCCTGGCGGGATCCCGCTAAAAGCGGTGACAGTTTTTCCCTGCCTGCCGGCAGGCAGGTTTGGCGGCAAATTCTTTATGAAAAAATTAGTACAAAAAACCACGAGCGAATTGGACAAACAGCCCGCCAATAATAAAAGCGATCAACAGGTTACTTATCGTGAAATAAAACCAAGCAGCAAGACGCCTTTTGCTATTGTCGAGTGCAATCCACGAAGAAATTTTGTAGCTCAACCACTCAAGCAAGATAAAGCCAACAGAACCAACTATCCAAGGAAGAATTGCAAAGATTGGATCGGGGCAACCACCGAATCCACAACCGCCGTAAGTTGGCTGAACTCTTGCCGCCTCCGCTTTAGTCAGTCCAGATTTATTAATCCAATCCATTACTGGTCCATCTTGAATATCGTTGATGTAAACATGATTGTTGCTACGCGCTACGGCGTTTACCAAATCTTGATAACCAGATTGTTCAATGAGATACGCCATGGCACAAGGCGTGTTGACGGCATCTTTGAAGTAAGGAACTCGTTTATCCAAAAAATCAGGATTTTTTGGATAAAGACCGCTAGTCCAATATTGATGAAGACGAGTGATATTTTTTTCGCGCTCTTGTCGCAACTCCAACGAAAGATGGCCAACGTTTTTTTGACGAAGTTCTTTCTCAACTATTCTCAAATGATTTCTTACACGAAACCACTCTATTCGTGCGAGAAGTTTTTCGAAAAAATTCAAAACCGGGGTTGATTTTGTTTGATTTATCGTAATTGTTATTGTGTTCATATTTTTATAAATTATTTTTTCGACCTGATGATTAAAAACTGTTTAGGCCCGTTACTCACACAACAGTTCTGATTATACCATTACGCCAACAACTATGCATGTGCATAAGAAAACGAAACCGCCAATTCGTTTTTGAGCCCAAAAAACCTTACGATTTAGCCGCGCCGTGCGCGGCGAGCCAGTGTTTCCGTTCTCTGCCGCGCTTTGTGCCGCCCACGAATTGGCTCTCAAAAAGCCGTCCAGTTTTGTCTTGGTGCCCGGGGAGAGACTCGAACTCTCATGCCTTACGGCAAGCGATCTTAAGTCGCTCGTGTATACCAATTCCACCACCCGGGCAGTCTTATAAGTCATATTGTAACGGTTGGCGTAGTCTTGGGTCAATCCCGCATCTCTGCGAGATTGTATATGCGCTCAATAACAATAATTGGATTCAATTTTTTACGGAGGCATGAGTTCAATCGATCTGATAAATTTTCTTAAAATGTGGCCTCTCAACAAAATAGCTAAACGTCAATATAGATGCCTGTGCTAATGCCGCCATGATCAAGCCGCTGATTGATAGATTTATCAGAGCCCAGCCGTAAGCAGGTAGATAGCCAAAGCCGTACATCGGGTTCTTAATATATTTATATATACCAGCAGCCTTTGGCTTCATCGGTTGGCTTACCTTAAGAAAGAAATCGCGCCAATGATAACCATCCGATCCGAGCACCCGAAAAGCTAAGAATTTAATTACCAGACCAAAGATTGCCAAGGCTACACCGATGGACCTGATAAGCCACGGAAAATCTGCGACGATCTGATTGCTTGATTGAAAGATGGCGATGATCAAAACAAGGGCATCGATGTTCATCAGCCATGAAGCGACCGTCTTGAATCTACTATGGGATATATTGGCTCTAGTTTTACGACCAAGAACCCTCCATAGGTAGGTGATATAACCTCCGCGAGCTAATAAGAAAATATAAAACCAGATCATGATTTTGAGGTGCCGGGGAGAATCGAACTCCCGAATAAGAGTTTTGCAGACTCCTGCCTTACCACTTGGCTACGGCACCACGATACTACTTTATAACAAAATATAACAGGAATCAAAGCTACCTCTTATTCAAGGCCGCTGTAATGACTCTATCTAATAATTCAGAAAATGATATACCGACAGCCTGGGCTTCTTGCGGTAGTAGACTGGTTTCAGTTAGCCCCGGTATGGTATTGATTTCCAAAACGTAAATTTTTTGTTTGTTATCACTAGTATGTAATATAAAATCTGTCCTAGACATTCCAGAGCAGCCGATGGCCTGGTGAGCCGTAACGGCCATTTGTCGCAAGGATCTAATAATTGCCTCTGGTAAGTTTGGCGGAGTTATCTCTTTACTAGCACCGGGCTTATATTTAGCATCGTAGTCGAAAAATTTTCCGGTTATTGGAATTATTTCAGTTGGCAACAGCGGCGTTATGTTGCCTAGGCCATCATCGATAACGCCACAAGTTAGTTCGCGGCCGGCAATATATTCCTGAATCATAGCCACATTAGAATATTTAAATGACTCTTTTAGTGCTGCTGGCAATTCTTCAGGCGAATGGATTATTGATATGCCAACACTTGATCCTCGATCAGCCGGCTTAATCACCGCTGGGAATCCGTGAGGCCAGCTCACTGGCTGACCATCGGTAATAGTAATAAATTTAGGAATTAATAGACCGCTATTGGCCAATACAGCTGAGGAGCCGGCTTTATCCATGCCTAATTTACTGGCTTTAACTCCTGAGCCAGTGTACGCCAGGCCAGCATTTTCTAAGGTCTTTTGCACCGTACCATCTTCGCCATACTCGCCGTGCATTGCAATAAACACAACATCGGCAGCCAGGTTTTTTGGCTCGATAGGCCATTGTCCATTTTTGTCCACTATAATTTCCTCAACATCATATTTGGATTTATCTAATTTAGCTGCTACCATCTTGCCGGTATTTAAGGATACTTCATGCTCGGCCGACGGCCCACCAGAAATTACGGCCACTTTTACTTTCTTAACCATAGTTCAATTTTAACAGAGTGATTGGTAGCCAACAATCCGGCTGGGTATTTGTATTTGACACATATTGAAGATGTGATATACTGCCGTAACGTTAAGTTGCATAAACTTATTTGTACATTTCCAAGACAAGGGAGAAAAATGCAGGAATTAGGGAATGGGCTTTTTGCGCTGGAGGCAGAGATGCCTTGTAGCCCTAACGATATCAAGATATCACGCTACATGCTGCCCAGATTGTTTAGTAATGATGCGGTAGGAGAGGCAACGGCGCGTGTTATCTCTATTTCTCAAGACAAAGATATGTGGGTTGGCGTAAGCGCGTCTTGTCTCGCAAGGATAATGGAGGCTGACCTAGAAGCGCATCGTGGAATCCGAAACGCTCAACGTCACAATTCAAACGAGCCAGATCGTGTGCGACGTGCTACGTTGCGACGCAATGCGCTCTGTGTGCTCACGCTAGGCGTTTACGGTTTTTTTACCGAGAAGCCCGTTGCTAACATGATCGAGCTACAATCAGCTAGCTTGCCATGTAGCGTTATCTATAAAGCTGATGATATTATGGGCGTGGTGTGTGCCATCGGAACTTTGATTACTGACGGCATGTTTAGCAGAATTGATCGTGACAATGAATTGATCGTTTTCCCGACTCCCAAGTTGGCCTCTCTTATTATGGAGCGGCAGGGCGCTACCATTCAGTAGTCAGCAAACAACGCCCCGCAATCGCGGGGCGTTTTTAATTTTATAGTTGTTACTCAATGCTAACTGGTCTCCGGATTGCGAAGTCGAGTTAGGCTCGGTGAGCGGGCGAGGAGAATCGAACTCCCTTCTCTTCCTTGGCAAGGAAGTATAATAGCCACTATACGACGCCCGCAGATTCAAAATCTATTAAAACATGAACGGCACGTAGACCGCTATCATGCCGACTATGACAATAGCCACTATCACTATTTTGACGACTTGCTTCATTTTTTGATTATTTGCCGCATTCAACCTTTGCGTGTATTATATAATTTACATTATAATAAATCTAGTGCCAATATGAATACATTATACAAGAACATTTTTTGGGCCATCACTACTATTATAATAGTAGCCCTACTATTCGCTGGGCTTAGTGATCCAAATGCCTCAGCGCAGAATATTAGCATCAGTCAATTAGCTACCAAGATAAATAGTGGCGAGGTTGTTAAGATTGTAGTTAACGGAGAGACGCTTAATATAGAACTAGCTGATGGAGCCAAGGCCATATCGAAAAAAGAGCCCGAGAGCGGCCTTACCGAAACATTGAGAAATTATGGAATTAGCGATGCTATGTTTAGCTCCATTGATATAGAGGTTGAAGATGAATCTGGCTTTCGTTTTTGGGCCGGCATTTTGATACCAACTCTCTTGCCACTGATAATCATTATCGGCATTTTCTGGTTTATTTTTCGGCAGAGCAAATCTGGCGCCTCACAGGCATTCACCTTCGGAAAGTCTAATATAAAATTATTTTCTCAATTTAAGGATAGGGTAACTTTTAAAAATGTAGCTGGGCTGGAAGAATCTAAGCAAGAACTTATTGAGGTAGTAGACTTTTTAAAAAACCCTAAAAAATATTTAGACATCGGAGCTCGCATACCTCGTGGCGTGTTATTGATGGGCCCGCCAGGTACTGGCAAAACTCTGTTGGCTCGTGCCGTAGCTGGCGAAGCTGGCGTGCCGTTTTTCCATATCTCGGCCTCTGAGTTTGTGGAAATGTTTGTTGGCGTTGGCGCTGCCCGTACGCGTGATGCTTTCTCTACTGCTAAAAAAGCTGCACCAGCTATATTATTTATTGATGAGATCGATGCTATCGGTCGTGAACGTGGCGCTGGTCTAGGCGGAGGTCACGATGAACGCGAGCAAACCCTAAATCAAATCTTAGTGGAAATGGATGGCTTTGATAGAGATACCCAAGTCGTGGTTTTGGCGGCCACTAATAGGCCCGACGTTTTGGATTCGGCCTTGTTACGACCGGGAAGATTTGATCGTAGAGTAATTTTAGATTTGCCAGATATAAAAGATCGTCAAGCTATTCTGGAAATACATTCTGAAAATAAGCCATTGGCCAAAGACGTAGATTTAAGATTGGTGGCAGTTAGAACCCC
This sequence comes from bacterium, assembly GCA_030689595.1. GTDB lineage: Bacteria > Patescibacteriota > Minisyncoccia > UBA6257 > WO2-44-18 > JAUYHP01. The sequence continues at coordinate 6,376 of JAUYHP010000031.1, read as the reverse complement.
AGGGTTTTCTGGCGCAGACTTAGCCAACCTCATAAATGAAGCGGCTATTTCAGCTGCTAGGAAAAATAAAAAAATAGTGTCTCAATTGGAATTGTTGGATTCTATTGAAAAAGTTATGTTAGGGCCAGAACGGCGCAGCCGTGTAATTTCGGATAAAGAGAAAAAGATTACTGCCTATCATGAAGCTGGTCACGCTTTAGTATCAGCCGGTTTGAAAGATGCTGATCCGGTGCATAAAGTTTCTATTATTAGTCGTGGTCGTGCTGGTGGTTATACACTTAAACTTCCTAGCGAAGATGTTCGCTTAAAAACGCGGTCACAATTTTTGGCCGATATTGCTACGGCCATGGGTGGGCACGCAGCCGAGAGAGAGATGTTTGGTGATATCAGCACCGGCGCTTCCAGCGATATAAAAGAAGCCACCGATTTGGCTAGGCGACTAGTTACTCGCTATGGCATGAGTGATAAGCTAGGGCCGATGACCTTTGGCAACACTCAAGAAATGATTTTTCTGGGCAGAGAGATATCTACAGAAAGAAATTATTCAGAAGAGGTAGCCGCAGAAATTGACCAAGAGGTTAGCAGCTTCATCAACAGATCTTACGAAGCAGCTATGAAGATAATCAAAACTCATAAGAAAGCTTTAGCAGCCATAGCTGATGCGCTTATGGAAAAAGAAAATCTGGAACAGGAAGAATTTTATAATATCTTAAAGCCATTTAAGCTAAAGCAAGTGTCCGTTTAAATAAATGGAGGAGCTTTATTCTTTTTTTACAATCATCCTAGCCGGGGTCTTTTTTTCTATGATATCCCGGCGTATGCATATCCCATGGGTGGTAGCATTGATTTTGGGCGGCGTTATAGTCGGGCCACATGCTCTTGGCATATTAGAGGTTAATTCTTCAGTAAGTTTTATCGGTCAGATTGGCTTGGTTTTCCTTATGTTTATGGCTGGCCTAGAGACTAATTTATCTAGCTTTAGGGGGTTTAGGAAGGAGTTGGCTTGGCTTTCATTGATTAATGGCGCCGTGCCATGTGTAGTAGGTATCGGTATTGGGCTGTTCTTCGGTTATGGTATGTTGCCATCATTGCTCATTGGCATAGTCTTTATATCGTCGTCAATAGCGGTGGTTATCCCATCATTAGAATCCCGCGGCCTAATGCGCACGCGCTTGGGGCAATCAGTGGTCATGTCTATAGCGATGCAGGACATAGCGAGTCTTATAATTTTGTCAGTTGTCTTACAAACGGTGAACCCAGTGGCCGCATTACCTCTAATAATATTTTACCCATTGTTATTGACCACGTTTTTACTATTCAGATATCTATTGCCAAAGATAAATAGGCTGCTCAAAATATTAGCTCGCGGCACTCAAGAACTATTTCAGCAAGAGTTTCGTTCCACCTTTTTAATATTATTGGGCACCGTAGTCATTTTTGATTTTCTCGGCCTCCATCCTATTATTTCAGGTTTTTTTGCCGGGTTGATGTTGGCCAACTCGATCACTGCGCCAGTATTAAAGGAAAAAATAAATACCATAAGTTATGGCATCTTCATCCCAACATTTTTTGTGGTTATAGGAGCGGAGACGGATATTGGCGTTTTTAAAGACTTTGTTTCCATAGCGCCACTTATATTGGCTATCGTTTTTGGGTCGGCTATATCCAAATTTAGTAGCGGATGGCTTGGCGGTAGAATGGTTGGCTTCACCTCAGATCAATCTTTGCTTTTTGGAGTATCTTCTATTCCACAATTATCTACAACGCTGGCTGTCACTTTCGCCGCCCTATCCTTGGGGTTGATAGACCAAAAACTGATGACGGCTATGGTTATATTGAGCGTTGCCACTGTGATTATCGGCCCGCTACTGATGAATATTTTTAGCAGTCACATACAGGCAGCGGCAGCAAGATTGGACCAACGAGCAGAGGAATCCACAAAATTAAAAAACCCCACTGCTTAAAGCCTTGGGGGCATTATGATTTTCTTAGATGAGCTGCCTTGTTTTTAGCAACTCGTAAATCTTATTATGTATTTCGACTGGCGATAAAAAATGTCCGCCTTGGGCGCATTCAATTAACGGATGATCATTGTGATGTCTTTGTGATAGCCATAGATAGGCATTTTCAGCATTGCGCAAGTGTTCTAAGTTGCTTTCGTGGCCATCGCCGTCGCTAGTCATCTTCTGAGCAGTTTCTGCTGGAACTCGTAATATGATTACGACATCTGGTTTGGGAATTTGCAAAATACGATATTCAGTGTCATAAAGCCATTCTAAGTAATCCGATCTAGCGTCATCATCGCTAATTTTTCCACCTTGATGCCCAGCATTAGAATCTACATAACGATCAGCCACCACCACGAAGCCATCAGCTAGCAACTTTCTTATTTTCTCCGAAATATCGAAGCGATCAAGGGCGTAGAAAAGTGACGCGGCGTAGGGATTCACTGAATCCGCGGGCCCGTAACACCCGGCTAAATATTTTTCTATCAGACCAGCAGATTTATTTTCATATTGTGGAAAGGAGAATGTAGCAACTTTATGGCCCTGAGATTTCAAGCGAGCCACTAGAGTTGCGGCTTGGGTAGCCTTGCCGCTACCATCAGTCCCTTCGATTACGATAAGCTTGCCAGTTTTGCTGCTCATGTCGTTGGCCTCCACCAATATCTATTGTGTTAAAGGTTCTATGTTTATATTATACTCATAATATATGTTGGTAAAGATCAAAAGAGTTGATAAGTCTTTGCCGTTGCCTCAATACAAGACTAAGGGGGCGGTTTGTTTTGATTGTGTCGCTAGGGAGGCCAAAACTATCGAGCCTGGTAATATCGGCTATGTGCCACTAAATATTTGCATCGAGCCACCGGCGGGACATTTTGTTTTGATGGCAGCCCGTAGCTCTCTTCACAAAAAAGGACTAATTATGGCCAACGGCGTTGGCATTTTTGATGAAGACTTTGCCGGCAATGATGACGAGTATCAGGCTATTTTATTTAATCACACCAATGAACCAGTCAGCGTTGAGAAAGGTGAGCGTATTACTCAAATTATGATTTTACCGCATAACCGACATGAATGGGGCGAAGTTGATGATATGGGCAAGGATAATCGAGGCGGAATTGGTAGCACCGGCGCAGTTTAGAATTTGATCGATATCTTCTTGGTGAATATCTTTTTGAGAGAATATTCAATAGCGACAAAGGCGATAGCTGATCCGACAACCACATATTCTAGATGGCCTACGAGCCATCTTAGGCCATCGCCGCCGACTGATAGTCCTAGTGCGGCGCTTACTATCGACATGATACCAATCCAAAATACAGCTGCAGCTAAATGAATTTTAGCGAATTTTTTGAATTCCATATTATGCCAGCCGGCAATCAATGGGGTTAGGCGATTGATATAGTAAAGAAATTTTGAATAGAAAGCTAAGCGTTGATAGCGCGACATAAAACTTTCTTCAAGCCAACTATGAAGTCGGCTGAATTTTTCAGAAAATAAAAAGCCGAGCTTGGTGTTACGAGACCAGCGGCCGAGGCTATACCAAACAATGTCTCCCAATATTACGCCCACAAAGATTACAGCTATAAACCAAGGCCAAGAAAGATGACCTTGCAAAGCTAATAGGGCTCCGGTAAGAAAAAAAGCTTCGCCCTCTATGAACATACCGCCAAACAAGATGATATAAGTCCAATGAGGATTGTTTATTACGAATAACTCTAGGGTAGACATTGTTCTTTCTATGCTACCAGATCATACATAATAAAGCATTATTATATTTTACAGATAGTCTAGTAGGCTATCGTAATTGATGAAACCGAAGAGATTGAAGAAGTAGCCGATCCACACCCCTAGATTATCTGTCAGTAATAATATGCCCAAGAATATTAGAAATAGACCGCCGACGATAGATATTATATTTAGATATTTACCGAACTTGGCTATGCGGTTTGCTGCTGAACCAAAGCCAACAGCTATTATGAAAAACGGTATAGCCAAACCAAAAGAGAATACTGCTAGCAGAAAGCCGCCTTGTATGGCCGTCGTTCCAGTGGCGGCTAGAGTGAGAATGGCGCCCAGGATTGGCCCGACGCACGGCGTCCAGCCAGCGCCGAAAGCCAAGCCTAATATAAAAGAATTTGACGCTCTGCCTCTTTGGAACAATTTAGGTGTTTTTATATGAAGCTCTCTGGTCAGAAATGGGATCTTTACTATGTTAAGCATGAAGAGGCCGAATACGATAACAAAAATACCGCCAATGCGGCTAAGCCAGATCCTATATTTGAATAATAGGCCGCCGAATGAACCAGCTATGGTGCCTAGTAATATAAAAATTACACTAAAGCCAATTATAAAAAATAAGCCATTTAAAATAACTTTCTTTTTGGCCGACTTAGCTTTCTCTGGATCTTGAAGGTCTTGTGTCGACACCCCACTAATAAATCCCAAGTAACCTGGCACCAATGGCAGTGTGCAGGGTGCGAGGAAAGTTAATAGGCCGGCTATAAAAGCGGGTATAATAAGCGAAAAATCCATAGCCTATTTGTCGCAATTGCCACATTGGCAGTTGCTCGGTGAGCAGGTATTTGGGGCTCTCTTATCATCGTCCTTATGCGTATGCTCTTTATGTTCTTCGCATGGGCAAGAACAAGCCATGCAATCTTTTTGTTCAGTATCCATATTAAATCGTAATTTCTTTTATTAAGCGACCTTTCAAGTAGCTTATTAATTCTACGTTTTATTTGAACAGTTTGGTATTTGGGTTGGTGGCTCGCTCGTAGCGAGGCCCTCGTCTCGCCTACGACTAGTCGGAGCGGACGCCTACTTCATCTTGAGTCGCAGAACTAAGTGACGCAACCTCTTTTAATTGGTTCGTATGGTTGGCGGTGTTAATATCATCAGATCCGCCAGACAATATTAATATTAGAACTGCAACGGCGAATGCCCCCAATAATAACTTCCACATAGATGCGTTAACTTTGGTATATCTTTTACCATTTCAGACATCTTTGTCATAGCATTTTTTGTTCTTGCTCCATAGTCAATTTCTTCTATGTTTTTGGCAAAGGTTTGCAGTGATGGATTATCTGCTTCAGTCAATCCAAATTTCTTTATCGCTTGCCGTGGCGTATTGCCAATACTATTATTTATCCACGATGCAACCGTCGGCATTCTAACAGTTCCCTCTCCTTCTTTCGCAAAATTCTCCTTCTGAAACAAATCACTCTGCCACTCCACATATTTTACTCCTTTGCCATCTGGGAGAACTTCACGACGAGCATGGGAGAAGTAACGAGGAAATGTTTGACTACCATCACCAGACTTAAACATTGCTCCCATTTGGTCAAAATGCACCTTTCCAGCACTTGTCTTTATCGGACTTCGGAATACTATTTCTTCATATTTGCCATCACCAATAAACTCTTCACCTACACCAGAATGACGAGGAGATTTAACTTTAGTCGGAGTGAGAGGAACGAGTTGTTCTTCTATTTTGGCAGCAGTTTTAGGTAAATCTATGTTTCCAGCTTTATTTCTTACAAGAGAATTATTTACCAACTCCAAATCAGCTTTCCTAATCCCCTCTTTTGTAGCTTTGTTTATTACTTCATTGAATTGCTGTGGAGTTATTTCTTCTGGCATACCTCTAAACTTTTCTAATAGTTTGGTAGAGAGGTTGGGGAGGCCTTGGAAGGTTTTGTCTAATGCTTTTGCTTCATAAGACTGACCAGAGGCTTTGGCCTTGGAGATGGAGGTGGCTTCGGTGAGTGCTTTATCTACTTTTTTACCCTTACCACCCAATCCTAGTAATCTTTTAGACTTCTCGGCTTCTCCACCTGGAGTAGGTACTGCAAAACTTGCGGCTAAGCCAATAGATAGAGCTATTTTAGGGTCTATGCCTAATCTAAGTAAGGCGTCTTCTACATAAGTACCAGGATCAGCTAGAGCTAAGGCAGAAGTAGTGGCTTCACCAAGCCGTTGTGCGGCTTTAAGAGCACCCCCAGCTATCGGTTCGCTTATCTGTTCTTGCACTCCTTTGCCTAATTCTTGAGCTGATTTAACTAGAGGTTCTTGGCCGGTTAGATGTTGGCCAGATAACATGTCTTTGAGTGGCATAACATCAAATATGCTCTTTTTTGGATTTAATTTATCACCTAGAATAGACATATTGTTGGGTATTTACATTTTTGCGAGAATAATATATAATATAGGACATGGGAGTTGTATTAACATTAGGTCTATTATTCATCGGTGGATGGGCAATTGTTGCGGCTTGGCCTATCTTCTTGATAATGATGGGGTTATTCCTCATCATGGCAGTAATAGGCATTATCGGCGTCCTTATTGAATAGGCTCCGAATTATCATCAGTTA
>JAUYHP010000028.1 GCA_030689595.1 bacterium | reverse complement strand
CAAAGGTCGGTCTATAAAATAAAATTGTTCTTATATATGAAACCATTAGAATTAAGAGAAAAAATACAAAGCGGCGAGGATGTGCTCTTATTGGATGTCCGAGAAGAGGATGAAGTTAAAGCTAGCGGCGAAAAAATTGAGGGATCTAAAAATATACCGATGGGCAAAGTTTTTACCGAAGCCGCTAAGGGGAATTTGCCCAAAGATAAAAAAATTATAACTATTTGCAAAACCGGCGGTCGTTGTGAGATTGTGGCCCGCGAATTAAAACAAAAAGGATTTGATATTGAGCATTTAGAGGGCGGCATTGATGACTGGAAAAACACCAATAACTAATAATCTACGCTAAGGCGTGGTAAAATATCTTTCTAAATTGTGTTATTATTTATATATGCAAAAATCAACTAAAATAATTATTTTATTGTCTCGTCTGACGCTGGGTTGGCTGATGTTCTATGCCGGCATTACTAAAGTTCTTGATCCGACTTGGTCCGCGGCCGGCTATTTAAACAACGCCAAAACCCTCACCGGCTTCTTCCAATGGTTAGCTCAGCCGAATATCCTGCCATTTATTAATTTTATCAATGAATGGGGTCTAACACTGCTCGGCGTCTCGTTGCTTCTGGGCGCGTTCGTCAAATTAAGCTCTTGGTTAGGAGTATTACTAATGTTGCTTTATTATCTTCCAGCTTCAGTTTTCCCATATGTTGATCATGGATTCTTAGTTGATGAACATATTATATACATTCTAGTGTTGATATTGTTTACCAACGTCAAGGCGGGGCGAATATGGGGTCTAGACGATTGGCTCGCCAAACTACCGCTATGCCAACGTTGGTATAAAGACAAAAGTCTGATTGGCTAAATCAAAATCGTTTTGAGACAATCCGACATCTGTTATAATTATTATATTGTCAACAGCGACTGTTTGTTACATCTTGACAAAACTTATAAAAGATATAATAATATATGATATGAAGAATACCATCGGCTCTCGCAATAATATTAATTGGTCATTTCTAACCGGTTTGGCGAAAATCGGCCTCACTATCGTTATTTCTTTCTTGGCTGTCTATGGCTTAGTTCAGGCAGGATCGTTGACCCCCCTATCAGACCCAGCCTCAACCATGTACACATTAGACGATATCTATAATCGTCTAGATACCAATGCCACCGCCAATGAAGGCGATCATAATTTTTCTATATCGGGTAGCCCGACTGGAAGTATGCGCACTCTCACGGAAATCTACGAAGCCATTCCAACAATTCTAGCCGATACGGTGAAGTTGGGAACTTCTTATTTAGGCGTAGATGGCTCTCTGATTCCAAATGGCGGTACGGCCACCGAAGCCGATTTATTTACTGGCGCCTCTGCTCATCTTAATGGAGATTGGGATTTAGACACTGGAACATTAACCTTAGCTTGCGATACGACTACTTTTGACGGCGCGGCTAATTTAGTTCCCGATTCCTACGATGGAGATGGTGATGGCGCTAATCGTTGGTGTATAGATAACTCAAGCACGGCTACAGCGGCCGATATTCGCGTTGGCACAACCGCTTGGGTAAATGGCGTGGCCGTCAATGGACAACTTAATCCCGATGTTGACCTTACTAGCATGTATGGCGGTGGCGGTCTTGGATATGGTGGGGAATCTCAAGATGATGGCGGTATAGACGACTATGTTGGCGGTACTGGCGTAGCCGAGGGCAGATATGAAGGCAATTGGCTTACGTGTGATTCTGAAAATAATTGGTGTAACACCGGTTTGGAA
>JAUYHP010000019.1 GCA_030689595.1 bacterium | reverse complement strand
GCCCAGAGAAGCAATACGTTATTTTCTAAAGATGTAGCTAGGCGATTAAATCTTCCTCTTACTTGTACGATCTTTTTTAATTGATGGCGCACTTCGATAGTAAGAGCGCGCTCATCGGAAGCCCTTAAGGACCAGATGCTTGTCGCCCCATCGGCAACAGCATGTTTATAACTATATACACAATGGCTCTGAGCACGGCCTTCGGCGGCCAAATCTTTTTCAGTTAAAATTTCTCTTATTTCCCAATGCGTAATGATACCGCCCTTACTAGTAGTAGTATACTTGCCACCTTTAATGCCTGATGGTATATAAATGTGAGTTCCAGCATTAACTACCCCTAGCTCTCTATGCCAATCTTCTATGCTGCGCAGTAACGCTAAAGCGCTACGACCCTTCATGGAAAAATCTGGGCGCTCGCGCCTAGTATATTTAATATAATCAATTATTGGAGCGACCTGCGAGCTTTCCAGCATTGGGTTTTTAGCCAGCCAGGCTAAAAAAGAAAACCAAAAACATTCATCTTCATATGAAGACATGCTAGAGACATCGTGTAGCATCCACTGATCTAATAATTTTTTATCACCGCCAACTGCCTGTATCTGTACTTTTCGCAAAGCTCGCAGGAATGACGTTGATTTATCAGATTGTAAAAAATCATGACACATTTTCCGTGTCAAAGGAACCGGCAATTGTTTTTGCTGTACGGCCTTATATAGGCTGCCGCCGGCGGCCAGGTGCTTTACCAGATTAACCAAACAAATATTATTGTTAAAAAACCTGTCCGTGAAACGCGACGCTTTATTAAAAAAGAATACGCTCCATAAGAATGAAGGAATAGGAAACTTGCAATAAAAATGCTCAGCCAAGGAGCGGAACAGGGCATCCCTTCCCTTGCCTTTCGGTTTCCAAGTAGCAATTAATGCTTGACTCTGTTCATCAGAAAGGCCGTCTTGTAAGTTTTGTGCCGCCATTTTATAATCATTATGACTTATTAGGCGGTCATAGGGCGTTTTGTTTTTAGATAGAGATGTTTTTAATAAATACTTAGTACAATTAGCTAATTTTTTTTCTTCGTTCTGAATATTAAGCCGCTTTAATGCCGAGCGCATTTGGCGCTCTTTTTCAGCATTTTTTTTTGTCGTCTCTCTATCTTTGCGTTTCATTCTTAATGCCACATATCAGCTTAAATTTTATTACGACCCCACCCATGAAAGCCATAGGTGGGGCGCGCTTCTTAATTCGATGCTTCTAGTATCCCCGCGTCCTCTAGTTCAGCCTGTTCCAACAAATCTATCAAAGTTTCTTTGGTCTGAGATGTATCAATTCGTAAATTCTTTTCTTTTGCTATGATGCGCAGCTTGTTTTTTGTAAGCGAGCCATAATCAATATTAAAAGTAAATTTAGAAAATGCAGGCTTATTGGCTTCATAAAGTAATTTAAATGCTAAAGATAAGTAATCCATTATAGCCCCAGAATTACGCTTTGCAGAAAGCTCAAGAGACGTTTCCGCATAATCCTTGGCCCATTTGGCATAAGCTACTTTGCCATCCATTGCAACGGCAACAGGATGAAGAAACAAAGGAATCATGGTTAATATTGCTTCTTTCATAATTGAACTAGAAAGTCTATTTGCATCAACTCCCAATTGGCCAATTAACAATTGACAAATTACTTTATAAACATTATCATTTGTTCGCTCAATTGCTTCAAGCCTTATACCGCTAGCGATTGATGCGCCAACATCAGCGGCCGATTTCTGAAATATTTTTTTTATATTAGTATTGTCTGGATCCATGGATTTTCCCATTACTTTTTTCTTTTTTACTTTATAGTCATTTATATACCAAGACTTCTTTCCATCGGGCCATTCTTTTGCCGGGCCATCTTCTCGATGACGCTTGCCATTTATAAACCATTCCTTAGTTCCGTCGGCATGCTCAATAGCAGGGCCATCTTCTCGATGAAGCTTGCCATCTAATGTCCATTCGACGAAATCTTTATGTTCGGTTCTAATTGGCTTGTGTTTCATTTGAATATTGAATTCTTCTTCTGTTAGGTTTCTATTATTTAGATACCATTCGTTCGCTCCGCTAACACGCTCAACCGCAGGGCCATCTTCTCTGTGACATTTGCCATTTATATACCAATATTTATCCCCATTAGCACCTTCAAAAGCAGGACCATCTTCTCTATGATGTTGACCATATAGCCACCATTCTTTATGCCCATTAGGCCACTCTATCGCAGGGCCATCGACTCGATGAAGATTGTCATTTATATACCAATACTTATCTCCATTGGCCTCCTCAACAGCAGGACCACCTTCTCGGTGAGACTTGCCATTTATATACCAATGTTTAGTTCCATCGGCATCTTCAACAGCAGGACCATCTTCTCGATGAAAATTGCCATTCAACCACCATTCTTTATCTCCGCTGGCCCATTCAATAGCAGGACCATATTCTCTATGAAGCTTGCCGTCTAATTTCCATTCAACTCGGCCTTCAAGTTCAGTTCTAATTGGTATAGATTTCATTTGAATATTGAATTCTTTTTCAGTTAAAGATTTGCCGCTTATATACCAATGCTTATCTCCATTGGCATATTCAATAGCAGGGCCATCGACTCGATGAAGATTGTCATTTATATACCAATCTTTATCTCCATTGGCCCATTCAACAGCAGGACCATCTTCTCTATGAAGCCTGCCATTTATATACCATACCTTTTTGCCATCAGACCATTCAAGAGCGGGGCCATCTTCTCGATGAAGCTTGCCATTTATAAACCAAGACTTATCTCCGCCAACACGCTCAATAGCAGGACCATCTTCTCGATGATATTTGCCATCTAATCTCCATTCAACTCGGTCTTCATATTCGGCTCTAATTGGTTTAGAATTAAATTCTTCTTTCGCTGAGCTTATCATTCTTCTTATTCTTCTTATTCTTCTTCTTCTTCTTCTTCTTCTTCTTCTGACATGCGCTGCGCTTCACACTCATCAACGCGCTTATCAAATCTAACACGATTAAAAACCGGGAATCTAAATTTATTAGATCCGGGCTGGCGTTCGGAATATCCCAGCATCATAACAATGCCATTATCGCCGTTTAATGATTTTAAAGCATCTTTTTCTTTTTCTACAACAGGTATGTTGTTATCAGCAATAAGCTTTTCTACATCAGCCAGATCTGCATCAGAGAACCCAGAGCCCACCTTGCCGCAGTTAAACCACTTGCCAGTATCAGGGTGCTTCTGCTTTACAAACACCGACCCGACCCCTCCAAGGCGCTTGCCAGTGCCAACAAACCCGGCATAGATTACTACGTCTTCTTCATACGAAGGCTTTAGCTTATAGCAGCCCTTCGGGCGTTTTGCCTTACCGTTAAAAGAATAAAAATTATTTCCAGGCTTTGCTGACCCGTCTGTTATAACAAACCCCTCCCATCCGCGAGCTTTTACGAAGCTCTCCCAGGTGTCAGGAGAGACCTGGCAATAATCTACAGATACGATCAAAATTTTATTTTTTGAAAAGGGATTTGGGCTAGTCAAAAGCTCATAATCAATCACCCGCTGAAGCGGCGGCAATGTTTTTAATAGCTTGGACCGATCGTCATATGATTTATTTTTCCAATCGTTACCATTATGATATAACGTATCGTACATCATAAAAATAGGCTCGTGAACCTCGCCATGTAGAACTAATCTTCTAGCCTCTTCTGGAGTGGAGCGGCAGAACCTACTAATAGATTTAAAGTCATCTACGCCGTTAGGCTTTAAACAAAGCAACTCGCCAATAATAATTGTTCCAGGACCAAATTGTTTTAGCTGATTTAATTGATTAATTAGCTCCGGAAACTTGGCCGTAGTATCATCTATGCGGCGTGTGTAAACTTTCCAGCCAAAGGTATGATGAACCAATAGATGACATTGCCCATCGTATTTACGTGTGTATCTGGCCAAGCCTTTTGCATGCAATGAAGCAAGCGCAGCATCGGCTATGCTTGTTTGAGGCTTATAGCTACAAAAGCATTTTGGAAGCGACTGATTAAAATCAATTGTATTAATTTGTTTTGTCAAAGGAAGGCCGTTATAATATTCAATGTAACCGCTTTCAACTTTTTTTCTAATTTCTCGATTGACGTGAAATAAGCAGTTATCTTCCGCGCTAACGAAAGCAGCGGACTCGACTAAACCTTTTGGGCCCGGAGTGTCTGAATATTCTTGCATGGCTCCGTCTAGTTGGCCATGTTGCGTTATATATGAATCGCCGCGCTGCTCGATTTTCCATACCAGGTCTGTTAACTTTCCGGGCCTAACAAAGCGAAATTCTTTTACCACCATACTAAATATCCTTAATTAAATCATGCCTTTTTGTTTGGCACAATTTTTTGATTTTTCCAATGTTTATTTGTTTGTACGTGATTTGCTCTTACATATTTTGCAACATGCGCGCCAAATTCCACCATAGGCCATGAGCCATCATCTCTAATTACATATCCTTCTGCCTCTAATCCAAACGATGAATTAAAGGGATATAAGGATATAATCTTTTCCCGATCCCAGGAACCATTATATAATTCTGTTACATGTGGCAAACCTAATAGCACGCTATATTCCTTCACTTCATGCCATGACAATGCAATATTTAATTCATTGACAATGCCAAAAATGATAAAATAATCTGGCAGTCTGTCATAGGCAATAGAATGTTTAGCGTACATATTCTCGCCCAATAGCCGCCATCCAGAAGGAAGCTGAGGGCCCAAATCTCCCGCTAGGCTTTTGACATAAGAACGTGACTGATGATGAAGTGACGCTATTGATCGCGCATGAACAGTTCCATCGCTATAGATTGATGTATTTTCACCGTCAAGTTTTTCTGTTACAATAACGTTTTTCCCGCTAAACATTTTGTTAAGCGTTTCTTCCGTGTGCCTTTTATCATCATCAGATGAACCTGGTGACCAGGGTACATGGAATGTGCGGGGATATTTGAATCTTTCTAGTTTCATTCTCATTACCTATCTTGACACCGTTATCGGACGACCAACGAATCATCCCACGCATCATAATCTATCATGGCCTCATATCTATTTATGGCAGCATCTTCAGCCGCATCTTCTATATTAGAAATATATTTATCATACAGAGTCCGCTCTGCATCATCGTTCTCTTCTTTAGTTAATTTGCCACCCCACGCTTTTCCATTAATAGAAATTTCTTCTATATAAGAATCGCCTCCACTTTCGGGCTCCCAGGAATCTGGGTGCCCCGAGAGCCTAGCAGAAATATATGGAGTAACATCTCCGCGAATGTTTAACACAATTTCATCATCGTCGCGATATATAACAAATTCCATACTTACTTCACTCATAAAACCTCGTCAGATCAAAGAAAGGTGCAACGGCCCCTTTTGTTGGGCGCAGTTGCATTAATTGATTAATTATATCATCAACTGGATCGTGATGTTTGCAATTATTAATTATTTGTGTAGCCGCCTCAACATTATTGATTGAACCAAGTGCAATTTCGTGCCATGAAAATGATTTATCGGCCCAAACATCCACACGAAGAAACCCCTCGTGAATTTCCAAACTCATTCTATTATCAATTCTATATGTAGATTGCGACCCTTCCCAGCCCAAGACAGCTTCGCGTAATAATTGGTCAACATAAGTTGGAAATTTATAATAGGCCCCACCTGCCGATAAGGGATGTAATAAATCTTTTGAACCGGGGTGCCAGTGCCCGGCTGCCCAAACAATTCGGGCAGCCGAAGCCAATTCATCGGCAGGTATTTCTTGCATTTGTTCTTTAAAAGATTTATCGTCTGGCCAATTAACAGTACATTCAGCACTCAACTTCATTCTATTCGTGCAGGCCTTATAAACTAGCTGTAAAATATTTGGCGATAAATTTAATATTGCCGGACATGCTAATTCCATCCAGGCTTTTTTTCGATTTAATAATTTCATGCTGCTTTAATATAAACGTTTTCTATCTTGCTTAGAGCGCAGATGCCACCTTTGTGTGAAGCTTCACTATATGAATAGCAACAATTTTCCATTACATGAATTTTAAAGCGTTTTGGATATCTCATAGCAATGTGTGTTATGGTATCACGTACGCATTCGTCAGTATTAACTCCGCAAAATTTCAGATTGGTTCTTGCATTATACACACTCAATGCCATTAATGTTTCATGCCCGCCATCTTGATCGTCTTTATTTACAAAGGAAACATTATTATAATGTATTATCATTTTTAATAGGCCCGATGATATCTTGCCACAACCTATATATCTAACAAACATAATATGATTGTTTAATTTAATAGCTTTGGCTATCTCTAACTTAATAGAGCTTAATAAAATTTTATTTTTAGCAGCCCCAAAATGGGGCTGCATATCAATGATAACTAAAGTATATTTTCGCATTTTTTTCAATAATTCTCTGCCATATTAATTTCAATAAAGCGGCCCATGGCGGCCCTACTAGAAAAACAAACCACAGAATATTTAGGAGGCAATGGCCTTTCTTTTTCTTCTCTTGCTAAGGAATATGGTGGTATAATCCACCCCGCAGGCATTCCGTCTGAAGATGTTACCTTTTCACCAGTTTGGCCGCAAATATATGTAACGTCCATTATGCAACTCCGAGTAATTCATTATTGTCTGCTTCATTATGAATTGTTTTTGCCATTGCGCGCGTGACAAGCTTGTCTGCCATATTAGCGCATGCCTTTTTAAAACGATTAGGCAATCTAAATGCATTAGGTGCATTGAATCCGGAGAATTCTTCATCCGCAACTGTCTGCAACATTCGCGCAACTGCGAATGGGATTATGCCATCTCCACTGTTTTGCATGCAAGCGGTTATTAATCTAGATTCGGCTACTGCCCTACTAGAGCGCCTGTCAAATTTGTCCTGTGGATTATAAATCGAATATCCAAATTCAAGAACAATGCGATCCTTTGCAACGGGATTGGCCGGTAAAATTCGATATGCAAAACATCCGACAGGAAATTTCTTTTCATCGCGCACATAAATAAACTTAACACTTGACATATTACTTTTCCTTAAATTCAAAATTGATTTACTTTATTTTTTGCAATTCGTCAGGCTTGACCTGCAGAAGCAAAGACCCAATATACATACACAAAGCTATATTGCTAACAATCCAGGCCGTCCCCATAATCCCAAATGGGATTACCATATTATTTAGTACTAATAATGACCCGAGATATGCAGCGGTGCCTACAAATAAACCGCCCAACCACTTTCCTGCGTGACCTACCTTTAATAGTAAAGCGGTAATTGCAAGCGGAACGAATACATTAGCCATTGGCAAATACCCCTGTAGATTAATGTCAAAGAGAACGGGCCAATCGCCCAACGGACGACCTAGTAGTTCAATGATAATGCTATTTTTATAAAAAGCAAGTGGCAAAAAGAACAATAGACCAACACTCGTTGTAAGAGTCGCTGCGACAAAAGATTTAGTTTTTATTGAATAAACGTCCCCCTTGCGCTTTGCCAGTCTTGCCGTGCAAAAGGCAAACAACATTGCTAGTAGCATTCTAACTGAGAATTGGTCTATCCAAAAACTTCTTACAGACGCATTTGCTCTAACAATCCCGGCACCATAAAGCTCTGCATTATTATCGTCAACCCTTTCAGCAGAAGCAAACAAATATTTCTCTACTGTCTTGCGATTAGTAATACCCATTCCTACTAGAAGCGCCACAGTCCCGGCGACATGCGGAGTTGCCATAGATGTACCATTCCAAGAAGGGAAATCTTCGCAATTATTCGCGCCACCATCACAAATAGTATTTTGAATAATTCCAACGCCTGGCGCTCCAATTGCAATTTCTGGACCTCTGGATGAGAAATTCGCTATTTTATTATTTTGATCAGTGGCTGATACTGCAATTACTTCCGGATAGGCCGCTGGATATCCTACCGCTCCGCTGTCATTACCAGCAGCAGCGACGATTATTACACCTTTTTTGCTTGCATACTTGCAGGCCTTATGAATTACTTCTGATGCCATAGGACCACCGAGTGACATATTAATAACTTGGGCGCCGTTATCGGCCGCCCAATGAATTCCAGCGGCAACGCTAGCATTGGTGCCAGAACCATCTCGCGCCAGAACCTTTACAGAAAGTAGCCTTACACCAAATGCCACGCCAACGCCACCAATATTATTATTAGTAGACTGCGCAATAGTCCCAGCAACATGCGTGCCATGACCATGATCGTCACGAGCATTATCATTACGATCAACGGCGTTATATCCCTGGCTACAAGAAGTTTGCATTAGATCGCTAACGTCACAAGCTATGCCAGTATCTACGACCGCTACAGTTACGCCTCTACCAATAGAATATTTCCATGCCAAATCTGCTCCAATATTTTCCATGCCCCATTGCTTGGGAAGCAGGGGGTCATTAGGAAACCCCATAAATACTGAACGCGGAACTAGATCTAAAGCTCTTACAATAGTTAACGGCTCAACTCCTTCAACTTCAGAATATTTTTCAATTTCATTAATTGTGTCATAATTAGGAATCGTTACAATTTCCATTTTTAACTTGCGCCAAAAAGGCGCGTGATAAAAAGATAACTTATACTTGTGAAGGAATGTTGATATTTTATTACCACCAATATCGTCTTTGAAATCAACAATATATTTATTATGAACAACCCATGACTGTTCAGGACCGCCCGCAAAAGACGGACTTACAATGGTGGCAGTTATTAAACAGATGGCAGCGGCCCATATCATTTTAAATTTATTCATTTTTATTTTACCTTCATTAAAGAATTGACATTTTACCATTGTCTTCGCAAGACAGATTTAAACCTAATGCTATTTTGATAATACTTTCTATATCCGAATCATCGCCTTTAGCAATAATAAATCCAGCAATCGGCTCTGGTGTAATTGTTACAGAGTCGTGGTGCAGAGCTGTTAAAATTAAATTATTTTCATGTATTGGCTTGTCTGAGTATATTATTATTTCTCTCATAAATTCCCTATATATTTTGTTCTAGAATCCCCGCCTCTTCTAGTTCGAATTGTTCTAGAGCCTCGACTAATTCTTGTTTAGTTTGTGATGTTTGAATTCGTAGACTCTTTTCCTGTGCAAGTATGCGAAGTTTATTTTTCGCAAGCTTGCTGTAGTCGGTACTAAAAGTAAATCTAGGAATATGTGACTTATTAGATTCGTATAACAATTTAAACATTGCCG
Source organism: bacterium (assembly GCA_030689595.1). GTDB lineage: Bacteria > Patescibacteriota > Minisyncoccia > UBA6257 > WO2-44-18 > JAUYHP01. The sequence goes on along the minus strand of JAUYHP010000019.1, from coordinate 7,440 downwards.
ATAACGAATCTATCATGGCTCCCGAATTGCGCTTTGCAGAAAGTTCGATAGAAGTTTCTGCATAGTCCTTTGCCCACTTAGCATAAGCCACCTTGCCATCCATTGCAACTGCAACAGGATGAAGAAACAAAGGAACCATTGTTAAGATCGCCTCTTTCATGATAGGACTGTCTAGCTTGGACTTGTCAACTCCTAATTGATCAACTAATAATTGAGAAATCGTTTCATAAACCTTATCATTTGCTCGTTCAATTGTTTCTAACTTGACGCCTCGTACAATTGATTTTCCAATATCTTCAGCCGATTTGGTCATTACTTGCTTAATGCGCTCTGTTCTGGTGAGCGAATAATCATCCACTAGTGGAACGATCCATCCCCCTGGCTCAGCTTCTGCGATATGCTTTGCGATCCATCCCTCCCCTGGCTCGCATTCCTCTGAATCGTCCGGCTCCTCTCTATCATTGCCCTCAGCGCTCTTTCCAATAATATCCTCAGCGCTCTTTCCAATGATATCCTCAGCGCTCTTTCCAATGATATCTTCCGCGACCTTTTCAAAATCTGCCATGAGGGCGGCGACCTCATTAAAATCCTGGACGGGTGAGTCAATCACCCGGCCAGCGGCATTTACCACATTTTGTATAACACTATCAATTTGAATAAGATCTTGTTCGGTTACAAGCAGGCCATGAAAATACCATTCTGTATGTCCATTGGCATATTCTATAGCCGGGCCATCGGCTCGATGGTACTTACCATTTTTACACCAAAATTTATTTCCATTGGCAAACTCTACAGCCGGCGCATCATCTCTATGAATGGCGCCATTTTTATACCACCATTTGCTTTCGGCCGATTCAATGGCAGGCCCATCTTCTCGATGAAGCTTGCCCTTTATACGCCACTCTTTAGTTCCGTTAAGATATTCAACAGCGGGCCCATTTTCTCGGTGGAGTAGATTGTGTAATTTCCACTCTGTTCTATTGTCATATGTAGTTTTAACCATAATTTTATTTTCTACATTGAAAGATTCAAAATCTTCTTTTGAAAATTCAATATCATTTATATACCAAGCCTTTGTTCCGTCAGAACTCTCAATAGCAGGACCATCTTTTCGATGACGCTGGCCATTTTTATACCATATCGAGCGAGACAACGTCTTACCCCCTAAGTCGATTTTATATTCAACAGCAGGGCCGCCTCTTCGGTGTAATTTATCATTTTTATACCACCACTTAGAGCCATCGGCATGTTCAATAGCAGGGCCATCTTTTCTGTGAAGCATTCCATTTTTATACCAATACTTATCTCCACTATCTGTTTCAATGGCAGGCCCGTCGTCTCGATGAAGCATTTCATTTAGACGCCACTCTACCCGATCGCCAGTCTTAGTTCTAGTTGAATTGGCTTTAATTTTAATATTAAACTCTTCTTTTGTCAATTCCTGTCCATTTATATACCAATATTTATCTCCATTGATATAGGCGGGGCCATTCATTCGATGGAGCTTGCCATTTCTATACCAGGCCTGGTCTCCATTAGTCCATTCAACAGCAGGCCCATCTTCTCGATGAAGCCTGCCATTTAACCGCCATTCAACTCGATTATTAAGTTTTTTTCTAATAGGTTCCTTTATCGTCCCAGAATCTGGTCGAGAGGATCGCGAATCAAATTCTGCCTCTAACAGCATGGCCCCATCTAAATACCATGTTTTGGTCCCATCGGCCCATTCAATAGCAGGGCCATCTTCTCTATGAAACTCGCCATTTTTATACCAATATTTATTCCCACTAGCAAATTCAAGAGCAGGGCCATCTTCTCGATGAAGCTTGCCATCTAATCGGTATTCTACTCGGCCTTCAAGTTCGGTTCTAATTGGTTTGGGTTTTATTTGAATATTAAATTCTTCTTCCGTTAGAAGCAGGCCTTTTATATACCAAGACTTAGTCCCGTCGACATATTCAACAGCAGGGCCGTCTTCTCGATGAAGCAGGCCATTTATATACCAATACTTAGTTCCATTGACATATTCAATGGCAGGACCATCTTCTCTGTGATGATTGCCACTTATATACCACTCTTTATCTCCATTGGCACATTCAATAGCAGGTCCGTCTTCTCGATGAAGATAGCCATTTAATGTCCACTTTACTCGGCCTTCAGCTGAGCCGCCATGTCCATAGACATGTTCGGTTCTAATTGGCTTTTTAATTGATTTGCTTATCATTTAAACATTCTAAATAAATATATTTCGCCTTACAATCGATGCATTCTGCAGACCGAAAACTAAGGTCTTTAGAAAAAAGATCATGTAAAAATATTCTATGACTACTCTTGTGACACTTGTTTAATTGTTCAATCAATTCTGCATATGTATCAACAATTATTTTAATATAGCCTTTATTGATATAAGAATCAAGGCTGTATCTAAATCTTCGACGTGACTTCATGTTCTGGCCGAGTCTCTTGCTGGTCTTCAATTGCAATATTATACATTATATAAATGTTGTTAACCACCTCTCGGTAAGCCTCTAACGATTTTAAATGCATCTTTCTTTCGGCAGAATTTGGCTGACTATTCTTGATACGTTGCAAAATTGCTAATAGCTGAAAACAAGAATGTAAAGTAAATATAGCATGAGATTGTTCTGTGATTTCCATATGACCCTATCAATGTTTTGATATATACGTATACAACGTTGCGGGGATATTATGAATTATGATAAATTATTAAATGTCGCTAGTATGTTTGAGAAGAAAGCTCAAGCTTTAAATCAAGAAGACTATGTAAAGAGATTAGTTAAGGAGCACAACTCCGAATTAGTAGTATCTAAGGTAGTTGCTTCGCCAAACAAATTAGAAGTCTTTCTTGACATTGATAAGATTGGTCCAAGTTCAGTCTCAAATGATACTCTAGTTGACGAATTAACAACATTTTTAAAATCAAAACTTAAATCAACTGCTGTCGTTGTAAGATTTGCGTCACCCGGTTTTTAGTTGTAATTGATTTAAAGTCGCTTGCAGCTGAGCCACCATATCCATGTGAGACATTGGCGCTGGCGATGTAATATTTATTGCCTCGCCATTTACTTTCTTATTTACTAATGCTAGTATACTCGCAGCGTATTCGTTTTTATATTTCTCTGGAGAATAATCACGAGACGTCATTGCATCTACAAATTGTTCAGCCATATTTACCTCAGATTGAGAGACGCTTACATTAGTAACGCCAATGTCTGAAAAAGGTCTTATTTCATCGGAATAAAATAATTGTTGTAGAACTAATCCGCTGCCATTCTTATATGGGCGGATGGCTACTAGCTGCTGCCTTCCACGAACGGTCCATTGCGCCAATGCACATACGTCCTTTTTGCTCATTACTTGAGTGAATAAGGCATACCCTCGCTCGCCAGAAATATCTGGCCCCAAATAATAAGTTTTATCAATTGATATTGTAGGTAACAGTTCTTCCTTGATAAATTCTTTAATTTCGATTGCCTTGGCAGGATCTTTAGGGGACAGGCTATCAAGCTCTGCATCTGTTATTTCTACAGACTTGCCCGGATTATTTTTTCTTCCTTTGGAGTATTCAAATCCGCGTTTGAAATCACTGCGGTCAACCGCTTTTCCCGTAGAAGCGTCTACCCATTGTTGCTTTACTCGATGCAAGTCTGGTGATAGTTGACAAAAACTAACCTTTAGCGATTGAGCTGCTGTATATATTTTAACTGGAACAGAAATTAGACCAGCAGTTAAGAACGTTGAATTTATTGCTTTCATTTATAATTCTTTCTCAGGACATTGTCGATGTTGTTTTTTAAACCCGTTTGCCCATCTAAGTTGCGCAAAGCACCTGCCACCAGGCATGGTTAAAGATTTAAATATAGACTTCCCGCCACAACGGGCGCAGGACGCTTCTGCTATTGTGTCATTAATAATTATCCATGATTCCAAGCATTCCTTGCCAGTGGACTCTTTGAGATTCGAACTCAAATCCCACTAAATTATTTAGTGTGCATTTCCAATCAGATAATTGCATGCTGCGAATTTCTCCGCTCTCTGCCAGGCCAGCTCTGAATATGCTAAGAGCCCGTAAGCTAAATGTGATTACCTATTCTTTCGTTTAAGTTTAATTCCTCTTTACACAATTTTATAAATTGTTTTATCTTTTGGCCGTCCCAGCCGCGCTGGCCCTCTCTAGTCCAATATTTTTTAAACTCAGTATACGATTGAGTTATTGCATCATTATCTGCGATATAATCATCCTTCTTTTTAAAGAATGGCAAATGGCGCCAATCGCTAACCCCGTTAGGAGCTTCTGAATCATAATAATTATTATTTATTTTTATAAAGGCGTGACCACCATGATCGTGAACTGTGAAAAGATCGCCGTCAAAAAAAAGCATAGACAGCACATGCCCAATAATAGCAATAGCCCCGATTGATATCATTAGAACAATGCAGTCTAAATTTAAATAAAAATTTATCAGTTATTTTTGTTAGGTCCATTTTTTTCATTCAAATAAACTCCAATTATTACGCTATTAATATGTTCGCAATAATGCGTTTGTAATAATTCACTTACTTCAAACCACGATTCTAATAGTTTAGAGCTATCAAAGCCGCTCGGTATTCCATTACAATGAATTAACACTACTGCCTCGTCTGGTTCATTCTTTCCAGCAAAAGTATTTTTATTAATTATTTCTTTAGCGCTATTAAGGTCATCAGATATATAGCTGCCGAAAACTTCTAAAAGAATCTCACGAGTTCTATCTAAAATTTTAGACATTTTAATCTTCCGTAATATACAAGCCATTTAGTATTTCTTTTACGTCGTAACCGGCATCAAACAAATACATACATTGCCCCTCCCAGCCTGTGTTATTGACATCACTTGCTTCTGCCAATTTAGCATCTATAACTAAATCATCTAATGCCTCTTGCATGGAATCATTATCTGAAATAGCGCCTGCAATTTTTTTTAAAAGTTCTGTTTGTGTCATGTGAGTAATCTATTAGTTAAATTAATATTTCGTCCTGCTGCAACACCAGCCGCATATCCTTGTGAATTAAAACGTAACGATGTAGTTTTATTACGAAGATTTAGATTTGCCATGGCCTTAGTTAGAGCTTCTTTATTCTGATTTACTAAAATCAATGCCGCTGTGCCTTGGTACTCAGACTCTACTTCTTGCTGCGCTTCAAGCAGCCTTCCATTAACAGTATTAGTTGCTCCTAATTTGAAATTATTTGAAAAAGTTTTGCCCCCGCCAGTGCCGCGCAAGGCTATAGAACATAACATTTCAATTTGATTTACTATTGCAGAGTATAAGCAGGTTACAACATCAATGTCACATTGACTGCCAATTATTACTAATCGCTGAACCGGCTGCCCATTAATGCGGCAACGTTGCCAATAACAGGCCGCGCCATTCGCTTTACAAACGCCACTGGCTAGTATTCCACGCCAAGTAATCATTCTAGTCCCGGAATATAAAAACTTATCTCCGGTAATAATTACATTTTCAGATGCGTCCTGCATCAGATTGGCGGTCGTCAATTTATGTTTGGTAAGCAATTTTTGAGCCGCCTTATATGCCGAGGCGCTTTCGTGAATATTACTATTATCGGCGGCAAGCGCCAATAAGTCCTTGACTTTAGATAAGATTTGTTGCATGAACTTATACTTTTTAATTTCTATCATCCTCATTCGACACTTGTCGAATGAGGATGTTGAATACAGAAGAGTTAATATCAATGAAAAACGGCATATGTCAACACACCACCGACACTAAAGCCTAGTAGCGCGCCCACACCAAATCCAATAAAAAACATTTTCTTTGCTACTCCAAAATAGCCCTTGAATTTAGACAAGAAAATATTTACAATCAAACGCAGTACTTTTTTAAACATTATTTTTTTTCTCCGAGACCTGTTATTAACCTATAAATTATTGGTCAGATATATTTATAGACGTTTACCCATTTACTAAACTAAGAATCTTATTTACTTCGTCTTCATCGTTGCGGTCTAAACAGTCATCAATAGATGCGTTATATTCAATATCATCTATAACCGATGTGTGAATTAAAGTCGAATCATTTCTGTTAAATTTAATTGCTTCATCTTTATGAAGCTTCATCGCAGAAAGAGCGCGGTTGGCGCATTTTTTATCTTCAGTGCCAGCCAATGGTTTAAATGTTTTTTCGCCAGCTATATCATTTACTTCTAATAAAATCCACGATCTGCTCATTTTAGACTCCTAAAAAAAGCCGCTGTTATTGGGTAAGGCTCAGGCGATGCCTTGCGCGGCGCTCCTTATTGTTAATCCCCACTACCAGTATCTTATGAGAAAAGACGTCTCACCGATAGTAACAATCACTCTGCAATCAAAAGCCCAGCCTCTTCAAGCTCGGTTTGTTCTAACAAATCTACCAGGTCTTCTTTAGACTGTGACGTTGCAACTCGAAGATTTTTTTCCTTTGCAAGAATGCGAAGCTTGTTCTTTGCAAGCGCGGCATAATCGGTAGAAAAAGTAAACCTAGAAGACGTAACAGGCTGATTAGCATCATGCAGCAATTTAAACATTGCTGACAAGGAATCCATCATGGCTCCCGAATTACGCTTTGCAGAAAGTTCGATAGAAGTTTCTGCATAATCCTTTGCCCATTTAGCATAAGCCACCTTACCATCCATTGCAACTGCAACAGGATGAAGAAACAAAGGGACAAGAGTTAAAATCGCCTCTTTCATGATAGGACTGTCTAGCTTGGACTTGTCAACTCCTAATTGGCTGACGAGCAATTGGCAGATTCCATCATAAACATTATCATTTGTTCGTTCAATTGCTTCTAGTTTCATTCCGCTAGCAATTGATTTGCCCACATCTTTGGCTGAAGTCTTGAGTACTTTTTTGATATCTTCTGTATTCATACTTGCTCTTTTTTCCTTGCGTTTTTTTTGTTTCGTTCTAAGCTTGAATTCTTTTTTAGTTAAAGATTTGCCATTTATATACCAAGATTTAGTCCCATTAGCAAATTCAAGAGCAGGACCATCTTCTCGATGAAGTTTGCCATCTAATCTCCATTCGACTCGGTCGGCGTATTCGGTTCTAATTGGTTTAGGCTTCATCTGAAGATTGAATTCTTCTTCTGTTAATCCCTTGCCGTTTATATACCAATATTTATTTCCATTGGCATATTCAATAGCTGGACCGTCTTCTCGATGAAGCTTGTCACTTTTATACCATTGTTTTTCTCCATCAGACCATTCAATAGCAGGGCCGTCTTCTCGGTGAGACTTGCCATTTATATACCAATGTTTAGTTCCATCGGCATATTCAACGGCAGGACCATCTTCTCGATGACGTTTGCCATTTATAAACCAATCTTTATCTCCGCCAACACGCTCAATAGCAGGACCATCTTCTCTATGAAGCTT
>JAUYHP010000017.1 GCA_030689595.1 bacterium | reverse complement strand
TTTCCCTCCCCTTATTTCAAAAAATTTATAACCCATTAATGGTTTAGCTATCGGAGGAATTGCCTTGCCATTCCTTTCTCTTATATACTCAATCTTCTGGTCTATCTCAGCCAACAACTTATTTTTTCTTTGATTATCTTTATTTGTATCTTTTTTATTTGAAATAAACTGCTCTAAATATTTTTTTACTGGACACAGAGTCGAGTCCTTATCAAAAAAATAGACAACCTTCATTTTTTTACCATCTTTTAATTTAAAATCCCATTGCGTCTAAAAGCATTATATCCTATTGGATATAATGCTGTCAACCCCTATAAATCGAGGGGACAGATGGGATTACATCATTCGAAGTCGGACTTCGAATGGATTTTAATTATCGTCGATCGCGTAAAGGGTGGAGCTATCGGCTGTATAAATCGTGCCATCGCTCCCTACCGCGCCAAAGTAAGAATATAGATTCCCAAGACCGAGAACATCGTCCTTATTGAAGATACCTAGAAGAACACCGTCAGCCGCGTTAAAAATGCTTATAGTTGCCTGGCCAGCCACATAAATTTTGACTTTGCCGTCGATGTCGACGGTCACTATGGGCGCGGCTAAAGATGCGCTACCCAGATGGGCGGTGGTCCAGCTTGGCGTGCTCGTGGCCAAATAAGCCTCTAATTTAGCTATGCCGCCAGAATAAAACATAATCGTGTAAACCTGGCCGCTGCTATCAATGGCTGGTGCCAATTCAGCGTGGTCATTGTAATTGTTGCCCAGATTATTAGACCAGACAATTGAACCATCGAAAACATTCAAAGCGTAGAGAGCGCCCTGGGGCCAAGTAGTGCCGACAGTAAAGTAGATGATATTGTTAACAGAGTCTAAGGCCAACGAAGAATAACGACCCAAATTTAGCGGTGACCAAAGCAGGGCGCTGCCGGAAGAAGAAATAGCATAAAGATAAGTATCAATGACGATATAGATATTATCAGAGGAATCAACAACCGGCGCGGAAATACTGCTGGCGTTCTGCATGGCTCGGCCCGGGCCTGGATTAAAAATCCATTTCAGCGTTGCATCTTGATTGATAGCCATTACTTTTTCGGCTGACTGAGTGATAATCGTCCCGTCGGACAAAATTGCCAGATGCGCATTCGCGCCTGCGCTACCGTCTAATAAAAATTTCCATTTTAACCGTCCGTCCGAAGTGAATGCGGAAAGCTCCCATGGACCACGCACCAAAACACTGCCGTCAGATAAAATTAAGGGAACCGTATAACTGGTACTGGAAGCATTAAGCCATAAAAGAGAGCCGTCACTGGGCGAATATTTTGCCAAACCATCTTCTCTTCCTATATAAATATTTCCTTGATCATCCAATGCGGGACGAGAAACAAAACCATGATTTGCCGTTGTGGTGGCGGTCCACTTAACCGCCATGGTGCTCGTGGCCAAAGAAGTGGCTGATGACAAACCCGTTCGCGCTAAGTCTTTTTGCCAAGTTGGCCAAGCTGAAGCCGTCATTAAATTAGGCAAACTGCTCCGCGGCTCCGTTAGCATCAAAGAATTTTGCGGATTGGGATTATTTTGTAAAACAAAATCCTGCGAATTGTTATCGGAATCATAGCCATTGCCCTGCCATTGATGAATCCCGTTAACCATGGCGCTGGAAGTGGAATTGCTAAAAGCTTTGCGCTCCAATGAATTGACGCAAATTACCGAAGTGGAAACGCAGGGGCTGGGAGCAAAAGGAGCTACTTCATAGCCGCCAACGGGCTGCGACCCCCAACCGGCTTGATCAATGATATTAGTACTTGAAGCTGCAGACATACTAATATAGATACCACCATCTGAAACTAGCTTAATACCGGACGTAGAGTAAGTGGCATCCGCTGGCACGCCACCAGTATAGTTAGTCGCCGATGCTAAGAGGAAAAAACCTTTAGCCGGAATAACCGAATGCGTAAAATTAATGATCTTATTACTCTCCGTGCCAACACTATTTCTAATGTGTAATTTTAAAGGCAAAGATTCCAAATCAATATCCGCATTGGTCGGATTATATAATTCTATCCATTCATCATCGGCCTCACCAACGTTGCCAATTTTAATTTCGCTAATAACCACATTTTCGGCTTGAGCAGTGGTGGTAAAAGTATTATCGCCCGTCGTGGTTGCATTAGCTAAACTATCTTGCGCTAAAATTTTAAAATGATA
>JAUYHP010000014.1 GCA_030689595.1 bacterium | reverse complement strand
GCTAAAATCAAATTTAGCCTTAACTTCCGCGCTAACCTCGTCTTCGGTTTCAATAATATTGCTAACTCCTTTCGTCGGCTTTGAGGTTTCAGCAAAATCATTTAAATTATTAAAAGTATTATAGCCGTCAAATTTTCTAGCCGTGCCGCCCGGGTCGTTAGCCGCTGGTGCATTATCGGTTGTATTGCCATCATCCCAGTTGCCATAAGCAATCTGATCTATTATTTTTCCGTTAGCGTCGTATAAAATTATTATGTCGCCGCTATTATTTAAATTGCCCGCCGGCTTGTCAATAACTTTATAACGGCCGACTCCGCTGGCGCTGATGACGCCTGCTAATTTCGTCTTGGCCTTACTGCCCTCCTCAATCCACCAGCCGGTTAAATTAATTTCACCATTAGTTTTATTATATAATTCAATCCACTCCACTTCATTATCCGCCGGGTCAGATACGAATTCGTTAATTACCACATCGCCCAGTTTATAAATCTTTTTTGTCCCTCCTGACAAGGGGGGATTAAGGGGGGTTGATGTCGCCGTATCGTCCGCTGGCGGCGGCGCAGCCTCTGCAGTTTCGGTTTGGCAAGTTGAACTGCAGCTATCGCCGCTCACCAGATTGCCATCATCACACTGCTCGCCGCTTTCTATCTGACCGTTGCCGCACTGAACTGTTGGCAACAAGGTAACGCTAGCAGAATTCTGCGATGTTGGATTAGATTGATCTTTAAAATCAAGTGATTGATTAGTATCACTGCCAGTTGGCTGGCGTTCTAAAGAATTGCCCATCTGTACATTAGGTATATAATCTCCGGCGGTCCAAATACCCGCGGCCACAGCACTAGATTCCCATGTATTACCCACCACACCATATTCAATATAATCAATAATAGTTTTGCTGGCCGTTGTTTTATTTGTATGGTCCGTACTTTTAAAAAGCGCTACCCAACCTTTTGTATTGCCCATATTAGCGCCAAATCCTGAGGTACCAGTATACAAGTCAGTTGCCGTGTTCGTGCCATCTGCCCTCCAATGAATTACCACAAAATTTCCGCTGTTAAGCGTAAAATTGGGAAAAGTATAATAATCACCGGAAACAGCGTTTAAATCATAACCTGTGAGATCTATTGGATTA
>JAUYHP010000012.1 GCA_030689595.1 bacterium | reverse complement strand
TAATTTCTTATAATAAAGAAAATTCAGTCAGGACTGCATATTTTAATAAGTAGTAATAATAACTTTCCTAACGGGGTTGACACTTTCAGAAAAAAGAGTATTATAATACTCAAATAGTTCGGTTGAATCGAACTATTTTATTAACAATTAAATTAATTAGAAAAATATAACTATGGATCCAGCAGAACTCGCCCATCTCGTGCTCCAGTTAGCCATGTTGCTACTGGCCGCCAAATTATTTGGCTTAGTATTCAAAAAATTTAAACAATCTGAAGTTTTGGGAGAATTAATCGGCGGTATGGTCATCGGTCCTTTTGCTTTAGGCGCTCTGCCATTGCCTTTCATCGGAAAATTATTTCCAATCGTTGAGGCAGTTGGAGAACACGCATCTACTTTGCCGATATCTTCCGAACTTTACTTCTTCGGACAGATTGGTGCAGTCTTACTTTTATTTTTAGTTGGTTTGGAAACAGATGCCAAATTATTTATAAAATATGGACTCAAATCACTCGGTATCGCCATTGGTGGTGTTGTTTTACCATTCTTCTTGGGAGCTTGGGGCACTATGATGTTTGGTTTTGCGGACACTTGGACTGATACTCCAGCCTTATTCATGGGTGCCATCATGGTGGCCACATCTGTTGGTATTACCGCCCGGGTATTGTCTGATATGTATAAGTTAGATACCCAGGAAGGCGTTACAATCTTAGCCGCGGCAGTTATTGATGATGTCTTAGGCATATTAATATTGGCTTTAGTTTTATCATTAGCCGCCGGAGGTGGAGCTAGTGAAGGTGTTTCTTGGTCTGAACTGGGAACGATCGGTTTGAAAGCGATTGGCTTCTTAGGTGGTATGGTTGTCTTGGGCTGGCTATTTGGTAAGCGATTGTCCAATATACTTTTGAAATTGGATGGTAAAACATATGCTGCCATTGCTGCCTCGATTTGTTTCGCTGTGGCGGCTGTGGCTGAGATGTTTGGTTTAGCCATGATTATTGGTGCTTATTTAGCCGGTATTTTATTATCAGTTACTAAAGTTGGTAAAGAATTAGAAGAAAGATTAGCCGGTGCATCACATTTGATCGTACCAGTATTCTTCGCCATTATGGGAACCTTGGTTGATTTCAAAGCCATGGGCGCGGTTTTGGTATTTGGATTAGTGATTACTGTATTCGCTATTGTTGGTAAAGTGCTTGGCTCTGGTTTACCAGCTTTGTTTTCAGGATTTAATTTTCTGGGGGCTAGTAGAATTGGTATAGGAATGTTACCACGTGGTGAGGTGGCCTTAATCGTAGCGGGGATTGGTTTATCCGCCGGGATAATCAGTAATGAGATATTCGGTGTTTCTATCATGATGACCGTGATCACTACTTTGATGGCACCAATAATATTGGTTCCGTTATTTA
>JAUYHP010000023.1 GCA_030689595.1 bacterium | reverse complement strand
TAGTTGATAATTAGCGCCAATAATTATTTTTATATCGTAAGGTAGGCTTGATGATCCATCCTGGTTTTTGGGAGGGTCAGTCTTTATGGCTTTTGCATCGAAGCGATTCTCTAGATACTTAATAGTATAAGGCTTAGCTCCGTTGGTGTAGTCATAAATTACTGTAGCTTGATAATTGCTGCGATCAGCTGAGGCAATGCCAACTACATTATAATTAAAGCTTTTTAATAAATCTGCTGCCTGGCTGGCTAAACCACTTCGAGCGGTGCCATTTTCAACTTGAATTTTTGCATCTTCCTGTTTGATATAACTATCGACAAAAATACTGCGCACAAAAGCTTGGATAGCTTTGAAATTGCCGGTTTTAGGAAGCAGAACATAAGCTCCGTTAATATTTGCATCACGGAGGTAGTTATCGGGGCTATTATCTAGAACTTTATTAATAATTTTAGCTGCATCAACCTTCTTAGATATCTCGGCTAATTTATTGATTTCCCAAAGAGCAAGATCAGTTTTAATATGCGATCCCATGATATCGATTAAGCCGGAAATCTTGCCTGGATTTGAAATGGTGGAAAGCTGTAATGCCTTATCGCGCAAGGCCGTAAGTACCTGCTGCTGGCGCCGGGCACGATCAAAATCGCTGGTGGTTTCGCGAGATCTGGCATATTTGAGCGCCATAGCCCCATCCATATGCACCAACCCTTTTTTCACTCTGAACACACATTGCAAATTTTCATTCCTGTCGCACGGATAATAAGGATCATAAAGATCTTTTTCGACATTAATATCCACCCCGCCGACAGTATCAACGGCCTTTTTAAGCCCTGTAAAATCAATTCGCACATAATAATGAATCGGGATATCCAGGGTTTCCGATACAGTTTTTTTCGCGAGATCAGGACCTGTGCCCCTTTTTTTCATTTCAGCTAAAGAATGGGCAGCATTAATCCTGTCACTTCCATAACCGGATATTTTAACATACAGATCGCGAGGAATTGAAAGCATTGCTACATCATTGGTCCTAGGATCCAAACTGATTACAATCATTGTATCGGTCAAATCGGCACCGGCGTGAGCCGGATCACCAACACCTAAGAGCAGAATATTAACCCTGCCTTCACCCTCGCCTTTAAGTT
>JAUYHP010000008.1 GCA_030689595.1 bacterium | reverse complement strand
GTAGCCTCGGCGCGGCCGCGGGCGGCCGCGCCGAGGCCACCTCCTCCCAAAACGGGGGTTTGCTCAAAGAATGTTCGAGCATCGTCCAAAAAACACCGCCAATTTGTACTTTCAGAGAAAAACATTTTTGTGACAGAAACGTTATAATTAATGTATAGATGGTTATATCGAAACTAGCTCAAATAAAAATAGTTTCTCGGCCACAGTTATTTAAAGTTACCCAAAATCTCAAAGAACAGAATAAAAAGATTATTTTCACTAATGGTTGTTTTGATATTCTGCATTCCGGGCATGTGCATTTATTGCAGGTCGCCAAGCGATCGGGCGATGTTTTGATCGTGGGATTAAATATGGATGCTTCGGTGCGCAAGCTAAAGGGTCCTAGTCGTCCTATTAATAGCCAAAATGATCGGGCGACTATATTGGCCAGCTTGGGAAGTGTTGATTATGTTGTGTTGTTTCATGAGGATACGTCGGAAAATCTTATTGAAGAGATTAGGCCGCATATATATGTAAGGGGTAGCGACTATAAAGGCAAAAGTTGTCCAGAGTTTGAGTGCGTCAAATCTTATGGTGGCAAGATAGAGTTTGTTGATTTAGTCAGAAATAAATCCACCACCAAAATTATAAAGAGGATTAGCAAGTTGGCTTAGCTTGCGGAGATAGTCGGGTTGTGATAATTTTTTATCTGGCCCTTAGTACTTGAAATCTTAAGGAGGCAGCGATGATCGCCACCAGAACTTTAACAAATGATTGTCAGACTTTTGTTTTTATCGAGCGCCATTTGGCGGCCATTAACAATCTTCTGAAACAATTATCCGGCAAGATCGAGCCCATTAATATGAGTCAGCTTCATGCTTTGATTAGCGATTATCCTCGGAGCGTGATTATCTTAGCTGAAGACAGAAACGATGAGCAGAATGTCAGAGTCGTTGGTATGTGTATGATTTTTTTCCAGCCACGACTAGAGGGTCCATTAGCGGAAATTCATAGCGTGGTGGTAGATGATCATTATCGCGGGCAGGGGATTGGCGATTTATTGACCAAGACAATGCTTGGCGAGGCGCGTAAATATGTTAATTTAAACGATACGTCATTAACTATTTACTTGACTAGCAAGCCAGCTCGTCAAGCTGCCAATGGGCTTTATATTAAACACGACTTTACTCTTGTGGCGCAGGCCTCGGGTGATGCTGGGACCAATTTATATAAATTGGTTATTGAGCCGTAATTTTACAGCCCCCGATTAAAATCAGGGGGCTTTGTTTTGCTAAAAAATGCTAAAATAGTTATCCTAAAGTTTATGGATAATATTTCGTTTCTAATTTTTCAATTAATAATATTTCTTTTTTCAGTGATGATTCATGAAGTTGCTCATGGTGCGGTGGCTTTAAAGTTAGGTGATACCACCGCCAAAGATGCCGGACGCTTGAATCTCAATCCACTTAATCATTTGGACTTTTTCGGCTCGATATTGTTGCCGATCTCATTATTTATTCTTTCTGCCGGGACTTTTGTCCTGGGTTGGGCCAAGCCGGTGCCCTACAATCCTTATAGGCTTAGGAACCCAAAAAGTGGGGCTGGGATAATAGCTGCTGCCGGGCCGCTAACTAATATTACTGTGGCAATAGTTTTCGGGATTTTGATAAGGCTGCTAGTTTTCTTACCTAGCAGCGCTTTTGCGGCTAGTTTATTTGTGATGTTCAGCGCGGTAGTTTTTATCAATGTTTTATTGGCGGCTTTTAATCTTATCCCACTACCTCCGCTCGACGGCTCCGGTATTTTATTATCCATAATGCCTGATAGTTGGCATCAAGTTAGATCATTCCTGCATCGATATGGGTTTTATCTTTTGTTGTTCTTCATATTTTTTGGTTTTCAACTCATCATCCCAATAATTTCTTATCTGTACAGCTTGATAGTGGGTCAGGTCGGCGTATTATAAATTGCTGATATATTAGGTTGGTTAGTTTGACATCGGCCATATATATTTGATAAAATCTTTCTTATGCCGACTATTGGACAACTTCTCAAAAAGGGCAGGAAAAAAACTACCGAAAAATCCAAGGCGCCAGCCTTGAATCGTTATTTTAATACTTTGCAGAACAAGCCAGTTAGATCCTCGTCGCCATTTAAGCGAGGAGTTTGCTTGAAGGTATTTACCACTACGCCCAAGAAGCCGAATTCGGCTTTGCGCAAAGTTGCCAGGGTTCGTTTAACTAATGGCATGGAAGTTACCGCCTATATCCCAGGCGAAGGGCACAATTTACAAGAGCACTCCGTAGTTGTGCTACGCGGTGGTCGAGTAAAGGATTTGCCAGGTGTGCGCTATCATATAGTGCGCGGTAGATTGGATACTGCCGGAGTAGATCGAAAGCAGAAAAGATCAAAGTACGGCGCTAAAAGGCCTAAGGCTAGCGAATAAAAAAAATAAATTATGCGAAAAAAACACAATTACAAAAGAGATCATAAGCCAGATTTAAATTACGGCAGCATAACGATAGGCCGATTTATTAATTATCTAATGCATGATGGCGAAAAATTAACTGCCCAAAAGGTGTTTTATGATGCCATGGATATCGTTAAAAAAACCTCCAAGAAAGAACCATTGGAAATATTTGAAAAGGCCATGGAAAATGCCGCGCCATTGGTAGAGGTGTCTACTCGTAGAGTTGGTGGGGCTAACTATCAAGTTCCTAGAGAAGTCAGGCCAGAAAGAAAGTTCACGTTGGCAACTCGTTGGATTATTCAGGCTGCGCGGTCTAAAAAGGGTAAGGCCATGTCTGAAAAACTGGCCGAAGAAATTATGGCTGCCGCTAAAAATGACGGTGCCGCTATTAAAAAGAAGCAAGATACTCATCGTATCGCTGAAGCCAACAGGGCCTTCGCTCATTTTGCTAGATAAGTTCAGCTGCGGTAGAATTAGCTCATTAGTTGATTATTGGTTGATTTGTATTTATGGCGTCTTTAGAAACATTTCCTCATAGTGATAAAAAGCGAGAAGCTAAAGCCGAAGGCCGTTATAATTTTGAGGAGATTGCTGAATTGAAAGAGCCGATGGCCAGCCTGATTAATTTGTTAAAAGAAAAGATTGAGGCTGGTGAATATGATGTCTTAATCAGCGATGATGCCAGCGGTCGGATTCCGACGTTGATTGTTAAAAAAGTAATAGACAGTATAAGGTCGGAAGATGGGAACATAAAAACTTTTTTTATCGCTGCCGGTAAGGATAGGCGAATTGATGAGCGGGCCATTAAGGAGTTTGCGGGCAAAACTTTGTCAAAAACGCATCGAGCCCTGGTGGTTACCGAGCTTATTTATAGCGGTAAGTCTATCAGGCGTCTGGCCAAAGTTTTAGATGACGGTGGCTTTAATGATTTTGATATCGCGGCGGTGATGGCTAGCCAAGATTTTTTTGATGGCAAAAAAGATGTTGAAATGGTCGAAAAGGGGCATGAGATATTTTGTGGAGAGATAGGCGATCCTATTCCTAATATTTATGACAGTAGATTTATAACGGGAGTGGCAAGGCGGAGAAGGGTCGAGGCGGAGGGGAGTTATGTCACTGGGGCGCACCCCTATTTGGCAGAAGATTTATTTGAATATACCGGCGACGATAGAGTTGAAGTTAAGAAAAGCGTTAGCAAGGCCAGGCAAGATGTTAAGTTATTATCAGACGAAATCTTGTCAGAAGTTTGGAAATAGTTTAGGATACCTATTCATATGGCTCAACATTACCCAATAGAAAAAGTTAGAGATATTGGCATCATCGCTCATATTGATGCCGGTAAAACCACCGTGACGGAAAGGGTGCTTTTTTATACTGGCGTTTCTCATAAGATTGGAGAAGTACACACGGGCGATACTATTATGGACTGGATGGAGCAAGAGCGTGAGCGCGGCATCACTATCACCGCTGCTGCTACAACTTGTTTTTGGGTGCCAAGTTATGAACGTGGTCAGGGCATAGATGAAGAAGAATTAAAAAAACAGCATGAGCATCGTATTAATATCATAGATACCCCTGGCCACATCGATTTTACTGTCGAGGTAAAGCGCTCTTTGCGTGTTTTGGATGGGGCAGTCGTAGTTTTTGATGGTGTGGCTGGTGTGGAGCCGCAATCTGAAACTAACTGGCGCTATGCTGATGAATATAAGGTGCCGCGCATCTGTTTTATAAATAAATTGGATCGTATGGGTGCCAGTTTTGACGCTGGTGTGAAATCTATACAAGAAAGACTAAACCCCAATGCCTTGCCTATTCAGATCCCCATCGGTTCGGAGGGAGACTTTTCTGGCGTAGTCGATTTGATAAAGATGAAGTCCTACGATTTTTCAGGTGATATGGGGGCTACAATTACCGAGGGCGATATTCCTGAGAACTTGAAAGAAGAAGCAGCTAAGAAGCGCAGCGAGTTGATAGAAAAAATTGTGGAACATGATGATCAGTTGATGACCGCCTATCTTGACGGTAAAGAGCCATCTGTTGAAGATTTAAAAAAGACTTTGCGTAAAGCCGCGCTGAAAACCGAGATAATTCCTATATTATGTGGTTCGGCTTTGAAAAATAAAGGCGTGCAATTAGTTTTGGATGCCGTTGTTGATTATTTGCCGTCACCAATTGACGTACCGCCAGTTAAGGCTATTGATCCTAAGACTGGCGCTGAAGTATTGAGGCCACCTAAAGACGACGAGCCAACAGCGGCTTTGGCTTTTAAAATTGCCAACGATCCGTTCGTGGGTTCATTGAGTTATTTCCGCGTATATTCAGGAGTTGTCAAAAAGGGCAGCTATATTTTAAATTCGACCAAGAACTCTCAAGAAAGAATTGGGCGTATTGTGCGCTTATATGCTGATAGGCGTGAAGAAGTCGATGAAGTGCCAGCTGGTGATATCGCGGCCATAGTTGGTTTGAAGGACACTACTACTGGAGATACTCTTTGCGATCCAGAAAAACCTGTTATTTTGGAAAAGATTATTTTCCCAGAGCCGGTTATTGATATTCGTGTTGAGCCGAAAACTAAGGCTGATCAAGAAAAAATGGGCATTGCCTTGCATCGTTTGGCTGAAGAAGATCCAACCTTCCGCGTGGCTGGCGACCCAGAAACCGGCGAAACCATTATCTCTGGTATGGGCGAATTGCATTTGGAAATCATTGTTGATCGCATGAAGCGTGAGTTTAAGGTAGAGGCCAACACCGGTCGACCGCAGGTGGCTTATAAAGAAACTGTAAAAGGCACAGCCCAAGCTGAAGGTAAATATATTAAACAATCAGGCGGTCGTGGTCAGTATGGCCATGTCTGGGTTAAAGTTGAGCCCAATGAGCGCGGCAAAGGCTTCGAGTTTGTTAATGAAATCAAAGGCGGTGCTATCCCACAAGAATTTATCCCCGCCATTAATAAGGGCATCAAAGAATCTATGGATCGTGGTGTTATAGCCGGATTCCCATTTGTCGATACTAAAGTCACTCTCTATGACGGTTCTTTCCATGACGTGGACTCTTCTGAGTCTGCGTTTAAAATAGCTGGCTCTATGGCCTTTCAGGAGGGCGCCAAAAGAGCTAAGGCAATCATATTGGAGCCGATCATGAAGGTTCAGGTTATTGCCCCCTCAGAATTTTTAGGTGATATAACTGGCGACTTGAGTTCAAAGCGAGGCAAGATAGAAGCCATGAATGATAGGCCTAACATCAAAGTTGTTGATGTTAAGGTCCCATTGTCAGAAATGTTTGGCTATGCCACAAAACTGCGTTCTATGACACAAGGACGCGGGTCTTTTAGCATGGAGTTTAGCCATTATGAAGAAGTTCCAGCTAGCGTGGCGCAGTTGATTATTGAGGGTAAGAAGTAAGAAACTAGTTAACTAGTTTCAGTGTGATGCTATACTTACAGAGTGATTGTTGGCAATAATTCACAACGTGGCTCCACGCTTATAGAGGTTATAATTTATTCCGGTATCGTAGCCGGATTTTTGGCTATAGCATTTTTGGCGGCTAGCCAATTTGTTAATTTCAGCGATGATCTTCGTTATCAAAAAGAATTAGGTGAAAATCAGCGGTTTATAGTCCAGAAGCTCAATTGGTTATTGTCTGGTGTGCAAAATATAAATATTCCGATGTTGGGTGATAGTGGAGCAATGTTATCTATGGATAAGATTAATTCTATTAGTAATCCATTAGTTTTGGATTTGTCTGGCGGGAAATTAAGGCTAACCATTGGCGGTGGCCAGTCGGTGGAATTGAATAATGATTATGGCGATGTCTCTGGTTTGCTCTTTGAGCATCTCGATTTTTCGGGCCAAAGCGCTATAAGAATAACTGCAACCTTATCAAATGACTTAGCCGCGACAGCCATTGATACAACCATCATTTACCAATAATGAGAGAAAATAAGGGATATATAGCCATAATAACTTCAGTGATTTTAGCGGCGTTGATGTTGATGATTGCCGTGACATTAGGGTTCTCGGCTTTTAGTTCCAGGATAAACAACCTAGATTTTTATTCTAAAAAGATTAGTTATTTTGTATCGCGCTCTTGCGTAGACAAGGCCTTGCTAGAGCTATCAAAGAACATCAATTATGGCGGCAATGACAATCTAGCTGTTGATGTTTATAGTTGTGCCATTTTCCCAATAGAGATCGATGGCGAGAATAAGGTCATCAAGTCCCAAGCACAAATAAATGGGGCTACTACCAATTTAATAATGGTTGTGCATGGGCAGACGTTATCCACAATATCTCTGGAGGAAGTCGGAAAATTTTGATATAATGAAACTAGCTTAAAATGATCTTAAAAGGTCGAGATTTGATTTAAAAAACATATGAAAAAGGGTTTTACTTTAATTGAATTATTAGTAGTATTGGGCATTATCGCCGTTTTGGCGGCTATTGTTATTGTTGCTTTAAATCCAGCTCGCCAATTCGCACAAGCTCGCAACACGCAGCGTGTATCTAACGTTAATGCTGTGTTGAATGCCGTTGGCCAGAGGATGGTAGATGATAAGGGTTTGTGGGATAGTACCTGTGGTGCTGTTACCGTAACCTTGCCAAGTTCTGCTACCAACATCGGTTCGGGCGCTGGCTTGATCGATTTGGAGGCCTGCTTAGTCCCAACCTATATCTCTGAAATGGTATTGGATCCTAGCAATGGCACCACTGCTGATACTGGTTATCAGATATTCTTGGACACCAACAATCGTACAGTTGTTAGTGCTCCTGCTGCCGAATTAGGCGAAACTGTTTCGGTAACGAGATAGAATTTGTCTATTGTCTGGCAAAAATTCCCCTAATCGCATACTGCGGGATGGGGAATTTTTGTATAAAAAAGCCCCCAAGAAATAATCTTGGGGGTAAAAGTGATTAGGCCGTATCGCGGACGGCCAGGAAGCGGCAGCGGTCGCTAAAGGCGCAGTTAAACGAGCGCAGGCGCAGCTCGCGCCTGCCAGCATGGCTGACGAAAGACGGAACAACCCAGAAGCCACCACCATTGCGCCTCCGCCAAACCGAGCCGAGAGCAATAATGGAGAATTGCCTCTGTGGATCGGGGTTGTGTTCGCCGAAGGCGAGCAATTCCCAGATGGTGGCCGGGCGAGGTCCTCTTCGCTTGATCTCGGCGATGGCCTTGTCAGAGCTGATGAGGCGGTTAAAGTGTATCAACTCGGGGATGATCTGCCCCCTGGTTGGAAAACCAGGGGGCAGGTTGAGTGGGAAGTTGTCCTCGTCGATGTCCGGGTGTACCCAATCATATCTGCCTGCTTGGATCATCTGTGCCAATGTGAGGGCATAGTCGACGATCAGAATATTCGACTTGGTGGTCGATGATGCCTCTGACCACGGACTTTCCTTGCGCAGAAAGCGCTTGAAGGCTTCTAGCCAAGCGCCACTCTCCTCACCGCCGAGCTTTTCGAAGAAGTCACTCAATGGTCCAGCGAGTTCCGCCAAAGCATTGCCTGGCCGAGCATGTTTGGACATGATCAGCTCCTTATTGTCTCAAAATCAACTTTGAAATAGCCACAAGCTGTTTCAAGGACCAATCCCGAGACGGAGGACTGAGTTTTGAATTTGCTGAATACAATACAGCAATTGTGCCCGATTTTGTCAAATAGCTATATGTTTTCGACAAAATCTAGGGCATCTCCGACGTCTCGTGGGTTTTTGCCTTCGTACTGAATGGTGCGCGTGTCTAATATTTTGATCCGTTGGCCGCTTTTGATTACATATGCCCCTGGATTAGGATTTAGGGCTTTAATTTTGCGTCTGGCTGTTTCGTTATTATCTTTGGTCAGGTCAATTAGGCCATCTTTGGTAATAAATTTTTTGGTATAGGTGGCAGCATCTTCATCTTGAACTTGCGACTTGATTCCTTGCTTTACGAATTTGGGCAGAGTATCTATAAGTAGTTCTGCGCTTAAATTTGCTAGCTTTTGTTCGAGCGCGATATAATTATCGTCATCAGCTATTGGCAATCTATTGCTCGCTAATGTCGGCCCGTGATCCACTTCTTTATCCATAAGGAAAAGCGTTGTGCCGGTTTCATGGTCGCCGTTTAGTAAGGTTGTTTGAATTGGCGTGGCGCCGCGATATTTGGGTAATAAAGATGGATGGACTCCAACAATTCCTAGCTTGGGCAAAGATATTATCTCATCTGGTAATATCTTTGCGTAAGCAGCCAAGACAGCAACATCAGCGCCGTCTATTTTTTTAGCCACTTCATCGGCAGTCAATTTTTCTGGTTGCCAAACTGGGATGTCATGTTTTTCAGCTATGATTTTGGTTGGTGGTGGAGTGATAATCTTTTTACGTCCAACTGGCTTATCGGGATTACAAATTACCAACGTCGGTGGCAGTTTAGCTTCGATGAGTTTCTCTAAAATTATAGAGGCAAAACGAGGAGTGCCTAAGAAAGAATACTTCATAAATAAACGATATTATTCAGATTTTAGATTTTTTGGCTCAAACCCTTCAATTGTGTATGGATCTTTGCATTTGTCGAGAAATAGTTTGCCATTGAGGTGGTCTACTTCGTGTTGAAAGACTCTGGCTAATAATCCCCAGGCTTTAATTTTTACTTTCTTGCCGTTTATATCAAGACCGGTAAGGGTTATTTTATCAGGGCGCTCCACTGGTCCATATACACCAGGGATACTCAAACAGCCTTCTTCTAATGGTATTTTTTCTTTAGACGCCTTTTCTGTCTTGGGATTGAAGATGCTGTAAAATTTATTTTCAACTTGGGCGACAAAAAAATTAGAACCAATATTAACTTGATTAGCGCTTAAACCGACACCATCGGCATCCTTCATCGTCTGGCGCATTTCTTTTATAAGCTTGCGCAATTCGGCCTTGCTTAATGAGCCGAAATTAAAATCGGCAGTTTTTTTGCGTAATATTTTAGCCTTTTTTTGGTTGTCTACGGTAACGATTTTCATCTTTTTTTGGGCCGTGTAGAAGCCTCATAAAATAGGCCCCCGGATTATTGATATTCTTATTCTCCGCTATGCTTTTGGCTAAGCCCATGAGCTTGCCAGAATCATACTCCTTGGCCAGTTTAATATATAGAGATTTATTTTTAAAATCTCCCAGAATGGCGGCAATTTCTAAGCCCGCTAGTTGATGTGATTTGAAGGCTCGTGATTTTGACGATCTATTTTTGAGTTCGTCCAAGTAATTGTTGCCGTATTCTCCAAGTGACTGCATAATAGCATTATATCTTAATAGTTCGATAAACTCACTATAAAACATGAAAAGACGCTTATTCGTTGCTATAAATCTACCAGATGAAATAAAAACCGCAATCTCTAGAAAGATTGATAGATTGCAATCTTTGTTTGGCGAGCAGGTGCGATTTTTATCTTCATCTAGCTGGCATATTACAATGTCTTTTTTGGCCTATCAGGAAGACGAAGCTTTGCCAACGATAATTGATGCCATTAAAGATGTGGCAGATAAATTTGTTGCGCCTGATATAGACATTACTAATCTAGAATATGGGCCACAGTCAGGCCTTGCCCGGATGCTGTGGCTAACTACAAATAGTCATACTGCCGAGCAGCTAGGGCCGATAAAGAAGCAGTTAGAGAATTTATTGATAGATAGGGGCTTAAAATTCCCACGTACATTTAAAAGCTTTCACCCACATATAACTTTGGCTAAATTTAGTCAGGTCTCTCGCAAGGAGCTTCCTGAATTGGACGAAAAATTGGGATTATCGTTTGTGGCCAATGGTTTAGAAATTATGGAATCTACGCTAAAGCGTTCTGGTGCTGAATACGACAGCTTGTCCAAGGCCTCATTTGATTTGTTATAATTCTATTGAAGTATTAAAATTATCTTAATATGCTGAGCAAGAAAACATTGCCGCTTATATTAATCGCAGCCATATTAGTTGGCGGCTCTTTTTATGCCGGCTATCAGCGAGGCACTCAAAGCCCGGAGCAATTTATAGTTAAGGGTATTACCAATATTGGCGACGATGATGTCGAAGCCGATTTCGGTATTTTCTGGGAAACTTGGAAGAAAATTATTAGTGAGCATATTGACGGGGCTGACATTGATGATAAATCCCTGGTATACGGAGCCACGAGGGGATTGGTGAATTCTTTAGATGATCAGAATAGTGTATTTTTCCCACCGATGGATTCTAAAAAATTTAATGAAGATATCAGTGGTAGCTTCGGCGGTATAGGCGCAGAAATTGGTATCCGAAATAGCCAATTAATTATCGTGGCGCCACTTAAAAATTCTCCGGCAGAAAGAGCTGGCTTGCGTAGCGGTGATAAGATCTTACAGGTTGATGATGAGCCGACTGATGGCTTGGATGTTATGGAGGCAGTAAAGATTATTCGCGGATTGGTAGGCGACGAAGTGGTTTTAACTATCATGCGCGATTCTTGGTCTGGGCCAAAAGAGATAGCCATTGTACGCGAAGTGATAAAGATACCCACGCTGGACCTTGATATCGTCGATGGTCTGGCTCATGTGAGGCTCTATAGCTTTAACGAAGTGGCTTCTAACGAATTCAGGCAGGCAATATTGGAATCGGTATTTGCCGGTGCGCAGGGTATAATTTTAGATTTGCGCAATAATCCTGGCGGTTTTCTGGAGGTCGCAGTTGATATTGCCGGTTGGTTTCTAAATAGGGGAGACGTAGTGGTGACAGAAGAATTCAGATCTGGTGATAAAGAGGTTTTCAGAGCCAGCGGCAACATCTCTTTAGAGGATGCTACGGTGGTCATCTTGGTTAACGGTGGGTCGGCTTCGGCTTCGGAAATATTGGCCGGCGCATTGCGTGATCATAAAGGCTATAAATTAGTAGGTGAAAAGACATTTGGTAAGGGGACTGTGCAGCAGGTTTTCCCATTGCGTGATGGGTCATCGGTAAAATTGACAGTAGCTCATTGGTTGTTGCCCAGCGGCAAGCTTATAGAAAAGAACGGTTTAGAGCCAGATTTTATGGTTGAGTTTTCTGAAAAGGATGTCGAATTAAAAAATGATCCACAATTGGACAAGGCTAAAGAAGTTTTAAGAGAAGAGATCAGCAAAGCTATTAATAGTTAATCATTTTATGAAGGTGGTATTGCTACAAGATATCAAGGGCATCGGGCGTAAGCATGATGTCAAAAATGTGAAAGATGGCTACGCGCGCAATTTTTTATTGGCTAAAAAATTGGCAGTTATTGCTGATGGCCATGGCCTGAAGTTGAAGAGTGAGGCCGATGCTAGCGAGCGAGCTGTTTTGCAGAAGCATCAGGATGCTGCCAATGCAATCAGCAAACAGGCCCTGGAATTTAAAGTTAAGGTTGGCGACAAGAAAGAGGTCTTTGGGTCGGTGAACAGGGACATGATTGCTAGCGCTCTTAAAGAAAAAGGGTTCGATGTTGCTGATGTTCTGTTGGCCCAGCCATTAAAAAAAATAGGCGATCACACAGTGGAGATCACCATTGGTCGCGGCATAAAAGGCAAGGTAAAAGTTACTTTGATTCAGTAACTACACTGACTGAAGTAGCGTAGCGCTGCTTTCTGTCGAAGCGAATCTTTTTGGTGGTAGCAAATTTAACCTTGCCGTTGATCTTGGCGAATAATGTGTCATCACCAGCCTTCAAGACGTTTTTACCGGCTAGATATTTTGATCCTCTCTGGCGAATTATAATCTCACCGACTTTTACGGCTTGATCGTGATTGATTTTTACGCCCAGCCTTTTACTCCTTGAGTCTCGGCCGAGCTTGGTAGAGCCACCTGATTTAGTATGTGCCATGTTTACTTAAATTTTATTTACAAAAAAAGTATGATAGGATTTTAGCATCACTCTTATTAATATGTCAAACTCCCAAAAACTAGTATTTGATATTGAGACTATCGGGCGAGAATTTAAGGATTTAGACAAGACGTCTCAAGAATACATACAAATTAATGCCGAAAAGTATGGAAGAGACTTTGAAGAAGAAAAAGAGAGGCTAGGATTTTCTCCGCTGACAGGAGAAGTGGTGGCTATTGGCATGCTAAATCCCAACAGCAATAAGGGGGCAATATATTTGCGTGGAGATAAGCCGTTGGCAGAGGCTGGGCTGGATGAAAATATAATCCTAGAAACAGGAACGGAGAAGGAGGTCTTAGAAAAATTCTGGCAGGCTATAAAAAATTATAATACTTTTATTTCTTTCAATGGACGCGGCTTCGACGTACCATTTTTGATGGTGCGATCAGCTATTTTAGGCGTTGTGCCCACCAAGAACCTTATGAGTAATCGTTATCTTTCTAGCCAAAAATATGATGCTTTGCACATTGATTTACTAGATCAATTGACGTTTTATGGTGCTGTGCCAAGAAAGTTTAATATGCATTTTTGGACTAAGGCTTTTGGTATAAAGAGCCCCAAAGAAGATGGCGTAACCGGTGATGATGTTGGGCGATTATTCAAAGAAGGCAAAACGATGGAAATCGCCCAATATAATCTTGGCGACCTGAAGGCAACCCAGGAGCTTTATGAAAAGTGGGAGAAGTATATAAATGTTTAATAGTTTTAAAACTTGGCTACAGGATAATAAAGAAAAAATAACAACATCCGTTTTGTTGTTATTAATTATTTCAATAAGTTTTGGCTTGGGCTACTTAGTAGCCAAAGATTCTAGCCGGGCGCCAATCATAATAGAGAAGAGCGGGAACTAGTAGCGAGTGGCGAGTGCTTATTCTAGTCGATCATTTTTGATAAATATTCTCAAGGCCTTGAGCCAGAGTCTTATGGCTTTCCAAAAGCTGGTTATGGATAATAAATAGTTTAGTTCTACCAGCGTTTTTAATATCCAACCAGCAAAGCCGGAGATAACCATCGATCCCAACTTGGCGATGGCGTATTTTCCGCCTATTGGTATAACGTACGGATAATTGATGGGCTTATATGTGTTGTGCTTGGCTCTGTTCAATAATCCTTCTTTGGCGCGTATATCGGCAATAATATTATTCGCCACTATGCCACCTTGAACTATAGCGGCTCGGGCTACTTTGGGGATTTGTCTTTCGGTTTCGGGATCATAAAAGCAGATCGCATCACCTAGGGCATATATTTTCCCATACAGCTTAAGGTCGGGCGTAGCCGGCAAGCATTCCATTCCAGGAATAGTTATAACCTGTTTTTTTCTTTCCTCCCGTTTTAGCGGCAAAGACTGCATCAGGCTAGCTGTTTTGATGCCGCCAGTCCAGATTAGTATGTCATGGGCCAGTTCGCGGTTGCTTTTAAGAAGTGCCTTATTAGGTTTTACGCTGTCGATTACTTCATTTAGCAATACATTAATGCCCAATTGTTTTAAGCGTTTTTGAGCGAGTTGGATTATTTTGGCATCGAATCCGGGCAAAATAGTTGGCGCGGCTTCCACTAGCGTTACCTTGGTATCGCACTCATTGACGTCTTCACTTAATTCGCAGACCCATTGTTGTATTTCTCCAGCCAGCTCGACGCCAGTGGAGCCGCCACCGCCTATAATAATATTTAAACTCTTCTTCCCCTCGCTAACATGGTTGAGTATGCGGTTGCGTATGGCTAGTGAGTCTAAAAACGTTTTAAGAGTTAGAGAATTTTCCCTAAGCCCGGGAATATCAAAATAATTAACTTCAGCGCCTATAGCTAGTACCAGGTAATCGTATTTGAGCTTCGCTTGGTCGCAGTGAATATCGCCGTTTTCTAAATCGAGTTCTGTCACATTGTTATGCACCAATCGAATCGAGCGGCCAGCTATCAAGTCTTTTATCGGCATAGTAACTATGTCTTTAAGGTTTGGATAGTTCGCGGTTGTTTTTGAGGTTGTGGCAATCTCGTAGAGTGTCGGCGTATAGGTGTGATAACTGTTGCGATCTACTAAGACGACCTCATATTTTTTTAAAAGATTAAGTTGTTTTAATTTTTTGGCCATTAATATAGCGGCATGTAAGCCGCCAAATCCAGCCCCGACAACTACTATTGATTGTTTCTCGTGCATTGTTATAATGTTACCAGATATTTTGTTCCTTTGAAAAAGCAAAAAAGGAGAGAGCCATGGGTAAGATTATGTATTGTGCTCATCCGACTAGGATCCACCAAGATCCTAGGTTGAGGCGTAAGATTATGGGCATTGCCAGAAAAAATGGCTTTGCGCCAGTTAATCCTTTTGATTGTGGCGCCTTTGAAGACTTTGAGGGCGGCAGTATCGGGCGAGCTAAAACGTTGGAGTTTTTAATTCATATCATGCGTGGCTGTGACTCTGTGGGTGTCTTCGGTATTTCCGACGGTGTTATGGGCGAACTTAAAGATGCGCTCGAGCGTGGCCAAGATGTTAGAGTTTTCCCTGGCCTAGATCCAGAGTGGGATTCGCAATACCAGAAGCTTGAGCGTAGGTATGGAGATTTATTTACCAAGTTGCGTGGACCGAATACGTTGATCGTTTTAGTTGGCCCAACAGCTGTGGGTAAAACATTTTGGATGGATAGGTTATTGAAGCATTGTGGTAGTAAGCTTGGAAAAGTTAAAAATACTACTACTCGCCAACCACGCGGCAGAGAGGACCACAGTAACTATAATTTTGTAACCAAGCGTCAATTTGGAGATGGTGTCAGGGATGGAGCTTTTCTGGAACACGATCAATATTTGGGGGACTATTATGGGTCGTCAACCGCTGACATAAGAAGCGTTTTAGAGGATCGATCTGGCATTTTTGCCATTACGCCAAGCGGGGCTAAGGCTTTGTGGGGTCGTAGATTCGAGATAAACTTGTGCATTATTAACATGCTGCCAATTTCTAGTGATATTTTGAGAAATCACTTTGATAGTCGCGGTATCGATGACCCAAAGAAGCGCACTAGACTATTAAGGATTGCCAGAGGCTTCCGCTTACCAAAACACATTGATCATCATACGGTTTTAATTACTGATGACATTGAGGCTGATGGACAGGCTTTGTGGACTATTATAGAGCCCCTTATCGAGTGATAAGGGGATTTTTTTGTGCTAATATATCTATATATGTATTTTTTAAGCAAGCTGAAAGGCGATCTAAACGGAAAAGTTGTTTTGCTTAGATTAGATCTTAACGTGGAAAAAGTTAAAGACGCACTTCGTCTTTCGGCCGCGTTACCGACAATAAAACTTCTACTGAAGAAAAAGGCTAGGGTATTGATAATTAGTCATCGTGGACGACCCGCTAGACGGGAGCCAGCCCTAAGTTTAAAATTCTGCTTAAATTTTTTTGAGAAGCAAGCTGGCCGTAAGATAAAGTTTTTTAAGGACATACCCGCAGTCTTGCCAGTAGGTCAGCTCTTTGTGTTGGAGAATTTGAGATTTTGGCCAGGCGAACAAAAGGGCGATATAAAGTTCGCTCAAAAATTAGCCAAGCTCGGAGATTTATATGTTAATGATGCTTTCGGCACAGTACATAGAGCCGATGCATCTGTGGTAAAGTTACCGAAATTGTTACCTGCTTATGCTGGTTTGCTTTTGGAGAAAGAAATCAAAGTTTTGAAATCCGTGATGCGATCACCACGAAAACCATTGGTATTAATTTTTGGTGGCGCCAAAGTCAAAGACAAGCTGCCAGTTATTAAAAAGTTGCTACCCAAGGCTACAACTGTTTTGTTGGGCTCATCCGCCATTAATAATAGAAAATCTATTCCTAAATCTAAAAAGATTTGGTGGCCGCTAGATTGGCTTACTGATAATGGCCAGCCTCTCGATATAGGGCCGCTAACAGTAGCCGCTTATAGGTCGGTTATTAAAAAGGCTAAGACTATTATTTGGAA
Organism: bacterium; assembly: GCA_030689595.1. Lineage (GTDB taxonomy): Bacteria > Patescibacteriota > Minisyncoccia > UBA6257 > WO2-44-18 > JAUYHP01. Next base: position 167,671 of record JAUYHP010000008.1, on the reverse strand, counting down.
TGGACCAGTGGGATATTTTGAAAATAAAAGGTTTGCTGTTGGTTCAGTTGCAATCGCAAATGCCGTTGTCGCCGGCAAGGCCATGACGATCATAGGCGGAGGGGAGACTACTATGTTGGTTCAAGGTGTGGCTAGTAATAATAAGCTGGCTTCAAAGAAAAATTTATTTTTATCTACTGGCGGTGGAGCTATGCTAGAATTTTTAAGCGGCAAGGAATTGCCAGGTATAAAAGCGTTAAAATAAAACAATGAAAAATATTATAATAATTTATCACGCTGAGTGCCCCGATGGTTTTGGCGGCGCTTGGTCTGCTTGGAAGAAGTTCGGAAGTAGGGCTACTTATATTGCCGCTAAACATCACTTGCCACCGATAGACACTTTTAAAAATAAAGAGATATATTTTATAGATTTTGTTTATCCGATTAATGCGGTGAAAAAATTGATAAAAAATAATAAGCGAGTTGTTTTAATTGATCATCATATTTCCGCCAAGACCATAGCTGACATTGTGGAGGAGAAATTGTTTAAAATGAATAATTCTGGAGCGGTGTTGGCCTGGCAGTATTTCCACCCAGGCAAGAAAGAGCCTAAATTGTTGCAACATATTCAGGATGTCGATCTGTGGAAATTTAAAATTTCACATACTGACGAGGTCATTACTTATTTAAACCTTTTTGAGTTTGATTTTAGAACCTGGAACCGTTTGGCTAGTGAAGTTGAAAATGCCAGAAAATTTCGAGAGATTATCAATCATACAAAATGGATATTGCGCTATGAGAAACGTCGTATTGATAGATTGATCAACAATGCCGAAATGGTTAAGTTTTGTGGTTACAAGACACTAGCTGTTAATTCGCCTATCTGGGAATCGGAATTGGGGGCGGCTTTGTCAAAAAAACTGCCACCCATGGGCATTGTCTGGCGACAAAAAAGTGATGGTTATAAAACTTTCTCATTGCGATCAAATGGTGGTGTAGATGTTGCTAAGTTGGCGGCTAAATTTGGTGGCGGTGGCCATAAGCGAGCGTCTGGCTTTTCGGTTAAGCCAGGGGCCAAGTTGCCATGGCAGAGGCTGAGTAATAAAAAAAGACAATAATATGACCAGTCTTTTTGAAGAGGCAAAGTTGATTATCTATACTGACGGCGGTGCCAGAGGTAATCCTGGCCCAGCGGCTATTGGCGCCGTTGTAGGAAGCAAAAAATATGGTGAATATATAGGCGAGGCCACCAATAACGTGGCTGAATATAAGGCAGCTGTTTTGGCTCTTAGAAAGGCCAAGCTCTTGTTGGGTAAATCTAGGGCTAAAGCGACTGAAGTGGAAATGAATCTGGACAGCGAGTTGTTGGTAAAGCAGCTTAACGGACAATATAAAATAATGAACGAAGATCTACAGCCGTTGTTTATAGAAGTGTGGAATTTAAAACAGGATTTTAAAAAAGTTGATTTCAACCATATTCCTCGCGAGAAAAATAAAGAAGCTGATAGGTTAGTTAATGAGGCATTGGATGCCAACGTGTAAAAGCTGTTTGACAAGATATTTGTCGCTGATAATATTATATATAGTACACTAGGGTCGGAGCCGAGATTGGTCCAAGCCCTTGATTGATTTCCGCTTCGGCCTGCCATAATAAAACATGGGAGGGCGCCCCCATTCGTCGGTCGACGAATGGGGGCTTTTTATTCCATTGACATGTCAGTCCGCGCCTGATATAATCAAGCGAATTAAAAATATGAAGAAAGTCATTGCACTAGCAACAATTTTATTTTTATTAGGTTCTTTTTTCCATACAGCTGAGGCACGCAATCGTTTTCCTGTTTGGGAGAGGCTGCAAAATCAGAGTGTACGAGTTGGACAGACGTTGAGATTTACTGCTAGAGCTGTAGATCCGGACGGTGACGCTTTGAATTATTATGTATTGGGATTACCACATAATGCTGGTTTTAATTACATCACCGGTGAATTTGTTTGGTCGCCCAATTTAAGCCAGACTGGTGGACACACCATAATCTTTAAAGCTTCCGATGGCGCTTACGGCTCGGAGATGCGCGTTGTTATAAATGTTTTAGATAATCAAGTTGTTTCATCTACGAATAGCACATCGCCTCTTGCGCCACCTCCTGCACCGACAGTGACTAATGCTCCAGCGCCTGTATTTATAGATTTTAACCCATCGTCAATTGCTTTTGAGGGCGTACTTTATAATTATGTAGTAAGAGCCGTGAGCAACAATGGTGGAGTAGTGACCTATAGATTAATAGCCGGCCCCAGCGGAATGTTTGTCAATAATAATTCTGGCGTTTTGGCTTGGGTGCCTAATTATAATCATGGTAGGCCAGAGCCATATGGAGTAATAGTTGGAGCATTTAATGGCCAAGTTGAGACTACGCGAACTTTTTATATAAATGTTCAAAATGTAACGCCGCCAACCGGTGGCAATGTCGCAGTCATCAGTCCTGGGGTGACTAATACGGGGTCTGTTAATACTGCTTCCGCTCAATCAGTTGCCAAAAAGACTTTGAATACAAGCAATATTGTTATTGAAGCGAAGAATAATGGCAATATCATCGTTTCTTGGGAAACCAATTTATTATCGCGTTCGCGAGTAATATATGATGTCGTTTCCCAGGCTGACAAAGCAGGGGACTATACTTATGCCAATGCTACCGATGAGAGCGGATTATTTTTAAAGAAACACGAGGCTAATCTTGGCAAGCTGAAGGTTGGCGAGACATATTATTTTAGAACTGTTTCTAGGACTGAGAATGAAAGAGATATAAGCCCGGAAAGAATTTTTGTGCGATTGTCTGGCGGCGAAGTGGAAGATTTGGGGCTGGCTTCCGCATTGGCTACTATTGGTAGAGCGATATTTAATCCGACTATCTTATTTATTGCCGTACTGATTTTGAGTTTTATGCTATATCGCGCTAGAAATAAAGTAGACGAATTATAACGACTTGAGGAGTCAAAATTAAATTAAAACACCATCGCTAAGCGATGGTGTTTTAATTTGGCTGGTAATTAATAAGCCGGATTCTGTCTCCTCCACCGATTGGCGGAGGGGTGACTGTCATTTATCTGGTCCGCCAATCGCTTGGCGGATCTAGCGGCATTTCCGTCGGTTGACGGACACAGCCTTGCACTCGGTAAGGATTTAGCCGTTTCATTCTCGCTTTTTTGTCCCTATGGCGAGATTAAGCCGTCTAGCTTGGGATCGGGCTCGCTCAACTCTTTCGGGTTGAGCCGTCACTGCTCGCACCTCTACGTTGCCGTTGACAGCTGTTAGCCCCGACGATTTTTCAATGTCGGGACCCCGAACCAATATGATATCGGGGTTGCTACCTTTTATAAACTACACAAATTATGAAGTTTAGAGTGTCCGGACTTTCCTCCAAGCACATAACAAGTTATATGTTTGGCGACAATCTAAATTACCAGCTTATATGATTGTACAATATAACTTATCTTTTGGCAATGGCGAAGATGTTGAAAGAAAATCAGAGCAATAACAGATTGTTGAAAATTAATAAAATAATCTGGCTTAAAATAAGATTTCATACTTGCTCAGGATTGTCCCGAGCTTGTCGAGGGACAAAGCCCTGCCTACCGGCAGGCAGTCCAGCACACACTGGACTATTACTTTCTGCGCTAAGTATAGCGAACTGCTGCCTTTCTGTCAAGTGCTAGATTGACAGTGAGGCATTTTAAAATTACTATGTTATCGGTACTTTAAAATCTCCCAATTTGAAGGAGGCGGAAAATGGCTAAAAGAGCAAAAATAGCTTTGATCGTAGTTGACGTGCAGAATGATTTTTGCCCGGGCGGTGCGTTGGCAGTTCCCGATGGCGATGAGGTCGTGACTCCGCTGAACAAACTCATTCAGCATGCCCGTGTAAACGGTTGGTTGGTGGTAATTACTCGTGATTGGCATCCGGAGGAGACTAGCCATTTTGATACTTGGCCGGTTCATTGCGTGCGTGATACTCGTGGAGCAGAGTTTCATTCACAATTGGATGTAGCTGGCGCGTGGCTTGTTTCCAAAGGCATCAAACCTGGCGAAGATGCCTATTCTGCCTTTGATGGGCATGCTCTTAAGACGGGTCAGTCGTTGCTGAGACTTTTACGTGATTACGAGTTGAACTGTGTTTATGTCGGCGGCTTAGCTACCGATTATTGCGTGAAGGCAACTGCTATCGATGCCGTGACGCATGAGTTCAAGACATTATTACTGGCCGATGCTTGTCGTGCTATGGACATCAAGCCCGATGATGGGGCTGATGCCATCAAAGACATGCAAGCTGCTGGCGTTATTTTAACTACCACTCAAGAGGTGATCAATGGACGACGACCAGCCCATCATTAAGTCATTATTAGATTTAGACTTCTATAAGCTGACCATGGCGCAAGTTGCTTGGCGACTTCATCCAATAGTTAGGGTGAAATACAGATTTCAAAATCGTACTGGCAGAGTCAATTTAGCCGAATTTATAAATGAAGACCGGCTTCGAGACGAGTTTGTGCATGTTGGTGCTCTGCGATTTACCAGCGATGAAATTGATTATCTGAAGAGTTTGAATATTTTTGCTGAAAGCTTTTTATCCTATTTGCCGAGCTTGAGAATGGCAGACGTGATTGTGCGTAGTGATAGAACTGATTTTCAAGTTGAAGTGTGTGGAAGTTGGCCAGAGGCGATTTTATGGGAAACCATCATTCTTAGTATCGTCAATGAGCTATATTATAGAGCGGTGCTGGCAAGGGGCGGTCATTATTTGCCCGAAGTTTGGATAGAAGGCGAGCGGCGGTTGGTATATAAGTTTAATCGCATGCAAGCTTATCCAGGTATCAAGTTCATTGAATTTGGCACCAGACGTCGTTTTAGCCGGCGGTGGCAAAATTATGTAGTTAAACGATTGAAGTACGCTGTACCCGATAATTTATTGGGAACATCGAATGTGCTTTTAGCTAAGACGCACAATTTGAAGCCCATCGGGACTTTCGCTCATGAGATGGATATGATTTACAGCGGGATTTTTGGTGATAATGATGACAGTATTCGATCTTCTCATCAACTGGTTCTTAAAGATTGGTGGGGCCAATACGGAGAACCATTATCAATTGCGCTTACTGACACGTTTGGCACAAAATTTTTCTTTGCAGATTTTACTCCGGGTCTATTCAAGTCGCATTTGGTTGGGGAACTAATTTAACGAACGATTTAGGTTTTGAGCCGCTATCGTTGGTTGTTAAAGCAGTTTCCGCCAATGGCAACCCTTTGGTTAAATTGAGCGATAATGTGGCTAAAGCGACTGGAGATCCTCGAGACGTGGCCAAGTTTAAAAAGATTTTTGGCTACACTGGCAAATTTTATAACCCATGCGTTTATTAATCATAGCGCCCCGCTGAAAGCGGGGCTTTTTAATATTTGTATATGTTTTTGTTAGTAATGTTAGAATATTATTGATGAAGAATCATGATAAAAGAATTGTTATTTTTGGTGGAGCATTCAGTCCGCCGCATTTAGGCCACGTCATAGCAATTGATGCTCTGGTCAGATTATTCCCCTGTGATGAAATTTGGGTTATGCCCTCTGCTGACAGGCAGGATAAAATAATTTCCGTTTCCGGAGAACACCAACAGCAGATGTTGGCCATAGTTATAAATGATTTATTTCCTCAACCGCATGTACCTATAATAATTTCGTCTTGGGAGTTAGATCTGCCCAGTTTGACGACAACTTACAAAACTAAGCTAGAGTTAAATAAAAAATATCCCGATTACGAATTTTATTTTCTGGTTGGGTCAGATATAGCCGGAGACATAAAAGATAAATGGATTGATGGTGCGAAGCTTTGGCAGTCTGCTAATTTTATAGTTATTAAAAAATTCGGCCATGTGTTGCCGGAGAAATTACCGCCCAAAGTAACTATTTTAGATGACGGAGCTGTGGGCGCAAATATTTCTAGCACATTTGTAAGAAAATTGATCGCCGAAGGTCATTCTGGCGTGCCATATATATTGCCGAATGTAGCTGAATATATAAGAGATAATGGGTTATATAAAATCCTTAATTGACTTAAGATTATAAATGCGATATAATCGTTTCTAGTAGCTGCACATTTTTGCCAGCAGACAAGGTGGGCCTTGATTGTAAGGAGGTGATCTGTGAGAAGGGCAGAGCCCGGCAAGCCGGTTTTGCTAGGCGTGAGTCGTAACGAGCGGGGCATAGCATATTTTGTCAAAGTTGCCTGTCTTTCGGATGACGGGCGAATAAATTATGTTGCCTATTTCCACTTACGTCCTAATGGGAAGATGAAATCAGGTAAAAAATATCCGCTTGGTCCTAGGGGTGAGAATGCCGATATTCCATATCCGATTTGGCGTAAGCTGACTCAATTGGCTGGATCACAGATAAGGCTAGGGAGAAGCGAAAGGCCAAGGCCCGAAAATCCTAAACTGAGCCAGTTAGACCTTTTTGATTAATTTAAGAAACCCCGACGAGCAAGTCGGGGTTTTATTATTAGAATTAGCACTCTTGACTTGAGAGTGCTAATATATATAATAATCGTTATGCAAGCTAGATCTCAAACTATTTTAGAAACAGTCATTCAAGACTATATTAATACTGGCAAACCGGTCAGCTCTGATCAGTTGTGCGAAAGTCATGACTTTGGTGTCAAATCGGCAACCATTAGAGCGGAATTGAGTCGCCTAATTGATAGCGGCTTCCTTATGCAGCCGCACACTTCGTCCGGGCGAGTACCAACTGATAAGGGTTACAAATTTTTTGTTGCCAAGGTTTTGGCAGACCTCGATGATGGCAGTGTTAAAATCAAGGCCAGCCTTAAAGATGCATTTGGCGATGCTGTTGGTAAGCTAGTAGAAGACGTGGCTAGCGAGCTAAGTCTGTTGGGTGTTGGCTATGGCACTGATGAAGGTAATTTACACAAAGATGGCTTAGACGAATTATTTATGAACCTAGATTTATTAGATAGGCAAGATGTTTTTGAAATAATCCGTGACTTTGAAATGTTAGACGAGCGGATAGAGAATATTTTGAATCATATTTCTGGTCAGGTGCCGAGCGTTTTCATTGGTAAGAGCCCCATTACTAAAAGTCGCCATCTTTCTGTAGTTGCCGATGTATATGATCGTGGCGACGAAGAAATAGTGCTTTTAGCCATTGGGCCAAAAAGAATGGATTATAATAAAACAATCAAAACATTTAGATTATTACACCAATATGAATGATAAGATAAAGAAAAATAAAGAGGTTGATAATGGAAAAGATTTTCGGCTTGAATTGGAGCAGTGCCAAAAAGAAAAGGAAGAATATCTTAACAGCTGGAAACGAGCTAAGGCAGACCTGATAAATTATCAGAAAGATGAGGCGAAACGATTGGAAGAAATGGCAAAGTTTAGTAATTGGAGCTTGATGGAAGATTTGATATCTGTGATAGACAACTTCGAGCTAGCCATAGAGGTTCTAGAAAAAAGTGGCCAGGCGGAAAAGGGTATATATATGATTAAGACAAAGCTAGAAGATTCTTTAAAAAAACGTGGTTTAGAAAAGATGGCAGTTTCTGTGGGGCAGCCATTTGATCCATCTTTGCACGAAGTAATGGGCCAGATGGAGGCCGAGGTTGAATCGGGCGCCATAGCGGAAGAAATAGAAGGTGGATATATATTAAATGGTCGCGTTATACGGCCAGCAAGAGTAAGAGTCGCAAAATAATCAAAAAATAAAATAAAAATTATGAGTAAAATTATAGGCATAGATTTAGGGACTACCAATTCAGCGGCTGCAGCCATAGAAAGCGGCAGCCCCAAAATATTAGAAAATAATGAAGGCAATCGAACCACGCCATCCATAGTAGCCATAAACAAATCAGGCGAGCGCATCGTCGGCTTGTTGGCCAAGCGTCAATCGGTTGCTAATCCTAAAAATACGATTTTTTCAGTTAAGCGGTTTATTGGCCGCAAGTTTTCTGATTCAGAAGTGCAGAATGATAAAAAGTGGCTACCTTACGAGATTAAAGAGTCTGATAATGGCGGCATTGAGATAAAAATGGGTGAGAAATGGCACAAGCCAGAAGAAATCTCGGCCATGGTTTTGGCTAAGATCAAAGCAGATGCCGAAGCTAAATTAGGAGAGAAAATTACAGAGGCGGTTATTACTGTGCCAGCATATTTCGATGATAGCCAAAGGCAGGCAACTAAAAATGCTGGCGAAGTGGCTGGGCTAAAGGTGCGGCGCATCATTAACGAGCCAACGGCAGCTGCGCTGGCTTACGGACTGAACAAGAAAAACGACGAACAAATTGTAGTTTATGACTTTGGTGGTGGTACTTTTGATGTTTCTGTTCTAGAAGTTACCGATAATACGATCGAAGTTAAGGCAACTGGTGGTGACACTCATTTAGGTGGTGACGATTTTGATAAGAAAATTAACGATTATCTAGTGGTTGAATATAAAAAGCAGGAAGGCATAGATATTTCCAAGGATCCGCTGGCTTTGCAGCGGCTAAAAGAGGCTGCCGAGAAGGCAAAGCATGAATTATCAACTTCGCTAGAAACCGAAATTAACTTGCCTTATATAAGTTCCGATAGCTCTGGCCCAAAGCATTTTTTGATAAAGCTTACGCGTGCTAAGTTCGAATCGTTGGTATCTGACGAAATAGAGCGCTCAATTAAACTGACAGAGCAAGTTGTAAAAGAAGCCGGATTCAAAGTAGGTGATATTGACGAAATTATTTTGGTTGGGGGTCAGACTCGAATTCCAGCTATACAGGCAGCGGTTAAAAAAGCTTTTGGCAAAGAGCCGCATCAAGGCGTTAACCCCGACGAAGTCGTTGCTATTGGCGCGGCTATTCAGGCCGAAATTTTGTCAGCTAAAGATGAAGGCCGTAAGCCGGAGGGCGAAGTCAAAGACGTTCTTTTGCTCGACGTTACGCCTTTAAGCCTAGGCATCGAAACTTTAGGGGGCGTGTTCACAAAATTGATTGATAAAAACACCACTATCCCGACTGAAAAGACTCAAGTTTTTTCGACAGCGGCCGATAATCAACCTAGTGTTGAAATCCATGTATTACAAGGAGAGCGAGAGATGGCTGTCGGCAATAAAACCCTGGCTAGGTTTATGTTAGATGGCATACCGCCAGCCCCTAGAGGCACGCCCCAGGTTGAAGTTAAGTTCGACATGGATGCTAACGGCATCCTTAACGTGTCTGCCAAAGATAAGGCTAGCGGCAAAACGCAGTCAGTGAGAGTTGAGGCCACGACCAGTATTTCCAAAGAAGAAGTTGAGCGATTGAAGCAGGAAGCGGCTAAATATGCCGATGAAGATCGCAAAAATAAAGAAGGCGTGGAAGTTCGTAATCAAGCCGAAAATTTAGTTTATGTTGCTGAAAAATCTCTTAAAGATGCAGGAGATAAAGTGTCGGCCGATGTCAAAGAGGGGATTACCAAGAAAATTGATGCCCTGAAAGCAGTTAAAGACGGCCAAGATACTGAGGCCATCAAGACTGCTACGAGCGAGCTTTCTAGTGAAGTTCAAAAAGTTGGCCAACATCTATATAATAAGGATAAGGATCAGGGCCAGAGCCAGAGTGGTCAGTCGGATCAACCAGAAGGTAGCGAACAGAAAGAGGAAAAAACGGATGAGGGCGAGAAGTCAGAGGAAAAACCAGCCAATGGTGATAAACCAGAAGAAAAATAACGAATGAACAAAGATTATTACAAAGTTTTAGGCGTTGATAATAGCGCTACCGAAGCTGACATTAAAAAAGCCTATCGCAAACTAGCACATCAATACCATCCTGATAAAAAGGATGGCAATGAATCAAAGTTCAAAGAGGTGAGCGAGGCTTATAGTGTGCTGTCCAATAAAGAGAAGAGGGCGCAGTATGATCGATTTGGTAAGACGTTTGATGGCGCTGGTGGTGGATCGCCATTTGGGCCAGGGTTTGATTTTCGTGGCTTTGCCGATGGCTTTGAATTTGGTTTTGATGGCCGTAATCATGAAGATGCTGGCAACATGAGTGATATCTTTGATGCTTTTTTTGAAGGCTTGGGAGTAAAGAAAAGAAAAACTTATAAACGAGGTGCAGATTTACAATTTCAGCAAGAAATAACGCTTGAAGAAGCTTTTACCGGCATAAAGAAGATTATCAAATACAAGACTTTTATTGCTTGCAAGAAATGTTCTGGCGTTGGCCATTTCCCAGATGAAGGGATTAAGCCGTGTGCGGCTTGTGATGGGCGAGGAGAAATTAAAGAGGCTCGCAATACTTTTTTCGGTAATTTTTCTCAAATTAAAAATTGTGATAAATGTCATGGTACGGGGCAGATTCCTAATAAGATTTGCAAGGATTGTGATGGCGTTGGACGCATAACTGGAGGAAATGAAATCAATGTCAATATCATACCCGGAATTGCCGATGGTCAGATGATAAAAGTACCTAAAGCCGGAGAAAAAGGAGAACGGGGGGCTGAATCAGGCGATCTATACGTAGCGATCAGAGTCAAACAAAGCTCCGCTTTTCACAGAGTTGGCGACGATCTTTTGGTAAAAAAAGAAATAAACCTGGTAGATGTGCTGTTGGAAAAACAAATGGAGATCGATTCTATTTCGGGCAAAAAATTATCGGTCAAAATATCATCCGGAGCTAATTTAAAAGATAAAATAGTAATTGCTGGAGAGGGTATGCCCAAATTGGGCGGCTATGGACGTGGCAATTTGTTAGTAGATTTGGATGTCAGGGCGCCTAAAAAACTCAGCTCTAAGGCCAAAAAACTTTTAGAAGATTTGGATCAAGAAATATCTTAAAGACTTATCGTCTCTTTGGGGACGTCTTCGATGCTCAAAACTATGAACTTGGTTGATAGCAGGATTTTATATAGCAAGGCCGCTATCAGCGCGCTTAGCCAATTTATTATGAAGGTCAAACTTTTGACACCTAAAAATAACAGAATACCAAAACCGATGACGACGAGTTTTTGAATATTTTCGGGCACCTGTTCAAGTTGTTCTAATATCAGCTGTCTGGTTTGGTTGATAATATCAGATGTGAGTTCTTTGGGGAAAAAACTATTGGCGGCTTGTTGGACCACCGGGTCGGTAGAGGCCATGATTGAGTCGGTTATATCTTGGAATGTCATAGCGCCGATATATAATGTCACGCCCAACAACACGATAGCTATGGAAGCTCGGGTATTTATACTACGGGCTATTTTTAAAAAATCTATTTTTAAGGCATTAGCCAGGTCTTTTCTGGTTTCCCATAACGCGCTTACCAATAGTAAAAACGCAACTACGCCCGCTATCATCAATATTAATGACCAAGATTTATATAGAGGCACCAATAAGCCCAGCGTTTCCAGTAGGCATAGTCCGATTGTTAAATAGCGATTATCAATCAGTAGCGCTTGGAATGAGAATATAGATAGAAAGATAGCTAAAGCGACAAGCAGGGTGATGCCCGAACTTATGCTTAGCGTCGCCACAAAGACAGATATGGCATAGCCCAAAAACAGCGCGGTTATAGTGAGCGCGGTTGATAGCGCGATGATTTTTATCTTGCTAGAAGCCATAAAATTAATTATACTATGTTTTGAGTTATTGTCCTCTGGGCATCAAGGGTTATAATAAACTTAACCTTCGGAGTGCGATAAAGTAGGCCATTCTTTGCTCGCGTGCCCCCATACCTGCCTGCCGTAGGCGGGGCTCAACGGTAGAGCATTCAAGGCCCCCATAGCTCAATGGTAGAGCAGCTGCCTTTTAAGCAGTTGACCTAGGTTCGATTCCTAGTGGGGGCACCAAGCCGTCTAGTTTTGTCTTGGTGTATTTATACAACCACGCTCGAACCTATTTTAATTTTGCTTGCACTGAGCAAAGTCGAAGTGGGGGGGAGAAAACTTTTTAATCATAATGGATGGATATAGAAACTTGCAGAGTTTCTTTTTTGTTTTTAGTTGCCTTTTTATAATGTTTTTGATATTTTTCATTAAGAAACTTAAATCATTTTGCCTTAACGAAAGGAGGTTAAAGTTATGACTGAAAATCTTATAAAAGGAGTAGATCATGTTGGTGTTTGTGTGGTGTACTTTTGTCATGACGGAAAAGGTGAGTTCGTTATGGCAAAACGCAACAGCAACACTCGGGACGAGCACGGACGATGGGGCATCGGCGGTGGCGGATTGGAGTTTGGCGAAACCATTGACCAAACCATCCGTCGGGAAATTCAGGAGGAGTATTGTACGAATGTTTTGAATTATGAATTTCTCGGTTATCGGGACGTTCATCGTGTCCATGATGGAAAACCTACACACTGGATAGCACTTGATTTCAAAGTTCGTATTGACCGAGAGAAAGTCCAAAATGGTGAGCCTCACAAGTTTGACGAGATTGCGTGGTTCAAACTCGACAAACTTCCAGAGAACATCCATTCGCAGTTCCCAAACTTTCTCGAGTTGTATCGAGCTAAACTCGAGACTTTCTAGGGGAGCGTTAGGTTGCCAACGACCAATGCTCCTTTCTTTTTTCAAAATCATTGTCATAAGTGTTAAAATTCGTTATTCTTTAGGTATTCGCTTCGCGAATTCTTGAATTGAATGCCGCAAAACCTGCCTGCCGGTAGGCAGGGAACCCGGAGAAAAACATCGGCTCGAACCATATTTTAGGAGAAAGAAGAAAAGAAAATTTTTTAATCATATGAACAATAAATTATTAATTCCAGTTTTTATTATTGGTGCCATAGTAGTTGGCTATTTCTTGGGCGTGAGTAATAAATCTACTAACACCCCGGCAGATATTTCGGCCAATAAAACCGCTATGTCTCATAATGAAAGTGGGGATTCTGATAATGCTGTGATACCCGGGGCTCAACATATCCATGCTATTACCTACGACGCCGAAGGCAGTTTACTTTTAGGAACACACGGCGGACTATTCAAGAGCAACGATGGCGGCAAAACTTGGCAAAAGGTTTCGGTAAAAGGAAGTGTCAACGCTGATGATTGGATGAGCCTTGTTGTTGACTCCCGAAACCAGAAAACAATTTTTGCCGGTGGGCATGATTTAGGTGTCATAAAAAGTATTGACGGTGGTATTACTTGGATGCGTTCTGATGAGGGAATAAGGGGTACGGATATTCATGGCTTGGCGATTAATCAACGTAATCCTGATTTACTTTTTGCTTATTCTGTTGATAATGGTGTGTTCAAAAGTACAGATGGTGGTATTTCTTGGAAACGCATGGATGACGGCCCCGAAAACCCAGGCGTAAGATCATTTGCCTATATGGCAGTACAAACTTCGATGGACAAATCTATGGGTTGGGATAATTGGGGCATCCTCTTGGCGGGAACGGCTGACGGCGTTTTCCAATCTTTCAGTTGTTTTTGCGGCTGGACAAAAACGACGAATGTTTTTGACAACACAACAGTTTATACGCTCACTACTCTTCATAAAGATTTAACCGTTATGTATGCGGGCACACAAGCCGGGGCTTGGAAAACAATCGACGCCGGACAAAACTGGAAAAAACTTGACGGTCTTAATGGTATCAAGATTACTGCTATTGCCATCAATCCTAAAAATTCCAAAGAACTTACTGCTTCTAGTGAAGATGGTATAATCTATCGAAGTTCAAACGCTGGCGAAAGTTGGCAACGAATGAATTAAGCCGCCAAAGAAAAACTTGAAATTGTCAGCGGTGCGGCTCCGCCGCCTTTCTGAATTTTCGCGGGGGAATTTTTTCGGAAAAATGCGTTCGGACTAATTCAAGTATTCTGCACGATAGAGGTTATTTTTATTTTTGAAGAGTAGCGCGGCTTTTTATATTAGCTTGAAGTTTGGTCGTTTTTATATTATTTTATTGTTAGCTGTTTTAAATACTACATAAGGAGACGAAGCTATGAATGGTCATGCTATTGGTGCCTCTCTTTGGCTCTTGGGTGCGCTAGTTTGGTTCGCCATATGCGGGAGCACTGGTCTTAGGGTCGGCATACTTTACTTGGTCATAGCCATCATATTTTTTAGTCTCTCGTTTACCGTCAAGCGACGCGACGACCAAACTGCCGATTCCGGACAGACAGATTCCCAGATACCAGAGGAGTATATCGATGAGGCTTCTTAATCTTGCTCATGTGACGAGAGAAGTCGGTCGTTTGCCGGAGGAAAATCAGGAATTTGTTTTTGAAATGTACACATATTTTATCTGGCTGCGAGCACTCAGAGCTGCGCCGTATTTCTTGGCGATTTGGGGAGCAGCATTAGTTGTCATCGCCCATGCGCTACTTAATCCAATTACGACCTTTGTCGCTTTGTTTATCGTTGCCGTCGTTGGATATTTACTGATGCTAGTTTTGTTGAAAATTCTATGCGATTCTGCCTATGATAATTCTGCTCGAAAAATTAAAGCTAGATCTACTGATCATAGATTCGATTATGCTTTGCAAAACATTCGTCGCATCGATCCGGCCATGGAGGCGGTGATCGATGCATATCTTTTAACTTGCTTTGAGGAGTTTAGTTAATGAAGTTAAGCAACGCCGCCCTCAATGAAGCCAAGGGGGATAATTGTTCTATTGGACGCTCTGTAATAAAAAACGCCCCCGCTAAGCGGGGGCTCTTTTTTTAAAGCTTGGAAATATCGTTGAAGACTACCCAGATAAGAAGTGTTAGCAATAATATAGTCCCAGTAAGTGCCAAAATGGTATTGATTACCCTGGCCTTAACTGGCTCAAAAATCAGCTTGACCATATCCATTATGATGCGCCCGCCGTCTAATGGCGGCATTGGTAGGAGGTTGAACATAGCAATCGCTAAGCTCAGAAAGGCGACAATGAACCAATAAGGCATTCCAGCTGTGGCACTTTCAGTTCCAGCCAGCATTTGTCCGATAGCCACTGGCCCAGCCATATCATTGCTGGTGACTTCGCCGGAATTCATCCCTCTGATGAATATGAGCCATCCGCCCAACCAGATTGTAAGCGAGAGCGATACCGCATTTAAAATCGGCCAACCTAAACAGATTAAAATAATAATAGCGCACATTACATTAGACAGCATGCCGCCAAACGATACAAAAGTTTTCTGCCAAAACGATTTTTGCTCTAAGGCTTCATCATCAAGCATTACATAGCCGCCGATTACAATTGGACTAATCACGACTTCATTAAGCCATGGCACGTTTTTGAATTTAAAGCCTGGCCCCATTCCAAGACTAAATTTTTTAATCTTTACGCCAACCAATGTAGCTGCTACTCCGTGGCCGAGCTCATGTACGCCGATTATGATTGCAAAGCCCAGCATGATCTTTAGGATTGCTAGGATTATATCCATTGCGATGCTCCTCCTTTTTTTGGCAATGATCTTTCTTAACCTTACTCTACTTGAGTTTTGTTGGTCAATGAGCTAAATTATAATCTATAACTTTGCAACCTTATGAATAGGAATTCTGTACCAGTTTTAATATTGGTTGTGGCGCTAACTATAGTGGCTAGCCTTTTTGTCTGGCCAAATGGATTTAGTAATAGTTTTATGCCGTGGCGCCTTGGCCTGGACTTAATCGGTGGCAGCCATTTACTTTATGAAGTTGATATGTCAGCAGTTGACGCCAGCGATCGCACATCGGTGCTTAACGGTTTGCGTGATGTTATGGAGCGTCGAGTAAACGTTTTCGGTGTCAGCGAGCCACAGGTTTATACTTCTAAAGTTGGCGAATCGCATCGTATTATTGTTGATTTAGCGGGCATAAAAGATTCTAAATCAGCTATACAGCAAATTGGCCGCACGGCTAAGTTGGATTTTAGAGAAGTTTTGGATCCTGGTAGTGAAGATAAAGAGCCGACTTTTGCTCAGACTGGGCTAGATGGTAGATTTTTTAAAAAATCACAGGTGGCTTTTAGCCAGAATATAGGAGAGCCGGAGATTTTGATTGAATTCGATTCAGAAGGCGCTAGGCTTTTTGAAGAAATAACTGGGCGCAATGTTGGCAGGCCATTGGCTATATTTTTAGATGACGAATTGATTTCTGCACCAACTGTTAACGAAAAGATTATAGGTGGCAGCGCAGTTATTAGCGGCCGCTTTACAGCAGATGAAGCTAAGAACTTAGCTGGTCTATTGAACGCTGGTGCTTTGCCAGCTCCAGTGAATCTTATTAGTCAGCAGGTTATCGGAGCTTCCTTGGGTGCCGATTCATTGAACAAGACTTTGGTAGCTGGTTTGGCCGGCACACTGTTGGTGATGTTATTCATGTTGGTTTATTATCACAAGCTTGGTTTTTTCTCGGTGGTGGCATTGTTTATCTATGTTGTATTAACTTCTGCAGTTTTTAAACTTTTTGGCATAACCATGACATTATCTGGTATAGCGGGTTTTATTTTGTCTATCGGCATGGCGGTTGATGCTAATATTTTGATTTTTGAAAGGACTAAAGAAGGTCTTAAGAAAAACATTTCGATGGTTGCGGCCATCGAAGATGGATTTAGTCGAGCTTGGTTGTCTATTCGAGATTCTAATGTGACCACCATGATAACTTCGGTGATTCTGTATTATGCCACTACTGGCTTTGTCAAAGGATTCGCTTTAGCTTTATTGATTGGCGTAATAATCAGCATGTTTTCAGCCATTTCAGTCACTAGGACTTTATTGAGGGTATTTATGAAGAATCAACCTGTAAACGCCAAATAAGATGATGAATATTATTGGACGTAAAAAAATATTTTTGACGATATCTGGCCTACTGATTTTAGTCAGCTTGGTAGCGATGTTTGTTTTCGGTTTCAAGCAGGGGATAGATTTTGTTGGCGGTACTTTGTGGCAGATAGAGTTGCAAGCCACGAAAGCGGAATTACAAGAATTTTTGCCAGAAGCGATTATAACAGAGCAGGCTGAGGCTGGCGCATTCTTAATTAGATTGCAGAATATTTCTGAAGATGATCACCAAAGCTTATTGAGTCAGTTAGAATCTAAACATGGCGAGGTGGATGAGCTGAGTTTTGAGAGTATTGGCCCTGCGATCGGCGGGGAATTAAGAGGCAAAGCCATGACTGCTTTGGTCCTGGTGCTAGTGGGCATCTCTCTATACATTGCCTTCGTTTTTAGAAAAGTGTCTAAGCCAGTTAGTTCTTGGAAATACGGCCTGATAACTTTAGTGACCTTATTCCACGATGCAGTAATACCTACTGGATTATTAGCTGTATTGGGCTATTTCTCAGACGTTACTTTAGACACATCGTTTATAGTGGCTATCTTGGTGGTCATGGGGTTTTCGGTGCACGACACGATCGTTGTTTTCGACAGAATACGAGAGGGGTTGAGTTTGCAGAGGTCTCCTAAATTTGACTTTGATGTGCTCGTCAACGACAGCGTCAATCAAACCATTACCCGTTCGATTAATACTTCGTTTACGCTTTTGCTGGTGCTAATAGCGCTTTATTTCTTGGGGGCGGCCTCTTTGCAGTATTTTGTTCTGACTATTATAGTAGGCACTATTGCTGGCACGTATTCTTCGATATTTGTCGCCAGTCCGCTGTTGACGTTCTGGAAAAAATAGGGGCTTGCTATATTTTGGACCTGTGCTAGTATATATACAAATTAAATAGTCGTGATTTTAACCAGTCGGCGCTCTAGCTAGGTCAAAATTTGGGCTATTGACAGTTTTGAGCAAAATATGCTAGTATATATAAAATAAAATGAATAGTGAATTTATCAAAAAGTTAGCCAAGGAATTGACTTCCGACCTAAGCCCACGTCAGCGTGAGGTTATTGAGGGTAGGTTTGGATTAAAAAATAGCCAATGCCTGACATTAGCAGCCGTAGGCGAGCGTTACGGCCTTACTCGCGAGCGTATTCGTCAAATAGAGCGAGCTGCCCTGAACATGCTACAAGAAAGGTTTAATAACGGCTCTGGGGCTAAATTTGTTGACTCTGTGTCCAAGAATTTAAAACGCTATAATGGCGTGCGTGAAGAGGGCCAGCTGTTGGCTGACTTGCGTTGCAGCCAAGACGATCTAAATAGAATGAGGTTTGTTTTAAAAGCTTCTGACAAGTTTGGTTATCATTCAGGAGACGATAGTTATAGAGCTTTTTGGTATTTGGACAACGCTTCTAAAAAGAAGGCTGTCGATTTTGTGAGTAGATTGAAGACTCAATTAAAAAATAACAAGGACGCTGGTTATAGCCCTAAGGGTGGTCAGGATTTGAATTATGTTTTGGTATCTAAGGCCTTTGCCTTCAGTCCATTTGGCAAGTTTGGCTTGAGTGAGTGGCCGGAAATTATGCCACAAAACTCAAGAGAGTGGGCTTATTTGATTTTACAAAGAGAGAAAGAGCCGCTACATTTTACTGAGCTAGCAACTGCAATCGATAAGCA
Source organism: bacterium (assembly GCA_030689595.1). Lineage (GTDB taxonomy): Bacteria > Patescibacteriota > Minisyncoccia > UBA6257 > WO2-44-18 > JAUYHP01. Next base: position 149,291 of record JAUYHP010000008.1, on the reverse strand, counting down.
TCGTAAATCTAACAGAAGGACTAACGCTCAGACTGTGCACAACGAATTAATAAAGGACAATCGTTTTGTTTTAGTTGGGCGTGGCACTTATGGCTTGCGAGAATTGGGTCTTTTACCAGGCACAGCTAAGGAGGTTATATCACACTTCATTAAGAAACATGGTCCATTGCGCTCTAATGACGTAGTCAAGTTTGTTTTGCAGGAGAGGATGTTTAAGGAGAATACCTTATTGATCAATCTGCAAAATAAAAAGCATTTCCAGAGATTACAGGATGGTAGGTATTCGATTCGCGAAGCCTAGAAATCTAATCATTTCAAGATAATGAGCAGCCCCGCCTTGGCGGGGCTGTCGTCATCTATTATACTATTAGATATAGATAGATTATTATGTCCGAGATTTTGATTACAATTTTGAGCGCCTTAACTGAATTCTGGAATATTTTGACTACTTTTTTGGCGGAAACGTGGTGGTTCTGGTTTTTGATAATATTATTTCCGGTGGTCAAGACGAGCTTGTTATACTGGCGTCAGCTTTTATACGAAAGAGACCAGAAGTATGTTCTCTTGGAGATGAATGTCCCGAGAGAGATTCTTAAAAATCCCAGAGGCATGGAGCAGTTTTTTTCTGCGATTCATACGCTATGCGACGGCCCAATTAGTACGATGGCCAAGTATTGGAATGGCGTAACCCCACATTCATTTTCTTTAGAAATTGTTAGCTTTGGTGGCCAAGTTCATTTTTATATACGAACTTACCATAAATACAAAAGCATAATATCCTCGGCGTTATTATCATATTACCCCGATGTGGAAATCGTTGAGGTTGAGGATTATGTTAATCGATTGCCAACGAGCATGATTGAGGCCGTCGATAAGGGCTATAATATTTGGGGTACGGAAATGATACTAAAGAAGCCGGCTGCCTATCCCATCAAGACATATAAAGACTTTGAAACGCCTGACGAGGAATTGCAATTTGATCCTATGTCTACTTTTTTAGAGGGGCTTAGTAAATTAGAGAAAGGAGAGATCGTGGGTATCCAAATGGTGACGGTGCCCAGCGAAACCAAGTGGAATGTTAAATACAAGGATCTTTTGGCTGACTTGCGTAAGCCGCAGTCTAAGGGAGTGGGCGAGGACGAAGGATTTCCGTCTATTCGAACTCCTGGTGAAACAGACGTTCTTAAAGCTGTGGAAAATAATTTTAGTAAACCGCCCTTTGATGTTACGATCAGATTCCTATATTTGGCGCCACAAAATATATTTAACGAGGGGGTGATCCGCCGGGCCATGGTGGGCGCGTTCAATCAATATGGCACACTGCACCTAAATTCTTTTGGCCAGAATTTTGATATGGCAACCATGGGGCTGGTGTGGTTTTGGCCGCATCTATTTACCAAAACTAGAGTTAAATTAAGACAGCAAAGAATCTTAGATTTTTATCGCAATCGTTCTGTGCCAGTGGATAGCGCCATGGGTCAGTTTTTAAGCTCCCACTTTTTAAATTGGAATAGTCTTTCTAAAAGTATTGAATTGAATACCGAAGCCTTGGCTACACTGTTCCACCCACCCACCAAAGCAGTCTTGACTGCCCCGCACATAAAGAGAGTCGAGAGTCGCAAGGCTGGGCCATCAGCTGGGCTGCAGATTTTTGGTGATGATGACGCCTTGGATAAATTTCAAAGTTAAAATAACAGATTATGGCTGATAAAAAATTCGATAAAAAGGGTGGTAAAAAAAGCAACGATGTCTCTTTTGGCTATCTGGTGTCAATACCATTGATTTTGGCTATTTTAGCCTTCGTGCCATTTATCCCCAAGCTTTTAGCTGGCGATCATTCTGCTGTTAGGGCTTGGATTAGCAACTTCCTTTATATCTGGCGCACGGTGGTGGCCCCAATAGTAATTATTCTGGATGTTTTATTATTGGTTGGGTTTATATATGTAGTCGTCTCATTGTGGCCGATAAGGTCTAAAGTCAGTTTGGCGGCTATCCCCGGCAGAAAGAGGAAGAAGAAAACAGCCGCCAAGAGCCCCCAACTAATTAAGCGCTGGGGCGTCGTCTTGGAAAAAGCGGCTGCTGGCACGCCAGAAAATTTACGCTTAGCGATTGTTGAAGCCGATACACTGGTTGATGCTTGGTTAAAAAGAGCTGGCTATCGGGGCAATAGTTTTTCCGAGAGAGTTGCGGTAATAAAATCAGATCAAGTTAGAAGCTTTAAAGCTATGTGGCAAGCCCATTTGTTGCGTAACAATTTAGTGCACACACCTGGCTATAGCTTGGGCGCCAATACGGCTAAATCAGCACTTTCGGCTTATGAGGCCTTCCTTAAGGAAATGGGAGCCCTTTGATGTTCAAATTATGTATTGTTATCAATTTTCAAAAGAGGTTAAAAGCTCTATAATTTCTATATATGGCTCATGAGTTTGGATCAGAAGAAATAGTTGAGACTAAAGAGGTTACCTATTTTGGCAAGACTGATTTTCGTAATGCCGAGCGTCTTTTCGGCATCAAGAGGAAAGATCGTCGCCAGCATATGTATATTATTGGCAAAACTGGCACTGGCAAATCAGTTTTAATAAATAATCTTATTTTGCAGGATATCTCTAACGGTGATGGTGTTTGTGTGGTTGACCCTCACGGTGAGTTGGTAGAGGGCGTCTTGTCTAGCATCCCAAAGTCCCGCGAAAAGGATGTGATTTATTTTAATCCCTCTGATACCGAGTTCCCGATCGGTTTCAATGTTTTGGAACTGCCAGATCATCGTTATAAGCATTTAGTAGCTTCCGGATTGATGGGTATTTTCACAAAGATTTGGTCTAATGTCTGGTCTGCTCGAATGGAATACATTTTAAATAATGCCATCTTGGCTTTGTTGGATACACCGAACACTACGCTCTTGGGCATACCTCGCTTACTGGTTGATAAATCCTACCGTCAAACTATTGTGGGCAACCTCAAAGATCCTGTAGTGAAAGCTTTTTGGGTCAATGAATACGAGCAGTGGCAGGACAAGTTTAGGAATGAAGCTATAGCGCCTATTCAAAACAAAGTTGGTCAATTTTTATCTACAGCGATTGTGCGCAATGTAGTGGGGCAGAGCAAGAGCACCATCAACATATTTGACATGATGAATTCGCAGAAGATCTTTTTGGTGAATGTTTCTAAGGGGCGTATTGGTGAGGATAATGCAGCTTTGTTGGGTGCGATGATAATTACTAAGGTTCAGCTTTCGGCCATGGAGAGGGTCCGCATTCCGGAGGAAGACCGAAGAGATTTTTATCTTTATGTCGATGAGTTTCAAAATTTCGCCACCGATTCATTCGCTAGCGTTTTGTCAGAGGCTAGAAAATATCGCCTTAATTTAATCATCGCCCATCAATATATCGGTCAGTTGGTTACCGACATGTCCACTAAAGTGAAGGATGCTGTGTTTGGCAACGTTGGCACCATGATTACCTTTAGAGTTGGTGCAGCTGATGCCGAATTTTTAGAAAAAGAATTAGAGCCGGAATTTATGATACAAGACATAGTTAACCTGCCTAATTATAGGATCTATTTAAAGTTGATGGTTGATGGAGTTACTTCTCGGCCATTCTCGGCTGCAACTTTGCCGCCTTTAAAAATGAGAGTAGAGGCCGCGAGCGTAGCTGAAGTAATAGATGGCTCTAGGCGTCGGTATGCCAAGCCCCGTCAGGCGATAGAAGACGACATAGAGGAGTGGAGTGCTTTTTCTCTTGGATCGACTGATGATCCGAATAAAAAATCTAAAAAATCTGCCGTAGATTTATATTCGGCTACTTGTTCTAATTGTGCCAAGGAAACTAAGGTGCCGTTTAAGCCAGTGGCTGGCCGACCAGTTTTTTGTTCGGAGTGTTATGAAAAAGCTAAAAATGGAGAAATTTCTACCAATTATCAAGCCAAGCAGAGTAGCCCACCGCCTCAAGAAAAGCCCAGAGTTACTACTGACGCTAGTGTAGCTACTGGGCCTAGAGTTGAGGCCCCTCGAGAGCCTAGGATTGAAACTCCACCGGTACCTCGAGGCTCAGAAAGGATTGCGCCGACAAGGCCGCCGCGCACAGTGTCGTTGGGTGAGCTAAAGCATGGAGAAAGATACGTGGTCAGACCGGATCGTCCTCGCGCGCCTAAGCCACCAAGAACAGAGGCCGACGTCGAGGGGCTAAAAGACGCTCTTAAAGACGCCTTGAAGAAGAAGCAATAACGGATTATAATCTGAAAGATGTTGACTTATAATGACTTAAAACCAGGCACGGTTTTTATTTTAGACGGCGAACCATATGCTGTTCTTGAGTATGAATTTTTGCGAATGCAGCAACGAAAGCCAGTAGCCAAAACCAAAATTAGGAATTTAATTAGCGGCAAGATTCTCGACCGCAATTTTCATCAAAATGAAACTTTTGAAGAGGCCGAGATAGAAAAAGAGCCTATAAAATATTTATATAATCATAGGGATGAATATTGGTTTTCTGACAAAGACGACGCGTCTAAAAGGTTTTCTATCGCTAAAGATGTTTTGGGTCAGTCCGCTGATTTTATAAAGCCTGATAGCGAAGTGATAGCTATTAAATTTCAAGACGGCATCATAGGAGTTCAGGCGCCAATTAAAGTTGATCTTATAGTAAAAGAAACTCCACCTGGCGAGAAGGGTGATACTGCTAGCGGTGGACGTAAGCCAGCTACGCTAGAGACTGGCGCAGTTGTGCAGGTTCCACTATTTGTTAATTCGGGCGATGTTATAAGAGTTAATTCACAGACTGGAGAATACGTTGAGAGAGCTGAAAAAGCTAAATAATTCGATGAAAGCGCATCTTATAGGCATAGGCGGCATAGGGGTATCGGCCATAGCTAGGATGTTGTTGTTGGGTGGCTATGAAGTAACTGGATCTGATGTGGCGACTTCTTTGGTTACTAAAGAATTGCAGAAACTGGGCGTTAGGATTTATATAGGCCACAATATTAGGAATTTACCTACTGGTGTAGAGTTGGTTGTCTATACGCCAGCTATTGCCAAAGATAATGTTGAGTTGTTGGAGGCTAAGCGTTCAGGAATAGCTATTCGCTCTTACCCCGAAATGTTGGGTAAAATCTCGGCTGATAAATATACTATTGCCGTGGCCGGCTCACATGGCAAAACAACCACGACTGCCATGTTAGGCGCTATTCTATCCGGAGCGGGTAAGGCGCCGACTATTATAGTTGGCAGTCTGTTGAAGGATAAAAAGTCTAATTTTGTCGGTGGTAGCAGTAAATATTTAGTGGTGGAAGCCTGTGAATATAAACGTTCATTTTTAAATATCAATCCCAAAATAGCGGTTATTACCAATATTGATAATGATCATTTAGATTATTATGGTGATATTAAAGGGGTGATTTCTGGCTTCAGTGATTTTGTTAAAAAAATACCCAAGGATGGTTATCTGGTTTGTGATCCCAAGGCGTCACATTTAAAAGCAGTTATTAGACAAGCTAAGTGTGGGGTAATTGATTATACTAAGGCGCCTCATAATTTTAAGCTAAAGATTTTGGGCGACTATAACATCAAAAACGCTCAAGCGGCTTGGGCTGCTGCCAAGTTGTTGTCGGTGCCAGTTGTGAAGGCCAAAAAAGCATTGGAATCATATGGCGGCACTTGGCGTCGTTTTGAATATAAGGGCAGAACAGCAAATGGCATAAAGATATATGACGACTATGCTCACCACCCCATGGAAATAAAAACTGCCTTAAAATCGGCTCGGAAATTATTTGGCAAGAAAAGAATTATTTGTGTTTTTCAGCCACATTTATTTAGTAGAACCAAGTTGTTGCTGAAAGATTTCGGTAAGAGCTTTGGTGATGCCGACGTGGTTGTGGTGTCTGATGTTTATGCCGCTCGAGAAAAGGAAGATGTGGCTGTGAATTCTGATCAGTTGGCCGAAACTATCAAAAAGTATCATAAAGATGCTTTGTACAGTGGCGACAATCGTCACACATTAACGCTTCTTAAAAAAACAGCCCGCAAAGGGGATGTGGTTTTGACTATGGGAGCTGGCGATATTTATTTAGTTGGCGAAGAGCTTGTCAAGACGACTTAAGCCAATCTGACTGATTGTGGGTTGCTGCGTATGAATCTATTTTATTATATGAAAAACATATCCGGCGATCATTGTGGCTATACCCAAAACACCCACAATCATTTCTCGCTTCATGATCTTAAAAACAGCGCCGTCTATTTTGTGTTCATTGCGTACGCGATGATGTACGGCCAAGGCCGTATATGCCACCATGACTTTGCCGATGATATCTAGGGTTAGAGCCAAAATTTCCATATTATTTATTATACAACACTGGCGTTAGACTTGTTAATGAATTTTAGATTGTAGTGACAAGATGAGAAAAAAGAGATATAATATTTTGACTATGACAAACAAGAAGGTATTTGTAGCGATGTCGGGCGGCGTTGATTCTAGCGTGGCCGCGGCATTGCTGAAGCAACAAAATTACGAAGTAGTTGGCGTGCATATGAAGTGCTATAACGTAGACGGTTGTGCTGAGCAGGACGCCGAAGATGCGCGCAGGGCAGCGGGTGTTTTGGGTGTGCCATTTTATGTTTTTGATTTTGAAGAAGCTTATAAAGATAAGGTGGTTGAATATATGGTGGCGGGCTATCGCCAAGGCATTACTCCTAACCCGGACGTTATGTGTAATAAAGAAATAAAGTTCGGTTTGTTTCTAGAGAAGGCCTTGTCTATGGGGGCTGACTATATCGCCACAGGCCATTATGTAAAATTGACATCTGATGGCAATAACCACCGGCTGGCTATCGCAGCTGACAAAAACAAGGACCAATCTTATTTTTTATGGACCTTAATCCAAGATCAGTTGAAGCGCTGCTTATTTCCTTTGGGTGACTATCAAAAATCAGAAGTTAGAAACATAGCTAAAAAATTTGGCTTGCCCAATGCTGATAAAAAGGATTCACAGGGGGTCTGTTTTCTTGGTCAAGTGACATTAGAGGATTTTCTGCAGGATTACATTCCAGCCAAGCAGGGGGCTGTTATTGATGCTGCTGGCCAAAAATTGGGCGAACATAATGGTGCGCATTTTTATACCATAGGCCAGCGTCATGGTTTGGGCATTGCTGGTAAACAGCCGTATTATGTTGCCGAAAAAAATGTTAAAAAAAATACGGTTATCGTGGCTAGCGGCAATGAGGCACCAGAGCTTTTTCGAAAGGAAGTAACTATTGGAGATGTGAATTTAATCAATCCAGTGGCTTTTGATAGCAGCCGGCCGTTAGCCACTAGGGTCCGCATTCGTTATCGTCAGCCGTTGGTCAAGGCCGAGCTATTTAAACTAAAAGTTGGAAGTTATAAGCTGGTTTTTGCCGAGCCGCTAAAATTTATAGCCCTGGGTCAGTCGGCAGTTTTTTACGATGCCAAGGGCATTATGCTTGGTGGTGGAGTGATAAAATCGGCCAGTTGATATTTGCATAAGCGATAGCTATAATTCGCTCAATGAGGCTGCACGAGAAATTTTTTTGGGCAGTTTGCTTCTTTCTAGTAGGGGTTTTTATTGCTAGCCTGGTCAACAATTTGGTTAATGCTCATTTGATCGCCGCTCTGGCGATTTTTCTTTTATTCTTGGTTTTGGCGTATTTAGGTCGGCACCATTTAGCCATTCTCGGACTTTTTATGATATTGGGGGCGGCCTACTATTTTATATATGACGCCAACCAACTCAAGACACCTGTTGATTTTGGTGTAAAAATAAAAACGGAGGTGCTAGTCATCGAGGCAGAACAACGCATCAAAAGCCAGAAGCTTATTATCAAAAACGGTGATACAAAACTACAAATTACAACCGGTCGCTATCCTGGCTATGAATATGGCGATCGGTTGTCAATGGAAGGGATAATCAAAAAGCCTAGTATAGAATTGGCCGGATATTTTAGCAAAGAGGGCGTAGCGGGCTTGATTAGCTTTCCTAAGTTAATTCTCATTTCAAAAGATAATGGCTCGCCAATCATTGCCGGCCTTTTTAAAATTAAAAACTTTTTTCAAGATAATTATCAAAAAGCACTACCATTTGATCAAGCATCTTTTATGTCTGGCTTAACGCTGGGCTCAACGGCTGGATTTTCTGATGAATTTAAAGAAGATCTGCGCATAACCGGGACAACTCATTTAGTGGCACTATCTGGATATAACATATCTATCATTGTTGATGCTTTGGCATTTATTTTGGTTGGCTGGTCTATAACTAGAAAACTGAAATTACCATTAACAACTCTATTTATAATTGGCTTTGTTATCATGACCGGTGCGGAGGCTTCGGTGGTGCGGGCCGCTATCATGGCAGCTATATTTCTATTAGCTGGGTCAATCGGCCGTGAATATTATCTTAAAAATTCTATTATTGCAGCGGCGGGGGCAATGGTATTGATTAACCCAAAAATTTTGGTTTTTGATATAGGCTTCCAGCTTTCATTTGCGGCTTTACTGGGCATAATCTATCTTCAGCCATGGCTGGCCAAAAGATACCCCAAGTTGGATCAGCCTAGTTTTATAAACTGGAGGCGTAATTTTTTGACTACTACAGCAGCTCAATTAGCTGTGTTACCATTGATTATTTATCACTTTAGTTATTTTTCTCCAATAGGGATTTTAACCAACGTTTTATTGTTGGAGTTTATTCCTATTACCATGACCTTGGGGTTTTTCATTGGTTTTTCAGCTTTGATCTGGTGGCCGTTAGCTTGGCTGATTAGTTGGCCGGCCAGCGCATTATTGGTATATGAGCTGGGCATTATTAATTTTTTTGCTAATCTTATAAACAATGTTTTTTAGCAATAAAAACCGCATATTTGTAATAGTGATTTTGATTGTGGTTGATCTGTTCATCTGGCAGGCGATTGTCAGAGGGCAAATCAATAATACTGAATTGTATTTTCTGGACGTTGGCCAGGGCGATAGTCAGCTTATTAGATTGCCTGGCAATGTGAAAATTCTGATTGATGGAGGAGCAGACGCCAAAATTTTGGGCGCACTAGCAAAGACATTGCCATTACAGGATCGCTACATAGACCTGATCGTGATAACCCATCCTCAATTAGACCATTTTGGTGGCTTGATCGATGTTTTAAAAAACTACGAAGTCGGCGCAATTATCGATAATGGACGGCCTGGCACAGTTAGCGCTTATGCTGATTTAGAAAAAACCATTGTAAAAAGCGGCGCTCTCCACGTATCTTTAAAAGAGGGTGATGTTATAAAATATATTGATAAGACCATTAAAGTTTTGTCGCCATCGCCCAAAAACTTAAAAAGCGATGAGCTAAATGATACTTCGCTGGTGATAATGCTGGAGGATGGATTATTGAAGGCGCTTTATGCCGGTGATATCGGCTTTGATGTTGAGTCGAGGTTAGTTAAGAAGTATAAGGATTATTTAGGCGCTCAAGTGCTAAAGGTGCCGCATCATGGCTCCAAGTTTTCTAGTGGCTCAAGTTTTTTACGTGCCGTTAGTCCTAAAATAGCCGTGATAGAAGTGGGTAAAAACCGCTACGGCCATCCTACCAAACAGACGCTACAAAGATTGGCCCAAGCTGGTGCGGCGATTTTGAGGACAGATACTTCCGGGATTATCAAGTTAGTTTTTGATGGGCAGAAGCTGAGCATTTATCGTTGACCGCATCTATGATAAAATCTTTATAAGCAATTATGAGAACACTTATAGCTGACTCCAGCGCCAAAGAGGGCCAAGAAGTTGAATTGATGGGTTGGGTGGCCGTCCGTCGAGATCACGGCAAGTTGATTTTTATTGATTTGCGTGACCGCACCGGTTTGGTGCAGGTCGTTTTTACTAAAGAGCTTTATGAACAAGCGGATCGTTTGCGACCGGAGTGGGTTGTCAAAATTATTGGTCAAGTTAATGCCCGCCCAGAGAATATGGTTAATCCCAATATAGTTACCGGCAAAATCGAGGTCTTAGCTAAAGGCGTTGAGGTTTTGTCAGAGGCCGAGACTCCACCCATAGATGTTGATAGTGATGGTTATGATATCGGTGAGGAGAATCGGATGAAATATCGCTACATTGATTTGCGTCGTGAGCGTTTACAGAAGAATATACGCCTGCGCCACAAAGTTAGGAAGTTAGCTAGAGAATATCTTGATAAAAATGATTTTGTAGAAATAGAGACCCCGACTTTAACAAAGTCCTCGCCTGAAGGTGCGCGTGATTTTTTGGTGCCATCACGACTACAGCCGGGCAAGTTCTATGCCTTGCCACAAGCTCCACAGCAATATAAGCAATTATTGATGATAGCTGGTTTTGAGCGCTATTATCAGCTAGCTCATGCTTTTCGTGACGAAGACCTTAGGGGTGATCGTCAGTTTGAGCATACGCAAATTGATATGGAAATGTCTTTCGCTAACGAGCAGGATATAAGAGAAATGGTTGAGGGCCTTATGGCTTATATAGTTGAGTCTTGTGACAAGAAGATTTTGCAGAAGCCATTTCCCGTTTTTACTCATGAGCAGGCCATAGAAAAATTTGGCGCTGATAAATTTGACTTACGAGAAAACAAAGATGACAACGATACTTTGGCTTTTGCTTGGGTAGTGGACTTTCCATTGTTAGAATTAGATGAAGAGACAAAAAAATATACTTTTGCTCATAATCCATTTTCAGCTCCAAAAGCCGAGCACGTAGCCAGGTTGATGGAAGGAAAAGATTTAGACTCTTTGCGGGCGCAACAATACGATCTGGTTTGTAATGGTTCTGAATTGGCCTCTGGTGGAGTGCGCATATCTGACCCTAAGGTTCAGCGTAAGATTTTTGAGATTATGGGCCTAACCCCAGAGCAAATAGAGGAGCGTTTTGGTCACATAATTAATGCCTATGGATTTGGCGCGCCGCCACATGCTGGCATCGCACCTGGACTTGATAGGTTGGTTATGATTTTAGCTGGCGAAAAGAATATCCGCGAGGTTATCGCTTTTCCGGTTAGCTCTAATGGCCAAACATCGATTATGGATGCGCCTTCGGAGGCATCAGAAGAACAACTCAAGGAGTTACATCTGAAAATAGTTGATGATCAAACCAAATAAGAAAACTATAATTTCTGTCGGTGGAAGTCTGGTAGTCCCTAATGGTGGGATTGATACTACGTTTCTTAGCAATTTCAATAAATTTATTAGGCAAAAATTGGCGCAGGACAATCAGCGCCAATTTTTTATTGTGGTAGGTGGTGGTTCGGTGGCCAGACATTATCGCGATGCCGGCCAGGCAGTGCTGGGCCAGGAGCTTACTAAAGATGACTTAGATTGGCTGGGTATTCACGCTACTAGGTTGAATGCGCATTTATTAAGAACTATTTTCCGCGATATCGCACATCCGTTCATTATTAAAAATTACGAAATTATAAGAAAGGTTGAAGAGGCGGTGGCAGTGGGCGCTGGCTGGAAGCCGGGCTGGTCTACAGATTATGATGCCGTTCTGTTGTGCCAAGATTACGGCATTGATAATCTCATCAATCTTACAAATATCGAACAGGTATACGATAAAGACCCGCGCGAGCATAATGATGCCAACCCGATAGATAAAATTTCTTGGGCTGACTACCGCAAGCTTGTGGGCGATGATTGGAGCCCGGGAATGAATGCTCCATTTGACCCTATAGCTGCCAAAAAGGCGCAAGAATTAGGCGTTAAGGTGGCTATATTAAAAGGTAATAATTTTGATAATCTAGAAAATTATTTTGACGATAAGGAATTTATTGGTACAATCATACAATCATACAATAAACAATGAAGCTTAAGGAGGAACAAACTTTGGTAATTGTTAAGCCAGATGGCATAAGGCGTGGCTTGATGGGGGAGATTATAAAGCGCATAGAGCAGCGTGGGCTTAAAATTATTGCTCTACAAATGTTCCAGGCTACCAAGGAGGAGCTAGCCAAACATTATTCGGATTCTGACGAGAATCTTAAGGCTATGGGCGACAAGACTTTGGCCACCTACCATAAATATGGCTTAGACGCCAAAAAAGAAATTGGTACCGACGACCCAGTAAAGATTGGTAAAATGGTTCACGGTTGGATAGTAGAATTTATGGGTTCAGGCCCGATGGTAAAGATGGTAGTCCAGGGCTTGCACGCAGTAGAAATGGTTAGAAAACTAGTTGGTAACACTATCCCAGCTATGGCAGAGATGGGCACCATTCGTGGTGATTTTTCGGTAGATTCAGCTGTTTTGGCTAACGCCCAAAAGAGAGGGATTCGAAATGTGATTCATGCCTCTGGCAATATAGCCGAAGCCGAAACTGAAATCGATCTCTGGTTTAGCGACAAAGAAATTCACGCTTACAAGCGTGCCGAAGAAGACGTGATGTTCTAAAATAACCCCGCTTAGCGGGGCTTTTTTTGATACTATTTTGCTGCAGCAAGAAGCTGTGGCCTTTTTATTTTTTTCTTGGTTATAATATTAAAGGGTCAAATTAATCAATTCAAATAACAAAACTATGTTAACAGGTAAAGGCAAACAATTAATAACATCAGAATCAGTTACTGAAGGTCATCCGGATAAAATGGCTGATCAGATTTCTGACGGCATATTAGATGCGATCTTAAAACAAGATCCACTCTCTCGGGTTGCGGTGGAGACATTGTTAGCTGGGGATCGAGTAGTGATAGCTGGTGAAGTGACGACTTCGGCAAAAATCGATGCTGAACAGATAGCTCGAAAAGTTATAAGAGATATTGGCTACACTAATAAGGCCTATGGCTTAGATGCAGATAGGTGTAATGTGAGCGTCTTTTTAAATAAGCAGTCGCCGGATATAGCCCAAGGTGTAGGCAAAAAACAAGTTGCGCCAGAAAAAATTGGGGCAGGGGACCAGGGCATTATGTATGGCTATGCTACGTCAGAGACGAAAGAATTAATGCCGCTACCAATAGTTTTGGCACATAAGCTGACTAAGAGATTAGCTACAGCTAGGAAAAAAGGAATTTTGAAATATCTACGCCCAGATGGCAAGTCACAGGTGACGGTGGAGTATTTTGATGGCAAGCCTAAAAGGATACATACGGTCTTGATATCTACACAGCACTCACCAAAGATTTCATCGGCCAAAATCAAGAAAGATGTTATTGAAAAAATCATTCTCCCCGTCCTTCCCAAGAAATTAGTGGATGCCAAAACCAAGTTTTTTGTTAATCCCACAGGCCGATTTGTTATCGGTGGTCCGGAGGGTGATGCTGGCTTAACTGGTCGTAAAATAATTGTTGATACTTATGGTGGCGTTGGTTCGCATGGTGGTGGGGCTTTCTCCGGCAAGGACCCAACTAAAGTTGATCGTTCGGCGGCTTATGCCGTGCGTTGGGCGGCTAAGAATGTTGTGGCCGCCGGTTTAGCAGATAAGGTTGAAGTAAAGGTCTGCTATGCTATTGGCGTAGCAAAGCCATTGGCAGTTAATATTAATACCTTTGGTACAGGCAGATTTAACGACGCTAAAGTTTCCAGGATAGTTAATAGAATTTTTGATTTGCGCCCTGGTATGATTATTAAGAATCTAAAATTGCGTCGCCCGCTTTATCAAAAGACGGCTGCCTATGGCCACTTTGGTAGAGCCGGCAATGGGTTTCCTTGGGAAATTACTAATAAAGCCAAAGAGCTAAAAAGACACCTTTAAAATTTTATTGTACTTGTTATAATTAAATTGAATCCCGCCCTTTTGATTCCAGATCAAATATCTTGATCAGGGAGGCTGAATCACTTATAGCCCGTGGGTTATAAGTTGAAGCCACCCACCTAGCTTTAGCTGGGATTATCGGGGGCGGGATTTTAGTTGGATCGTTATATTTATTATTCTCTAGAATAGTATATGCTTGAGTATCATGTCTGAGAAAACATCGCTTATACGCAACTTTTTAATAACCGCTCACATTGATCACGGCAAATCTACCCTAGCCGATCGTCTATTAGAGGCGACCGGAACGGTAGAAAAGCGGCTAATGAAGCCGCAGTATTTGGATCAGTTAGAGCTAGAAAGAGAGCGTGGCATAACCATAAAGATGGCGCCGGTTCGCATGCAGTATAAACATAATAATGAAATTTATACTCTGAATTTGATTGACACACCAGGACATGCTGACTTCGCCTATGAAGTGTCACGAGCCTTAGAGGCTGTTGAGGGCGCCGTGCTTTTAGTTGACGCGACTCAAGGCATACAGGCACAGACTTTGGCTAATTTTGAAAATGCTCGCAAAACCGGTTTAGTTATAATTGGAGCTGTAAATAAAATTGACGTTGCTCAACCTGATCAGATACAAGATACGATTTTAGATTTAGCAGATTTGATTGGTTGTACGCCAGAAGAAATATTGAAAGTTTCTGGCAAAACTGGTGAAGGAGCGCCACAGCTTTTGGAGCGGATAGTTGCTGAGGTTCCGCCGCCATCAGAGTCAAAATCCACTATTGGCAGAGCGTTGATATTTGACTCTTTTTACGACGAACACAAAGGCATCATGGCCTTCGTGCGTATAATCGATGGTAAGTTTGACATTAATCAAGATATAGAATTGTTGGCGACAAGGTCTAAAGCCAAAGCGAAAGAGATTGGCTTCTTTGCTCCCGATCTTACGCCCGGTGTCGGCATCGAGGCCGGTAATATAGGATACATTGCCACTGGCCTGAAAGATCCGGATAAATTAAAAATTGGGGACACCATAACCGGTGGGCCTGGAGTAGTGCCACTGCCTGGCTATTTGGAGCCACGACCAGTAGTTTTTGTTTCTTTTTACCCAGAGAACAGTAATCAATATGACGAATTCAAGCAGGCGTTGGGCAAGCTCAGGCTTACTGACTCGGCTCTAGTTTTCGAGCCGGATGCCAGCGAATTACTTGGTCGGGGATTTAAGGGTGGTTTTTTGGGTCGCCTACATTTTGAAATAACTGCCGAGCGTCTAGTGCGCGAATTTAAGATAGAGACTGTAAATAGCTTTCCGTCTGTTGCTTATCGTGTCGACGGCGTTTTAATAACCAACCCCAAGGATTTTCCTAGTGATTATAAGATCGTTGAAGAACCGATGACCCGCGTGGAGATTGTAACGCCGCCTGAATATTTAGGCGCAATATTACAACTTAAAGAATCTTTTAGGTTTAGCGATCTGATAACTGGAACTAGAAAAAACAAGATCGTTATCAATACTAGCTTGCCATTGTCTGATCTAATTCGTGACCTCGACGATAGATTAAAATCAGTTTCGCAGGGCTTTGCTTCATTTCATTACGAAATTATTGGCTATGCTCGTGGCGATGTCGCTAAACTAGAGATTTTAGTGGCCGGAAATGCTGTGCCTGGGTTAATTCGTATCTTGCCCAAAAAGGATATTGAATACGAAGCTCGTCGAACTGTAGAAAAACTTAAGGAGTTGTTACCCAGGCAACAATTCGTGCAGGCCATACAAACAGTTTCAGGTGGCCGCATTGTAGCTCGAGAAAATATAGCCGCACTTAAAAAAGATGTTGCCGGCTATCTTTATGGCGGTGATCGTACGCGCAAAATGAAGCTTTGGAAGAAGCAGCAAAGAGGCAAGAAAAGACTGAAGGAGGCGGCAACTCAAACTAAAATAAAGATACCGGCCGACGTCTTTAAGGAATTATTAAAGAAATAGGCTAGAGCCAAGAGCTCAAATTCGGGGTATAATAAAATTATGCCAGGCAAAATCAAAAAAACAGCCATCTTGATAGTGCTGTCTGCCCTTTTTTTGTTAATTGGCTTTCAGGTATATACTCTTAATGCTAAAAGGATTGATCTAAAAAATGTGCTATCTGACGTTAATTCGCAGGTTGGCGAGCTGGAGATTGATAACGATCTTTTGGATGCGGATATAGAATATTTTGCCGATCCAGAGAATTTGGCTAAAGAGTTTAAATCTAAGTTTAATTATAAGCGACCGGGTGAAGAATTGATCATAGTCGTGCCTAAAGAAAATAATTATTGATAAATGTTTAATAATAAATATTATATAATTTTCTTGGCAATAATCGCTGGTGGGCTATCGGTGTATTCTGTATCGGTGCAAGGTTGGTACCCGATCGCTGTCGTCAATTCTAACTGGATTATGACCAGCTCGTTGCAAAAGCATTCGGCAGCGGCTTTTAAGTATTACACTAGAGCACTGGGCGGAGAGGGCTTGCCTAGAAATATCGATCAAGAATTGCGACGAGCTACGCTTGATAAAATTATAGAAAATATTTTGATTCATGATGAGCTGGAAACAAGGGTGGGGGATCAGGTTGATAATTTAGTTGCTAGCAAGCTATACGACTTGAAAATGAGCGACATAGAGATGGATAAGGCCGCTCTGGCTTTATATGGCCTAAACTTTTTAGAATTTAAGGAATTGGTTTTGATTCCGCAAGCGCAGCGTGAGCTTTTGGCGACCCGTCTATTAGTAGAAGATATAGATTTTGAGGCTTGGCTTGAAGAGGTTAAGTCTGACTCCAGCGTTATTATTTTCACGCCGAGATTGCGCTGGAGTGGTAGTGAGGTAGAGATTGATTAGAGCCGGAGCGAGATACCGGAATCGGAGCGGCGCCGAAGTGGTAAAGCGGTTATGTGTCATTAGATTGCGAGTGTGGTTCAATGGCAGAATGCGACCTTCCCAAGGTCGAGACGGGGGTTCGATTCCCCTCACTCGCTCAAGCGCTAGTCATTAGAAGTTATCTCAATATAGATGTAGGCGCCACCGATGAAGAGATCATTAAATTTCTGGTGGGTAAATAAAATTTCTAAGGGGCTCGAGTGAGCCTCTTTTTTATTCTAGGTTGATCATTGTGAATGAGTTATAATTGATCTAATGGACACAACAATCATCATCGGATCAGTTGGGGCGACTTTAATACTCATTACTTTTTTCCTCAATCAATTTCATAAATTGAGCAATGATAGTTTGATTTATGACGTGATTAATTTTATCGGGGGCGTCTTATTGCTGATCTATTCAATTTTGCTTGATAGCGTGCCGTTCATGGTAGTCAACGCAGTTTGGTCAATAGTTTCTTTAAAGGATATAATCACTGATTTGGGGCGGGATAATAAATAATAAAATTGTGGCTATATTTTCGAAAATGCCGGCTGAAGATTTCTTAGCCAACTTGGCTGTGGCCATAACCGATCGTTCTGATGTCGTTTGGGAGAAGAGGGGCGCGTTGCGATACGGCACCACCGAAGGAGAAAAAAGCTATGATTCTGTGCGCATAATCTCTAAGGATATTAAACCTGACGATAAGATTATTTTTATACGCGCTGGGGTGCATGGCGAAGAACTAGCCGGCCCGATGACTATCTTGAATCATGCCAGTGATATAATCGATTATGCCCATAGTCGTGGCGTAAAAGTGATTATTTATCCGCTAGTTAACCCGTCCGGATTTGAATCCGGTAGGCGATATAATATTTTGAACTATGCCACCGATCAGGGCACAGACGATATCATGCGTTATCAATTAGAAGACGGTAGTTTGGTGGGTGAGCTAGCTGAAGGGCAAAAATTTATTCATTGGTATTTTTCTGATGACGAGCGAGTGGGGGCGGATTTGACCGAAGAGGCCAGGCTGATGCATCGAGAGTTGAAAACACTGCCTGTCTGGCAGATAAAAGCCATGGTTGATTTACATCAAGACTACATTACGCCCGATGCCAAACCGTCGGCTTACCATTATAGTTTTGGCGACCTGGCGCCTTACGGGCCGATAGTAAAAGAAATTGAGAAATTGGTGCCGGTATTAAAAAATAAGTCTATTGACGCTGGCTATGACACTCCCTGTCAATCGGACAATTTGGGGTTTATAGTGCGTCATGACGGGTCCCTGTTAGATGTGATGTACAGAATGAAAGTGGGGCATTGCATAACTGTCGAGACGATGGGGGTTACGCCGCTGGATATAGCTGATAAAATTAATATGATTTGGATAAAAGGGCTGATTGATCTTGTGGCCAAAGAAGGTTAGAATTTGGCAGAGTTGCCACCTTAGCTCAGTTGGCAGAGCACATCTTTCGTAAAGATGGGGTCCCCGGTTCGATCCCGGGAGGTGGCTCATGAGAATTATAAAAGATTTACCATTAAAACCGCTTAGCGGAAAACATGACAAAGGACATGCGCACGTTTCAGTATTTCCTGGCGTTGGTGGTGATGACGCCAAAGATTGGGCTGACATGTTGGTACGTATGTATATTAAGTATGCGCAGAAACGTGGCTGGAAGGTGGCGCCTATTGATGAGCGGGCTATTGATATCAGAGGTGAATATGCTTACGGTTCTTTGAGGAAGGAGATGGGCGTTCATCGTTTGGTAAGGATATCGCCATTTGATTCTAAAAAGTTGCGACATACCTCTTTTGCGTTAGTAGAAGTTTTGCCAGAATTGCCGGACTTGGAGTTGGCGAACATAGCTGTTCCCCCTGAAGATCTTAAGATTGAGCTTTCGCGGTCTAGCGGCCCTGGCGGGCAGAATGTTAACAAGCGCGAAACGGCTGTTAGAGTAGTTCATTTGCCAACTGGAATTAGTGCGGCATCTCAAAACGAGAGGTCTCAACCCCAAAATAAAGAAAAAGCCATGGCTCTACTTAAGGCCAAGCTTTTCCATCTGATGCAACAACGACAAGAGAAAGAAATAAAAAATTTGCGCACTCCAGTCAAGCCGGAGTGGGGGAGTCAGATACGTTCTTACGTCTTGCATCCCTATCAACAAGTCAAAGATCATCGCACTAAAGTTGTGTCACATCAACCGGAAAAAGTGCTTGATGGCGACCTTGATAAATTCATCGAAACCGAGCTACAATTACCTTAATGATTGCTTTTCAGAACGTTTCTAAGGCGTATGCCAACAATTCAATAGCTATAGAGGATATAGATTTTAAGGTTACTCCAGGCGAATTCGTATCTATAGTCGGCAAATCTGGAGCCGGCAAATCAACATTGTTAAGAATCCTTATCGGCGAGGAAAAGCCGAGCAAAGGGCGTGTTTTTTTCGGTGCCGCAGAAGTTAATAAGCTTGCGCCCAAGGAGTTGCCTCGAATTCGACGTCAGATTGGCATGATTTTTCAAGATTTTAAACTTTTGGATACTAAGAGCGCCTATGAGAACGTAGCTTTCGCTCTGGAGGTGGATGGACACGCCCAAGATGATATAAAAGATCTAGCTACTCAAGTTCTTGATATAGTTGGCTTGCGCGATAAGCGTCACAACTTCCCCCATGAGTTGTCTGGTGGTGAAAAACAGCGCGTGGCTATCGCTAGGGCCATGGTTCATCGTCCGGCGGTGTTAATCGCTGATGAGCCGACTGGGAGCTTAGATCGTATCAACGCTGATGAGATAGTTAAGTTACTTGTTAAAATTAATGAGTTGGGCACCACCGTGCTTTTGGCGACACATAATGATCAGGTGGTTAACTCACTTAGCAGGCGAGTAATAACCATGATAGATGGTAGAATAGTAAGAGATGAAGCTAAGGGCAAATATGTCCTGGCGTGAGTTAGCCATTCGTGATTACTTTCATGATTACTGCACTATCTCGAATAATTAAATATGGCATACAGATTTTTTGGCGTAATGGCTGGGTGTCAGTAGCCACCATCTTAGTCATGGTTTTGGCTTTGTTGGTATTTCACAACTTGATTATTTTCAATGTTTTAACTGGAGAAGTCATAACGTTGCTTAATGATAAAATAGATATCAGCGTTTATTTTAAAAATACTGCTACTGAAGACAACATCCTCCAACTACAAGACGCTCTACATAGTTTAGTTGAAGTCAAAAATGTCGAATATATTTCTCAAGCCAAAGCGTTAGAGCTTTTTCGCGAACGACACAAAGACGATGAGGTGATATCTAAATCGTTAGAGGTGTTGGATAAAAACCCATTGCTGGCATCATTGAATGTTACGGCCAAAGACCCTAGAGACTATTCGGTTATAGCTTCTTATTTGGATGATAAAAACCTATCGGAAGTAGTTGAAAAAGTAACTTATAATCAAAATCGGTTGGTTATCGATCGACTTTCAAATATGGTGGGCACGGCCGAAAAGGCTGGCTTGATAGCAACGATTATTCTGGCTATCACGGCAACCCTAGTTACCTTTAATACAATCCGTTTGGCTATTTATTCAAGTAAAGATGAGATTGGCATCATGCGCCTAGTAGGGGCGTCCAATATGTTCATTAATGGGCCCCATATCGTGAACGGTGTTATTTATGGCATTGTGGCGGGCGTGATAAGTTTGATAATAATGGTGCCGGTGATATTGCTGGCCGAGCCATACGTTAGTGTTTTATTGCCGGAGATAAATCTGACGGCTTATTTCAGCGCTAATTTCATGAAATTCTTGAGCTATCAATTACTTTTCGGAATATTTTTGGGCGCTGCCTCAGGCGTCCTAGCTGTCAGAAGATATCTGAAGCTATAAGAGCATCATGCTACGTCAGCTGCTGCTTCATAAAGCTTCACACTTGGAGAATGGCCTTGCCATCGGTACAGCTGGCCGCGGTCCTATAAAAAAACTGTTGGATATTGATCGTAAGATATTAAATCGAGCCAAGAAAAAAGACGCTCGGCTTGTTAAATTTTTAGAACAAAAACTAGCTAAGTAGTTCCCTGATTATATGGCCGAGCTAATGGGTATTAGTATTGGTTCTAGATCGGATTTTTATGACCTTTTTTTGGAGAATTGCCCCGGAGTTATGGGCCGCCATTCAGGCTGCACCACAGCTGCGGTTAGAAGTTATGGCAACAATTATATTATCCACAATTAAGATGATTTTAAATGGCGGGCATTAGGCGGCTATATGTTAGTCAGCTACAAATGGCGCCGTTTAAGTTACGAAACTTTTATGGCCCTAGGCGAACTGGGCGGCAATGCTATTAGCTGGAACAATTACGGCCTATTCTGGACTTATGATGATTTATGGGTGTCTAAGCCAAACCCGAAAGCCGTACCAAAATATTTTTTGGCCCGCCGATTGCTGGAGTGTAAGAATGTCAAAGAAATAATAAAATTACTGCGCCGTTATGAGATTGTTTCGGGCTTCCATGTCATGGTGGGCGATTTTAAAAACAAGAAGATGTTTTCGATAGAGAAGCGCCTAAAGAGAACTAGCGTGATCGAGATCGGAAGTGGATCGGTGATGTGCCACAGCAATCATTATATTCACAATCTTTTTGCTCGTAGCGGACGAGCATTGATAAGCGCAGATGACACCTTGCCATTTCATAAAAGCGATAAGCGTCTGCAGATAGCAGGGGATAGCTTAGCTGCCGACGCCCAAGTCGGATCGGCTTTAGCCACTTGGACTGGGCCATTGCGGCGACCATTTAGCAAGAGAGATGGCTCCAGAACTATTATCACCACCGTAGCTGATTTTGACACTAAAGAGATTGTGCTTTATCCATATGGGCGCAAAGCCAATCCGATATTAAGAAAGTTCGGAGCCTAATATTTAAGTTTTTACTATTGCTTCGCAGATGATGTGGATAAGCATTATGTGGGCTTCTTGAATCCGTGGTGTATTATCAGAAGGCATTATCAGCGCTATATCAGACAAGTCTTTAAGTTGGCCACCGCCCTTACCCAATAAACCAATAGTTTTAAAGCCCATTTGTTTAGCTTGTTTTGCTGCCTTAATTAAATTTTTTGAGTTGCCACTTGTAGAAATAGCGAAAAATATATCTCCTTTTTTGCCCAAAGCTTCTATTTGACGCGCAAAGACGCTATTGAATTCATGATCATTACTCCAAGCAGTCAAGATGGAGGTATCTGTGGTTAGTGCGATTACTGGATAAGCTTTTTGGCCTTTGATGAAATCAGCCACTAGCTCGGCGGCGAAATGTTGTGCGTCAGCTGCGCTACCGCCATTGCCAGCAACTAAAATCTTATTGCCTTCTTTGAAAGCCGAGCTAATGTGGGCGATAGCCCGCTCCAAATCGCTTAGTAGCTGTTCATTATTTAATATCGCCCTTTTAACCTCGATAGATCTTTCGATAGATTCACGCATATCAAAAGTATATGAGCAAAATATCTTATCGACAAGAAGGAGTTTAGCTTGGCATGTTCTGATTATTTTGTTAAAGTGAACCGAGCGTCTCTTTATTGCCGGGTCGTCTAACGGTAGGACATCAGATTTTGGATCTGAGTATCGGGGTTCGATTCCCTGCCCGGCAGCACTTCGGCAAGCTCAGCGCAACAAGCTATTATGTTTATAAGAAAAAGTGATATTTATCTATATCGCGGCTTTGTTTAAGATTTTTGTCAAAATAGATGGAAGTCCCCATTCTGCAAGCGACATTCCTATCGGCACGTTAATATTGTTCATTGCCCTAACGATGGCATTGGTAGGCATTTGTGTTTGGAGGGGTGAAAAACCACATTGTCTCTTGACAAATTATATTGATATTGCTATAATGCCCCTAATTAAAAGGTCGTTAGATATTATTAAATAAACAATTAATTAACAATGAAGAAATCATTATTAATAGGCGCATTGGTTATTGGCTTGATTCTAGCTGGCGGATTCTCTGCTGAAGCTAGGCACAATAACGGTGATCGTCATTCCAATAGGCAGAACAATAACACCGAAGTCGTTGAAAATAATAATAGTAACGGCTCAACGCCTGAAGGTCAGCCATTTCAGGCTCTTTGGGATGCCATTGAGGCGCTAAGAGTTCAGTTTCTAGATTTGGTATCTAGAGTCAATGACTTGCAGGCAAGCTCTGATAGCAATTCAAATGGCTATCAAGGTCCGGCTAGCAATCGTGTTGGCGCTGGCAACATAGCGTTTATGCACAAAACTTTTATCCTTACTACGGATGGAAGTGTTTATACTGTGGGCTTCCCTAATCTTACGTGGAATAGTCTTAGTGCCGCTACTATTGCTTGGCCTAATATAGATCCGCCAATGTCGGTAGATCAAATAGCATATTGGGCTTTGAATCGTCTTGTAGACGTGAATGGAGATGTTTGGGTACATAGTGCCAGCAACAGCGCTGTTGCAAATTGGGCAAACGTAGGCCATCCATAAACAGACCTAACAAAAAAACACCACGCTTAGGCATGGTGTTTTTTTGTTTATGGCAAAGGCTATCTAGCTAACTATTGAGTAGCGCTATAAGCATTTACCAAGCCCCAACCGAAAAGATTGTCGAAGCCTAATACTCCTAGGTCAGTAGCGGAGTCTTGCAGTTTTTGCTTGACCTCGCTTGGATCCCAAACCCCATTACTATTGGCGTCATAGCTGCCGATAGCAGAATTGAGTACTAGAGCGGCCGATCCGGCAACGTGCGGGGATGCCATCGAAGTCCCGGAGAGAGTGGCATAGCTAGAGCCTTTATAGGTGGAATAGATGCCTACGCCAGGAGCGGCTAGATCAACTTCGGGCCCGCGGCTAGACCAGCTGGCCAGATTGTTATTTTGATCAGTGGCAGAAACAGCGATAGTTTCTGGATAAGCGGCCGGATAGATGACTGCGCCACTATTGTTGCCAGCGGCAGCTATTACTACCACGCCGGCGTTATGGGCACCGATAACAGCGTCGTGGAATGACTGGACGTCAGAAGCCGAGCCCAAGCTCATATTGATAACTTGCATGCCGTTATCGATGGACCACTGAATACCCTCAATAATATCGGAGAGCCAACCAGAGCCATTTCTATCCAAAACTTTAACGGCGTATATATCAGCTGAATGGGCTACACCTACTACGCCAACGTCGTTATTGTTAGCGGCGATAATTCCGGCTACATGGGAGCCGTGACCATTATCATCGTCCCAACTCTTCTTAGAGTTAATAGTATTGACGCCGCCCCAAACGGTTAGGTCCGGATGGTCTTTAGAAATGCCGGTATCTACAACGGCAACTTTAATTAAGTCAGCGCTATTGCCGGTTGGCCATACCAATTCGGCATCTACTCGATCAACGCCCCAAGTTAATTGTTGCGGTAAAGGAGTTGAGTCACCACCACCCGGTTTACCCGCTGGCTTGCCCAAAGCATGAACAACAACATCGTTGTCAACGCGCAGTACGCCAACTTGATTTTTGAGACGACGCTCGGCAGCGGCCGAAGGGACAATTACCACGGCAGCATTAATAATCGGCAAGCCCTTAACTTTGGTCACTTGATGACCCGCCAGAGCAGCGTCACGGTCCACACCACTTTCGAAAACAACGATTTTTCTCGAAGGCGATTCTCCGCTGGCACTGCCGACTACCAGAGTTAATAATATCGCTACACCCAACAGGGCTATAGCTACGGGCAGGAAAAAACGATTTTTATACAATCCAATCATATTTATAATATAGTTAGTTAGAAATCTAAAGGACCTTTGTATTTATTATACATCATTGTCGCTGACACTAATCAGCTTGATGGGGATAAAAACATATTTACTTCTTAACTAAATTTTCAATTAAAGCTATTTCCAGAGGCACGATAGCAAATGGGCTGTAGCGCATTTCGCTGTAAGCACGAATCAGTGAGCGGAGTAGTGGTACGTGCTTATGGAGATCGATTAATTCGCTGTGCTTTTTTAATTGTTCGAGTTCTTTGGTTGTTAACTCTCGTTTGAAAACATTTTCTAGTTCAGGGTCAGATTTAAGGCTAATGGCGCGCCTAAAATAATGTATAAGTTCCTTTGTCAGGTCTACCAGGTTGTAGCCTTGGTCGTTTATTTTAGCTAGAGTGTCTAATGTTTTTGGCAAGTCAGATGTCAATATTAGGCCGGCTAATTGACCAGTGAGCAGAGCTCCAGTTTTACCAATGATTTTTTCCACAGCTTCTACGGTCACGCCTTCTTCTAAAGATGTTATTTGATCTAAGAGCGATTCGGCATCGCGCAGGCTTCCTTCGGCTGCTGCTGCTATCAATTCGAGGGCGTCACCGTCAATTTTTAGTTTTTCAGCGGCGACGATTTTTTTAAGTTTATTGATAATATCGTTGATGGCCAGTTTGCGAAAACGATATTTCTGACTACGGGAAGAAATGGTTGCGGGGATTTTTTCATATTCGGTAGTGGCTAAAATAAATATGGCGTGGGCAGGTGGCTCTTCCAAGGTTTTTAATAGCGCGTTAAAAGCTGGCCCAGTTAACATGTGCGCCTCATCGATTATAAATACTTTGTATGGGAATGAAGTAGGGGATAGGCGGACGCTTTCTTGCAGGTCGCGTATTTCATCGATGCCGCGATTGGAGGCTGCATCTATTTCGATTACATCAAGCGCTCGTCCCTGATCTATGGCTTGGCAGCGGGCGCATTTGTTGCATGGCTCTCCTGTGGAATGGAAAGCCGGCTTCTCGGCTCTAGTAATGCAGTTGGCTATTTTGGCAATTAATCTGGCGGCAGTAGTTTTGCCAGTGCCACGCGGTCCTGAAAATAAGTAGGCATGAGCAAGTTTATTTTTCTTGGCGGCATTCTTTAAAACGGCAACAATATCCTCTTGGCCTAATAAATCTCCTAAAAGTTTGGGTCTATATTTTCTGTATATTGCCAGCATAGATTTGATTATACGTAACTTTTAGCTACAATAATAGTGATGATTCGGAAACTTTGGTTATTTATAGCGATTCCATTGCTGTTGCTAGCGGGGCTTTTTTTATTTTTAGGCCAAGATCGAGCCATTGAGCTGGCCTTGGTTCAAGACGCCATCTTGCCGACCGAAACTACAGTAGAGGACCCCAATCCTAATAATGACATCGGGCCACAGTTACCGCTGGCAAATCCGCCAGAAGTGATAAAAGCCCTTTATGCCACCTCTTGGTCAGCCGGGAGTTCGAAAAAGATGGCTTATTTTCTAGATCTTATTGCCAACACTAAAGCCAACGCTTTAGTTATTGATGTGAAAGATTACACCGGCGTTGTGAGTTATCATACCGACATCGAAAAAGTTAAGGAATATAATGCTAGCGAACAGCGCATTCTTAGGCCAAACGCTTTAATAAAAAAATTACATGATAATGGCATTTATGTAATCGCACGTATTTCAGTTTTCCAAGATTTTCAATTTGCTAAAATGCGCCCTGATTTAGCAGTACATAGTTCTAGCACTGGCAGTGTTTGGCAGGACCGTAAAGGTCAGACTTGGATGGATGCATCGGCTAGTGAGGTTTGGGATTACAATATAGCTATTGCTCAAGACGCTTTAGATCGAGGCTTTGATGAAATAAACTTTGATTATATTAGATTTCCATCAGATGGCGATATGAATGATATTATTTATACACATTGGGATGGGCGTACTCCGCGAGCTGAAGTAATAAGGCAGTTTTTTGAATATTTGCGCTATAAATTGCCTACGGCGAAAATGTCGGCTGATTTTTTTGGTTACACGACATTGCACAATGATGATTTGGGCATAGGCCAGATAATCGAAAATGCCATGCCATATTTCGACGCCATAGCGCCTATGATTTACCCGTCTCATTATGTTAAGGGGCACCTGGGCTTTGACAAGCCGGCAGAGCATCCATATGATGTGATCAAAAATTCTATGGATTCGGCTATTGCCAAAACGCTTGCCTTCGCCGCTAAGAGCACAACCACGCCGGTGGCAACATTGCGGCCTTGGTTGCAAGATTTTGATCTAGGGGCTGATTATGATGCTGAAAAAGTAAGGGCACAAATTAAGGCTTGGGAGGATGCTGCTGTCGGTACGCCAGAATTAATGAGCGGCTGGATGATGTGGAATGCGTCTAATATCTATACGGCCGATGGCTTGAGGCCCGAGCCAGCGACTACCAGCCCTGAAACAATTCAAGAAAATGACGTATCAAGTTAAATTAGAACAATTCACCGGACCATTGGCTAAATTATTGGAGCTTATTGAAGAGCGGCAATTAGAGATTACGACTATTAATATTGCCGAGGTAACTGCGGATTTTATAAAATATACGCAGACTCTTGAAGAAGAGGGCGATCCACATCTTTTAGCCGATTTTTTGGTGGTGGCATCACATCTAGTTTTAATAAAATCCAAAACTCTATTACCATCTTTGGAGCTCACGCAAGAGGAGGAATCTAACATCCACGACCTGGAAGCGCGCCTTAAATTATACAAAGAGTTTAAACAAGCTGCTCAACATGTTGGCGAGCTATGGTCACGAAAAAATATTGCGCTGGCGAGGCCGCTGTTGTCACTGGTTGGTGATACCAGCGTTTTTTATCCACCAAAAAATCTAGCCGTTGATGATATGGCTGGCTGCATCGGTAGATTGTTTAATGAGCTTAAAGAATTTTTGCCAGATGCGACGCAGAAGATAAAAAGGACTATTGTTAGCTTGGAAAAAAAGATGCAGGAACTGATCGATCGTTTTCAGACAGCTATGGAGCATAGTTTTAAATCCTTGACTCAATCTAAGTCGAAACAAGAGATCGTGGTTTTGTTTTTAGCCTTATTACATTTAGCTAAAAGCAAAATAATAAAAGTTGAGCAAAGCGGCCAATTTGGTGATATAATCTTGAGAAAGCAAGACCCGAGAGATGCTGCTAGTAATAGTCATTAACAAAAAAATGGAAGATAATAATAATTTAGTTGGTCAATTGGAGGCGCTACTTTTTATTTATGGAGAGCCGATGACTTTTCGTAAAATGGCTCAAATATTGAAAATAGAAGAGAGCGAAGTCGGGCCGCTAGTGGAGTCTTTGGCTGATAAATTGAATAAAAATATTGGCGGCCTTGGTTTGGTGATTGAGGGGGAGCGGGCACAGCTTACTACCAGAGGCGAATTCACTAATATCGCCGAGCAAATAATAAAAGAAGCGGTTAACGAAACGCTAACTCCGGCGGCACTAGAAACTGCGGCCATCATAACCTATACCGGGCCAATCTCTAGAGCTGAATTAGATTATATTAGAGGCGTAAACTCCACTTTTATATTAAGAAATTTATTAATCCGTGGGCTTATTGAAAGGGGTCGCGATCCGAAAAGGTCCAACGCCTTTATCTATAACCCTAGTTTTGAATTTCTCAGACATTTAGGCATTAATAAACGCGAAGATCTACCAGAATATGATAAATTTCAAGAATTAATCAAAACATTGCGCCAGCCGGAGCCAGAGGGCCCTCCAGTTTCAGATGTTGAGGCGGCCTCGCCAGTAAACGAAGATGAGCAAGCGCCAAATTAAGAAGCTTTTAAGATTATATTTACATGACGCGCCAAAATCACATTTTGAGTTTAGTATTCGCCGTTGTTGTTTTGGTGGCTGTCTTAGTGTCTGGGGTTGAAGATAGCGCGCCCAAAGACATCGCACAGACCAATCCCTATACCCAAACCAATACTGAGTTAGTTGCTGCTATCTTGCCGCCGCCGATAATCTTGGTTAATTTTGCCCCTCAACCTCAGATCGCCTCCGCCGGCGCTTTAATGTCTGATCTAAGCTTTAGTAAAGATATTTTTTCTTTGAATTTGGATCAACGGTGGCCATTGGCGTCGTTGACCAAATTAATAACAGCAACTGTAGCCCTAGAAGGGTTGGGTGGTGATTATCAGATCACGATTAGCGAAAGCGCTGTAGCTACGGAAGGTTTAGCCGGAAATTTTTATATTGGAGAAAAGTTTTCGGTAAGCGATTTAGTAAAAGCCATGATGGTTACTTCTAGTAATGATGCCGCCACTGCTTTAGCTGAATCTTTTCCCGGTGGCAGATTGGCATTTGTTGAGGCCATGTCAACTAAGGTGGCTGAATTACATATGACCGGGACGAGCTTGTTCGGCCCTAGCGGCTTAAGCCTAGCGAACCAATCAACGACTCCGGATATTCGCAAGTTGGTGCTTTATATTTATCGCTTCCATCCGGAGATATTTAAGTGGAGCACCCAAAGAACCATTTCAATTACCGATACAATTTCGGGGCGCAAGAAAACTCTTAACAATATAAATCATTTTGCTGGTCGGAGTGATTTTATTGGAGGTAAAACGGGCTACTTAGACGAATCAAGCGGCAACTTGGTCTCCCTTTTTTCTAGCAAAGGGCATATAATTTTAATTATAGTTCTCGGCGCTGACGATAGATTTGGAGAGACAGAAAAACTATGGAAATATTACAAGTCATTAGAGTTTTAGGATCGTCAATGCTGGCCTTTTTAGTGGCCTTAGCTATTACGCCCTGGGTAGGCAGGCTGCTTTATCGTTTTAATTTGAATAAACAAATCCGCACCAGCGAAGCTGCGCCGGTATTCAATAAATTGCACCAGGGAAAAGAGGGGACTCCGACTATGGGGGGTGCCATTATTTGGTTGACTGTTTTGGGATTGGCGCTGGTTTTTTGGGCATTATCTAATATATTCAACGGTTTTTGGAGCGAGTTAAATTTTATTGATCGAGCTCAAACTTATTTACCATTGGCGGCTATGTTCATAGCGGCCATCTTGGGGTTAGCCGATGATCTTTTGGGCGTCTTTAAAATAGGCCCCAAAGGTGGCGGCTTAAGGGTGAGCCAGAAAGTGGTGGTCTATATTCTATTGGCTTTGGTGGGCGCACTCTGGTTTTACTATCGTTTAGATTGGGATATTTTAAATATTCCGTTTTTAGGTAATATCAGAATTGATTGGCTATATGTTCCGCTCTTTATGTTTATTATTGTTGCTAGCGCTTTTTCGGCTAATGAGACAGATGGCTTAGATGGTCTTTTGGGCGGAGTGATGTTGTTCGCTTTTATTGCGTTAACAGTGGTGGCCTTTATTTTAGGCCGTTTTGATTTGGCAGTATTTAGTGGCGTGACCGTTGGAGCATTGCTGGCTTTTCTATGGTTTAACATTTATCCGGCCAGATTTTTTATGGGCGATACTGGTTCGATGGCCTTGGGAATCACCATGGGCGTAATCGCTATGTTAACTAACACTACTTTGCTGTTGCCATTTTTCGCCATTATTTTAGTAGTTGAGTCTTTGTCGGTTATTATACAGATGTCCAGCAAAAAGCTTCGTGGCAAGAAAATATTTTTATCAACACCCATACATCATCACTTTGAGGCCATCGGTTGGCACGAAACTAAGGTTACTATGCGTTTCTGGATTATATCAGCCGTTTTTGCCACTTTGGGACTAGTCATCTTTTTCTTAAACAGGTTTTTGTTCTGACGCTTGGCTGATTGTGATATAATTTAATTAAATGATTCTTATTCGATCGGCGAACATAATTGATGGCTCGGGCCAGCCTGCCTATAAGGCAGACGTATTAATAAAAGACGACAAAATTTCGGCCATTGGTAATCTAGCCACTAAACAGGCCGAAGTAGTTATCGATGGCTTAGGTTATAATTTGGCTCCGGGATTTATTGATGTTAATACTGACTCGGATCACTACCTTTCGCTTTTTACTAATCCTCAACAGAAAGACTTTCTTATTCAAGGGGTGACCACTATTATTGGTGGTCATTGTGGCTCTTCGCTGGCGCCATTAATTTATGGTTCTCTGGAATCGATCCAAAAATGGGGCGACATCAATCAGGTCAATGTAAATTGGCACACTGTGGCCGAGTTTTTAAAAATCTTAAATCAAATAAAATTAGGGGTTAACTTTGGCACCTTGATGGGCCACTCAACTATTAGGCGCGCCCTGATTGGCGAAGAGATGCGGGAGCTTACTGAGTCAGAGCTGAAAGTGTTTAAATATATGATCCAAGAGGGCATGGAAGATGGGGCATTAGGTCTATCTACCGGCTTAAGCTATGTTCATGCCAAATCAGCGTCCTTAGATGAAGTTCAGTCGTTAGTTGAGGTGGTGGCTAAGCACGAAGGTGTTTACACGACGCATCTGAGAGATGATCGTGATCATCTAGTGATGTCCATAAAAGAAGCGATAGAAATTGCTCGAAACACTAAAGTCAAAGTCTTAATAAGTCATTTGCGGCCGTTGGTTGGGTTCGAAGAAAATTTTAAAGAAGGGTTGAATTTGCTGGAACAAGCTGGGCGAGAACTAGACATACATTTCGATGGCTACCCTTTTGATACAAGCGTGGTGCCAATTTATACTTTGTTGCCCCAATGGGCTCAAGATGGGGGAGCGGAAGTAATGCTTAAAAATATTCAATCTAAAGAAAAGCGCGATCGATTGATCAAAGAAATGGTTTATGTTGCTGGTGATTTGATTATAGCTCGTGCTAAAGAAGCCCCGCATCTTAAAGGCAAAACTTTGACAGAGTTTGCTGAAGTTCAGGGGTTGGGCTTGCCAGAGGCGTTGTTAAAATTGATGGAGTTGACCAATTTAAAATCTGTTATGTTTTATCGCAATATTAGCCCAGATATGGCTATTGATAGCTTGCTATCAAGTAGCGCACTAGTGGCCTCTAATGGCGCCGGGTTGCCCGATAAAGCCGATATTTTAAAGCATGAGAGGTTTTATAATACTTTTCCCAAATTTTTAGAAATAGCACAGAAATCAGACAAAATTTCTTTGGAGGCCGCTATCAAAAAGATTACACTTACGCCGGCCACAAAGTTTTCTTTGGCCAAGCGTGGCTTGGTTAAAGAGGGCAATGTTGCTGATTTGGTGATGTTTAATAAGAATAAGATCGTTAATGTTTTGGTAAACGGCCAATTGGCCGTCAGGGACGGTCAATTGCAAGAGACATTATCCGGCAAAGTATTAAAGCATCGAGATTAATTAATAGCGATGCCTAGAGGAGTCAAAGCTGCCGGCCGCCCAGATTATCTTATTATAGCCGGCTTGGCTTTTTTGGTTTTGTTCGGGCTAGTCATGCTATCTAGCGCGTCTTCTTATCTGGGTAAGGTTAAATTTGATGATAGTTACTATTATCTGAAGCATCAGTTGCTATTTGGCTTTTTGATTGGCTTGATTGGTTTTGTGATAGCCAGCCGTATTTATTATCGTTATTACGAAAAAATAGCTATTTTTCTTTTACTATTTTCGATTTTGTTGTTGGTATTGGTCTTCACGCCGCTAGGTG
Organism: bacterium; assembly: GCA_030689595.1. Classification (GTDB taxonomy): domain Bacteria; phylum Patescibacteriota; class Minisyncoccia; order UBA6257; family WO2-44-18; genus JAUYHP01. Next base: position 117,337 of record JAUYHP010000008.1, on the reverse strand, counting down.
TTAGCGCCAGTGGGGCGGAGCGTTGGCTAAACATAGGGCCGATAAGTTTTCAGCCGGCCGAATTATTGAAAATTACATTTGTGATTTATTTGGCGGCTTGGCTAAGCAATAACTTGCGTCGATCTAAGGCCTTTTGGAGTGGCTTCGTACCGTTTTTGATAGTCTGTGGTGTTGTTTCTGGGTTGTTGATAAAACAGCCATCTACCAGTTCGGTAGCTATTTTGATGTCGGTGGCATTGATCCTTTATTTTGTGAGTGGAGCTAAGCTATCGCACATTTTATCTACCATATTAGTAGGCGCTATGATTTTGGGAGTTATCATATATATTACGCCATACCGGTTAAATAGAATAACCACTTTTTTAAATCCCGAAGCTGATCTTTTGGCTGGCGGCTATCAATTAAATCAGGCCCGAATTGCTATTGGCTCTGGAGGTTTGTGGGGTGTTGGCTATGGGCAATCAACAACTAAAATACATTACTTGCCCGAGCCAATAGGCGACTCTATTTTTGCTGTTATGGCCGAGGAATTTGGCTTTGTGGGCGCTGGTGTGTTTATCGGGGCGCTTATATTCTTCATTGTGAGAATACTATTGCTGACGAAAACCGTTTCGGACATGTTTGGCAAGCTAATTCTTATCGGGTTTGCTTCCGTCTTGGCTATTCAGGCCTTTGTTAATATGGCAGCCATGACTGGCCTTATTCCTTTGACTGGCACGCCCCTTCCATTCGTCAGTTACGGCGGGACGGCGTTAGCTATATTTATGACAATGGGCGGCATAATGGTTAATATATCGAAGTATGCACGGGGTTGACATGCATATATGCCTAGGGCTATAATATCTAATTAAATGGCTGATAAGAACATAAAGAAGATAGATGGCACGGTAATCGAGTCTTTGCCAGAGACCAAATTTAAGGTCGAGCTCGATGGCGGGAAGGAAATCTTGGCCCACCCTTCTGGTAAGATGAGGATGTATCGTATTAAGATTATTCCTGGCGATCGCGTTATTGTTGAGATGAGTCAGTACGATGAAGATCGTGGCAGAATAGTTAGAAGGCTTTAGAGTAATCACAAATTAGCATTATTAGCGAATACTATGCGTATTATAGGCGTTAACATACCAGATAATAAAAGAATTGATATTGCCCTGACTTATGTTTATGGCATTGGGCCGACTTTGTCGCAAAAGATTTTGCAAACTACTAAAATAGCTCCAGAAAAAAGAGCTAAGGATTTAGATGCGGCCGAGATCAACCTGATTACGGAAGTAGTTACGAAAAAGTACAAAGTTGAAGGCGAGTTGCGACAAATCATTAAACAAAACATTAATACGCTAAAGGATTTGCAGTCGTATAGGGGTGCGCGTCATGCTCGTAATTTGCCTGTTAGGGGGCAGCGCACTAGGACTAATTCGCGCACAGTTCGCGGTAATGTTCGTAAGACTGCTGGTAGCGGTAAGAGGAAAGTATCATTGAAGTAACATGGGAAAGAAAAAAATTGTACAACAAACAACTGAAGAGGCTCTTAAGGAGAGTGCTGCCCAAGAAAACGTTATTTCTAAGAGTAGCGCCGCTAAAGCTGGGGCCAAAAAATTCGAGAATGGGCGGGTGTATGTTAGAGCTTCTTATAACAACACTATGATTAGTATTACTGATGATAAGGGGAATATGGTAGCTTGGAGCTCAGCCGGTGCTTTGGGTTTTGCTGGTCCCAAAAAAGCCACTCCGTTTGCGGCTTCTAAGGTGGTGGCTACGTTGTCAGAAAAGATCAAAAAGTCTGGCCCATTTAATGTAGAGGTGTATGTCAGTGGCGTAGGTAGTGGTCGTGATTCGGCAGTTAGATCGCTTACCAACCATGGGTTTAATCTGTCGGCTATCAGAGACGTAACTCCAATTCCTCACAATGGCCCTAGACCAAAGAAGGTAAGGCGAGTATAATTCATATCTATTTAAATATGTTTGATACCAGAGAAAAAAGAGAAAGATCGTTAGGCACAAAGCTTTTTTTAAAGCCGACTCGTTGTGCTTCGCCTAAATGTGCTACGGTTCGACGTCCCAATAAGCCAGGGCTACATGGTAAAAGGCGTCGCGGGCAATTATCTGAATTTGGACAGCAGTTAGCCGAAAAGCAAAAGATTAAATTCTCTTATGGCGTCAGAGATATTTATTTAGAAAAGATTTTCAAAAAGGCTGAGAAAAATCCAGAGGCCACTGGAGAAAGGATTATGATTTTGCTTGAAGAAAGATTAGATAATGTGGTTTTCAGATTGGGCTTTGCTCCTTCTCGTTCGGTGGGGCGCCAGTTGGTTGGCCATGGCCACATAGCACTCAATGGCAAGAAGACGACAGCCCCGTCATGTGCTGTGAAGGTTGGGGACATTATAAGCATTCATCATCCCTCCAAAGATCACCCGGTTTTTAAAGATTTAGCTGATAGCCTCAAGAATTATCAGCCGCCAGAATGGTTGAGCGTTGATCCGGATAAATTAGAGGGCAAGGTAGTTTCTGAGCCCAAGAATCTAGACATCATGTTCAACGTAAATTTGGTCGTAGACTATTATTCCAAATAATGATATAATAATTCCTAGTCCGCATTTAACATTAAACACTTAACAACATTATGGTTTATCAATATTTAAGCGACAGCGTTTCTATTAAAAAGATTTCGGAGACTGACACCGAGGGTGTTTTTGAAATTGAAGGTTTGTATACCGGTTATGGCATAACTGTCGGCAGTGCTTTGAGGCGCGCTCTGTTGTCATCGTTGCCAGGCGCCGCTATAACACAGGTTAAGATTAAAGGCGTTGGCCATGAATTCAGCACCATCCCTAACGTTATGGAAGACGTCGTGGAGATAGGCCTTAATTTAAAGAAAATACGTTTTCGTATTCATACTGATGAGCCGCAAACTTTAATGCTTAAGGTTAAGGGCGAAAACAAAGCTTCAGCTGCTGACATAGAGACTAATGCACAGGTGGAGTTAATAACGCCGGATGTACACATAGCCACTCTGACATCAAAAACGGCCGAATTGGAAATGGAAATAACTGTGGAAAAAGGATTGGGTTATGTGCCAGTAGAAGTTCGTAAGACTGAAAAGTTGCCTATTGGAGTCATCGCTTTGGATGCTATATTTTCACCAATTACCAAAGTAAACTTCACCATTGGAAACATGCGTGTCGGTGATCGCACTGATTATAACCGTTTGCGCTTGGTAGTCGGCACGGATGGCAGTATCACGCCATCGTCTGCGTTAAGGAAGGCTAGCAATATTCTGCAAGATCATTTTGCTCGATTGTCACAAGTCGAGGTAAAAGAGGTTGAAATCTCAGACGCTCCGGTGGCTAAGTCAAAGCCTAAAGCCAAGGCCAAAACCACTAAAGCAAAAAAGACCGCCACTAAAACCAAAGCTAAAAAATAATGATTCGCAAGTTTGGTCGCAAAAAAGGTCAGCGCGTAGCATTTATGAAGGGGCTGGCTCATAATTTAATAACCAAAGAATCGATAGACACAACGGTTGCCAGAGCTAAGTCAATGCGACCAATGGTTGAGCGCCTAGTTAGTGTTGCCAAAAAACAGCATTTAGCTGGCTTCCGATCTTTGTTGGCAAAGCTGCCAAAAGCTTCAGCTGAAAAGTTGTTTTATGAAATTGCGCCGCGCTACAAAGAAAGAAAAGGCGGTTATTTGCGAATTACAAAAAAAGCCATTACCCGTAAACGTGATAATGCGTCGCTAGCTACTATCGAGTTTGTAAAATAATATGGAGCACGTAATTGATGCCAGTAATCAAAAATTGGGTAGATTAGCGTCTCAGATAGCTATTATTTTGCAAGGCAAATTGACGCCGGATTATGAGCCGCGCTTACCTGGTACTGACCGAGTGATAGTAAAAAACGTCTCTAAGCTTATAGTTACTGGCCGCAAAGCGGAGCAGAAAGTTTATTATCGTCATACTGGTTATATAGGGCATTTAAAAACCATAAAATTTAAAGCTGTTTTCGCAGAAAAGCCTGAGCGAGTTTTGTGGTTGGCTGTTTTTAACATGTTGCCCAAGAACCGTCTGCGCCAGAAAAGATTAAACCGCCTAACTATAGAAAAATAATATGGTTACTAAGAAAGCTACTGAGACTACTAAAGTTGCCAAAACTACTAAGGAGGAGGCCAGTCCCAAGCCAAGTGCTTCCAAGGAGCGTTATTTTTATGCTCGTGGCGCTAGAAAGACCGCAGTGGCGAGAGTAAAGCTCTTTGTAAAAAATGGAGGTGTCACTATCAATGGCAAAGATATTAAGACTTATTTCCCAGTCCCAAATCACCAGCACATTATCGCCGAGCCGCTAAAAGTGGTTGGCAAGGAAATGGGTATAATAGCTACTGTTAAAGGCGGTGGCGTGAATGCTCAAGCTGAGGCGATCAGACATGGAGTTTCGCGAGCACTCGTTAAATTAGATGAGACTTTAAAAAAGAGATTGCGCAAAGAGGGCTTTATAACTCGTGATTCTCGCATGGTAGAGCGGAAGAAGTATGGCTTGAAGAAAGCTCGTCGAGCTCCACAGTGGGCTAAACGTTAAAGTGATAAAAAAAACGTCCCGCTTCGGCGGGACGTTGTACTAAATATATAGATATGGCCAACATCTTAACTTCAAAATTCTTTGCCCTCATCTTGATATTGATCATCGCCGTCTTGCAGATATGGGGCAATATCTCTGGCTTTTTATTGGACAACTATTGGCTGGAGGAGCTTATGCATTTTATGGGCGGCCTATGGATAGCGGCGACACTATTTTATTGGCTAAAAACACGCAAAGAAAAGTGGTTAACCAGCACGCACTGGTTAACTATTTCAATGGTTACTGTGGGCGTTGTGTCTTTGGTGGGCATCGGCTGGGAAATATATGAATACGCATTGTTTTGGTGGGGCGGAGATATAATAACACTCTTTGATACTTTATTGGATTTGGTATTAGATATTGCTGGCGCCATCTTTTTGTTAATGATTTGGTTTTTGGGTCAATCACGTCTACGTCGTTGACTTAACGGCAGCACAATTCAATTGATCGCCTCAACATGCCAGGTTTGGCAGATGATTGGGCCGTGATTTTAAAAAGTTTTTAAACTAAGCGACAAAAACTACTAATTTTCTATTAGTAGTTTTTTATTTGCCATAGCGCACGCACTGGACAATAAGCATTGTTATTTGTTATAATACATCTGGTTATTTGAAACAAAGCTCTCTTGATAGCGGAGGCGATTATGGCAAGAAGGATCGGGATTCCAGCCAGCACAATACCAGAATTAATCAATTTAGATCCGTTTGAGCTTTATGAAGATTTATTACTTCGTTTTACTGAATCAAATGATGTCCGCTGTGACAGTCACTGCTTTGATATGGTTGGATGCGCAGTAGAGCAAAATCCTCAATGGGCCAAAAAAATGCTAATTCCTGAACTTAGACGCATAAATGTAGTCCTTGAGGCCGTCGTCATACCCACCACGCCCAACTTTACAGATGACGCACTCCTAGCATTTATTCACTTATGTAGTCATAATGTTTGCCATAAATCGCAGAGCGATGTTTTATATCGTAGCTTTCATCAATGTTTGCGAGCTATTGTATATAATCACTCTAGAGACAATACTGCGCTGAATGATGATATTTATAGGGCAGTATTTTCGGCCTTATCCAATGCTCCTCCGAAGCTACTATCCGGCGCGAATTGGTGGGTAAGCGCGGTTAACGATGCTAGTTCATCGGCCAAGCGCGTCACAATTCTCATGCAGATGTTACACATCTACCCGATGGAATCTATTAAGTCGCTAGCCGCCCTGCTCAAAGCCGAGCCCACACTAATCGAAGATAATGACCTGGCGGATATAATGGTGATAATCTTGCGTACAAAGGGCCGCAGCGAAGAAATGCTCAAAGAATTAGCCTCAATGCTAAGCACCACCGAACTCATAAATCGTATATCCGAAACGGTTGCCAAGCTCACCGAACCGAACAAAGATGGCCTACGCCGATGGGAGCAATCTAGAAGTTAATAGATTATATATCCGCTCATCATGATGAGCGGATATTTTTATTCAGTTGAGTTTAAGCATGTTTAGAGTTACGATGAATGATATAAATCTCATGAATTTTACTATTTCCGGCCATAAAACTTTAAACGGCGCCATCGATCTTATGGGAGCCAAGAACGCAGCCACCAAAATGATGGTGGCTTCGCTTTTGACTGATCGGCCATGCCAATTAGAAAATTTTCCCGTTATTGGTGATACGGAAATTACGGCCGAGCTCTGTAGAAGCGTTGGGGCCAATATCAAAATAGAAAATAATGTTTTGGATATTCACACCCCAGAGATTAAAAACGCTAAAGTTACTTCATTGAGCCGTCGTAATCGCATACCAATCTTGGCTCTTGGGCCATTATTAGTTCGAGCGGGGGAGGCAGAGGTTCCTTTCTTGGGTGGAGATAAAATTGGGCCCAGGGCGGTTGATATGCACATCGCTGCGTTAACACAGATGGGCGCTGAGATAGAAACCACACCGGCCAGCTATATTGCTCGTGCGCCAAATGGATTGCGAGGAGCTAAGATATTTTTACGCTATCCTAGCGTTGGTGCGACAGAAAATACTATCTTAAGTGCCGTATTGGCTAAGGGTAGGACGGACATTTATAATTGTGCTGTTGAGCCGGAGATTTTGGATTTGATAAAGATGTTGCAGAAAATGGGAGCCATAATAGAGCTAGGGACTAATCGCATTATTCATATTGATGGTGTCGCTGATTTGCATGGAGTTGTTCATCGTATATTGCCAGATAGAAATGAGGCCGTTTCTTTCGCTTGCTTAGCTGTGGCAACGGACGGTGAAATATTAGTCAAACAAGCGAGGCAAGATGATCTGATAACTTTTTTAAATACCATCCGTAGGGTTGGTGGCGAGTATGAGGTTGTTAAAGATGGTATAAAATTTTGGCGGGCTACCAGCTTAAAGCCTCTAACCCTGGAGACAGATGCGCATCCTGGTTTTATGACTGATTGGCAGCAGCCATTTGCTGTTTTGTTGACGCAGGCTGATGGCGATTCATTTATACACGAAACAGTTTATGAGGACCGTTTTGCTTATGTGCAAGACTTGAATTTAATGGGCGCTCGTATTAATATACTCTCAAAGTGTCTAGGAGAAGTTCCTTGCCGATTCAATAATGATAATTATCAACATAGTGCGGCTATAAAGGGCCCAACGCCACTTAAGGCTGCGCGACTTCAGGTTCGTGACTTACGCTCTGGCATAGCCCATGTGATTGCTGCATTGACTGCTGACGGAGAGAGCCACATCGAGGGCGTTGAGGAGATAGATCGTGGCTATGAAAACATCGATGAAAGATTAAGGGGCCTAGGTGCTGATATCAAAAGAGTGTGAGTTGTGGGATGAAATCCCGTTAGAAATAATTAGATTATAAAAATGAAAGTTAGAGCTTCAGTAAAACCAATTTGTATTAAATGTAAATCCGTTCGACGCAAGGGCCGTGTTTATATTATCTGCGTGAATCCAAAACATAAACAGCGCCAAGGATAAAGAGCATGTTTATTCGCAAGATAGGCATCGATCTAGGAACTACTAACACACTGGTCTTTGTGCCGGGTCGTGGTTTTATTATCAATGAGCCAACTATAGTTGCCTTGAGCTTGCCTGAAAATGTGGTCTTGGCAGTCGGCAAAGAGGCAAAGAATATGATTGGTAGGACGCCCCATGACATAGCAGCTTATAGGCCTCTAAAAGATGGGGTTATAGCTGACTACTATATCACCAAGGCAATGTTGCGATATTTTATTTCTAAGGCCATCGGTTCATTTAATTTTTTTAAACCAGAGGTAGTTATTTCTGTTCCTGCTGGTATCACCCCAACAGAGCGTCGAGCGGTTGTTAACGCGGCGCGTGATGCTGGCGCTAAGGAGGCTTACATAGTGAAAGAGCCTATTTTAGCAGCTTTGGGCGCTGGTATCCCCATCAACACAGCATCAGGCAATATGATTATTAATATCGGTGGCGGGACATCTGAGGTGGCGGTTGTTTCATTAGGTGGCATTGTTTCGTGGTCTAGCTTGAGGGTGGCTGGCAATAAATTTGATGCGGCTATCATGGATTACATTAAGAAAAAATATGCCCTGGCTATTGGCGAGCAGACAGCTGAGGCTATAAAATTAGAAATTGGTTCGGCTTTGCCGATGAAAGAGAAGTTAGAGATGCAGATTCGTGGCCGCGATCAAGTTTCCGGTTTGCCGCGTGATATTGTGGTTGATTCTAATGAGATTGCGGAAGCTCTTAACCCGCATTTGATAGATGTCGCTGCTTCAGTACAAAATGTTTTCAACGATACCCCTCCAGAATTAGTTGCCGACATAATGGAGAAGGGGATGATGGTTTCTGGTGGCGGAGCTCAACTGCGCCATATCGATGAATTTTTTAAAAGGATGACTGGTGGCGTGCAAACATATATAGCGGAGGACTCGCTGTTTTGCGTAGCTAAAGGCGCAGGCCTGATCTTAAGCCATTTAGACGTTTATAAGAGAACGCTTTTGAATAAGAGATAGGCTTATTCATTGTCTTCAGCCTCCTGCTGGTGACAGTAGGAGGCTTTTAAATTTCTGCTATAATTTAGTTAATGGCAAATTATAGGATTTTACTTACGGGCGGCGGTACTGGCGGCCATATTTACCCGTTGGTAGCGGTAGCCCAGAAATTATCACAGGATGCCGATATAAGATTTTTCGGATCTCCTGGTAATTTTGGTGAGTATTTAATAAGCGCAGGTGTGAAAATACAAAGAATCGCTGCTAGCAAATTGCGTCGATATTTTTCATTGCAAAACGTTTTAGATTTTTTTAGATTTTTTTGGGGCCTAGCTCAGGGGTGGTGGAAGATATTTTGGTTTATGCCTGATGTAGCTTTTTCTAAAGGTGGGCCAGGCTCGTTGTCTGTGGTGTTGATGTGTAGATTTTATCGCATACCACTTATTATCCATGAGTCAGATGCAGTGCCAGGCTTAACTAGCAAGGTTTCGGCTAGGGGTGCGCGCAAGATTGAGTTGGCTTTCGCCGAGGCTAAAGAATATTTTGCCAAATTTACTAAGGCAGAGGTTAACGTTGTTGGGCAGCCAGTTCGCAATGAGGTTCTGGTTTTTGGCGATGGAGCGCAGGCAAAAAAGCATTTTGGCTTTAGTCCTGATATAGCGGTTATTTTGATTATTGGGGGCTCTCAAGGGGCTGAAGCTATTAATGATTTTGTATTAAACAATTTAACTGTGCTGTTGGGTAAGTTTCAGATTCTGCATGTTGTTGGGTCAAATAATTACAATCAACACAAGGCAGAGCTTGATTTTATTAGTCAAAAGATAAATCAGGACTTATTGAAGAGATATCATTGTGAGGCCTATCTGTCTGATAATTTAGCCGAAGCCTACAATGCAGCTGATTTGGTGGTATCTAGGGCGGGAGCTGGGTCTATTTTTGAGATAGCTGCCAAGGGTAAGCCAGCGGTTATTATCCCATTAGCCACTTCGGCCAATGGTCATCAAGAAAAAAACGCTTATGCCTATGCAGAGACTGGGGCGGCCGTGATAATGGAAGAGGCCAATCTTTTAGAAAATATATTCATAAATGAAATAGTTAGAATTTTGTCCGATGGCAGCTTATATTCTAAAATGTCGGAGGCGGCTAGATCATTTTACAAGGAAGATGCTGCTAATAGAATCGCCGACGATATCATCAAACTAGTATGACGGCTAAGAAAAATATACGCGTCCGAATAGCTCCAAGTCCGACTGGTAATTTGCACATTGGTACAGCCAGAACGGCTTTGTTTAATTGGCTTTATGCCAAACATAATGGTGGGGTTTTTGTTTTGCGCATTGAGGATACCGATTTAGAGAGATCTGATGTGGCTTTCGAGAAAGATATCATGGAGAACTTACGATGGCTTGGGCTAATTTGGGAGGAAGGTCCGGGGGCGGAGGCTGGAGAAAATATTGGAGATTATGGCTCTTATCGCCAGTCTGAAAGGTTGGCTAGTTACGAAAAATATATCAGACAGCTTTTGGATGAAAACAAGGCTTATTATTGTTTTTGCACCAAAGAACAGTTAGAGGATGAGCGTCAGGCTATGTTGGTTCAAGGCTTGGCACCAAAATATAGTGGCCGTTGTCGATCTTTGCCGCTGGAAGAGACGAAACAGAGATTGTTGTCAGGCGAGAGTCATGTTATTCGATTTAAGATGTCGGAAGCAAAAATATCATTCAAAGATCTTATACGTGGGTCGGTTAGTTTCGACCTTGGGCTAATGGGTGATATCGCCATCGCCAAGGACTTGAAAGCACCACTATACAATCTAGCGGTAGTCATTGACGACTATGAAATGAAAATTTCACATGTGATCCGAGGCGAAGATCATTTAGCCAATACCCCAAAACAAATCGCTATTCAGAATGCCCTAGGATTTCCAGGGCCTCATTATGTCCATTTGCCGCTAATTTTAGACAAAGATCGCAGCAAGATGTCTAAACGACATTCAGCGACGTCGATAAGAGAATATCGTGATCAGGGATATTTGCCTGAAGCCCTCATAAATTTTATGGCGTTTTTAGGTTGGCATCCACAGGATGACAAAGAAATATTAAGCATAGATGGGCTGGTTGAAGAATTTGATATCGCTAGAGTACAAAAAGCAGGCGCCGCCTTTAATATAGACAAGTTAGATTGGCTAAATGCTCAATATATAAAACAAAGTGATGATGCGGAGTTATTAAAAAGCCTTATTTCTTTTGAGCCTAGGCTCAATGATGTCCCAGAAAAAACAGCACTTAAAATGATTGCCTCAACTAAAGATCGACTTAAGAAGCTAGCTGATTTTACTGATCTTACAGATTTTCTTTTCGAATTAGGGAATTATGACGGAGTCTTATTAAATTGGAAAGATACAGATAGCGCTAAAACAATTAATTACCTTACGATTGTCGATAAATTGTTGCCTGACGTAGAAGAAATAAAACAATTTGCAGATAAGGAGGGGCGTGGTGAGGTCTTGTGGCCATTGCGAGTTGCCCTTTCGGGTAAGTCGGCTTCGCCAGGTCCGTTTGAAATTATGGAGGTTCTAGAAGAAGCAGAAGTGCGTCGAAGGATTGGGCTCGCGATTAAAAAATTGGAAAACGGTTAAATATGTACGCACATAGGACAATGCGTTTAGCTATCCTGCTAGTGATTATAGTCAGTTCTATACATGGCGCGGCTGCGCTTTCTCCTGATGAATTAAGGCGAGAAATTGACCAGAGGTCTGGTGAGTTGTCTCAGCTTAATAAAGAGATTCAAGAGACGCAACGGAAGATAGAGGGCACACAAGGACAAACCAGAACCCTCCAAAGAGAGCTTGAAAGTATTGGCTATAATATTCAGCAAGTTAATCTAGGTGTAAAATCGAGCGAAATAAATATTCAAAGGACAGCCCTCGAAATAGAATCTTTGCAATATAGCATTATCGAAAAGGAGGCGTCAGTTGAGCAAAGTCGGGCAGCAATCGGACAACTTATCCGCAATCTCTACCAGCGTGATCGTGAAAGCCTTCTGGCAGCGATGTTAAAGCACAATAGTTTGGCTGACAGCTTTGCCGAATGGGAAAATATTAACGCTATTAATACTAGCCTAGCTTCGACAGTGTATGAGCTTGAAGTTTTGCAACAGCAATTGATTGACGACCTTTTGAATAAAAGCGATAAGAAACAGAACCTTGAAGGCGAGCGAATCACTTTAAAGAGCAGGCAGTCTATTTTGAGTGACCAAAAATCCGAACGTCAGCGGATCTTAAGTCAAACTAAAAATCAAGAAAAAAATTATCAACAGCAATTACAGGAGCTGGAGGAGCGCCAAGAAAGCATAAGCGATGATATAGAAAAAATTGAAGACGAGCTTCGTCGTAGCTTTGACCCAACCTTATTACCCATTAAACGTTCGGGTGTATTAGCCATGCCTTTGGCCAACCCTAGAATAACCCAAAATTTTGGTGAAATTTCCTATCTCTATCGTGGCAAAGCGCATAATGGCACCGATCTAGGCACGGCTATTGGCACCGAAATTTTAGCAGCTGACGATGGCGTGGTGACGGCCTCAGGCAATAATGGGCGCTATCAATACGGTATACATATTATGGTGGAACATAATAATAACTTATCAACGCTTTATGCCCATCTTTCAAAATCAATTGTGGAGGTTGGCCAGGCGGTTAAGCGTGGTGAGGTGGTCGGATATTCTGGCAGCACCGGCTATAGTACGGGGCCGCATCTCCACCTCGGCTTGTATTGGACTCCGAGTGTAACTTTTAAAAATTTGCCTAATTGTAATTGTGGGTTGGTGCCGTTAGGAGTTACAATCGATCCATTTGATTATCTGTAATTGTACTATTGCCGGGTTTTATTTTTTGACATTTGAGGTTTCGACTCGTGTTATAATAAAAACATGGCCAAGCCTTTCCTCTCAGTAATCATCCCCGTTCATAATGGCTCGGAGAACTTGCCCCTTACTTTGATTGACGTGGACAAGCATTTGGCACAGGAAGAGTATTCTTATGAGATTCTTGTAGTCGATGATGGGTCTAACGATAATACAGTCGATGTGGTGCGCAAGCTATCCGGGCTGATAAAAAACCTTAAACTAGTTGATAATCCAGTTGAAGAGGGCTTTGGCGCTGCCATTCGTTTGGGTATGATGACGGCCAAGGGCAACTGGCGAGTTTTTATGGATATTGACAATGTAACGCCGATAACCGAATTCAATAAAATGATGCCCCATTTCCGAGAGGGATTTGATGTGTTTGTCGGCTCCAATGGTAAAGATTTCATGTGTTTTTCAGAAATATCTTCGCAACAAATTTTTGGGCTTAACAAAACCGCTAAGTGGGCCTTCGGTTATGAATTTACTGCTTTGGCCAAAATGTTGGACTTAAGGGTTAAATATATGACGCCAATTTATCAGCGGCGTTGGTGGTTAATTTGGCGTAAGCCGCTGACTATATTTCGCTGGTTGTGGGAGTTTATAAAGATTCGCTGGCGTTTATGGCGAAAGCTGTACAAGCCATCACAACTTTGGTAAGCTTGAAGGCATATGAAATATTATCTTACAGCTGAGAAGCTAGAAGAGTTCAAACAAGAGCTTAATGAATTAAAAACCGTGAAACGAGCTGAGGTCGCTGACCGGCTTAAAAAGGCTAAGGAATTAGGTGATCTTTCAGAAAATTCTGAATACTTTGAGGCTAGAGAAGAGCAGGGGCAAGTAGAGGGTAGGGTTTTTGAATTGGAAGAAATGATTAAAAATGCTTCGGTAATTATTAAGGCCACTAACAATGAGACTGTTCAAATCGGGTCTACTATCGAGGTATCTAAAGATGGCAAATCATCCAAATTTACAATCGTAGGCTCCAACGAGACTAGGCCAGAGGCTGGTTTATTATCCAATGAGTCTCCGCTTGGCAAGGCCTTTTTTGGCAAAAAACTAGGAGAGCAAGTTAAAGTCAAAACTCCATCTGGAGAGGTTGCTTATAAAATAGTTAACATAGAATAAGATTTTTAATAGATTACGTTGTTAATGGCTAGATCTTGGTTATGATTGAAGATATTTTTCAAGAACGACTTAAAAAACGCAGACCGGAACATTACCCGGCTGCCATTAATAAAAGTCACGCTGTTGGTGAGGCTATTGAAGGATTCGTTAATTTAGTCAAAAACAAAAAAAAGATTGTTATAGCTGGCAGAATCATGGGCTTGCGAGTCCAGGGAGGGCTTATTTTTTGCGATGTCCAGGACAATAGCGGCAAGATCCAGGTTGTTATAAAAAAAGACAATCTCAAAAACTTCTCTGATCTTAAGGACTCAATCGATATAGGTGATTTTATTGAGGTCGGTGGTCCATTATTTAAAACTGCCAGAGGGGAGAAAAGCGTTGAAGCCAGAAGCGCCCGTTTGATAACTAAAAGTCTTCGTCCCTTGCCTTCTGTTTGGCATGGCCTTAAAGATGTTGAAGAGCGCTTCCGCAAAAGATATTTAGATTTATTGCTTAATCCTGGCGTCAAAGAAGCGATCGTCCAGAGATCAAAAATTATCGAAGATCTACGAGAGTCATTATATAAGGAGGGCTTCTTAGAAGTTGAAACGCCCATGCTTCAACCGATACCCGGCGGTGCAGTGGCTCGACCTTTTAAGACTTATCATAACGCGTTAGATATGGATCTTTATTTACGCATCGCCCCTGAGTTATATCTCAAAAGATTACTAGTAGGTGGCTTTGAAAAGATTTTTGAAATAGGTCGTAATTTTAGAAATGAGGGCGTGGATCGTGATCATAATCCGGAATTTACTGCCTTGGAATTATATTGGGCTAATCAAGATTATTCTGGTTTGATAAAGTTTACTAAGAAATTGCTCAAAAAATGGCTGGGTAGCTCTTGGGCCACAACAACCTTTGCGGACCTTTTTTATAAGCACACTAATGAGAAGCATGATTCAATGCCCACTGCGAAAATGGAGGATATGTATAAAAAGATAGTTCGTCCTAAAGTTGTTAAGCCTACGTTTGTCACCAATTATCCGGAGCCAATCATGCCACTAGCAAAGCTCATGACTGATGACGAATCCTTAACTGAAAGCTTCCAGCTAGTCGTTAACGGCGTAGAAATCATCAAGGCCTTTTCAGAGCAAAATGACCCGGTTATACAGAGAGAGCAGATGAAGCGACAAGAAAAAGAATTTCGTGCTGGTAACGAAGAGGCCTCGCGCTTAGATGAGGATTTCTTAGAAGCACTCGAATATGGCATGCCACCAGCGGCTGGCATGGGGATCGGCATAGATCGCCTAGTGGCCCTGGTTACTAAAAGTCACGCTGTTAAAGAAATAATAGCGTTCCCAACATTAAAGCCGAAAGAATAAACCCCGCTTAATAGCGGGGTCGGTTTTAATAAAGCACTTCATCATACTGATATAGCCTTAGTTTGCCATCGGGGTGGCGCTTGTTGACTAAGCAGCCATAAGAAGTCAACGAGCAATTGCGTGGCGGGGAATTGGCATCTATTTCAACAAATTGTTCTGGTGCCCATCTTTCTAATCGACTCATTATGCTCAAGATTGTTAAGTGGTGTGTGATGACCCAGGCTAACGATCCCGGATATTCGCGAGTTAGTGTTTGGAACCACTGACGGCTACGAAGTTGTACATCTACGATGCCTTCGCCCTGCGGCTCACAGAAATAATATCGCCCGGCTTTATCATGCAATCGGCCCTGTTCGGGGTGGATGACGTTCATAAATCGCCAGTCATTATATAATTCTTTTAGTCCAACTGATTTCTCACGAATGCGTTCGTCAATAACGATTGGGACCCCATCTAATGCTGGGCAGCCTTCTTGTAGACCCTGTAATGTCTGCCTGGTTCTCAAATAAGGCGATACATAGATAACATCTGGGATACCTCGCGCTATGCGAATGTCGTCCTCCAAAGCTTTGCCAGTAGCTAGAGCTTGATTGAAGCCTTCTGTGGTCAAGGGAGTTCCGTGATCGCTATGTGGTAATTCATATCTTTTTATTAGTCTTAGGGTAAGCGCAATGGTTTCTTCTGGGAATTGGAAGCCATTAGCCACGCCCTCTTGATAGATCTTCATAAATTTCTGGTATTCGGGGTCTTGCTCTTTGCGGTCTCTAAAGGTATTAAATTCAGACTGCCCATGACGTATCATAACCAATCCTCTGGGCCATTTCATGAGATGCGCTCCTGGTATTAAATTACGAAGAACTGCCTCAACCCTAATCTAGGAGCATCTTTTTATCAAGTCGACATTTAATGGCTTTAAGTTATACTAGTAATTATGTTGGACATAGAACTAATTCGACAGGAACCGGAAAAAATTAAAAAAGGCCTGCAATCCAAAAATGTTGACTCAAAATTAGTCGATGATTTTTTGGATTTGGATAATCAATGGCGTGATCTAACTAAGGAAAGCGATGACGCTCGGGCCCAGCTTAATGTTCTAAGCCAAGACAGGAAGATCGAAGAAGCTAAAAAAGTTAAAGAAAACATTAAAGAGCTTGAGGCCAAGCTAAAAGACTTTGATGATCATAGAAATAGTCTAATTAAACAAATGCCAAACACTCCAGATTCTGATTGGCCAATTGGCAAAGATGAAGATGATAACGTCGTTATGAAAGAAGTCGGAGAGAAGCCGAAGTTTGATTTCGAGCCCAAAAATTATTTGGCTCTAGCCGAAAACCTTAATCTCATTAATATCGAGCGAGCCGGCAAAGTTTCGGGTAGTCGTTTTGGTTATCTTTTGAATGAAGCCGTCCTGTTGGAGTTTGCCTTAGTTAATTTCGCCATGGAGATGCTGGTGGCTAAAGGATTTAGTCCGGTTATCCCGCCAGTCATGGCCCGACCGGAGGTGATGATTGGCATGGGCAAGGGGAGGTTCATAGACGACAAAGATGCCTTTCATTTACCCGAGGATGATCTCTACTTAGTTGGCAGCTCCGAGCATACTATCGGCCCCATGCATATGAATGACGTCTTCGATGATAAAGATTTGCCCAAACGGTATGTTGGTTTTTCCACTTGCTTTCGTCGTGAAGCCGGTTCCTATGGCAAGGACACTAAAGGCATTTTGCGAGTGCACCAGTTTGATAAGGTGGAAATGTTCTCTTTTGCTGACCCGAAAAAATCAAAAGAGGAGCATGAGTTTTTACTTGGCGTACAGGAGGAGATGATGCAGGCGCTTAAATTGCCCTATCGAGTGGTCCAGATTTCTACTGGTGATATGGGTTGGGGTGATGCTGCACAGTATGATATTGAAACTTGGTTGCCGGGCGAGAATCAATATCGAGAAACTCAATCTTGCTCAAACACCACCGATTTTCAATCTCGTGGCGTAAACGTAAAATATAAAGGCCCCGGAGATAATAAATATGTTCACATGCTCAACGCCACCGCTTTTGCTATCGGGAGAATGATTATAGCTATTTTAGAAAATTATCAGACCAAGGATGGTCATGTGGTAGTGCCAGAAGCTCTACAAAAATATACGCATTTTAAAGAAATATAATAAAAATAGGGCATCAGGAGAGATGCCCTAGGTAAAGTATATTAAAACTTAGATTCATACCGATAAGCGCGATGGCGTTTACAGACGAGTGCAAAGCGATATTGTAGGCGATATTGCGAGTTTTCACCATTAACCAACCCCAGATAATACCGCCGACAAAGATAGGTAGCGGATAGGGGTGTAGCAAGGCCCAATATATCGTTGGAGCAATGATTAGTGGCCAAACTATCAAATCAGTTAATGTGAGTTTCCACCAAATTGGAATTTGAAATTCATTTATTCCTTCCTTATGTCGTTTTTTCAAAATGGCTCCTATACCCAAACAAAGCAACAGTGCTACATATCCAGGGCCACGATAAGTAATCTCTTCTTGAATTGGCGCTATTACACATACATCATAAAAAACTTTCCAGAGATCCTCTTTCTGGACCCACGATCTCAATTCGAGGGCTTCGAGCTTATTGCCCAGACCAAACAAAAGAGAAATAGTACATAGCGGCACACTAAGCGTCGCGGTAATCACCAATGCTTGCCAAAAAGGATGTTCTCTCTTAAATCTGATCCACCACCTCATCCATTGCATCTTGAGGGTCATCGTTGCCTCCTGTGATATCTTGGGTTAAGATTTATTAAAGAGCTTGTGTTAATTACAATTTATTATTGAGCTTATGTCAACCCAAAAACTTTCATTAAAAACCTGGGTAGAGATAAATAGGGGCGCTGTCCGGCACAATTTTAGAATACTCAAGGCTTTATTGAAGCCTAAGACAAAAATCTTTGCCGTAGTTAAATCCAATGCCTACGGCCATGGTATTTTTGATTTTACCAAGATAGTTGATTCGTTGGGCGTCTATGGGTTTTGTGTAGATAGTGTTATAGAAGCTGAAAAGCTTCGACGCGAACGTATTAAGAGGCCCATATTGGTGCTTGGGCCTACTTTGCCTGATTTGCTCAACGTTGTAGTCAACAACGATGTCACAATCACTATTTCTACCTGGGAAGCGCTTAGAGCTTTGCGGCAATCTAAATGTAAGCCAAGCTTTCATATCAAGATTGACACTGGTATGCGCCGTCAGGGTTTTTATGTTTCCGATTTGCCTAAAGTTGTTGAGTTTTTGAAATCTGACGGCAAAAATTTAAAAACCAAATTGGTAGGAGTCTACACGCACTTTGCCTCGGCCAAAGACCTCAATTATCCAACTTTCACTGATTTACAGTTCCATGATTTTAATAAGGGAGTAGAAATTTTGGTTGAAGCTGGTTATAAAAACTTGCTTCGCCACGCCGCCGCTACTGGTGGAGCGCTGGTGAGCGATGAATATAATCTAGACGCGGTGCGTCTAGGTATCGGGCTCTACGGCTTATGGCCATCTAAAGAGCTAGAAGTTCAACGAAAACATGAAATAAATTTAAAACCAGTCTTATCATGGCACGCCTTGATAAGCGAAGTTAAAGAGTTGGCAGCGGGGGACTACGTTGGTTACGACTTGGTGGAGCGTGTATATGAAAATAAAAAAATGGCGGTGGTGCCCATTGGTTATTGGCATGGATTCCCCAGGGCATTGTCTTCTGTTGGCGAAGTTCTTATAAGCGGGCAGCGAGCTAGGGTGCTGGGTCGGGTTTCTATGGATTTGATAGTCGTTGATGTCACTGGCATCAGGTGCAAAGCTGGCGATAAAGCCACAATAATTGGTCGTCAGCGCGAAGCAGAAATAAGCTCTTATGAATTGGCGCAAAAGACCAATACTAGTCATTACGAGATAGTTACTCGCATAAACCCACTTATAGAGCGTATAATTAAGTAGTAATGGATATACGCTACTCTGATAAGCAATGGCAAAAACGAAATTTTTGGCTTCGTATTAAATTTTATTTGGTCAGTGGCGGATTGCTGCTGATATTAATCTTATTTTTCTATTTTTTGCAGTCACCAGTTTTTCGTATTGATACTATCGAAGTGGAGGGACTACGCAATTTTACTCAAGAAGAATTTCTTAACAATCTCAAGCCGGTTGTTTTAAATCACAGCTGGGCTGGTGCCTTGGGGTTCTATAATTATATTGTTTGGTTAAAGGATATTAATTATGACCATCCGGCAGTATTAAACATTGAAAAGGAAACCGACTTCAAAAATAGAAAACTAATTTTACACGTCCAAGAACGTGATCCTTATGGCATCTGGTGCGCTGTTGGTCATTATGGATGTAAATGGTTTGACGCTAGCGGCGTGCTTTTCGCTTCGGCGCCGGAAACTGAAGGATTTTTAATATATAAAATAAATAGCCAATCTCCGCCCACAGACAGCCGGCCGCTTGGCTTTCAATATATAATCAAGGACCTAGCCCTTCTGGCAGACAGAGATATTCTAGTTAGTAATATTCAAATCGATGAGAGGCTTCAGGAAATCAATATCGAAACTTATGAGGGGGCTGATATTATCTTGAGCTCTAGATTTGATAGTAGCGATTTATTGGCATCAGCATTGGAGGCCATAGTTAAAAAAACTGGATTAAAGAATGTAAAATATTTAGATCTGACGGTGGAGAATAGAATCTATTACAAGTAGGGGCTACTATATGTTTTTTCCAAAAGACGACAGAACTTATAAGTGGACCAGCCACATTAAATCTAAGATGGTCTATTATCGTTTTTCGGCACAGATGATCAAAAATATTTTAAGCAAGCCCGATCGTCGAGAAATGGGCATAGCGCCTAATACCATGGCCGTTATGAAGCGGCGCGACACTCCAAAAAGAAAAGAAGAAATGTGGGTGATGTATTCTAAGTTTAAAAGTGCAAATAATAAAACACGAGTCACAAAAAAGCTAGACAAGAAAGTAGCACGCAACAAAGATATAGAGCAGCCGATTATAAATACCGGTCAGACTATAATGATTTCTGCTTGGCGTTATCCCGGCGTAAGCAAAGCCGGAAAAGACATTCCTATCCCAGAAGATATTCTTACTGAAGTCCAGAAATGGTTTGCCTCGCCTTAGTATTTTGTTCATAGGCGGGCCTCGCCTCGCCGTAGCTTAATGCGCAGGCGGGATGGAAAAATAAAAACGACCCCTTACTGGGGTCGCTTGGCTAAATTCTGGTTGCCATATTCTGGTTGATCTGTGACTTCAATGACTTTGCCGAGCCAATCGGGAATTTCTACGCGATCATTTTCTTCGGTGAGCTCGACTTCGAGAAGCGTCGTTCCGACTAGTCGCTCTGGCTCCAGGAAAATATCCAGTTCAAAATATTGATTTCTCCAAAGGAAGCAGACTCTTTCTTTGGTAATGGCGTCCGACTCGGGATCTCGATTGGCCAAATCACTATAAAACTCGTCAGCAGTAATTTGCTGTTCGATTTCTGGCCTGGCAATCGATCCCGGCACTGGCGGCAACTTAATAGTTCGGTAGTAAACAGCGCCTGAACCCTCTTGGCTGCGGCGTCGTAAGCGTACCGTTTGGCCACCCTCACTGCGAAGATAAATTTGCTGGATTTGGATCCTGACGAATGGCACCGGAATGGCGTTCGGCTCAATTTGATCATGAATCAAAAATTTTCTCTCAATCTCTAAAGCCACTGGTACTCCCAGTGTGCGACGAACGGCGTTCAATAGGCGATGCAGTTTTTTATCAAAATCTGTGGAGTTATCGATTACCACCAAATGAGGTGCTCCGGTCCAAGCGGCTTGAGTCTTTTTATCTAATTCGCGAGCTTGTTCAGGCGTATCAGTTCTAGCTGGGTTATCAAGATTATAAAACTTCTCTGCGCCATCGGCGGCGGTGATTAGATGAAAGATGCCATCATAACGTCTATCTCGCAAAGCCACTTCATCCAATTTCATGTGTCTCAACATCGCTACAAAATTTTCATTATCCATATATGCCTTACCGTCCATACAGCCTCGATCACAGACAACAACCGTTCTTTTGTCATTATTCCAAATATCAGTCACGTCTTTGAAAATTGAGTTTTCAAAAATAAGCTGTGTATTCAAAAGCAATTCTTGAAACCTGGGCATCTTATGATTTTCTAATTCCCATGGCTTTAGGCCAGCTCCAATAATAAAAGTTGCCACCTCGGGAACAAGTATAGGCTTCCAGTCCATATCAGCCAGCTTACGAGACAGGAAAGCTCTAGCAGTAGTTTTGCCTGCACATGGGCCACCGGTCAAAACAATACGCTTGGGCATGGCGAACCTCCTAAAAGTTTTGTTAAAGTACGTAACATAGACTACCCCAAATACATTATTTTATCAAGAAAACACCCGCGCTTTTAAGAGCGCGGGTGTTATTTTTATGGTTAATTACTTGTCATCCGTAGTTTCTTTTTTCAAAATCGGTAGGCCCAAAATATTAGAAGGCTTTTTGATCCAATGATCGGGTTGTCCTTCGGCCAGCTTATCGCGAGTGTGTAGGCCCTTGGTAAAGGCGACTGATACCCAGCCGGCGTTATTGGCAGCAACTACGTCTCCCAATTGGTCGCCTATATACATACCGAGTAGGCCCCTCTGATTAACATCGGAGGGGCCTTTTTATTTCCCCGATATTTTTGCTTAGAGGCCTGCCATGAACTTTCACGAAGCTAAGGTGACGGAGCAAGTCGGCCTTCCCACACAACATTCTCACATTCTCGAGAATGTGAGAATGTTGTGTGGGGGGTTGACGCACCCCCATTAATTTTATTGAATGAGGGCAGAAGCTTGATATTTAAATAACTCAATTGTGTCCCGCCTATGCCATACTACCTACCGGCAGGCATGGCTACGGCGCGGCAATGGGAGTCTGCTATGGCTCAAGAAAACAACGATGTCTATCATATCATTGATCGCATTAAAGATGCGGCCAATATCTTAGACTTAGATGATTGGCTGGTACATAAGTTGTGTAGCGTGAAAATGGAATGGGCGTCCGATATTGAAGTTCGTATGGACGATGGTAGCTTGAGAGAGTTTCGAGCTGTGCGAGTTTGGCATAGATCGCCGCACACTGATAAGCCACACAAAGGCGGTTTAAGGTATCATCCGGCTGTAAATGTTGAGATGATGAAAGGCCACGCTATGGAAATGAGCTTGAAGTGTTGGCTATTAGGTATTAAATGGGGTGGCGCCAAGGGCGGCGTAGCCGTCAATCCGCGTGAACTTTCCGCGCAAGAACTCAAAAAGGTTACCGAGGCCTTAGTTGAGGCTATGAATGAAAGAAATATTCTGGGGCCATTTCGTGATGTGCCAGCACCTGATATTGGCACTAATGCTACGGTTATGAACTGGATCCGCCAGTATTATGCTAGGCTGCGTCGTTCTCGCGAAGATGCTCGCTTTGCCGGAGTTGTTACTGGTAAGCCAATTGGCGAAGATTTGGACGGCATCCCGGGCCGAACCGAAGCTACTGGCTATGGCTTGGTGCAAGTGCTTAATAAGATTTTGGATGTCTATGGCAAAGATAGAAATGGTTGCGAGGTTAAAGTAATGGGCTTCGGCAATGTTGGCGCGCATTTTGCCAAGTTTGCTGTAGAAGCCGGTTATAAAGTTATTGCTATTTCCGACGAGCATGGAGCTATCCATAGCCCGAGCGGAATTGATGTTGATAAGCTTTGGCAATACGTTTATGACAATCCCAACAATACACTACGCAGTGTTAATGGCTATGCTGATGCCTCTGGCATCAATCATGAGGAGTTTATGTCATTGAAGTGCAACGTTTTTGTACCAGCGGCTTTAGAAAATGTGATTGATAAGAACAATGCCGATGTGATCGGTGATAATTGTGAATTTGTCTTGGAAGGCGCTAACGGGCCGACGACTAATCGTGCTGACGATATTTTAGAAAGACACAACGTCATTGTTGTGCCAGATATTTTGGCCAATGCCGGTGGCGTAGTGGTGTCATATTTCGAATGGGCGCATAATGTTAATATTCGTGATGACCGAGTTCCAATGGCCGACAAAGATGCAGTATTGGCAGCTATGAGTGATATGTTGCATAAGGCTACCACGCAAGTAACTAGTCGCGCCGAACAACTCGATACAAATCTTCGCAAAGCTGCTTACGTTGTGTCTATCGAACGCGCTAAGCCGCATTTCGAAGCGAAGCATTTAGCTTGACAAATCATGTAAGCGGGTTCCCATATGACAAGTAGCACCCCAACTCCCATCCATAAGCGCGGATGGGAGTTTTTTTATTCAATATTTTCTGCTAAAGTATCATAATCTATGGCTAATATTTCAATCGGTATAGTCGGGCTGCCAAACGTCGGGAAATCGACGCTTTTTAAGGCTATAACAGATTTGGAGATTAATATTGCCAATTATCCATTTGCCACCATTGACCCCAATATCGGCATAGTGCCTGTGCCTGATGAGCGAGTGGATAAATTGGCAGAGCTTAGCCAATCGGCCAAAAAAATCCCTGCGGTTGTAGAATTCTATGACATTGCGGGTTTAGTTAGGGGGGCCAATAAAGGCGAAGGTTTGGGCAACCAGTTTTTATCACACATTAGAGAGGTTGATGCCATAATCATGGTCTTGCGCTGTTTTCAAAGCGGCGAGATTATTCATGTAGAAAATTCAGTTGATCCAATTAGGGACATGGAAATAATCAATACCGAGCTGGCTCTTAAAGACTTGGATACCGTTGAAAAAGTTTTAAAGCGAGTTGAGGGCGAGGCCAAGACGGGCGATAAACAAGCCAAGAAAGATTTAGAGACCATACGGGAGACCAGGTCGCTTTTAGAAAAGGGCGAACCTTTGTGGCAACATTCTCACATTCTCGAGAATGTGAGAATGTTGGGTCTTAGCCTTTTGACCACTAAAAAACAGCTGTATTTATTAAATGGCCAAGAAGGCGATGTGCCACCAGAATTAATAGAAAAAATTAAAACTTCTGGAGCCGATTATATAGTTGCTGACCTATCACAATCCGTAGATCTTTCGGCCCTAATCAAAAAGTCGTATGAGATCTTGGGGCTCATAAGCTTCTTCACTACTGGCAAAGATGAGACCAGGGCCTGGACAATCAGACAGGGGAGTAAAGCGCCGCAAGCCGCCGGAGTTATCCATACTGATTTTGAAAAGAAGTTTATCCGAGCCGAGGTTGTAAATTGGCAAAAATTATTAGAAGTCGGTTCTTGGGCACAAGCGCGCCAAAAGGGCTTTTTAAGAATCGAAGGCAAAGAATATGTCGCTGAGGATGGGGACGTGATGGAGATCCGACACGGATAAAATTGGTTAATCATCCAATTAGAGATATAATAAATAGAACATGGCGAAGATAGCAGTTATATTTTATGGCCCACCGGGGGCAGGGAAAGGCACTCAAGCCAATCTTTTGACTGGGCGAAAAGGCTTTACCCATTTTGATACTGGCCGCTATTTGGAGCAGTTAGTCCACGACCCGAGTAATAAAAAAAATAGAATTATTCAACGTGAGGGCAAGCTATTTGACTCCGGCGCTTTAATGACGCCAAGTTTTGTATTAAAAGTTACGGCCAACAAAGCTAAGGAGATAGCTAGGGCCGGATTTAATATTGTATTTAGTGGTTCTCCACGAACAATGTTTGAGGCCTTTGGCGATAATAAACATACTGGCCTAGTGCGCGTTTTGGAGAAAGCTTATGGCAAGCAGAACATTTATCCAGTTTTCTTAGATATTGACCCCAACGCCTCTATCAAAAGAAATAAATATCGGATGGTTTGTTCGGTGTGTGCTACGGCAGTTTTATATAGCGATGCATTACATAAACACAAAACTTGTCCGTTATGTGGTGGTAAGTTGATCAAGCGTACAGTGGACAATCCATCAGTTTTCAAGACAAGGATAAAAGAGTATCAAGAGCGCACTTTTCCTATTTTGGCTGGATTAAAAAAGCGTGGCTACAAAATCACAAAAGTTAATGGCATGCCATTGCCGTTTAAGGTGCATGCTTCTGTTGCCAAGAAACTAAAACTTTAGAGTGGGATTATAAAAATATATGATTCATATTAAAACCCCAGAAGAGATTGAAATTATGAGAAAGGCCGGGAGGATTCTGGCCGCAACCGCCAAGCAGATATTGGAATTGGCTAAGCCGGGTGTGAAATTAAAATATCTAGATACTATCGCCAGAAATCTTATAGAAAAAGCCGGCGCCAAACCGTCATTCTTAAATTATCAGCCTTATGGCGCCATCAAGCCGTACCCCTGTTCTATCTGCGCTTCAGTCAATGAGGTTATTGTTCATGGTGTGCCGCGAGAGCATTTATTGAAGCCAGGTGATATCTTGAAATTAGATTTTGGCGTTAATTACGATGGCTATAATGCCGATGCCGCCTGGACTGTACCGATAGGTGAAATCTCTATTGAGGCACAAAAATTAATTGACACTACCCGCGAAGCATTGAACAGGGGAGTGGCCGCCGCAAAAGTAGGTAATAAGTTGGGCGATATTGGCTATGCCATAAGTAGTTATGTTAAAGCTCAAGGATTGCATATATCGGAGGGGTTAACTGGTCATGGAATTGGCAAAGAACTGCACGAGGAGCCATCAGTTTTCAATGAGGGCCAAAAGGGGAGTGGTTTTAAAATTGAGCCTGGCTTGGTGATTGCCATAGAACCCATGGTAGCCATTGGCACCTCTGAAGTTATCCAACTAGACGACGACAGTTATGCTACTGCCGATGGTAGCTTATCGGCTCATTTTGAACATACAGTAGCCATAACTAAAAATGGTGTCGAGATATTAACTAAGTGAGTTAATACTTGTCCCCCTTGACAAACCTCACATATTTATGATATACTAGCCCCAGTACCTAAACAAAGTTTAATCACTTCACTGTCCACCGTTGTATTGGAGGTAGTCATGGCCTGGCAGAGTGCTAGTGCGGATGCCGTGCAGGGCCTCGGCCTTGCCTGGCAGAAAGCTGGCGGGGATGTCGTTCAGTTCCTCGGCCTTGCCTGGCAGACAGGAAAGGCGGTGGAGCAGTGGGCAGGTGTCGTCGTGCTCCAGAAGGGGCACCAGAAACGGCACTGGTTGAGCTTGTTTCTGATGACAACCTCGGCCAAGTAGCATCAACCCCGAACCAAGTGGTTCGGGTTTTTTTTTATATACCATTATTCACACTACTATGGGATTTTTATTTTAATCTTTCAGTGGATGAAATTTCTGGTGAGTTTTTTTGGCGAAGCGATGCGAGGCGTGGACATAGCGAGTGGTAGTGTCTAAAGACTCGTGACCCAAAAGTATTTGAATGGCGGCAGGGCTGGCGCCTTTTTCGGCCAGATAGGTGGCAAAGCCGTGGCGGAGTGAGTGGGCGCTAGTTGGCACATTGATGCCAAGAATCTCTCGGTATTTTTTTATTTTTTCTTGTAAATAATTTGGCGACACATGATGATCTTGCGTTGGCGCTCTTTTGCCGCGATAAGAAATGAATAGGTGAGGGGAGTCATCGTTGCGTTCGGTTAAATATATTTTTAAATATTTTATGGCTCTAGGGGTCAAATAAACAAATCTTTCTTTTTTGCCTTTGCCCAAAACAAAAATCTTGCCTTCCCTATCGATCTGATTTTTTTTGAGATTAACTAATTCGGAAATACGTAAACCGGTAGCAAATAAAACTTCTAACATGGCGCGATTGCGCTTAGCTATGATTGGATTTTTTTCAAATTTGGTGGGGGATTCAATCAATTTGATTAAGTCTTGCAGCTCGGCCACTTTGGCTATCTTTTTGTCAGTTTTGATTAGCTTTATGTTCTCTGGGACGATCGGGGTCTTATAGTCCCCGTCAATTAAGTACTTAAGATAGCTCCTGAGGGCTGATAGGTGTCGGTTGCGTGAATAGGCCCCTAAATTGGCCTTATTTTGCGTTTTACGGGCTGTTTTACGGTCAGTAGACATCAGATACGCCTTATACCGTTCTAGAGCCTGTTTTGAGGCATCTTGGAAGTCTTTTAGGCCTAGGTCATCCTGTAGGAAGCCATCAAATACTATTAGGTCGCGTTCGTAATTATATACGGTTTTGGGTGAATAGTTATTACTCTGTAGGTGTAATAAAAAGTCATCTAGATGAGGAAGAATTGTAACTTTTTTATTATCGCTGTCAGCTTTTGTCATAATTGATAATTTCTACAAAATAGTGTTAGGGGAGTGCTTTTTACCAATTTTACCATTATTTTCTCACATATACCAAAGTGAGTATAATATCCCTTACACTCACTTTATTATATCGAGCAAATATTTGGTAGCCCTACCCTGTTGATAAATGCGTAAAAAGAAAAAACCGCCAACTTTATTAATAAAGATGGCGGCTATATTTATCAAGCTTAATCCTTAGCAATTGTAGACGGTCTACGGCGAAAGAAATGGATCTGTTTACCCGCATGGTCATATACACCTGCGGCAAAAATAGCGCTTCCGGTACAACCAGTGCCTTTTTTAGCGGCAACCAGCTTGGCCTTCTGAATATCGTCAAAATCACCTAAATACTAGACATTAGCTGCCATCGGGAAGATGGCCAGCCGCCTTAAAACTTTTTTCTGGTGTTGCGCGTCTAAATCAGTATCGTGAGAAGTGCCGCGGTTAGGGCTCCCCCAATAAGACACAGTCCTACAGTCTCATTGCCGGGCATGGTGGCAATAATGAAAAGTGCCACACACACGCCAAGAGAGGCAACGAGAATGGTAATCATGTCCAGCGTTTTTCTGTTCATCGCTCTATGCTCCTTATCAGGTGAACGTCAAAGAACTTCTGAATATGATAACAATAACCCATCAATACGTCAAGCAGCGCTGCTTTCACATGTGAAAGCAGCGCTAATCTGTGTCCGCGGAGTATATAATAAACGACTCCTTTAATAGACACATCCTTTAAGGCCGTGTTAGCGTCTTCTAAAATTTTAGCATCACGCACAACAACATCCTGTACTTAACGACTGCTACGTACTACAATTTATTTATTACTTAATGGCTAAATAGATTAATTTCTTAATAATTTTTTAATGTACTACTCCACGCCCGAACAATTTAAAGAACAATGCGGTTATGATATCAACGGTTTTTGGTATCCGCGTGTTACTAAGATCATTGGCGTAAAATCTAAACCGGCTTTATATAGATATTATGCTTCCGCTACTAGTTTTGCGGCGGCAGAAGCGCAAACAAAAAAATCGGCCGAAGAAGGCACGCTAGTACACGAAACCGTTCAAGATATTCTTTTGGGAAAACAGAGAGATATTGATGAAAGCATAGCGCCGGCAGTTAATTCGTGTATAGAGTTTATTGATCGGAATAATATTCAAGTTGATCCGCAATCAATTGAAAAGCGAATTATGAATCTAGATCATAGCTATGCCGGCACGATTGATGCTATGGCTCTGATTGGCGGTAAATTTGGCGTTATGGATATTAAAACTTCGATGGATTTTTATCGAGATTATAATTTGCAAACAGCGGCTTATATGGATGCTCTGACTAAAGATCCTTCGGTAGTTGATCCACAAACAAGATGGATATTGAGAGTTGATCAGATTAAAACTTGTCCAAAATGTAAATCAACCTTGCGCCCTAAGGGCGGGCGAGAAAAAATTCGCAAACCATATCCCTCAATTCGTGGGCTAAAGGTTTGTCCAGAAGATCAACATGAATGGGGCCCATTAACTGGCGTAACAGCTATAAAAGAAGATCCCTATTGGAAAGAAGATTTTGAAGCTTTTTTGGCGGCCAAGAAATTGTGGGAGTGGGACAATGAATATTGGCTGAAGAAAATTGGCTATTTAAAATAATCTTAATAAAAATGGCGTGACCTAAGTCACGCCATTAATTTTATTTTAAAATCCCGAACCGGAAACACGGGTCAGAGCTGTCCTCTCAAAGCATCCCTACGCGCCCACTGCCACCGCTGGTAGACCACAACTCATCAGTACAAACATAATCATCATGCTCATCGAGGTTACGTTTAACAATCTTGGTCCAAACTGGCTGACCAGGATCTGCCCCATGAGTGAAAACAATTTTAGAGCCGTCATCAAGGGTTAAGGTCATAAAATCATTCCCGTCGTCATTAACATTAACAAAAATAATCTTACGGCCGCACAATGCTCTGCGTAGCTTTTCTCGGCTCATAATAACCTCCTTGAAATGAGCTTCTAACAGATTAGCAAATTTTATATAAGGCGTCAATATTAGGCCCTTAATCTCTTAAGTATTTCGGCTTCTACCTCTCCCCTATCACGGCCGTAGGTGTTGCGTGAATATTCTTTTAAAGCTTCTTTAATTTTTTCGTCACCCTGCTCCGGTGGAATAGTTATCATATTAAATGGCCTGGATGTTTGACCGGCAATCAATAATTTAAGGTAGGCGTTGAAGTTGTCAATGTTGATGAGGTCGGTTTTAGAAAATACTGGATCAAATTGTTTAGCTAGAAACTCAGCGTCGTCAGCGCCGACCCTAAACACAGCCATCGAGCCCACATTGCCAAAAACAGCATCACGAATTTTTTCAGTTAGCTGACCAATAAATTGGTGAGCAATGACAAGATTTAATTTATACTTACGAGCTTCTGATAAAATCGTGGCGATAGAATCGGTAGTGAAGTTTTGGAACTCATCGATGTATAAATTAAAATCGCGACGCTGTTCTT
This sequence comes from bacterium, assembly GCA_030689595.1. GTDB lineage: Bacteria > Patescibacteriota > Minisyncoccia > UBA6257 > WO2-44-18 > JAUYHP01. Next base: position 87,607 of record JAUYHP010000008.1, on the reverse strand, counting down.
GGGCTAGATCTACTCGCGATAAAGCCGCCATCAACAATTTACCGACGACAATCATACCTAAAAGTCCAGCATTTATATCACCGATGCGCCCCTTGGAAAGATTGACCAACAATATTTTGCCATCATCCATCACCTTGCGGAAATTAAACGACGACCGCACTTGGCCAATAATCGGCCGCACATAATCGTTAGCCAAGAAATTGTTAAATTTAGAAGTTATATAGGGGGTGATGTTGGCTAGAGATGCTTCGCCGCCTGCTTTCGCGGCCTCTTTTTCCCAAAAATCTACGACTGTCGGGTTGAGGGCGCGACTAGTTTTTTCTCGGCGGAAATCTGCATCAGTAAAAATACGAGGCACTTCCGTTAGCGTCGAAGGAGAGTGTGGCATATCTTCCATCAATAGCAACAAGGCATTGCGCATATATTGTTCGAACATAGGCCCCATAGTTTCGGCCGTAAATAACTTATTAAAAATGCTCTGCATTTCGTTGACAATAAAGGTCTTTTCTTCGGGACGATTAACGTCATATTCAAGCATGTTAAGGCCCAATGGTTTAGAGATATCGCCAGGGTCGAAAACGATAACATCTTTTTGTCTTTCAGCTGGAATAAGGCCAGATACCGCGTCGATTAAGTCGCCGTGAGGGTCTATTATGGCGACGCCCTTGCCTTGGCGGATGTCGTCAACGGCCATATTAATTAATAGACTAGATTTACCAGTGCCAGTTTGGCCGATAACATATAAATGTCGTCGACGATCATCGTCGGTGATTTTCACCAATTTGTCATCATTTCTAAAAGTGCTTTTTCCTATCGTTACGCCTGCATCTGGTAAATTCGGCGGCGGTGCGGCTTCTTTAGATTTCAGCCAATGAATTTTAGGAATTCTGGTAGCACTGGTTGGTAAATGAAAAATACTCGCCAATTCATCGGCGCCCAATATCATATTCTGGCGATTATCATGTTGCCTGAAAACGAATTGATATATTAATTCTCTGCTATCTTTGGGGCTGACTATTTTAAATTCATTTCTGCCTGGGGCTGAAAATTGATTATAAGAACCCGCTAAACCATTTAATAGTGCATCTGCTTTTTCTGGGCTGGACGCTGAAGTTGCCAGGCGAACATTAACTGAAAATATCGGCTTAGCTATCTTGCTACTCAATATTTTAACCGACTCTTCATCAACAACCCTTGGTTGGACTGGGGCGTTTTTGTCTTTGTTGGTTTTGATGACTTTGCCAGCTAGTGCGTCTTTAAGAGACATTCCTTGGCGCAATTTATTAATAACTTTATCAACATTGTTTTTTATCGAATCTGGCGCTGGCTTAACAACTATTTGGATGGCGGCCCCCTCACCTATCCCCTCAACTTTAGTTAGGTTGCTGATGATTGGTAAAAAGGTATCGTTTTCAGCCTCGGCAAAAGTTCTAATTGGAATAGCGCTGTGACTCTTTTGCTTAAGATAGGCCACTCCGGCGGCGCCAGTCGTATTAAAAATCGTATAATCATCTATATGGTCTATCTGAGCATCGCTCCAGAGGCCTTGTATTTGCCTAGAGGTAAACTCTACAGAATCTTGTGGGACTGCAATGTAAAAATGGATTTCTTCGCTGTTGTTTGGTTTAGCAACTTCAAAGGTAAATGGCTGCTTAAGCCCGGCTAAAATGCTTATTAATTGACCAGAAGTATTAATTTCATCTTGAAATTTTTGTTGCTCTTTCTCAACGGGCTGAGGCAGCCTGATAGATAGCAGCTTAAGATTTAAAGATTTTTTTAAAAGATTGCGCAACGATGATTTCTTAGCATACAAAATAATAGCTATTACGATTGCCACAAATATTACAGCAAAAATAACTACTAGCGCTATTTTCATAACAACTTACGTCTTTTGAATTCGTCGTAAAGTTTATCGGTTAAAGCGTCGTGTAGGGCGTCCACATATAAAGGCCCAGCCTTTTTAGCCTCCTTAATCGCCGCAGGCAACCCCTTGTGCCAAGCTAATTCTATCAGCTGTTCAACTTGTAACTTAGTCGAGTTGTCGGCTGCTTGGAGATAATTTGGCACGGTCGAAGATTGGTGCTCGTTGGGGTCTGGAGCGACGGGTGCCATTTTCTTTATCTGCTCTCCTACGGTGGATTTAATAGCTTCCTTGTGAGCTGTTGGCGACTCGGCTGCTGCCCTTTCTTGAACCTCGCCAGCCAGACGCTCCATGTCCTTTTCTAGGGATTCGTGGCTAAATTCAAAACTTTTTACTGGTTCCATAATTATAATTGTAACATAAAACCGTCCCGCCGAAGCGGGACACCAGGGGTTTTGCTCCGATATGTGCCCCGCCACCGCGGGGCGATTATTATGCGTCCAAATAGAATTTGGACAACGTAGTAAAAACCCCTCCGATAGTCATCGGAGGAACCTGGCTTTTTTGCTAGATAAGAATCGCCCACCGGCGATATTATATTAGTCGTAATTAAAATTAAGACGTCTAGTAAAAAAGTCCTCCGAGGCGGGGCGCCAGAGGACTTTGTTTAGAATTTTTACTGTATCCCCTCGTATTCTCGAATAACCAATTGAGAGTCAATTTGGCGCATAACTTCTAGGGCCACAGCAATAACAATCAGCAAGGCTGTACCACCGATGGATAAAGTTTGTATGCCGGTTAATATTTGTGTAATGTTAGGCAAAACCGCAACTACACCCAAGAAGAGGGCGCCGAACAAAGTGATACGATAAATAACTTTTTGTAAAAATTCTCCAGTTGGATCACCCGGCCTAATGCCCGGGACGAACCCCCCACTGCGCTGGAGGTTTTTGGCTATTTCTTTGGGGTCGAAGGTAACGGCCGTATAAAAATAAGTGAAGACAACAACTAATACGAAATATATCAGACCATAAATAACTTGGTTGCTAAATATTCTATTGACCCAATCATTCAAAGTGGCTCCAAAACCAGGCGATACGGCTGAGGCAATTTGGGCAAAAAACTGTGGGAATAACAAAATTGAAATAGCGAAGATGATTGGGATAACGCCGGCTTGGTTTACTTTCAGCGGCAAGTAGCTAGACGATCCGCCGTACATGCGACTACCTCTGATTCTTTTGGCATAAGAAACTGGTATTTTTCGTTCACCCTCGTTTATGAATACCACGCAAGCAGTAATGATGACGCTCAATATAGCGAAGGCAACATACACCGGCACATTAGTTGGGTCATAGGACACAACTAATGATCTCACTATTTGAGGTAGGCCGCTGACGATACCGGCAAAGATGATTAAAGAAATGCCATTGCCGATTTTTTGTTCACTCATAAGTTCGCCAAGCCACATTAGAATCATGGAGCCGGCGGTTATTACTAAAACGTTACGCAACATATCCAGCCCGGGTAGAGGCGGTAAAACTTGTTGGCTGATCAGAAGATTTAGAAAGCCATAACCCTGCAGGGCAGCCAAGGGCACCGTTATATAGCGCGAATATCTATTGAATTTAGCTCGGCCGGCATTCCCCTCTTCATAATAAAGAGTCTTTAATTTCGGGAAAATCATGGTCAATAGCTGCATGATGATGGTAGCGGTGATATAGGGCGATACACCCAACATCATTATGGAAAGATTTGCCAAGGAGCCACCGGAAAATATATTAAAAAATCCCAACAATTGACTGGAGTCTAGCAAGCCCTTTAATCTATCTGCATCGATGCCCGGAGTTGGTATGGCGGCCAATAATCTGAAAACCAAAAGCAAAAAGACAACTATAAATATCTTTTTGCGCAGATCAGGAATTTTAAAAATTTGTAAGAATTTATTCATCCCGTTAGAAATAGGAAGCGCCCAGGTGATCTGGGATGCTGTCTAGTAGATTAATTATTGTTTTATTCTTTTCCATATAATTTGGTAGCGCTTCCGTATATTTAAGGTTTAGTAAGATGCCTTGATAGATTATTTTTAGCGGGATTCATGAACTTTACCGCCGGCCGCTTCTATCTTTTTCTTGGCCGACTCTGATAGTGGCACACCTTTTATCTCAAAAGCTTTCTTGACGTTACCATTCCCCAATATCTTTGTCTTAGGCAACGCAGAAGCGTCAACGACATTACCGTCAATCAATTTTTCCAGATCACTAACATTAACAACAGCTAACTTTGGGCTTTTAGGATTATTTCTATGACCCCTTAATTTAGGGAGCCTTTGGATATAATCGCGCTCAGCAGGCCTAATACGATGACCGGCTCTTGATTTTTGCCCTTTGGTGCCGTGTCCAGAGCTAGTGCCGCGCTTGCCACCTCGTCCAACGCGAGTCTTTTTGCGGGTCGGGGCATGTTTTGGTCTAAGTTGATGTAATTGCATATTAGTTACTTGGTTGCCTGATTGGTTTTAGTGATATTGCGCGTTTTTAACTTCTTCAAGGCTTCGATGGTCGCCAATGCATTGGTTAGCTTGTTAGGTGTGCGGCCCAATATTTTAGCAGTAGCATCACTAACACCGAGTAGCGACAAAATAACACGAACGGGCCCACCGGCTCTTAGGCCATGGCCGGGCTTGGCCGGTTTAAGCAGTACTCTGGCAGCACTAAATTTGGCTTCTACTTCGTGAGGGATGGTTTGATCTTTTAGATCTATAAAAAGAACGTGTTTTTTGGCATCTAGCTTGGCTTTCGCGATAGATTGAGCGACATCAGCCCCTTTGCCTAAGCCAACGCCGACTCGCCCACGCCCGTCACCAACAACTATGGCCGTCCTAAAGCGCATGCGCTTACCACCCTTAACAACTCTAGTAACTCTCCTGATATCTAGTACCTTATCTTTAAAGTCGTCCACTTTCTTGTGAATTGGTCTTCTGATCATAAATTTAATTTAGAATTTTAATCCGCTGGCTCTTGCGCCCTCGGCTACGGCTTTAACGCGACCATGATATTTATAGTGGCCCCTGTCGAATAGGACCGTGCTTATGCCGGCTTTTTTGGCCTCAGCGGCTAGAGCCTCGCCCACTGACTTAGCTTTTTCGGTCTTTCCTTTTCCATCAATCGATCGAGTTGAAACCGATACTACGGTTTTCATGCTTTCGTCATCTATCAATTGTGCATAAGTAAACTTATTGCTACGAAATACCGAAAGCCTAGGGCGCTTGGCTGTGCCTGATAGTTTAGCTCGGGTTCGTCGTTTCCTAAGTTTTGTTTTTAATGCTTGTGATCTCATAATTTTATGATCCAGCTGTAGCGCCAGCTACTTTTTTACCGGCCTTACGTCTAATGATCTCATCTTTATATTTTATGCCTTTGCCCTTATATGGCTCAGGCTTCTTTATGCGCCTTATTTGCGCAGCCACTTCCCCAACCACAGCACGATCAATGCCGGTTACAGTTATTAATCCTTTTTCAGAAGTGACCTTGACGCCATCAGCTGGTCTGAATTTTACTGGATGAGAAAATCCTACCTTTAAGACCAAGGTATCGCCCTCCATAACGGCGCTAAAACCGATGCCTTTTATTTCGAGTTCTTTAGTAAATCCTTCGCTCACTCCAAGAATGGCATTTTTCAATAATGCAGCCATAGTCCCCCAATTAGCTCTAGCTTGTTTGTGTTTTGCTTGTGGAGTTAAGGTGATAGTCCCATCCTGAATATCGGCTTTAATATATGGAAGGGCTTTTAGTTTAATAGTGCCAAGCTTTCCTTTAATTTCAAAAAAACCGTCTTTAAGAGACATTTCGATGCCGGTTGTGATGATTATAGGTTTTTTGCCAATCTTGCTCATAAATAAGGTTTAAAATTTACCAGATTTGAAATAATAATTCGCCGCCTAACTTAGCTTTGCGAGCTTCAGCTATGGTCATTATTCCTTTGGAGGTAGATATCAATCCAGAGCCATAGCCCTGCTTTACCGCTCTAAGGTCATGATAGCCAGCATAGATGCGGCGTGACGGCTTGCTAACAAACTTTACGCCATTTATGACCCCCTTGCCGTCTTGATATTTTAACTTAATATCTAAAATACGCTTAGGCAACCTACCCTTTTTAGATGCGGATTCTATGTAGCCTTCTTTGACCAAAATATCGGCGATAAAAGAGTCCATTTTATTATATGGAACTTTCAGCTTTTCTTTTTCGGCTTGCTGGGCGTTTTTAATTTTAGTTAATAGGTCTGTGTACATAATGAGTTCTTTATAGTGAGCATAGCTGAGCTACCATGACGATTTTTTAACACCTGGTATTTCGCCCCGACTGGCTAATTCGCGGAAGCAAATGCGGCAAATATTAAAGGCCCTCATATAGCCGTGCTTTCTGCCACAGCGAAAACAACGTCGGACTTTTCGGGTTGAGAATTTCGGCTTCTTTTTTGCTCTTGCTATGACTGATGTTTTTGCCATGGTAATTTAAAGAATGATTTACAAATTTATTTTTTAAGAGGCGCACCTATTTTTCTATAAAACTCGATAGCCTGGTCTTGGTCTTTTCTTTGTTTCAGTGCAATTGTTATTTGTAAACCAAAATTTACATTAGTGGCGTCGGCTTTAACTTCTGGGAATACAACATGCTCTTTGATGCCGATGCTTAGATTACCATTTTCATCGATTTTTTTCAAACTTATTCCACGAAAGTCTCTTACGCGCGGCAAAACTACATTATTAACTTTTTGTATAAAATGTTCCATGCGTTGACCGCGAAGCGTAACTTGAAGGCCCACAATAGTCCCCTGCCTGAGCTTAAAGCTGGCGATAGATTTTTTAGCTGGTCTTTCAGATGGTTTTTGTCCAGTGATCGAGGCTAATTCTTTAGCGATTTCTGGTAATATTTTTTCAGCAAAATTTGCTTGGCTAGACAACTTACCAACGCCAACATTTACAACCGCTTTATCTATTTGTTTAAATAAATTTTCCATTTTAAATTGTGCCTTGGCATTTTTTGCAATACCTCAATTTAACATCGCCTTCAAATTTATGACCCATCCTAGATGCTTCGCCGCAATTACTGCATACTATCATAACCTTTGATGCAGACAGGGGCCTGGGCACTGTGATTATTTCGCCTTTCTCTCCTTGTTTCTGTGGTCGGCGATGTTTTTTAAACAAATTAAGGCCGTCTATCAAAACAGCATTTCGTTCGGCGTAAACGGAAATAACCTTGCCGGTTTTAGTCCGATCTTTGCCAGACATTATTTTAACTGTGTCCCCCTTTTTGATATTCATAATTGGTGATTATTCTATACGATTTCTTCCGCTAACGACATAACTGCCTCAAATCCCATTTCTTTTATCTCTCTTGGCAAGGGGCCGAAAACTCGAGTGGCCAAGGGTTCCTTCTTTTCGTTCACTAATACCACGGCATTTTCATCAAATCTTACAAAAGAATTGTCTGGCCTTCGCAAGGCCTTGCGCTGCCTAACAATTAGGACCCTAACGATGTCTTTTTTCTTAACCGACTTGCGCGGCTCAGCTGATCTTACCGAGGCCACTACAATATCGCCAATCCCAGCGTATCGCCTCTTGCTCCCACCCAGCACCTTAAAGCAACGCACTATTTTGGCGCCACTGTTGTCGGCTACTTTTAATATGGATCTTGCTTGAATCATGAATTTATAATTTAGCAGTTATTGTCCAGCGTTTGCCCTTTGATAATGGCCTCGATGCTTCGACAACTACCTTATCTCCAGACTTATACTCGTTTTTTTCATCGTGAGCTTTCAGCCTTTGGGTCTGTTTGTAATACTTAAGGTACTTAGGATGCTTGCGCATGCGTGTAATAGCCACAACTCGTGTTTTGGTCATTTTATCAGAGACAACTATGCCTTCTAAGCGTCTAGTGATTTTTTCTTTGGTTTCCATAATTAATTATTTGGGCTATTTGCTCTTTCGCTTAGAATCGTTAATATTCTAGCAATATCCTTCTTGGTGCCTTTGATTTCTCTAACGTTTTTTACTTTGCCAGCAGCTAGATCCATTTTCAGAGCATGCAGGCGGTCGCGAAGATCGCCAGCTTTTTGCTCTAGCTCTTCGATGGGTCCAGTTTTCAGTTCTAAAAATTCTTTATGTTTCATATTATCTTGATACGAACTTGCCTTTAACTGGTAGCTTATGCCCAGCCAAGACCAAGGCGCGCTTAGCTTGATCGATAGTTACGCCATCGATTTCGAAAAGAATTCTACCAGGTTTTACGGGAAAAACATAGTGGTCAACAGCACCCTTACCGCCACCCATGGTTATTTCAGGTGGTCTTTTAGTGATCGGCTTGTCTGGAAAAATCCTAATCCAAACCTTGCCGGCTCGGTTAAGTGAATTGGTGATGGCCCTTCTGGCCGCTTCGATTTGCCTAGAGTTTACCCAAGCGGCAGTCTCAGCCTTGAGGCCATAGTTACCATAAGATAACTTCGTGCCACGTGTTTCAACTAGACGACCTCGTGATCGTCCTTTGTGCCATTTTCTATGTTTTACTTTCTTTGGAGCTAGCATGATTAGGCTTTTTTAGTAAACACGTCGCCTTTGTATATCCAAACCTTTATGCCAACGGCTCCATAGGTACAAAAAGCAGTAGCTTGGCCGTAATCGATATTGGCCCTCAATGTCTGCAGAGGCATGCGCCCTTTGAACAACCATTCTTTGCGGGCAATTTCTGAACCATCTAGTCTACCAGATAGCTTTATTTTTACACCTTTAACTTCTTTATTTTGAGATGTGTTTTCTATGGCCTTCTTGACGATTCTTCTGAACCGAAGACGCCTCTCTAGATCCCAAGCAATGCTTTGGGCTAAGTATTGAGCAGCGATCTCTGAGCGCTTTAACTCCTCAATGTTCAGTCTAAGATTTATGCTTGGGCTATCTATGCCTCTTTTGCGCAACAATTTCTTTAAAGAGGACTCAATGGTTTTAGACATATCCTCTACTCCCTTGCCGCCACGTCCGATTATTAATCCTGGCCGAGCAGCTTTGATGAAGACTATATAGGCATCGTTGGCGCTTCTCTCAATTTGTATATCAACTAAGCCAGCTTGATTTAGCTTTTCTTGCACTAGCTTGCGAATTAAAGCATCTTCCTCGAGCTGTGCTCCGTAGCTTAGTTTTTTAGGAAACCAGCGAGAGCGCCAATCTCGGATGATGCCTAGTCTATATGAATCTGGTCTTATCTTTTGTCCCATAGTTATACGCTTTTACGTTGGAAAATTTTCTTAAAGAATCCCGGCCTTTCTTTTTTTGGAATTTCTTTTATGTCTGCTTGTGGTTTTGGCGTGGTTTTTGCCTTGGTAGCCTTAGCGGGCTTTTTGTCTTTCTTAACCGGTGGGTTAATAGTAAAGCGTCTTGTAGTAATTTTATTTGATTCCTCCAACACTAAAGTAACGTGACTCATCTTTTTTTGTATAGGAGTGGCTCGTCCCATAGCTCGTGGCATGAATCTTTTCATCATGGGGCCTGGGTCTACCATTAAGTTACTGACCACTAGTTTTTCAGCGTTTAGTTTTTTATTATTTTTAGCATTGGCCACTCCAGATCTTAACAATGTCAAAAGTGCCTTGGCCGCTCGATGTGGCCTAAGTAATAGCTGGGCTTCAGCCTCATGTGCCGATAGTCCCTTGAGCGTATTAGCAACTAGCCTCACTTTGCGTGGCGCTATATGCAGATATTTAACTTTGGCTATTTGCGTATTGCTCATAATTATTTCTTTTTGTCAGTTGAAGAAGCTTGGGCTTTGGCTATCTCAGAGGCTTTTTGTGAAGCCTCTAACTCGCGCTGCATTTTGCCACCGTGCTTTGTAAATTTACGAGTAAGTGAAAATTCTCCCAATTTATGACCTACCATGTCTTCTTTAACATTTACCTCTATGAAGCTTTTTCCGTTATGTACACCGAAGGTGAAACCAACCATTTCGGGGGCTATTGATGAGTGGCGCGCCCAGGTTTTTATAACTACTCCATCAGCCGGCTTTAACTTAGCTATTTTCTTTAATAGCTTTTCATATACGTATGGGCCTTTTTTAGAGCTTCTAGACATATGGTTTATCTTTTAGTTGGTCGTCTTTTGGTAATAAGCTTAGTTGACCACTTCTTCTTGTTGCGAGTCTTGCGCCCACCGGTCACCTTGCCCCACTTTGTCTTCGGTCTTCGCGTGCCCCTAGGTTGCCTACCTTCACCGCCTCCATGTGGGTGGTCAACTGGGTTCATGGCCGTGCCTCGAACGGTTGGTCTGATACCCAACCAACGCGATCGGCCAGCCTTACCTAGATTTACTAGATTATAATCAGTATTAGAAACTTGTCCAATCGTCGCTAGCCCTTTTGAAAGGATCTTTCTCACTTCTTTAGACGCCATTTTTATATCAGTGTAGCCACTGTCGTGCCCCAAGACTTCAACATAAGAGCCAGCTGAGCGAGCGACTCTGCCACCAGCACCAGGCCTTAGCTCTACGTTGTGGACATGATATCCGATAGGGATTTTATTTAACGGTAGTCGATTGCCTGGCTTTAGCGGCGCTTTTTCTGAGGTGACTATTTTATCGCCAGCTTTTAGGCCGTCGACAGCCAAAACGTAACTCCTCTGCCCATCAACATAAACTATTCTAGAAATAAAAGCAGAACGATATGGGTCGTATTCGATGGTTTCTATTCTAGCCGATACATCGAGCTTGTTCTGTTTAAAATCAACTAAGCGATATAGCTTTTTATTGCCACCGCCGTGGTGACGGACCGTAATAACGCCACGATTATTTCTAGCAGCATGAGTTTTAAGCCTAGTGGTTAGTGGCTTATATGGCTTATCAGTAGTCAGCACCGAATAATCAACGGTGGTCATCTGTCTACGCGATGGTGATGTTGGTTTATATTTTTTCATACATTTAATTTAGTGAGCTTGGCCGAACTATTGTGGTAATACGTCCAATTTTTGGCCTGAGGCTAGGGTAACTATAGCCTTTTTATATCCCGGCTTTGTGCCGACGGTCCGCCCGAGGCGTCTAGTTTTGGACTTGACGTTAATTATGTTGACCTTGGTGACATCCACTTTGTATATACTGTGTATAATTTTCTTAATCTCAGGGCTGGTGGCCTTCTTATCTACCAGAAAAGCATACTTACCCTGCTTGCTAATCTCGGTAACTTTTTCGGTAATCAGCGGATGTTTTACTAGAAATTTATTTATCATATCTATTTGATCTCTGTTACAGCTTTTTGATCTATTAATATATTTTTATATTGCAAAATCTCTCTAACATTTAGAGATTCTGGGTGGAGGCTTTTTACTTTGGGGATGTTTCGCGAGATGCGATAAACTAATTTGTTGTCTTTGGCAGGGATTATCAAAACGCTGCCGAAAGGCTTTTTGAATAAACTTTTAAGTGATTTAACCACTTCTTTAGTCTTGGGAGTTTTAAAATCCAATGAATCGATGACTGTTATTTCTTGGTCGCTGAGCTTTTTGGAAATAGAACTATAAATAGCAGCTCGCAACATTTTCTTGTTTATCTTTTTAGTATAGTCTCGAGATTTAAGCGGTCCGTGAGTTGTGCCACCACCAATCCAAATTGGTGATCGGATGGATCCATGCCTAGCTCGGCCGGTGCCTTTCTGTTTCCACGGTTTTCTACCACCGCCCCTTACTTCAGAGCGATCCTTGGCATGAGCCCAAGGTAGGCGTTTATTAGCCGCCTGTGTCTGGAGCGCCTGATGAACCAAGTCGGAATTCCATGGATATGCAAAAACACGGTCGGGAAGATCAACCGACCCAACAACTTTACCATCCAAATTGTGCACATCCGTTTTCATATAGATTTTTTATTTGGGAGCTACAATTTCTATTGGACTTCCAATAGTGCCCGGAACAGAGCCCCTCAAAAAAACAACTTTGTTGTCATTATTAAGATCGGCTATTTTTAGATTTTTAACCGTGACTCTATCTACGCCCATATGTCCAGCCATACGTCGGCCTGGCACTACTCGTTGTGGGGCCGTGCTACCAATAGAACCAGGTGCGCGTAGACGATTTTTTTGGCCATGAGATTTGGGCCCGCCTCTAAAGCCGTGTCTTTTGACCACGCCCTGGAAACCATGTCCCTTGGTGATACCACTGATCTTTACGATGTCCCCTACTTTTAGGGTTGATAAATCGGCCTTAGCATCCAACTGAATTGGAGTAATGCCCATGGCCTCATCGTCTTTCCAAATCTGATCCATTTTCATTTTTTTGCCGATAATTTTTTCCATTTTGATTTTAAAAAATAACCGGGATAGCCACGGTTATTTTTTAATATATTGGCTTAATCCTCTCGAGTATTCTACACCATCTTTATTTCGATGTCTACACCTGCTGGTAGATTAAGGCGGGACAAAGCTTCGATTAGCGCTTGGTTGGGGTTCAAAATGTCTATTAATCTTTTGTGAACCCGCAACTCAAACTGCTCTCGAGAATTTTTATCGATAAAAGTTGATCGGTTCACAGTGTATTTGTGAACTTCAGTAGGCAATGGCACTGGGCCGACAACCTCGGCGTCCTGCCTTTTGGCTATCTCCACTATTTGTTTAGCGGAATTATCAATCAGCTTATTATCATAAGCCTTAATGCGTAGTCTTAATTTTTCTTTTTCAACTTCCTTTTTTTTCGGCATAGAATTACTTATGCGAAGTTAGCAACCAAATTTATTTGGTAATTTTGGTTACTGCTCCGGCGCCTACGGTTTTACCACCTTCGCGAATAGCGAAGCGCTGTTTTTCTTCCAAGGCTACGGGAGCAATTAATTTAACATTCAATTTAATTGTATCGCCTGGCATAACCATTTCGGTTCCTTCCGGCAATATAACTTCGCCAGTAACGTCGGTAGTGCGGATATAAAATTGTGGCTTATACCCCTTGAAGAATGGCGTATGTCGGCCACCTTCTTCTTTGCTTAAGATATAAACTTCACACTCGAATTCAGTGTGCGGGCTGACGCTACCTGTTTTAGAGATAACCTGACCGCGCTCTACGTCCTCCTTTTTAAGACCACGCAGCAAGATGCCTACGTTATCACCAGCTCGGCCTTCGTCCAAAAGCTTGTTAAACATTTCGATACCGGTAACTACGGTCTTCTGTGTCGGCTTTAAGCCAACGATTTCAATTTCCTCGTTTACTTTAACGATGCCTCTTTCAGCTCGGCCAGTTACTACTGTGCCGCGGCCCTCAATAGAGAAGATGTCTTCAATAGGCATCAAAAATGGCTTATCAATGTCACGAACTGGCTCTGGGATAAATTCATCCAAAGCCTTAACTAATTCTAGGATTGGCTTGGCGACTTCGTCATCTCCGGAAGCGGCTTCCAAGGCTTTTAGTGCTGAACCACGAATAACTGGGGTTTGGTCTCCTGGATATTCATATTTCTTTAATAACTCGCGAACTTCGGACTCAACTAGATCAATTAATTCTGGGTCGCTAACTTGGTCAACTTTATTTAAGAACACCACGATAGCTGGCACGCCGACTTGACGAGCCAATAGAATGTGCTCTCTGGTTTGAGGCATGGGGCCATCGGCGGCGGAAACTACCAACACAGCGCCGTCCATCTGAGCAGCACCAGTGATCATGTTCTTGATATAATCTGCGTGACCAGGGGCATCGATGTGAGCATAATGCCTGTTTTCTGACTCGTATTCAGAGTGATGAATAGCAATGGTAATGCCACGAGCCTTTTCTTCTGGGGCATTATCAATGTCGGAAACCTCTTCTGACTTCTTAGCTAGACCTTTTAGGTGTAGAACGTGAGTAATAGCGGCGGTCAAAGTGGTTTTGCCGTGGTCAACGTGACCGATAGTACCAACATTAACGTGTGGCTTACTGCGTTCAAATTTTTCTTTTTCTGCCATGTTTATTTAAAAATTATTTATTATTATTTTTGTTTTTTCGAACCTTTCGTCGTAAAGACAATATATCAGATTTTATACTAGTTGGCCAGTTTTTGTCAACACCTCTGTGGATAAGCTTTTTCGGCGCACCAACTCCTAATAAAAAAATCCCCTCCTTGAAGATTTGGGGAAAACACTTTCAAACAACTGCGAACTATTGTAGCATGGATAGCCACGGCTTGTCAGGCATATATAAGCCCTATGGCCCCGGGCCGATAATTCTCAAGGCGTCATTACTGCGTACCGATAAAAACACTTTATTTTCGGCAAAATCCATACCGGTGCCGATCTGCGGGAAATTAAACGAAGCCACCTCTTTAATATCATCAGGATTAGAAATATCAACGATTAAAAACTCCTTAGTGCTATTATTGGTGGCCAAAAACGCCAAGTTGTCGGCCACGCAAGCCACGTCATTGCTAGCGCCACCGATTTCGAGCGAACTACGAACATAAATTTGGTCAGTGGTGGTCGCCCCCAAAACCCAAAGCTCATTAGTGCCGCCAGCTAGTATATCGCCCGGCAATCGCAAGCCAATGCCAATAATTTCGCCACCCACGGGCAAATCATATATATCCAACAATACGGGCGCATTGGGATTTTCAATATCATAAATCCACACGTCTTTATCGGGAATATCGGTCGTAACATACAGTTTATGGCTGGTAGTCATCAAGCTATTAACATCGCCGCCGATTTCAAATGAGGTTGCCACAGATGGGTTAAGCGGATCCGAAACATCAATAACTGCCAACTCTTTATCAGAGCCACTTACTCTGCCAACATATACAGTATCTTCCACGCCTCGTATAGAAATAGCATCTTCTTGCCCAGATAGATTAATGCTGGCGACATCAATCATGTTGGGTGGATTACTAACATCAAAAACAATAAACTCACGACCATTATTACCGGAAGCGGCGTACAAAAAATCTCCATTAAGATAAATGGAATTAACTCCACTGGCTCCTATATCAACCGATCGTATAACTTGAGGATTAGATACGTCACTAACGTCAACAACAAAAACATCTGGCTTATTCGCCGCCGAAGCTTCGGCGCTCATATATACATAGGGCAGGTCGGCGACTACATCGGTCCCTTCATTGCCTGGGCCTAGATTGATTGAGCCCAAGACTACCGGATTATACCAGTCCCCAGAAATTGGGTCGGTTTTACAACCACCCACCAATGGATTTTCCCATTGAGTTAGATATTGTACTAATTCAATGTTTTGTATGTGCGCTGGACTAAGCTGCCAAGTCACAGTAGTGCTGGCGCGCTTAGTGTTTGGGTCAACGTCATCTATAAAGATGGTGCGCGTAAAGAGCTCTTTGATGTTAGACGAGCCTGAGAATTCCCATTGGCCATTTTGATAAATTAATCCATATTCGCCGTTAACCAATCCGTCCCAATCACGGTGAGCAATTGAACGTACCGCTTCTTGACCCTCGGACGCATAATCTAGCGCCTGTTGTGCGTTGCTGCTATCGATCGAAAGCGATTGCCCGCCAAAGAATAACAACAAAGCCGCCGAGGCCATCAACACAAAAACACCGATGGCTATTAATAATTCAATTATCGACTGCCCGGATTTGCTACTCATATATTTAATAACTTATAACGCCCTGGCTGTTCACTCCGACCGTGGCCGATTTTTCATCTGAGACGATGTCGAAAGTTGCAGGCGTCGTTGTGCCAGACAAATTGGCGAATACTAATTCAGACGGGCCGCTTATGCCTATATTTTCAGTTCGCGCAAAGATTTTGTCAGCTGATTGATCGCGGCTAGCATAGTTTAACCCCTGAAAAACAACAAAATCATTGGCATCGACATAAAGACCCCAATAAGATTCGCCGTTGTTAGTCATGGCCAAACTGCGTGATTGTTCTAGTAGCGACACCAACATATTGGATTCTGCTCGAAACTGATAGCTAATATAAAAATCAATACCTATGGGTAAAAAAATAGCAGCTAATAATGCTAGCACTCCAATCACAACTGCCAACTCCACCATCGTGAAGCCGAGGGCTTTTTTAGCGGCTAAGGGTTTGGGTGACACCATAGATCGGGGTAATGATAGAAATCGCGACGAATCCGACGATGACACCCATAGCAACCATTAGCACTGGCTCTAAAACGTTTGATAAGTTTTTAGTGAGATCGTCCACGCTGTTTTCATAAAATTCGGCCAAATATAACAGCGTTTCACTTAAATTTCCTGTGCGCTCCCCTACCGCAATCATGTTAGCAAACATAATTGGGAAAAGGTCTCCGCGAGTCATTAAATATTTGGATATATATTCACCCTTCTCTATATTTGAGCTTGATTTAGCTAGTTCATCGCGATAAACCAGATTAGACAATGTGCCAGCAGTGATATTAATAGCGTTAACGATTTTTACATCACTTTTTAACAGCAATCCTAAGGCTCTGGAAAAGTTGGCCATATTAACACTCCGAGCTATTTTGCCAACAATTGGTAGCGACAGCAATACTCGATGCCAATAAAAACGAATGGTACGAACTTTGAGCAAAAACCATATGACAATTACTATTATTAACAAGGCCAGCATAGCGAGCCCACCATGTTGGGTTAACAGATTGCTGATGCTTATCAATATTTTGGTGGTGATCGGTAATTCCGCCTTAAGACTAGAAAATACCGGGATTATTTTGGGGAATATATATATGGTCAAAAAACCGGCTATACCCAGGGTGGCTAATAAAATAATTGATGGATAAATTAATGCGCCCACCACCTTGCGACGAAGTTCGGCTTTCTTTTTAAGCTCGTCAGCCAAATAAACTAAATTTTCTGACAGTATGCCACCGGTTTCGCCAACTTTGATAAGTTGAATAAACAAATCGCCGAAAACCGATTGATATTTTTCTAGACTTTTTGAAAGAAATTGGCCGTTGCTGACATCTTTGACTACTGATTCTAAAATTTTAGACATGGAGCGCGACCTAGTTTGTTGTTGCAACATGTTTATTGCATCCAAGAGTGGCATGCCAGCTTTTATCATGATAGCCAGATGTTTAGCAAAAATGATTTTCTCTTGCAAAGAAACGCTAAGAGATAAGTTCTTTAAAAAATTATTCATGTATAATGCGTAAAATTTCTTCGATCGTGGTTAGCCCGGCCAATGCTTTTTGAAGCGCGTCTTCAAGCATAGGCACCATGCCTTCTTTGATTGCTAATTCTTGAATCATGGCGGCGTCGGCTCTTTTCATTATAGCTTCTCTGATAGCATCCGTAACCTCCATAACCTCATGTACTCCAATGCGTCCTTTGTAGCCGGTGTGGTCACACACATCACAACCTTCGCCAGCATAGAAAATAGCACCTTCATTTATTGCTCCTGGGCGTAACGCTGTGGACAAACTCTTAATGTCGGTGGCTGTAATCTTTTTTTCGATTTTACAATCTTGGCAAACACGGCGTAGCAATCTCTGGCCCATGGCAATATTTACGGTGGATGCAATTAAAAACGGCTCTACCTTCATATCTACCAACCGCGGCAATGTTGTGGCGGCGTCGTTGGTGTGTAGGGTTGAAAGCAAAAGATGACCTGTCAAAGCGGCATTAATGGCAATGCCAGCTGTTTCTTGATCGCGTATTTCACCGACCATGATGATATTAGGATCTTGTCGCAAGATCGAGCGTAGACCGCTGACGAAGGTCAGCCCTGTTTGTGTGTTAACTTGAATTTGCTCAACGCCATCAACCGAATATTCAATGGGATCTTCTATGGTGATGATGGAAGTTTCTGGCTTGTTCAACATTTTTATGATCGTGTACAGAGTGGTGGTTTTGCCAGAGCCGGTGGGCCCAGTGGCCAAAATCATGCCATAAGGTTTTTTAATTGATTTTTGAATTATTTTTTGATTTTTTTCGGAAAATGCCAAGGCCTCTAAAGTAAATTCTGTTTCAGATTTTTGTGCCAATAATCTCATCACGGCATTTTCCCCGTAATAGGTTGGAGCTATGGAAAGGCGTACATCTACAAAAAGACCGTCACTGACGGAAATTTTAAAACGTCCATCTTGGGCCATTTGATGTTCGTCAGTGCGTAAGCCAGAAAGTACTTTCAGGCGAGTGATGATTTCTGAATGGGAGTCTTTTGAAAAGACAAAAGTGTCATGCAAGGTTCCGTCAACTCTGAAGCGCACTCGGACTTGGTCCTGTTCCGGATCGATATGAATATCAGAAGCGCGAGCCGTATAGGCGCTTTCGATTAAGGCATCTATCAATTTTATTATCGAAGCTTCACCGCCCTGTAGTAGATCCTTTTCGGTTTCAACATCCTCTCGCTCCGAATTTTTTACTGGTTCTTTGTCTTTTCCCATGGCGTGACATATTTAGTCATCATGGCATTGGCGACGCTCCAATCCAGATTTTCAAAAAAGGCATTAACATAAGATTTTCGATCGGTTCCATAATCCATAAAATAAGCGTGCTCATAAACATCCAGGGCTATAATAGGAATAGCGCCCCAGACTGCGCCAATGTTTTGGGCATCAGCTCCATAATTATGGAGCTGGCTATCTTTAAGGTCGTAGGCCATTATAGCCCAACCACGAGCACTTAAGCCGGTGGCGATCATATCTTCGCGCCATTTATCAACCGAGCCAAAATCTCTTTCGATCATTTTTACTAGCTCACCACTTGGCTTTCCATCGCCGCCAAGGTGATCAAAATAAATTTCATGAAGTTTAATGCCGTTTATGGCAAAGACTTCTTCGCGCTTCAATTCGCCGATATAACTGTAAACAGCATTGGCCTCTGACTTATCGGCATCTTCAATTTTCTTTTGGATCTCGTTAGTTTTTTTGACATAACCCTCATAAAGTTTAAAATGCTCCTTGATGCCCTTAAGGCTGAAGCCTGGAAGATCTTTATCAATTTTTAATTTTTCTGGTTGATAGTCTTTTTGCATAAAATTATTTGCTTTTGCTTCTAGCCATAATTGTATTATAACATTAAGATTGAGTCTAATGATGCCGGGTCGTCTAACGGTAGGACACACGCCTCTGGAGCGTGGTATCGGGGTTCGAGTCCCTGCCCGGCAGCCAAAAAATATAATCGCCGTTTTCGCCAAATTTCGGAGCGTCGCAACGCGACGCGACTGGGTGGAAGGCGAACGGTTCGCGGCCGTCCGCAAGTAGCTTCGATCCTTAGGACCTTGGTTTCTGAATCCTTTGGGAACCTTTGCTCCTTGGAATCGTTCGCCCTCGGCGTGGCAACATCGCGCCGAGGGCTTTTTATTTCTCTGGTGGAAAATTAAAATTCGGATACAATGGAAAAGACCCGAAAGAGAACAAGTCCCCTACTTAGCAAACTTTTGAAATTATTTTTTTATCAGTAATAACAATAAAACAGTTGGTAGATATAAGATGATTAAACCGCTAACTATCATAAATCGTTGAAGGCCAACTGAGCGCATCCCTGACGGCATTCCCCATGAAGCAACTACGGGCATGGTAATGCCTATAATAATCACGATTATCGAAGTAACAATTCTTCCACCGTCTATAAACAAAAATAAGGCCCAAATTGAATATACTACGCCTACGGCATCTGAAATGTGCCAAATAACTGCGTCTCTGCTTACTGATTTTTCGAATACTTCTCTATTAATAAGTTTAATGATATTTAAGTCTATAAAGCTCTGCCTCAAATGATCCGCACCACATCTCGTATGGCTTACTTCTATCTTCTGCGATAAGATTTAACACATCTTCGTTGTTCATTTCTATAGCTCTAGTTTCGGCAATAACCATCAAAGATTCAACTGGATATTGGCAGCTTTCCAATGGACTCCCAGGAATTCCTGAACGATAGTCAACCAATCGTTTTAATATCCGCCAAGATATACCGTAGTTGGTCCTATTATCAACATCACTAACATATAAACAAGTGCCATAATCTGGTGAATAGAAGATTTCCTGCAACTGTTCGTTCCAGGTTGGCGTAGCCGTTTTTCTCATTTCTCTTTGGATTCTTGATACTCCGTTGGCGCATTTTTGGTTTTTACCAGATACTGACTGCGGATCAATTAAATAAACGGCGATAGAAATAATATATGCCGCCAATAAAACGGCAACTATCATGCCTATTTTAAACCAATTTTGTTTTAACCAATTAGTCATATTATTGATTCCTCCGCCAAAGATGCACTCTACTATATACCCCCCACATTGTCAAAACATGATTTTCAAGCAACAGTGTAGAAGCAAAGTTAAAATAAAAAAGACCCGTTCAGGATAAAAACTTTGAACGGGCCTTGGTGGATTACTGCTCCAACTCGATTCCATCGGCACTGAAATGTCGTACACCAGCTTCGGTGTCGGCGAACTTCATGACCTTATCGCCGTGAAGCTTAGGATGCGCTAGGATGTAAAGCTTGCCAAGCTTTACAAGCAGCCACATACGCTCATATTCTCCATTGTACATTATCCGCGAGGATAACGGATCCGGAAGTTGGACCTCCACACTGTACGAATCAATACAGGTAATGACGGTATTTGTATATAAACGTGTTAAGAGATGAGCGAGCGCATCATTATCAAACCTATTAGATTTGTCAAGCTCAAACATACATGGTATTATTGTGGTTCTAAAACTTATGCTTATTGATGACGTAAAAATTAAAATTTCGGCAGGAGACGGCGGTAAAGGCGCCGTGTCTTTTAATAAAAACATGATGAGCTTAGGTCCTGTTGGTGGCAGTGGCGGCCAAGGCGGCAGTATTTATGCCGAAGGCGTATCAGACCTTAGCGCACTCAATCAGTTTCGTTTCAAAAAAGAAATTTTGGCTGAAAACGGCCTAGATGGCCGTGGTCAATTTAGAGACGGTCACGACGGTAAAGATTTATTACTAAAACTACCTGTTGGAACTGTGATTCATAATCTAACGACAGAAGACGAGTCAGAGATTATTAAAATCGGCGAACAGATACTTTTGGCCAGTGGCGGCAGGGGCGGCAAGGGCAATTTTCATTTCCGATCCCCCACTAACACCAGCCCCAAAAAATTTCAATTCGGCTTGCCGGGCCAATCTTTTGAGTTGAGATTAGAGCTTAAATTTCTAGCCGACGTAGGCTTTGTTGGGCTCCCCAACGTTGGCAAGTCCAGCCTTTTAAATGAATTGACCAACGCGAATAGCAAGGTGGCGAATTACTCTTTTACCACACTAGAGCCGAACCTTGGCGTTTATTACGAATTGATCATTGCCGACATACCTGGGCTTATCGAGGGCTCGGCTACTGGCAAAGGATTGGGTATAAAATTTTTACGACACATTGAAAGAACTAAAATGTTGTTTCATTTTATTTCAGCCGAATCCCCCGACCCCGAAAAAGACTATAAAACAATCCGCAAAGAATTAGGCGATTATAAAAAGCCGCTGCTGGCCAAGCCGGAATATCTTTTCCTTTCAAAAAGCGACGCGGTATCGGAAGAGCAATCAAAAAACGCTTTGAAAACTTTGAAAAAGATTAACCCGAGCGCAATAGCGATTTCCATATATGACGACGAAAGCTTAAAGTCGGTAAGAAAGATTTTAGATAAGATCAAATCTGAAAAAATCGCGTCAGCCGAATAGCTTTTAATTCTTTTCCTGTTTCTTGACCTTGCGGCGTTCGTTATCTGTAAGTAAGGTTTTTCTGATGCGAAGGTTTTTAGGTGTAATTTCCACCATTTCATCATCGCTAATATAACTAAGGGCGTCTTCGAGTGTGAGTGCTAGTGGCACTTCAAGTTGTTCTTGTAGCCCATCATTCTTGGCTCTAAAATTGGTCAATTCTTTTGTTTTGCAGACATTAACTGGGATGTCTCCAGCCTTGGCGTTTTGACCCACCACCATGCCCTCATAGACCGCAACGCCGGCTCCGATAAATAATTTACCACGCCCCTGTGCCGCTACTAGGCCGAAGTTGTTGGATATCCCAGTTTCAGTAGATACAATTGATCCCCTAGTTTCTGGCCGAATTTCGCCTTTATATTCTTCGTATCCTAAAAATATTGTATTGATAATACCAGTGCCTTTGGTATTAGTTGCGAAAGCTCCACGTGTGCCTATTAGGCCTCGCGTTGGGACGGCAAAATCCATATAACTGGTTCCATTATCAACGTGCATGTCTTTCATAATGCCAGAGCACTTCCCCATCATCTCGATAACGACACCGGCATATATTTCAGGAACCTCAATTGAGGCTAGCTCCATGGGTTCCATTTTTTTGCCAGCCACTTCTTTAAAAATTACTTGTGGCTTGGAAACCTCTAGCTCAAATCCTTCGCGACGCATTTTTTCAATCAAAATCGCCAAGTGCAATTCGCCTCGTCCAGCTACCACCCAGCGATCAGCCGACGAAGTATCAGCCACGGAGAGGGCGACGTCGGTTTCTAGCTCGTGCATGAGGCGCTCCTTGATGTTTCTTGAAGTGGTGTACTCCCCTTCTTTACCCTTGAAGGTTGAAGTATTAACTCCAAAAGTCATTTTTATGGTTGGCTCATCAATTTGAATAGTTGGCAGTGCGATTGGATTTTCTAAATCAGCGATGGTTTCACCGATGGAAATATCTGGGATGCCAGCGACTGCCACTATATCCCCTGGGTGCGCTTCATCAACATCAATTCTGCTAAGCCCATCAAAAAGCATTACAGAACTTAAGGCGGCGCGCTTTATTTCGCCAGCGCGATTAATATGAGCAACCGCCATGCCCTTTTTTAATATGCCAGAATAAAGACGGCCAATGGCAATTTTGCCTTTATAGTTGTCGTAAGCCAAATTAACCGTTAGGGCTTGAAGCGGCTTGGACTTGTCGATTGTTGGCGTCGGTATGTATTTTAAAATAGTTTCGAAGATTGGCTGAACGTTCTGCATAGCTGCTAAATTATCATCTAAACCAGCCTTGCCTTGTGCCGCTGAAGCATAAATAACTGGAAATTCAATTTGCTCTGCGCTCGCATCAAGCTCGAAAAATAAATCATAAACAGCATTTAGAACCCATTTAGCGCGCGTATCTGGTTTGTCAATCTTATTAATAACAACAATTATTTTATGTCCTGCCTGTATGGCTTTTCGCAAAACGAATTTGGTTTGAGGCATGGGGCCCTCTTTGGCGTCTACCAATAAAAGCACGCCATCAACCATGCGCATGATACGCTCTACTTCACCGCCAAAATCAGCGTGACCTGGAGTATCAACGATATTAATTTTAACATCGCCATATTTTACAGAAGCATTTTTAGAAAAAATTGTAATGCCGCGCTCTCTCTCAAGCTCGTTGGAATCCATAATCAATTCTTCAAATTGATATTTGGTGCTTGCCGCATGGTCGTTGCCACCAGCTTTAGCAGAAAAGCTAATAGACTGTTTTAACAGCGAATCAACTAGCGTTGTCTTGCCGTGATCTACGTGCGCGATAATTGCTATATTTCGTAATTGCATAATAAATAAAATGCCCTCTGACGAGGGCTTTTGACCCAACGTTTTTTATCTTGAAAATCTTTGGCGCTTACCTCGTGATTTAAATCTAGATCGACCTCTTTCAAATCGACCATGAGGACGGTCGCCAGCTCTCGAAGAAAATCTTTCTGATTTTCTGGGAGTGTTGGTAATGGAGTGAAGACCGTGAGGAGCTGGTAAAATTGGCAACTTAGAAACTGGCAAAGTAGCTCGAATCAATCCCTCGATGGTGCGGATGTCTCTTTTTTGGTTTGGCCGTGCGAAGGAAATGGCGTGGCCGCTACTTCCGGCTCTGCCTGTGCGTCCGATGCGATGAACGTAATCTTCTACGTTTTCGGGCAGGTCGTAATTTATTACCAACTCAATGTTGTTCACGTCGATACCACGAGAAGCAATATCAGTGGCGACTAGTATTCTATATTTCCCAGTTTTGAAACCTCCAAGCGCTTCTCGCCTTTGGTTCAACGAGCGGTTTGAATGAATTTCAGCAGCAGCATGCCCCAAATTTCTAGCTAACGAGGCTATCTTTCTGGCACCGTGTTTGGTTCGCGAAAATATCAAAACGGATCCCGGATATTGTTGTAATACCTTTTCTAGTAATCTGGCTTTATCCTCTTGGGCTACAAAGAAAACTTCTTGAGAAACGTTTTTAGCCGCCGTACCTGATCTGGCGATTTCTACCCTTATGGGAAGTTTAAGATAATCGCGCGCTATTTTAATAATTTGTTCTGGCATAGTTGCCGAGAAAAGCATAGTTTGCCGATTGTGTGGGATAACGGCCAAGATTTGCTTAAGTTGCGGCGCAAAACCCATGTCTAACATTCTATCGGCTTCGTCTAATACCAAGACGCCAACCTTACCCAGCGAAACAGTTTTTTGCTTTAAGTGATCAAGAATTCTGCCTGGAGTTCCGATGATGATTTGAGGATGACGGCGAAGATCATAAAGTTGGCGTGATATAGCTTCGCCACCTATTAGGGTTGCTGTTTTGAGCCCTAGCGGTGCTCCAATTTTTACTAAAGCTTCATTTATCTGTAATGCTAGTTCGCGAGTGGGAGCAATCACAAAACCAAGATTGCCGCTTCCAAGGATACGCTGAATAAGCGGTATGCCATAGGCTAACGTTTTGCCAGTTCCCGTTTGGGCGATGCCCATGACGTCTTTGCCTTCGATTCCAATTGGAATTGCTTGCTCTTGAATCGGCGTGGGTATCTCAAAGCGAAGCTTTGCCAAAACCTCTAGAATCCCTGGGGCAATACCCAAGCCATAAAAACCTTTTTTACTTTCTGTCATAAGGCATCATTGTAGCACATAACCCAATAAAATACTAGATAGTCAAACCTTTTTGGCGTTGTCTAAATAAAAAACCACCTCAACGATTGTTAAGGTGGTCGGCTTCTTTGTGGCTCGTACTACGTAATCGGGTAGCCCTCTTGTTTTAGCTGTGCGACTAGCTCTTCTGTATTTTCACCGCGACATATTTCGACCAGATGGCTACGACAAATCTTTGGCCGAAATGACACTCGAGGAAGAAAACGCCATCAGTCACCGAGCTAAAGCATTTAGACAGCTAAGAACGTTTTTTGAAAAACTTAAGTCATAAAATAAACAAAGCCCCCAAAGCTACTTGGGGGCTTTGTTGTTGAGAGATCTCTCAACCTCATATTCTCGAGAATGTGAGAATGTTGTGAGTATGGGGTAGGCTTTTCTGATATAATCAAATTATGCACGTGCCGTTGGGGTATCATAAAAAAGTTGTAGGGATATTGGTTGGAGCACTTATTGCGCTAGTGATAGTGTTGGCGATAGTGATATTGCAAGCCAATTGGTTTATAGCCAATTCACCAATTACTAATCCATATTTACAGAGTAAGGAGGCGGTGGTTATTGCCTCCGAAAGTGGTGGAGAGGAAATTATCCTTCCGATTGAAAAAGTCCTTTTTGAATATATCGAGGTGGTTGATAGTTGCGATGCTTATTTTGTGGGCACTTGTTTGAATGTAAGATCTGGGCCGGGAGAAGATTATGAAAAAATAGCCCGATTGAGAATCGGTGCTGTCTTGAAAGTTGGCGGCCAAGTTGAGCGAGACGGTCGAGTTTGGTATAAAATAGTTTTTGATGAATGGATTCGCTACCCTGAACGCATAGAAGATGATTGGTATGTGGCAGCTGATTATGTCATCGCTCTACTTGATGAAGGTGTGCAAAATTTAACGGCTAGATCAGATAAAACTAATAAAAAAATAATAGTGAGCCGATTGGAGCAAAAACTTTATGCTTATGATGGTGATGAGCTATTTATAGAGGAATCCATCTCGACGGGACTAGAGCTCACGCCTACGCCACGAGGTATTTTTACAGTTTTTAAAAAAACACCCAGTCGTTATATGCAAGGTCCGATACCTGGTATAAGTGAAAAATATTACGATCTTCCGGGCGTGCCTTGGAATTTATATTTCACTAGTCAAGGCGCGGTAATACACGGCACATATTGGCACCAAAATTTTGGTAAGCCCTCCTCCAATGGCTGCGTAAATCTTATTCCATCAAAAGCTAAGGAGCTTTATGCCTGGGCTGATGTCGGCACCAAAGTTATTGTGCAGGATTGACAATATATATAAAGAAAAAGCCCCGGACCAAAATAGCGTGGGTTGACGGGTTTGCAATCACCCACAACATCTGGCATATTTGGCCCGATGAAACAATATATGCTTTTTTTGATATGGCTGTTTATGATAGCGCTAATTGCTGTTTCGGGCTTCATTTTGAATACTAGCGCGTCCGAGGCGGCCATAGCTACTAGGCCGGCAATCAACATCCCAGATGTCCCCTTTTATTCGCAATTTAATGATATCAGCGATCCGGAATGGAAAAAACTCAGCTGTGGTATAGCTAGCTTGGCTATGATTATAGATTTTTATGATCTAAATACTGTATCGGTAAATAGTTTGCTTGATGAAGGCATCAAGGCCGGAGCTTATATTTATAACGCAGGCTGGTCTCATAACGGTCTGGCTTTACTGGCAAAAAACCATGGCCTTGAGGGCAATACTTATGATTTTTCTGGCTTAAGCGATCAAGATGCTCTTGAGCGCTTTGTGGCAATAATTAATGAGGGGCCGGTTATTGCGTCAGTTCATTATACTTTTGATCCAGCTAATCCTATCCCCCATTTGGCAGTCATTACTGGGATAGACGACGGCACTGTTTATTACAATGACCCAGCTGGATCATCTGATGGCGGCAAAATATCTATTGATGACTTTATGAAGGTCTGGAAAAAAAGATTGGTTGTGGTTAGGCCGTAAGGTGTTGCTGTATAATTAAACTGATGAAATATTTATATATATTAATTGTGTTGGCTTTGCTAGTTGGTGTTGTATATTATTTAAATCTAGATGATTCAACTATGTCTGCCGAGCTACCGAACTTAATACGACTCACATCTCCTTTGCCAAATGAGGCCATTAAAAGCCCGTTAAAAATTACCGGCGAAGCTAGGGGTTATTGGTTTTTTGAAGCAACTTTTCCTGTCGTGCTCACAGATTGGGACGGAAAAATCATAGCCCAACATTATGCAGAGGCCCAACTTGATCCTAACGATGAAAATTCAACATGGATGACTGAAGACTTTGTCCCATTTGAGGCGATATTAGAATTTGAGCAACCCATTTATGGTGAGCGCGGTTCGTTAATTTTGCAAAAGGATAACCCATCCGGTTTGACCGAGCATGATAACGCCTTAGAAATTTCGATAAGGTTTAAATAAAAACGCCCCCAGCCGAAATTATCTCGGTGGGGGCATTGTACTACTTGATTGCGCTCTGCATGCGCAAACGATTGGGGTGAATCTCAGTTTCGGATTGTTTGTCTGGCCGCCTTTGTTGCAGAAAGGTGGCGATGCCGTAGGCAAGCTCACGGAGCCGCTTCGCATTGATCTCGTGATCCTCTGTGTAGAAATCGCTTTCTGTCACAAAGAATTTGGTGCCGTGTGGTTTCTTGCCCTCGAGATCAAGGGTGATATCGATGAAGGCAACAACCCGCCCCCACTTGAAAAAGCCATCAACCTTGTGAAACAGATCCAGCGCGCTACCAACTGCGGTGAAAAAGCCGACTTCCCGTTCTTCAACTCCAAGCTCGTCTGCTATTAAGACTCGCAGCGCGTTGATGGGCCGTGAGTGCGGACTGGTAGGGTCTCCTGGCTGGTTGCGTTCGACCTCTATTACGGCGGGCCAGAATTCGACATATTCATTTTGGCCACCAGTACATTCTGCGCGGCATACGCCGAATATGTCGGCTTCTAGTAGTTTGCCAGTATAGCCAGTGGGCTTGGATTTGCGTCCACCTCGAGCTCTACACATGTGCTCCTCCTTGTGCGGTAGATGGGCAGGTAAAAAGCGCCCGATATTTGATTACAAAGAACCCAGACACCTTATCATGTTATATATTTTTTGTCAACAACATAATTATTAGCGCTGTTTTGAATATCTCAATTTGCTATACTTAAACTAGATCCTTGAGGAGGGATGCTATGCGTGGCGCTGCACAAGTTGCTTGGTTGATGTTGCTGTCAGCTCTTGGGCTAGTAGCTGGTTATTTTTGGCAGTGGCCAGATCTGCTATTAATTACTGTTGTGGCGATTATTTCGATTGCCATATACACATCTCGACGTACGAAAGCTAAATTTCAAGAAATATCCAAATTTGAAATTTGGGCACCAGTTATTTCTGCCCTATCTCTCATGTGGTTTATGGCTCTGATAACATTCTTGGCTACCAGCCTAGGAAGGGCGCTTATCAGCGCATTATTATAAACAATTATAAATAAAACCCGTCATAATGACGGGTTTTTGCTTAAACTAGCCATCTTTGAAGACGGCTGCAAATATGTTTCTATACTTAAGACCATAGTCTAGCCGTACTTCACTATTCCACCAGGAATGGCCATCAAAATGCAGACTGCGAACAAAACTGAAATGATCATGAAGTACGGTGCCAAAAAATGCGATTTTCGGAGCACTGTGCCGATCTCGCTCATCAAGCTTCTCAGACCAGCTAGGAGGAATCGTTTTTTGATGGTCCCACAGAAAATCAAACACACAAGCATTAAGATGGGGTAAGCCCTTGATTTCATCAACGTTTGTTATTGGGACAACTTCTACCAGTCTTTCGTCCCACTGAAATGTGCGATGTTTATCGTGCCTAATAATTTGCCAGGGGGAGGCCCAGGGGCTCATGCTAGGATTATGCACGCATGGTTTTGCTAAAGAGCTAATCACATCAGTCTTACTAATTACCGATTCCCCTCTCATAATATCTCTAACGAGTCTTAATCTACGCGGGTTGGCTCGGAGCAAAAGATTAATATTGGGCACGCCCCAACCGAACTTGTTAAATGCTGATTCCAATAGAATGCCATCTTGCATTCTCATGACCAACGGCTGTCTCCCGCCCGTAGTCTTCTTATTCCTGCGCGCCGGAGTTCCATTCGTGGCTGACGTTACTACAGAATAGCCACGCAAAACATCAATAAAGCTATCGAGCCGATCGCTACAGCAAAACAACTTAATATCGTTTTTGGTCCATCCCGCCGCCGCCAACACCCTTTCAATCTCAGCTCCTATAGCACAATCCAATTTAAAGCTCATAGCTGACACCTCCTTAAAAGGGTTTGCCACAATAAAGTCAAAAACTTCATTGAGGCAAAAGTTAATTTTAAACGAACGCTACGATATTAGCAAAAACAATATTGATGCTCAAGCAGTTGCCAATTAATAGTTTTTGTGTGAATATAGTCATGAGATTTTAATAACCCGATAGGGAGAGTGCACTTTGAAAACACAGAAAAAGATTGTTGTCCTTGGGGCTGGGATGGTTGGCAAAGCAATTATAGCCGACCTTTGCGTCCAACATAAGGTAATAGCTATTGACAGAAGCCGCGCCGCTTTGAAAGATATAGCCGGAGCGACAACGATTGAAGCCGATCTCTCAAGAGAGGATGCCATTAAAATTGCTGTTAGAAACGCCGATTTGGTAATCAGTGCTGTGCCTGGGTTTATGGGCTATGCGACCTTGCGTGCCGTTATCGAAGCTGGCAAAAATGTAGTGGATATTTCTTTTTTCGGCCAGGACCCATTTTCTCTACAGGATTTGGCGGAAAAAAATAAGGTCGTGGCCGGCGTTGATTGTGGCGTGGCTCCTGGGATGAGCAATCTAATTTTGGGGTTTGAGAATATACAGGGCGAGGTTGAATCATTTGAATGCCTGGTTGGTGGTTTGCCTAAAAATAGACAATGGCCACTTCAATATAAGGCGCCATTCTCCCCCATTGATGTAATCGAGGAATACACGCGTCCAGCGCGATTGATGGAGGGCGGTAGAATTGTTACTAAGCCGGCTCTTTCGGATTCTGCGATGATAGAATTTGATGGCATCGGAACCTTGGAGGCATTCAATACTGATGGTTTGCGCACTCTTCTTAAAACCATGGGCAGTGTACCAAATATGCGCGAGCAAACGCTTCGCTATCCAGGACACATTGATTTGATTAAAGCCCTACAAGCACTCGGCTTTTTTGATAAGAGCCCAACTAAAATTGGTTCTAAAATGATGAAGCCGATCGATTTTACTTCTGGTGTGCTTTTGAGAAATTGGCGACTCGAGCCAGGTGAGGAAGAATTTACTGTTATGCGTATCACAATTGTGCGCAAGGATGAATCGGTAGTCACGTATAGCCTTTATGACGAATACGATCATGACAGTGGGATCACTTCTATGGCTAGGGTCACGGGCTATGCGGCAACTGCCATGGCTAATCTTATTCTGCGAGACGAAATTCAACACAGAGGAATTTGTCCACCTGAATATATTGGCACCAGCCATGAATGCTTCAAGTCTATTATGGATTATCTGTGGGAGCGCGGTGTAAAATATATTAGAGAAGAAATTCCTGGATAAATTTATTGGCCCTCGACTATGTCGGGGGCTATTTTTCTAGCTTTTGTCAAACCATCAAAAGAGCTATAATAAAGATGTGAGAACTGTTAAGGGTAAAGTCACCTGGATCGATATAAGGCGGCCTACCAGAGACGACTTGGACTTTTTAAAAAAGCTCCATAAATTTCACCCCATTATCCTGGATGAGCTACTCCACTTCTCTACTCGCTCTAGAGTAGAGGCGCATTCTAGCTACCTATTTTTAACCTATCATTTGCCAGTATATGACGAATCTATGAAGACCTCTCGCCGGGCCGAGGTGGATTTTTTGATAACTAAGACCCATGTCATCACGGTACACTATGAAGACCTGGAGCCATTAGATATTTTCTTTCGATCACTCAGCAACAACGTTCACGTAAAGGAGCTAGCTCTCAAACACGACACTAGTCGCTTAATCTATTACATTATCCAAGAAATGATTGCCTTTTCGATGAGGCAACTGCATCACGTCCAAGAAAGCCTTAGCTATATCACTCAAGAAATTTTTAAAGGTCGCGAAGAAGAAATGCTTCAGCGCATATCGTATGTTAAGCGCGATGTCATGGATTACAGCATTATTAACCGACCGCAAGAAATATTATTAAGTTCGTTAGTAGACGTTGGTAATAAATTTTGGAGTCACGGCGCAGAAATATATCTTAATGACTTGGTTGGCGATCATCTTAAAACTGCGCAAAATCTAGAAAATTATCGCCAAGTAATAGAGTCTCTAGAAGAAACTAATGGCCAGCTACTTAGCGCTAAGACTAATCGGGTTATGCAACGATTTACCATCTTTGCCTTTCTTACGTTCCCAGTTTTTCTGGTAGTATCAGTTCTACAGATAGACTATGTTAATAATTTGATGTCTTCGCTGCCATTCAGCTTTTGGTCTATATCGATTGGGTCTGTAATCGTGGTCATCGCGTTAATTATCGTCTTTAAGAAAAAGGGCTGGCTATAGAGTAGCAAACAAATAATGTCGCTGGAGGCTTTGAGTTGGTCGGTGTTTTTTGTTATTATTCGTATTATTCCTGCCGATAGGCAGAAGAGATCTCACTATGTTGCTTTACGACACCTTAAGCGAACAAAAGAAAGAGCTACCAAAGCCGCCAAGCGGCGATATCAAGCTATTTGTGTGTGGGCCGACTGTTTATGGGGATATTCATATAGGCAACGCTAGGACCTACTTAGTTTTTGATACGTTGGTGCATTATTTGCGCGCCACCGGCCACAAAATTTTTTATTTGCAAAACATCACCGATATTGATGATAAAATTATCAACCGCTCTAAAGAAGCTGGCTTAACTCCTAAGGCGTTGGCTAAAAAATATACCAGAATCTATCACCGAGATGAAAAAAAACTAGGTATAAATATGGTAACCAAATATGCGCCGGCCACTGAGTATATTAAACAAATAATTAACCAGGTTAAAAACCTGATTGATAAGGGTTATGCCTATAAACTTGATGATGGTTATTACTTCGACATTTCTAAGTTCAAAGAATATGGAAAGCTAGCTAAACGTACGGCTTTACAGGCCGAGGACGGAGTTTCTCATATAGATGACCACGTTGCCAAGCGCAACAAGGGTGATTTTGTATTATGGAAGTTTTCTAAATCTGGCGAACCATCGTGGAAGACTCACCTGGGTGATGGCAGACCAGGCTGGCATATAGAAGATACAGCTATTACCGAGCATCATTTTGGCCCGCAATATGATTGGCATGGTGGTGGCGTGGATATTAAATTTCCACATCATGAAGCGGAAATAACTCAACAAGAGTCTGCCTCGGGGAAAAAGCCGCTGGTTCGATTGTGGACACATGTTGGATCATTAGTAGTTGACGGCAAAAAAATGTCAAAAAGCTTGGGCAATATCATTATGGCGCATGACTTTTTAGAAAAGCACGACGCTAGAATATTGCGCTATATCGTCTTGTCACATCACTATCGCTCTCCATTAAATTATTCAAAAGGCCTTGTCGTTGAAGCAATTAAATCATTGGCGCGCATAGAAGAATTTTTAGCCAAGATAAGTCTGGTTATTAAAAATTCTGGTGATGTGAGGTTTGATGTTAAGCCCTACGAGGAAAAATTCGTTTCGGCTATGAACGATGATTTTAATACTCCCGAAGCATTGGCGGCCATCTTTATCCTGATAAATGATGCCAACCAAAATATATGGCGATTTGACAGAGGCTCTGCTGAGAATATAGGTAAATGGGTTTTTGATAAGGCAGCAATGTTAAAGTTGAGCCTCAATGTGGCCAAAATACCGTTTAAAATAAGGCGTCTAGCCAAAAAGCGTGAGTTATTCAGACATAATGAACAGTTTGTCCAGTCAGACCTCTTGCGCAAGCAGATAGAACAGTTAGGATATACAGTAGAAGACACTCCGCTGGGGCAATTGGTATTGCTAGCTGTGCCCAAGGATTAAATCTTAATTTTAAATCATGTCCGTAATTAAACTCACACCACAAAACATAGAAGCCGAGGAGTCTGTTTTGGGCGCCTTGATGATGGATAAAGACGCAATTATTAAAGCGGCCGATCTTTTAACGGCCGAAGATTTTTATAGTTCTGCCCATGGTCTTATATATGCTGCCATCATAAGGCTCTACGAGAAACACCAACCAGTTGATATTTTGAGCGTTACAACTGAGCTGAAAGAAAGCAAAAAGCTCCAAGAGGCTGGTGGCTCTACTTATCTATCAAAGCTGATTAATAGTGTCCCAACCTCATCTCACGTTGCGCATTATGCTAAAATCGTCAGGGAAAAAAGGGTATTGCGCGATTTGATCAATGCATCTGCCCATATAACCGAAAGAGCTTTTGAGCCAGGCAGCAATATAGAAAACGTGCTTGATGATATTGAGCAAAAAATCTTTGCTATTTCACAAAACTCGCAACTGCAAAAATTTGTAAAAATTAAAGATGAATTACAGAGTGCCTATGAGCGCATCGAGAAGCTTCACTCCGGTGATGCAAATTTTCGCGGCGTACCAACTGGGTTTCATCAATTAGACAATATACTATCTGGTCTACAAAAATCAGACTTAGTAATGCTTGGTGCTCGGCCATCTCTCGGTAAAACATCTTTGATGTTGGATATTGCTAGGCATATAGCCGTTAGGGAAAAGTTGCCAGTAGGAATCTTTTCACTAGAAATGTCGCGGGAACAAGTCGTTGACCGTTTGATTTCGGCTGAAGCCCAGGTACCACTTTGGAAATTGCGTACCGGTAAATTATCTAATGAATCTGACTTCGCTCTTATCCAAAATTCTCTCGACACACTATCACAGGCCCCATTATTTATAGATGACACTCCCTCTCCCAATATTTTACAAATTCGCTCTATGGCCCGCCGCCTTCAGATGGAGCATGGCTTAAGCTTAATAGTCATCGATTACCTACAGCTTATTCAGCCACGCACCCATTCTGATAATATGGTTCACCAAGTTACCGAGATATCACGCGGCCTGAAGGGGTTGGGGCGTGAATTGAACGTGCCCGTACTAGCCCTATCACAGCTGTCACGCGCAGTTGATCAACGCGAGAACAGAGTCCCCCGCCTTGCTGATTTGCGCGAGAGTGGCAGCTTAGAGCAGGATGCTGATGTAGTTATGTTTATTTATCGCAAAGATAGAGATAAAACTAATATTTCTCCAGAAGAGGAAAACACCGCTGAAATCATTGTGGCCAAACATCGTAACGGACCATTGGGCGTTGTTAAGTTGAAATTCGATCCTGAAAAAGCTAGCTTCCGCAACATCGATACGGCCCACTAAATTATTATGTTGCCCGACCCAATAAGAAAATTTGTTGATTTATTTGCCAAGCTTCCATCTATCGGGCCTCGCCAAGCTACTCGGCTAGCTTTTTATATTAAAAGCTTGGGGGATGCCAATATCGCAGATTTAGCTAAGACCGTGGAGGGCCTGCAATCAATTAAAGTATGCCCGCAGTGCTTTTTTAGTTATTTGGGCGCTAACCAATTTTGTGATATTTGCTCAAACACCAAAAGACGCAAGGACGTAATTGCTTTAGTTGAGAAAGAAACCGATTTGATGTCCTTAGAAAAGACTAAAAAGTTTAGCGGACGATACCTGGTACTTGGGGAGTTAAAAAAAGACGGCGCCATAGACAATCTACAAAAACTTAGGCTAACAAGCTTAAAAAGTTTTATTAAAAAAGAGCTGGGAGGACAGGCGGAAGAAATCATTCTAGCCATGAGCCCAACCAGCTATGGAGATTTGAATGCTTCAATAATTATGCAGGAGCTTAAAGATTGTACTAAAAAAATAAGCCGCTTAGGGCGCGGCCTACCAACCGGTGGCGAAATTGAATTTGCCGACGAAGATACTTTGAGCGGCGCCATTGACAATAGAAGATAGTTGTCATATTCTGGGTACAGTTTTTTAATTTCCCTAGATAGAAAATATATAAAAATACCACTTGGACACAACAAAAGAAGCGCAGCGCGCTTCTTTTTTATTTCACCTTAGTTATCTCCACCTCCGTGTATTCTTGCCTGTGACCCTTTTTCTTTCGATATCTAGTTTTGGAGTGATATTTAAAAACAATGATTTTACGGCCACGGCCCTGCTTTAAAACCTTGCCCTCTACCTTAGATCCGCCAACATAAGGAGCGCCCACTTTGACGCTATCGCCATCAGCCGTTAATAAGACCTTATCAAAAACCACCGGCTCCCCTTCTCCGGGAGGCAACTTCTCTATTTTAAGTTTTTGCCCAGCGGCGACTTTGTACTGCTTGCCACCGGTCTCTATAATTGCCAACATATTAGTTAACTGAAATTATAACCATGATGGCTGCTAAAATCAATAGGGATAAGCTGGTGGTGGAGTAAGCTAATAAATAGGCCATAAAACGCGCCCGGCTATAAAAAACCGTAACTAGGAAAAAATTTATGATTATAAGGAGCAGATTAGACCATAAAATATTATAGACGCTGATTTTTTGACCAAATAGATCTATGCCACGATGGGCATCAAAATGAATTACCAATAAATGGTTAACGTCTGCGAAATTGACGTAGACGAGCCCCGCCGCTATTATTAGCGCAATTATAGCCAATGCCATGCTCGCAACTATGTGGATGTCTTTTAATAGGATCATTTGATGTTATTCCAGCTTATCTAAGAATTCGGCTCTGGCTTCGTTAAATGCTGCCCCATCTATCTCAGCAATGGGGTCGCCTGGTGGGATTTCAACTGTAAATGGATTAACATAACTGTTAAATTTATGCATTTCATAATGAAGATGCGGCCCAGTAGATTGACCCGTTGAGCCAACATAACCTATGACTTGCCCCTGCTTAACTTTGGCGCCAGTTCTTATGCCCTTTGCTAGACTAGAAAAATGGCCATAAACTGTTCTGTAGGTATCATTATGGCGAATGGTAACCGAAATGCCATAATAACCATTCCAGCCCGCTTGAGTGACAGTTCCGTCCCCCACTGTCACAGCCGGCGTGCCATGGTTGGCGGCATAATCTATACCACGATGGGCCGACGTTTTTTTGGTTATAGGATTTACTCGAGCGTAACTAAAGCCGGAGCTAATATATTTATATTGCAGAGGCGATTTTAAAAACTGCTTTTGCAAAGAATTGCCATTCTCATCATAATAATTTGCCTTAGTTTTTTCGGATTCAAAATAAAACGCCTGATATCTTTGGTTGTCGTTGATAAATTCAGCCGCCAAAACCCTGCCGGGCATAATGTAATTATCATCTAAAAACCTTTTTTCATATAAGACCTTAAAGCTGTCTCCGGTGCGAATATCAGCCGCAAAATCAACTTGCCACGCAAACATTTCAGCTAAACTTAATGCCAAACGAACGTCTTCGCCATTGGCAGTGAAATATTCATAAAGCGATGTATTGACTGTACCGCTGAGCTGGTTTATCTCAACCTCATAATCGATTGGACGGACCTCGGCTTTGTACGTGGTCGTGGCGGCAGCTACTCCTTCGCCCAAC
This sequence comes from bacterium, assembly GCA_030689595.1. Lineage (GTDB taxonomy): Bacteria > Patescibacteriota > Minisyncoccia > UBA6257 > WO2-44-18 > JAUYHP01. The sequence continues at coordinate 51,298 of JAUYHP010000008.1, read as the reverse complement.
GATTCTTGGACAACGACCAATTGTCGATCGCTGTCTATGTTATAAACCAGCCGCCTTAATGAGGAGTCGGCGTTGGCTAAGACTAAGGCAAGCTTATGCCCGCTAACAATAGTTGAGAGATCGTATACTGGCTTGGCGCTCTCCAGTATCGCCGCAGCGACGCTGGTTGGAATATTTAGCTGTTCCATAAGCTTACTAAAAGTTATTCCCTCCGGGATATTAACGCTGACGATGTTTTCGTCGGCAGATTTAGGGGTTATCAAATCATCCGAGGCGAACCCCAAAACTATTAATACTATGCCGATAGTGCCGATAAATAAGATTTTTTTCATAATCCTTTAGTTTTTAGCTTATAGCTTTTAGATTTCCGTTGCAATATATAATATAATTAGTATATGAGACTATTGACCTCTATCATAGGACTGGTGCTAGTGGTGCTAGCCTTTGTTTATCTAGTGCCTCCTGATACTAAATTAAAAATCTCTGACTCAATAACAGATCTGGAGTTTTTGCCACAGGACATAAAGGATAAAGCAGAAAACATCCTACTGACGCCGGCTCAACGACGTGAGAAATTAATTAATAAACTAGATGGTGCCTTGGCGGGGTTGCTCGATGAGTTAACTCCAGAAATGCAAGAATCATTGCCAGCTCCCCTTCGAGAAGCTTTACGGGCAAGCGTACAAGAATCCACTAATATATTAGAAAAGATTAAGGCCATAAACACTGATCCTGGGCCAATTAATACAGCGACCGCTAAAATTGTCGAGGAGATAAAAGAGGAGATCAAGGATGCTATTTCAGGAAATAAAGACGTTGACTGCCCAACGCCCGCCTAGGTGCTATTCAAGTATATTGAGCTTGTCTGACAGTTTATCAAACTCTTCAAAAACTTCCGGCAGTTTTTGGTAAGCCGATACAACTAAGTCACTAGCCCCCTCTAAGGAGGAGCGAACCAACTGCGAAGCGCCCACTAGATTGTCTAAATCAACCAGTGCGCTTTTAAAATTTTTGAAGTGTTTGGTAGATACATCGGCCGCTTGGCTAATGAAATCATTCAAAAATGCCGAAGTGGCAGACGAGCCTTTCAGCTTATTGATTCTAGCGACCACCGCCTTTTGAGACTCTTGATAGCTTGCAAAAGCATCTTCAATCGCCTCCAGATCATCCGGACGGAGTTTTTTAACCTTTATAATCTCGGCTGCTTTTTGGTTCAAAATTTTTAATTCTAATTCTGCTTTAGCAGTGGGACTAAATGTGAAAAATAGTTTTATACTACGACCCCACTCTTTTAAAAAATATAGCGGATTAGTTGGCGTGATTGCCGGGTCAAAATCGTTCCCACTGGCAAAAGCCACCCCCGATAATAACGCAGGGATCAGCAGTGATATTAGAATATATTTTGTTGTTAACATGTATAGTCCCGCGAAAAGGAAATAACCCCGCAGTGCGGGGCTATTTCATGGTAGTCTAGAGATTCTCTAATTCTTGATCGATGGATTCAAGCTCTTGCTCAAGATCATTTAACTCAAGGCTATCTAAGTCTTGGCTGATCTCTTCCAGAGCTCCCTGGTCATCGGTCGGAGCTGAGCTAGATGTCCAGACCACTATTACTACTATTACTGCAACAACTAATAAAAGGATTAATGATTTCTTCATTTCTTTACTTAATTAATTATATTATTCAGCTGGCTCCGAAGCCTCGCCGTTATCGCTTTGTTCCTCTTGCTCCTGGTTATGTAATTGTCCGAAGGCTACTGCTGCATCGTGTACGCTCTGCTTGGCAGCCTTAACAGCCTCTCTGGCGGCCATCAAGTCATCATGAAGCGCCTGACGAGCCATACCAATATCGGATCGCAAAGTATCTTCAGTATTGATCACCAACTCATAAACCATGGCGGCCTGGTTGGCGACGGTTTGTTTAGCGGCATCTATGGCAGCTTCAGCACTGGCAATCGCTGTATTAGCAGCAACTACATCTAAGCCACGATCAGAAGCCTTCTGCACGCGCTCTCCGATTCTATCCAAAACGCTGACTAGTTTATCTAAAAAGCTAGATAAATGTTGGGTGAAGCGATCATTTAATTTGGCTAGGCCATCATTTATTCTTTCAACTGCCTGCCTTTTCCTTTCGTCTTTAATATTCTGTAATCTTTCTTTAAGTTCCGCCTTCTTGGCTTCGACTCTCTCCTTGGCTTCTGCTCTAACGGCCTCCATATTTTCGCGAGCCATTTCACGCTTTTCTGTAGTGGCGACTTTCGCAGCCTCTCGCCTTTCCTGTGCGGCGGCTTGTCGATCAGCGCTGTGAGCTTGAGCGTCAACCTCTTGCGCCAAAACAACATTAGCACCAGTTGGCAAAACTAGGGCCAAAGAAAGCGCGGTTGATAAAATATTCTTGATCATAATTAGCTTAATTAATATTTAATTACTGCGACCTATCCAAATAGCATAGCACACACGAGCGACGCCATCAATAGATGGGCTTAGCTGGGGCGAGCCTATCTTGGCCATAGACGTCCTTATCGATAGACCTGTCAAAACAGACAGCCCCAACATCGTGCTGCCAATTTTGTTGGCTAGAATAATAATCTCCACGTTGGTGGGTGGGTTTAACTAATGGATCAGCATCCAGACTGGGTCGAGCAAATACGGCACACAGGGAAAATTCTAATTTATCTGCATCTTTTATTTCATAAATATATAACTCGCCAGTTTCTGGGTCGCTTGGCACAACCACGCCGCGCAAAGTATCGGCTTCCAGGTCATAAAAACTTTGTGGAAGGCGTTCTTTGTTTGACCAATAGTTGACGATCTCGTTTTGAATAAATTGAAGATCTTGCACCCTACGATCATCGAGCTTGTGCAACCTGCCTTCTGCAGGAGAGCCGACTATAAAGAACCCGGCTATTACAGCGGCGCTCACAATGCCTATGATGGTGTAAACAAAATATTTCATTTATTCGGTCTTATATTTTCTTAGGTCATAGAAATAGTACCAGAACGCCGATCCGGCTACGAAGAACACTGTCGTGACTTTAAGCAAAAAGCGTGTGGTTAATTCACCATCTAGGAAATTGAATATTAATGTTACTAAATCACCGATAATTATCAGAGCCGCTATGAATAAAGTGAAATATATTAACCATTTACGAATTCGCAAATTACGCTTATCAGGGGTTATTTCGTAGCTTTTGTTAAGAAATCGACTCGTGAATAAATATATTGGGAATATTACTATAAGCGAGGCAATAGACCAGCGTATGGTGCTGTAAGATGATTGTGAGCCGTAATAACCATCTGGCGATACCGCATCCGGGAAGCCGATGTTTATATATTGAAAAATAAGAGCCATAAAACTACCGGCACTAAAATAAAGGGTTATTATAACTAGTAAGTGCAAAAAGATGTCCTTTGGTGAAGCTATTAGAGTTTCTTTCATTGGGATATTATTTAGCACTTAGTGCCGCATCAATTATCTGCTTAACGGCCGAATAAGGCTGGGCTCCATCTAAGCTAAATTTTTGACCATCGGCCGCGACAACAACGCTAAATGGCGTGCCACGAGCACCTGACTTAACGGCCTCATCATAATCGGCTTGTATGACATCTAAAAACTTTGAGCTACCAAGACAGGCTTCAAATTTAGATCTATCCAGACCAACATAGCTAGCTATGTTTGGAAGCTCGTTCAAATCTAACCCATTATTTGATGGCGTGACCTCGAATAAGCGATCTAAATAAAGCCAGAACTTTTCATTTCCGCCTAGATCAGCCGCACATTCTAATGCCTGAGATTCTTTTCGTGCCTTGGGGTGTAAACTATCTATCGGGAAATGCCGATAAACCCAAGCCACTTGACCACTTTCGGCATATTCGGCCATTATATTCTTCATCGTATAATGAAATCTTTTGCAAAACGGACATTCGGTATCAGAAAACTCAACTACTTTAACTGCAGCATCCCGACTACCCCAAATGTGATCATTGGCGTCTACGGGGGCTAAATTGTCTAAAACATTGGCCGTGTTTGCGGGCTGGTCATTATTAGCTCTATCCGAAGGACCCGTAGCATAGATTACCGCCCCCGCAATAATGAGTGCGGCCAGAATAATAGCCATCGGCACTGTCAGGAACCCTCTACTGTCTAACATAAATCGATTTCTCATTTTTTATATATTACTTAATACTATCAAATATTTGGGCTACTCGGCTATAGGCAGCACGGACATTAACATTGATCGCCTCGACATCACTAGCCGCTTTCGCTTGTCCGACAAAAGAGCTCTTAAAATATTCTTCTAGCTCTTTACGATATTCGTTGCTGACGCCAGTAACAATACTCTGCGCCGCTTTAGCTAAGTTCTCAATAGATACAGATATAATAAATAGCGGCAATCGATTATGAGTATATCTGCTTATTTGATTTGTGTCTACATCTAATTTTAATCCATATTTTACCCTACAGCCACCAGCAACCCTTTTCATAATCGCTGGAGCTTGCATCTTGGAGCTTAGATCGGTAGTAGTGTCGAGGGCAGCCATGGCTTCGCCTGTTTGTCGATCAATTATCATCTCGTCAACTCCGTTTTTGTAATCATCATACTTTGTCGTTCGAAGTGCTACCAACCTACCGCCAAAGATCTCGCTATTAAAAATAATTGTTTTGGCCATTTCTAAAACCTCTCCCCTCACCCTAGCGCCTTCTTCGGTCTTAGCCCCGGCATCAATTGAGGCATCCAATTTCCTAACTGCCTCAACATCATCATCAAAGGTGTTAGCGCTAAAAAAATCCTTGAATTTCTGCACAGAGATTCTAGCATCGTCATCTACATCAAACCCATCCTTCCTCAATTTATCAGCCTGTTCTTTCAGTGCCACTTTGAGAGATTCATGATGGTGCTCGATTATTTCTTTATGTTCTTGGTTTTCGGCAGAGCCGGTTACCAATGATTCTTTGCTCATGGCTTGAGTATATACCATTTAATGATATCATACGAGCAGCACTTTAGGAGGCGCTATATGACTGGCAGAAAGGTGGGCGAATCAGCTGTTAACGATCATATTTACGAGGTTTTCCCTAACGATTTGAATGCTCACAACACTGTCTTCGGTGGGGCTATAATGCTGGAAGTAGATCGCTTAGCCGGGGCAGTGGCTCGTCGTCATAGCGGAGAGGTTTGCGTAACCCTAAGCCTAGACTCTCTAAGATTTTTAGAGCCAGCCAAGTCTGGTGAAGTGTTGGTTTTCAAGGTGGCTGTAAATAGAGTCTGGAATACATCCATGGAAATCGGCGTTAAGGTTTTTGCTGAAAATATTTACAATGACTTTGTTCGGCATGTTGTTTCGGCATATCTGACGTTTGTGGCAATAGATAGCCACAACCGACCAATAAAGATTAGGCCTGTCATTCCAGAAACTAAATCCGAAAATAGGCGCTTTCAAGAAGCCGATCAGCGCCGCCAACAAAGATTTAAAAATAACCCCCGACCTTAGTCGGGGGTTTTTATATTGATCATTCACTAAACCCAGTCTGCATTGGTAAATTGATGTTGGGCTTGTGCCTAATATGAACACATATATAACATAACGCTAGGATGATTGTCGAGATACTATTCAATGCCCGCCCCTGGAGATATTTCCTTGTCAGGCATTAACAAGACAGGCCCACCCGCACTATCAGCCGCCAACAACATCCCTTGGCTTTCTAGGCCCATTAATGAACGCGGCTCTAAATTGGCAACTATCACGATTTTTCTACCAACTAACGCCTCCGGCTCATACACCTTGCCGACGCCAGCAATTATTTGACGCTGCTCCGCACCAATATCAACCTGCAACTTCAATAATTTCTCCGAACCCTCAATACGCTCGGCTGATAAAACCTTGGCCACTTTTAACTCTACTTTTTTAAATTCTTCGTAATTGATCATTATAAGTTATTAATTAATATAAAATTTCTTTAACGGACATTTAGAATGGTCTTTTTGCTTTGCTGGGCAATATTTACGCCCATAATCAATAAGGCGATAAGTAAAATTAAACCATTCTTTTTTTGGAAGGATTGCCATCAAGTCTTTTTCTATTTTAACCGGATCCTTATATTTAGTTAACCCCAATTTTTGCGATAGGCGGATAACGTGTGTATCAACGGCTACCCCCTCAACCACACCATAAGCATTACCCAAAACTACATTGGCAGTTTTGCGAGCCACGCCCGGCAATTCCAGCATCTCCTCCATAGTACGTGGCAATTTGCCTTTGTATTTATTTTTGACGATTTTTGCCGCAGCTAAAATATTTTTAGCTTTGCTACGATAAAAGCCAGTAGACCGGATGTCTTGTTCAAATTCTTCGATCTTCTTGTGACTGATGAAAGCTGCTACATAATCGTCTAGCTTGCGATATTTATTAAATAATCTAGCCGTAACCTCATTAACTTTTTTGTCGGTACATTGAGCCGACAAAATCACTGCCACTAATAGCTCCCAATTATTAGAATAATTAAGTGCTATTTTGGATTTGGGAAAAAGCTTTTTAAGAATGACTATTATCTTGGCGGCTCGCTTTTTGAGATCTTCCATGGCTATTACTTGGGTTGAATATGTTCCAGCGCATATTTCATTGTAGCCCCCACCTTCTTGCCGGGATTAAAAATATTATTTGGGTCAAAAATATTTTTGGTCTGTTTAAATAGCTCATATACTTCAGCGCCAAACATCTTTAACAAATAAGGTGAGCGGATGAGCCCATCGTTGTGCTCAGCTGAAATAGAGCCGTTAAAATCCAAAACCAATTTATAAACTTCGTCGGCGGCAGCTGGTATCTTTTGAAGCTCCTCGTCGTCTTCAAGATTCATAAGAGGGATAACATGAAAATTACCATTGCCCATATGCCCAGCGATGGTGTAATTCAACTTATATTTGTTAAGAATTTCATATAATTTAGGCAAAAATTCTGGCAGCTTTTCAGGCAGAACAATAACATCGTCAATAAACGGCGCTGTGCTTTTGTCTTTGACTTTCTGGCGTAGCAAGTTAAAGCTTTCCCGACGCATGGTCCAATATTTATTAGTCTGCTGTTTGTTTTTGGCTAAAAGTAACTTGACCCCCGCTCCTTTCAAGGCTTCGCTAAGCGAGGATAGCTTTGAGGCAACCTCTTCTTGGCTGTTCTCTTCAAATTCAACCAGCAAAACCAACTTGGGCATGCCGAAAGTGAGAATAGTCCATAGATCTGGTAGAAAGCTTAACCCTAAACTAAATAAATTTTTTGCTCCAATAGATTTGAGTAGGCGTGGGAAAAATCTAATAGCTAATTTGAGTGTTTTGTAATCGAAAGATTCGAAGCTGGACGGTTTAAGTGGTAAAACTTTTTGTATTAGTCCGGAAAGTTGCGACAGATTTTTCACGAAAACCACGCCCATGCCACTGGATTGCTTGGTCTTAACAAGGCGCATTTTTATTTCTGTAATAATACCCAAGGTGCCTTGAGCGCCAATCATTAATTTAGCCAGATTGAGACTTTGCCTGTCCCCCGCCTCCCAAAGATAATAACCACTAGAGTTTTTGGAGACGTTCGGCTTAGCTTTTTGAATTAAATCATAATTTTTATCCAACAAAGCATGAACTCGATTGTATAGTTGACCCTCAAAATTAGATTGTTGTATTTTGGCTTTTAATTCAGGGCCTGAAAGATCTTGCAGCCGATATTCCTCGCCATCACTCAATATTACTTTTAATTCCTCGACATAATCTATCGTTTTCCCATAAATCAAAGATTTCTCGCCACCAGCATTATTAGCCACCATGCCGCCCAAGGCGCAAAGGCTTTTAGATGCTGGGTATGAAGGCATAATCGTGCCTTGCTTGAGCGTCTCTTCTTCAAAATCTCTATAGAACATGCCCGGCTCTACCACGGCGTATTCGCCCTCCAGCTTTTTGAGTTTATTAAAATATTTGGTGAAGTCTAAAATGATGGATTCGTTTAATGGGCCGCCGGTCATATCGGTGCCAGCTGAACGAGCGGTAATCGAAAGTCCGGGATATTGTGTCTTATTTTTGTTAACAAACTTAACGACGGACTTGATGTCGTCGATGTTTTTAGGGAAGACAACGATTTGCGGCTTAACCGAAAACAAGCTGGCGTCGCGGCTATATTTTTTAAGAGTCGCCTCATCGGCAAAAACATCACCAGCAATTATTTTTTTAATTTCAGCAGCCAAATCCATTGTCTTTATTATTGCACAACTTTGACGCATTAATCTAATCAGAGGTAAAATAAGAGTAGCTCATAGAAAGGGAGGGGGTATGACCAATCGGGATATACTGCTCAAGATCAGAAAGTTGGTCGCTGAGTTACGAAAGATACTTAAAGCAAATATACACAAAGATCGCCAAGCTGCCGCACCAGCTATAGAGAGAGCCAAACGTTTACGCGATGAAATCCAGTCGTACGGATTCCCAGTGTCATTCTTAATTAAGTTCGAGGTCAGCAATTTTGATATCCCGCGCATCAGAATAATGGACGTGGACGTCAAGGTGTATAAAGTCAAAGGCGACCTTTCGCCTCAAGCCCAGAAAATCTATGATGATTGGTTCACTAAAATCAGCGGCCTCCAGCCAGACTGAGGAGCTAAAGTAGCTCCTTTTTTATTTCCGCCAAAGAAACAATATCAGTGCCAATTTTGCGGACTACTATACTGCTGGCGCAATTGGCCAAAAATGTTGATTGCGGCAAAGATTGCCCGGTAGCTAAGGCTAGCGACAATGTAGCTACAAACGTATCCCCCGCCCCCGTAACATCGAAAGCCTGGGCGCCGTGAGCGGGTAAATGATGTATGTCGCCATTTTTGCAAAACAAACTAGCGCCATCTGCGCCACGAGTAATTATTACATCAGCATTAAAATCGCTTACCAACTTGGGGCCAATTTTAGATAGATCTTTTTCACCCGATAACTCCTCGGCTTCTTTTATATTCGGCGTTATGACATCGATATCACGAAATAGTGATTTGTTTATCGGCTTTATATCGCCAATAATTTTTTTGTTTTTCTTTTTAGCTAGATTGATAATGTTGCTGGCAAGATTTTTAGATATAACTCCCTTGGCATAGTCAGAAAATATAATCACATCGCTTTTTTCCAATGCCTTGATTATGTAAACCAATAATTTTCTATCCTCTTCTTTATCCAGTGGTGCCGTGCTCTCATCATCTATGCGCGCTATTTGACGATTATTAACTATAAGCCTCTGCTTAACAGTAGTAGGCTTTTCCTGGCTTAATAATATGCTATCGCTATTTATCCCGCGCTCATTTAATAATGATATGACGATCTCTTTGTATTGATCTTGGCCTATGACGCCGCATAAATATACCTGGGCACCCAAACCGACTATGTTACTTGCTACGTTGGCAGCCCCACCCAAAACAAACTTTTCTTTTATTTTCTTGACTACTGGGGCCGCAGCCGACTCCGGCGAAACTCTGGTAATTTCACCAAACGTATACCGATCTAACATTATATCGCCGACAACAAGCGCTGTTTTTCCGGCTAGGGCGCTTATGGATTCAGGTTTTATATTAAGGCCGCTCATATTTAAATTCTACACCAAAAAACCGCTATTACGATAATCTGCTATCCCCTTTTTGATATCAAACTTTGGGATAAAGCCTATTTTTTCTTTAGCTAACGACATATCACACTCTGTATGTGCTTGATATTTATCAATATAAGGATTGTCTATATATTCTGGCGTGCGGCTGGCGCCCAAATTGTCGTTTAATATATTAACCAGTTCGTTAAATTCGACTGCCTCACCGAAGCCACAGTTCACAATACAACTTTCTTGGGCACCGGCGGCTAGAATATTTGCTTGGACCAAGTCTTTGATATAAATGTAGTCTCTTTTTTGTTCGCCATATTTAAACAATTTAGGATTTCCGGTTTTCATCTGTTGAGCTAGTTGATAAATCATGGTGGCTCGCTTACCCTTCTTGGTTTCGCCTGGTCCGTAAACATTGCAATACCTTAAACCAACAACGACGACATCAGGATGTTGTTTGGCAAATTCTGTAGCAAATTCATCCAGGGCCAATTTTGATTCGGCATAAGGGTTAAGCGGCTTGAATGGCCCTTCTTCTTTATGGGGAGCCGGCAGATCTCCGTAGATGGCAGTAGAAGAGGCGTAGACTATTTTCCGGCACCCATGAATAATGGCATCATTAAAAAGCTTTTCGGACGCCTCGACATTAACACGAAACATCTCGTTACGGTCCATAATGGTTGTGTCATTGATAGCAGCTTGGTGGAAAACGACATCGACGCTACCTAATTTTGCCCAATTAATATTGGCAAAATCAGGCGGCAAAATCTTTAGTCGCTCATCGGTAAATTTATATTCATTATCTGTACCAGTTATCGTGACGTCATGGCCATCAGACAGCATTTTTAGAGCCAAATTGGATCCTATAAATCCGGTACCACCGGTAATCAATGCTTGCATATATATTAAAACTATTTTATGATTGCAAACGTTTCTTTATTAGCTGGCCCGCCTGGTGCCCCAATACATTGACAATCAATGTGGATATGCTATAGTGGCGCTAGTAAATTAATTTCAATCCCTGGAAGCTTTACGCAGTGTGTGGCTGCGGAAAGCGACCTTGTTTTGGCCAGACATCACCAAAGAGGTGGAGCGTGACCAGGCTCGAGCTTCCGTCTAGGCGGTCCATTGGTTCGGAGTTGGCTCAATTACTTGATGATCAAATCGCAGCTCTAAAGCTTACCGGACGCGACACATCAATCGTAGATGCGCTTCAAGACAAAAGGAGCGCAACGCTTAAGAAGGCATTGAATATTTTGAAAACAAAATATGCTGGCGATAATTTGAATTTGCTGTCTCTGGCTGAGCGCGGGATTCATATTGTCATCCCCGTTATTCCCAGAACATATTGCGACGCCAATAGCCAAGTTACAATGGTTCGTTGTCCAAAGACGAAAGGACGGACTGAAATGGGAAATAATAGTAAGGATCGCTTCACGCCCGACAATGTTGCTCATATAATCAGAACGCCTCAAAGACCTTATTATATTTTTGACGTTGAAGACGGTAGAGAGATGCTTGGTGAGCGGCCAGAGGATGTAATAGATATGATCAAAAAATGCAGCGGTCGTCGTGGCCTAACAGAGGTTGAAACTATCGCATTAGGCACGCACAGCGACGTACTCCAACATCGTGGCATAAATGCTATCGGCTCATGCTTTAGAGTGCAACCACGCAAACGAAGCTCTGACAATGCTATCGGCTCATGCCCGAGAGAAAGAGAACGTCATCACAATTTGCGCGCTGTCTTCGCGCTATGTTTAGACGAAGGTAGGCCACAGCTTCGTGGGAACTTTCTTGACTGTGGATTCCCCCACTGGGGCTTTCCTTCGTGTCAGGCTAGGATCTCTTGAACAGAAAACCACTCACCGAGAAATCGGTGAGTTTTTTATAACCAACTTATAGCTGAAATATGACAACAGCCCCAATTGTATAGTTGGCGTCAATCCGATACCTAATAGCGGGATGATTGGCATTAAATCGTTATAAGCCCATCGTCCCGTGCTCAGGGCATAAATTTCTATAAGCATGGCCGCAGCTAGGCCAATCACTATTGACCACCATAAATTTTTTCTTAGATAGGGCACGCCCAAGAAGAATAGCCCCAATAGAGTTATAAAAACGGCATCAAATAAAGTTGCTCGCAATAAAATAAATTGTGTTATCTCGCCATCACGATAATGAGCGTACAGTAAAGAATGTAGGTTTTCCCAAATTAGATTGGCAACAAATGCCAATAAGAAAATACGCGCTGATTTTTTGATAACCATCATTTTTTATCCTGCGAAGAATCACCGCTACGTAACAGCCTATCCAAATAAATTAAGATTACTGCCACTACCAAAGTTAGCGCTAGCGCATATATTATTTTGGCGCTGACGGTATCCCCTAAATCAGGGAGCAAGAAGCTTATCAGCGACCTAATGGCGTCATTCCACGCAAGACCGGCCACAAACCCCAACCCCGCGACAATGTAGGTCAATACTTTTTTACGAATCTCACGCCTAACAGCCTTAGCCCCACTCGTTAACTTTTCTTTCATTAAATCGATATTGTTCATAGATCATCTATTATTATATAATATAATCATGGATCCTAAAATAGAACCAAACGAAACCGAAACTAAAGTTACCCAAGAGGCTGAAAAGGTGGTCAAAGAATTGCGCTTTAATTTGCCTGGTCACGACTTGCCGCTAGCTATACAGTTAATCGCTGCCTTCATGTTGATAGGCGGCTTAAGTATTATCGGTAGCACCTTCGCCGACATAATAAACCCCATACCTGTATCCCTGTCTTTCTATGTCTTAAGAATTCTCATAGGACTATCCTCCATAGCCATAGCCTATGGCATAGTTAAAAAACAAAGGTGGTCCCTTTGGCTTTATGGCTTTGTTATCTTTATAGCCTTGCTAGCTAATACCCTTTTAGCCATAATCCCTGCCGCTATCCTCGCCTATCTTTACCAGCACCGCTCACTATTTAATCCTGGGATCTTAGACGAATATTCCACCAAGCTATTTTATAGAAATAAAAGTGGCGGCACCAACAATTCGCCGCCAGAGGATCAAGTTTAGCTGCTGGTAGTTTTAATCTGTTTGTGCTGGAAAATGCTCCTGCAAGTATTCAACAAATTCCCGCAACCTGCCTTCAGCCTGGGCCCTGTCTTGGCCAGATCTAGCTTCGGCTTCAATGAAATACCAATCTTCTTGCATTTCTGGAGTTAACTCATCGTGCGTCTCTTGTCCAAAACCACTTAAGGCTTCTAATAGTGCCTCGATCTGTTTTTCTATTTTTTCCGACGAATTTTCCAATGGCATCTTCTCCATATTGTGAGACTAGCATGATAAATAAACGCGCGCCAGCGCCCCTAACTCGCTTTTACAAGTCGCCTCGCCTTAAATACTCCAAGCAACATCAGGCTCATAATAGATCCAGCTGTCTGCAACGCCATATCTTTTTGCGCGTCCCAAACGTCTCCTTGTGCACCCACGAAATCTAAGCCGAGCTCGGGATTAAAAATAACAGCCGCGGCCAATTCAGCTAATTCATATAGCGACCCCAAAGCTACTACTATGCTAAAAACAAAAATTGCTTTCGCCCAATTTTTTTTCGGTAAATAGTTTCTAAAAATTTCCCAAATCACCGGCGTCATCAAGAGTCCGTATGATAAATGAACGAGTCGATCATAGTGGTTGCGCTCCCAACCAAATAATTGACTTAGCCATTCACCTAGCGGAGCTTCACTGAAAGTATAGTGCGCGGCGAATATGCATAACGTGGCGTAAACAAAGATTGAAAGATAGGCCAGATTCGACAATCGATGTTTGTAATAGCCCCAAATAAGTATCGGCAAAACTAATATAACTGGTAAATTCTCTAGCCACCACACGCCGTAATCAGCTGGGCTTATGGCCAAAATCACAAATGCAATAACAAATACTGTTAAAAGCATCTTTGGTAAATTTATGTTTCTGGTCATTATTATTCAACAATAAGTCTTATATTCTCTTCTTAAGCAGTGAGGCTACTTCTTCTGGCGGGAAGGTGGCAACATCAATCCCAGTACCTAATTCCAGCCCAGCTAAGTGACCAATCGCCGGCAAAATCTCAATGTGCCAATGATAGTGATCGGAAGCCCCATCAGCTACCGGTGTGGTGTGAATAAAAAAGTTATAGGCTGGATCATTTAGCTCTTTAAGGAGCGACCCAAAAACCCAAGACATCATCTCTGCCAAAGAAAATTTCTGCGCATTAGATATGCGCTCAAAATGAGCTCCGTGTTTTCTGGGATATATGCGCACTTCAAAAGAAACACGAGACGCATAGGGCGCTACAGCAATAAAATCTCTGTTTTCAGCCACAATTCGTTTTTTTTGTGATCTCTCCCAGGCCATCATGGCGCAATGCACGCAAGATTTATGTTTTTTGAAATACTGCCTCGATCCCTCTATGCTGTGGTTGATATCGGGCGGCACTATGGGAAATGAAATAATTTGTGAATGTGGATGCATAATGGACGCCCCCGCTTCACGTTTATGATTATGAAAAATATGTACATAACGAGTACAGGTATCTTGGCTGATTGCTCTATATCTGGCCACATAAGTTTCGATAACTAACTGGGCTTCAGCTGTATTCATTTTGCCAATACTGCGATCGTGATCTCGGGTAATCACAACCTCATGAGACCCATAGCCATCAATTGACGACGCCATGTGCTGGGGTGATATCTCTGGGCAACTCTCGGTGGGGTGATTAAATACGGCCGGGTATTTATTGGGGATAGCTTGCACAAACCAATCTTTAAGAGTTTTTTTGGCTTGTGTCTTCGCTCCACTTGGTCGTGGCAACCAAAATAAAGGATCCCCATTTTGGCCTTTAGCTTGCGGGTTTTCAAAAGGGCACCCCTTTTTAGATTCCTTTACTACGACACCTTTTTTGACCTGAGGCCTCTTGGCTCTACCAGCGGCCACAAGAACCCATTCGCCAGAAACTATGTCTTTGCGCAATTCGGATTTTTGATCTTTAAGCTTCATTATTAATCATTTTAACATCTTTTGATAAATCTCTTTATATTTAGCTGCTGATTTGTCCCAACTAAAATCTTCCTTCATGCAACGCCGCTGCATCTGCCGATACAGTTTCTCGTCTCTTAAAATAGCAATCGCAGCTTCGGTCGCTTTTTTTAGCGCTGCTGCTGATTCCTTTTGGAACATAAAGCCCGTCTCCAAATGTCTGACAGTATCTTTCAAGCCACCAGTAACTCGAACTATTGGCGGAGTACCATAACGCATTGAAATCATCTGGCCTAAGCCGCTTGGCTCAAAACGTGAAGGCATAAGAAAAAAATCGCAGCCAGCATAAATTTTATGTGCCATGACCTCATCAAACAGAATATTCGTCGATACATTTTGAGGATATCTTTTGGCCAACTCTAGTAATTTTTCCTCATGGGATTTCGAACCGGTTCCTAAAAACACAAACTGAGCATTATGCTTTTCGACGTGCTCGCTAACAATCGGCGGGATTAGCATGATGCCCTTTTGTGCTGTTAGGCGGGATACCAACCCAAAAATCGGGGCCTTATGGTCTACTTTTAATTTGCTGATCTTTTGTAGAGTGATTTTATTTTTGTTTTTTCTAGCAAGTGTTGAAGAAGAATATTTGTGATCTATCATATTATCCTTTTGTGGGTCAAAAAATCCTATGTCTATGCCGTTAATAATGCCAACGAGCTTGCCCTGTCGCGCTCTTTTCCTCAAAATCTGCTCCAACCCAACGCTATATTTTTTGGTTGTAATTTCTTTGGCATAAGTTGGGCTTACCGTAGTTACCATATCGGCATTATTTATACCCTCCCTCATTCCATTAAATCTGCCTGATTTGCCCTGGTTGGCCAAATTATGAATTGTAAATATAGTTTGTGGCCCCACGTCAGAAAATCTCAATGATCTAACTAGTGCCCCGGTGTGCCAATCGTGACAATGGACGATATCGGCATCGATAAAGCGCTCTTTTAACATTTTATAAACAGCCTTTGAAAAAAATACAAATCGGTCTATCTCTCTTTTCGATCCGGCAAAAGCTGTTTTTTGGAAATATATTGGTCCGCGACTTATATATTTTTTATTTTCAACTAGATAAACTGGCACCAAACTTTTAGGAATGGTTGTTTTATAAACCGTGAGCTTTTCGCCACTTTCTACAAATTCGAGAATCTTTTTAAGCCGCCATTTTTTATTATCAATAGCCGCGTACTTTGGCATGATGACGGCTAATTTGAGGCCAGTTTTATTAAGCGCCTTGGGCAAGCTCCCGATTACATCGCCCAACCCCCCAACCTTGGCTAACGGTGTTAATTCCGAAGCGACAAATAATATCTTCATTGCCATTCTTGCTCTCCTTCCGTCGAAAATTGTGGGGCATCGACTCGCTCACTATATTGCTTAAGCTCTGCTATACGATTCCTAAGTTGCGCAGCCCGCTCAAATTCCTGACGCTCTACTAGCAAAGTCATTTCTTTTTGCAGATTAACAATCATCTTATTTACTTCCTTCTTGGGCAATTGTGGTACGCCAGTATCAGTACGCTGCCTAATCTCTTCGTCTTCGGAGTGAGATAGAGCATCAACCACCCCCTCGCGCTGCCAATCAAAGGCAGTAAAAATAATTTTTTGATATAGTTTTTCAGCTTTTTCCTTAGCTTCGCTGGTAGCATTCGGCGCAGTCAAAATAGAGTCCTGGAGCTCTTTGGCTCCTCTCTCGATCATTTCTATGCTCCACCAAGGCTTGGCGGATGCCCACCAATATTGATCGGAGTGTAATGCGCCGTCTAGCTTAATGCGCGCCGCTTCATAGCCTGGACTATTTTCTGGAGTTTTCTCTATTACATCGACGGCTAAATCTGTCAGCTCCCACTGCATCTTATGTATCGCATTATTTTCATCTTTCCACCGAGAAAATGGCTTATTTTCTTCCAAGTCCTTAGCCATCAAAGCCCAAGTAGATGGAGTTGGGTCAACTGCCTCAGTATCGGAAAAATTGTTGAGCAAATCAGAAATTAAAATTGTCTGCAAATCTTGGCTCTTGTATATCTCGAATAAAAGATGGTCCAAGCCAGGCCGGTGGTGGCCAAATGTTTCGCCATCCATAGCCGTTAAAAGATATTCTTGCCGGTTTAACCGATCGCCCAATCCTTGTACTAACAAATTGCCCGTGCCCACTTGGCCAGATAGAATAATCCAACTCATACGCCTTTCTCTAAAAAATATTTTGAAGTCTCCCAGGCCTTCTACGGTGTATATTTTTGAATAATCGACTGGCCATTTTTCCTTAGGGAAAGACAATTCATCGACAATAACCCACTCATAGCCGAGTTTCTTGATAATTTTAGCCACATCTTTTGAAAACCCCATTTCTGGAGGAAAAAAGCCCTTAGGCTTATATAGGTCGCCGAAATATTTTCTATGTGTTTCTTCATTAAGCTTAACCTGTCTAACTATTTCTTTCTCCGGCAAAAATGGGAGCAAGGGATGATACTTGGCGCTACCGGTTAGCTCTAATTGACCATTGGCCAGCAATTCTTTTATCGATAGTAAAATATCGTCTTCGCCATATTTATCAAAATGTTCTAAAAGAATCCCGTTAACGTTCAGCGTCAACTTGGCATTAGGAAATTCTTTTAGTTGTTTAAATATCGGTCGATATGACTCGTTAGCAATTTTATGTATCCAAAATGGCTTCTGTGTCGGCGGCTGGTAAATATGTAAAAAGTTCGCCCAATACATGTCATTCTTTTACCTCACGCCCATGAATCGCTTTCGCAGTTTCAAATAATTTTCCGTAATCAGCAGCAGATTGCTTCCAAGAAAAATCTCTATTCATTGCTCGTTGCTGAATCTTTTGCCAGACCTCCGGATTACGATAAATCTCATAGGCTCGCATCATAGCGACAACCAATGATATAGAATCAAATGAATTAAACACAAACCCCAAACCTGTTTTATTCTGTGGGTCATAGTCCTCTACCGTATCGGCTAGCCCACCGGTTTTTCTAGCGATGGGGATGCATCCATACCGCATCGCCTCCATCTGGCTTAATCCAGATGGCTCAAACCTTGAAGGTATTAAGACGACGTCTGCTCCAGCATAAACCAAATGCGGCAGGTCAAAGTCGAAAGAAAGATGGGCAGCCACTCTTTTTGGATGTTTCTTCTCCAAATCCTGAAAAAAGCTCATATACTTTGCTTCACCGGACCCCAAAACAACCAATTGCATGGGAGTTTCTTTAAGCAGTGCCTCCGCTACTGGCAACAAAAGATCGAGCCCTTTTTGTTCAGTTAGCCGCGCCACAATACTAACAACGAAAGCCTTTTCATCTTTCGGCAAACCAAAACGAGCTTGCAACTCCAGCTTGTTGGCTGAGCGTTTTTTTAAAGAATTGGCATCGAAACTCTTGGCAAGATGGGGGTTGGTTTCCGGGTTAAACACCTCGTAGTCAATGCCATTAATAACTCCGTAAACACGGGATCTCCGCTCGCGCAAAAGACCATCAAGTAGTTCGCCGTATTCCTTGGTCATAATTTCACGGGCGTAAGTTGGCGAAACAGTATTAATTATATCCGCATACATTATACCGCGGCGCATGCCATTAATTTTTAAGAGACGCGGGTCGAAAAATGATGGCACCGATGACTTGCCATCGTCATCATCCATTTCGTTCACAAAGTGATGATCAAATAGGCCTTGATAAAAAAGATTGTGTATGGAAAATACCGTAGCAATTTTACTTAAGACTTGGTCCTCTTTATAAATCGTCTTTAAGTAATTTGGAAGTATGCCAATTTGCCAATCGGCAGAAACAATCACATCAGGCACCCACTTAGATCGACGCAAAAATTCTAAAACACCACGGCACAAGAGCGCCCATCGAACAGAGTCGTCGTTATACCCATATACATTGGCGCGCTTTTCGTAATATTCGAAGTTTTCTAAAAAATAGGTCGTAGCTGGTGAGCGAGCCAAAGTCCCGCTGGTATATTTTCTAACATTGCAGATAAGATTTTCTGGTTGATTTGGATCCTCTATATCAGTGGGAACGTGCAGACCTTCAAGCTCCATCTCTAGATTAAATTTTCTTAAATCGATGCCAGCATAACGTGGGATCATTATCCTGGCGTCATAGCCTAATTTATTAAGCGCACGCGGCAAAGAAAACATCACTTCGCCCAAGCCTCCGATTTTGGCAAAAGGTGCAGCTTCGGAGCCGACAAATAGTATTCTGGGTGCTGCCGATTTAAAAAATAATGGCATTAGCTCATTATATCACAATTAAGACAAATAAAAATATGTGCGTGTTTAGGCTACCGATATCAAAATCCACCCCTTTGGGGGTGGATTTTGATTAATATTCACAAGAAACTAAGCCACTATTCAACGGCGGCCTCCTCTGAAGTGTCATCAGAATCGTCTGAAGTCTTTTCTTCGGTGGTTTCTAAGTCCTTTTCTTCGTCCATAATAGTTTAGTGTATATATAAACCTCGACCTTTTAATGTTCATTTAATAGTACACAGAGGTATAAAAAAGGCAATATCCCCAGATTGATATCAAAACCTCCTGCGCTAAGCAGGAGGTTTTGATGTATATCCTGAAGATTTATAAGTTGCTATGCAGCGGACTCTCCTTCTGGAGTGCCACCGGCAGCTTCCTCAGTTGCTCCTTCTGAAGCTCCAGTTTCTGGAGTAGCTTCAGGAGTAGCTGGCGTAGTTCCTTCCGAAACTTGAGAGTCATCATTCTGACTCTGATCTTGTGTTTGCTCGTCCATAATAATTCATTTGGTTCATTTTGCAGTCCGCGACCTTTGAAGTAGTATTCTATACTATTACAAACAAAAAGTCAACCCCCTACTCTTCTGCTCATCGACGCACCCAATAAGTTATTCGCGAGATATCAAGAGAATAAATTCTGCTACACTGTTTATATATGAAGTCTGCGGCCCATATAATTTCAGCTATTTCTGGACGAGAGCCTGGTTTGTTATATTATTTCCCAAAAGAGATTCAACGGGCTATAAATGATAAACGGGCGATCATTATAGAAAATGACCAAGAGCTGGTAGCTTGCGGTTTTTGGACTCGGCACGGCGACCTAGCGGAAATACACACCTTGTATGTATGTCCTGAATTACGAAATTCAGGACATGCTCGTAAATTAATTGTCGCCCTAGAAAAGTCGATAAAACACGCCGGTATAAATAAGGCATTTCTATTTACTAAACATAGTGCCATAGAGCACATCGCCAAGGAATATGGCGGTCATAACGATCGATTGTTTTCACTACCCACCAGAACTCTAGCGAAGATTTTTGTCCATCGGCTCAACCCTCTACGCTGGGCTTCTTATTTCAAATATTTCCAGTCAAAGTCGTGGTCATTCAAGCTAATTATCATCGACTAAAAACTTGGTTGTATAGTCGCGTGACTTTTGTTAATATTTTGCGTAGCATCTTGTAAACCATATTAAATGGAGGTGGCCGTGCGTCGATTCGCAACAGTGGTGGCATTGGTGGGCTTTTTAAATTTTACAATCACAGTGTCGGCTCAAAGTAAGACGAGCGAAGAATACTTGCAAGATTTGCCAATTTATAGTTATCAAGGGCTCGAAAGAAACTTAAACCAAGTTTGGCTGGTATTTGATGTTTGGTACCACGAAAAAGAATTGCGGACTGCCTGGGTGCCACCAGAAAAAATCACACTAGAACTACGCTCTGATAAGAAGCATTATACGTCTTTGAGTGTTGTATTTTGCTCACCCCACGCCAGCCCGGCTAAAAGCGCCGTCCTGCGCGTCCCAACCGAACACGACTTGAGCAAATGGGAAAAATACTTAGCTGACGCGGCTAAATCCCTAACAGCCAAAGGGCTGATTAAAAAAGCTGAGTTATTTTACCAAAATAACCACGGTGGGCGAATAATTATCGACACAAGTATTGTTAATAAAAACTTTGGCGAAGAGGAACATAATTTTATTGATTGCATCACTCAAGTTAGAGTTGGCGTTGATAAGATTGAAATAATTAAAATGGGGAGCGAGCTCGCCAACGAGCAAAGCAATGATGAAATTCGTTTGGTAATTGATTACGGTCTAGCTCATGTGATGATCGAAAGAAATAATAATATTCTGACTCAATTTATAGATGCTGATGCCGCAACAATTTGTGTTGCCAGCGATGAACAGCTCGATGAGTGGCAACAAAAAATATCTGACTGGCAAAAACAATGCCAGCCCCATCGTGTTCTGCCCCCATCCGAAAGTTCTAAATAATAACAACGCCGCCAAATATTTGGCGGCGTTTTTAATATTGCTCTCCAAATCGCTGCCGAAACTGGAAAGACAAAGTTCCGTCTGCAGTATCTATATTAAACGCATTAACCATGAACTCTACGGCCCCACCCAAAGTTGTCGGCCTGAATGTTTCGCCCTCATAGGAAACACTACCAGGCACAATCACAGCCGGCATGACGCTAACAACATCGGGAACGTTAGATTTACGACCTAATAAAATCGCATCACGCTCCCTATATTAAATCTCATCACGACAGGCGATTATCTTCTTGGCTACTGTAGCCACGATTGATCTGTGGCTATCTTCGGGGTAATAAAACTCTTTGCTGCCTGGTACGTTGTTGTCTTGTATGGCTCTGGGATTGCAAAAAATAGCATAACTACCACACCAAAATCTTAAAAATTCATCCTCAACAGTCTTGTGGTGATATATTCGCACATTGTTTCTCGGCATCAAATAGGGCTCGAGGCCTAAGCCAATGTCCCGAATAAGACCCTTAAAATCTTTTGCCACTCGCTGTGAAAAAATACCAAGCTTGTAACCATTTAACGGCGCAGCGGTCGTGTGAATTTCTATGATCCCATCGCTTATCAATTGATGAGCTGAATACGAAGCGACAATCCCGCCGGCACTAATACCAAAAACAACAATCTCATCAAAGCCCCGAGTAGCAAATGTATTGAACTTGGATACAAAATCGGCGCCAATTTCATTAAGCGCAAGCTTCTCGTTATAATCAAAATCCAAGAAGCCGGCCACCTTAGTGTCGCCTCTTGTTAAATTAATGATGCTATTGATCGGCCCCGGACCGTCATCGCCCAACCCATGAATATATACATAACCTCGGCTTTTAACTAATTTATCATTTTCACAGGCAAATTTTGACTTAAACCTGCTGGCGCCATTATCTAAGCTGTTATAAACAAATTGACTAATCGCGGCGACAACAAGAAATAACACCAAAAGCAGACCGGTCCATAATATTCTTTTGAGCTCGGCTGATTTAAAAAGCTTGGTCATTTACATAGTAATATTAGTACTTTGTCGTCATATTGACAATTCAATTTCTTTACGATACCATGAAGTCGGTTCTATTTCCGCGGAGGCAACAAATGGCAAAGGATATCTGGCCGGATGATTTCCGGTGTCCTAAATGTGATAGTAACAAAGTGGTCAATCTAACAATGGGCTCTCGGAAATATGCCATGGTACGATTAGATTTGCCCTATTTCCTCTGTGGTCCATGCCGCTTATGTTCTTATGACAAAAGATTGATTCAGCAGACTATTACTCGCTGGGGAGATTACGGCAAAAAGGGTGGCTGGGGGTTCTCATACAGTCAAATATATCAAGATTCTATAAAATATCTGGAAGAAGTTATGAACCTTTATATAAAAACTGCTAGCTATCATCGTGACAAATTCAAATTAGTAAATCCGACTTAACCAGTCGGATTTTTTATCTACCGGTCAAATCCGGAAATAAATAAAATTATTTTTGAAAAAACCCGTTCTGATATGAAAATATTTTAAATAAACCCCGCCTTAGGCGGGGTGCTTTTATAAATTATTCTACCGACTTGGTTTCAATAAAAAATCGACCATAAAATTGTTCATGCCAGTTGCCTAAATCATCCTTAGAAGATAGAAACACCATTATCGGCTTTTGCTTATCGTTAAGTCTTACTACCAACTCTCTAAGGCTATGCTCTTTTTCTTCTTCCAGCTCATAAATCACTACCTGGCTGACAAACGGAACTTCTTCTGGCGTAAGCCGCACTCGGCGCGACGCCTTTAGACATTCGCCAAAATTTTTTGAAATGAATCTAGGCGTGACTACTGGTATAGTGCTATCGCGCGCATTTTGAATGCTCACCACTAGAAACATATTAGTGCCTCCTCTACTAGGATTTATAAAAATAAAAACTACTGATGCCAGCATAGCTGATCATTTCTACTTAGTCAAAATAAAAAACTGCCGACTCTGGTCGACAGCAATTAGAAATAATAAACAAGGCCCCCGGCTTAACATCGGTGAATTTTAAAAACTTTATATCCCCCTGCTAGCTCCAGTAACACGCTCTGGGCCTTGGTTGGTGTATCGTCTGATAAAATCGGTGATGCGCTCTATTGGCAAAGTATCGTTTTCTATATTAAATGTATCGAGGCGGCCCCAGGCGGCAATCGCGATAGCGGTTTCGTTTGCTTCTCGCGGTGTAATAATGACTTTCGCAGCGGCGAATTGTTTTAATTCTTCTTTGATTTCATCATCTATGCTCGGATGATAAGCTATCCAGATATCACCATGCTCTAGGTTGTGAATGATATTCTGGTCGGAAATCTCTTCATCGCGAAAACCTGAACGAGCGGTCTGCCCGTAGTGCGACCCCGATGTCGGCGGGTTTGAGTTATATTCTGGCAACTGACTGCCGGCCGCGATATGATCGTCCCCTATTATGGAAAAAGCTTGGCTAAAATCTTCTCCCTTCGGCGCAAATGCTCGCACTATAAGATAAACACCATAAACAACAATAATGATAATTATAAAAATAGCCAAATAACCTTTAGACCTGGACTTGAAACGTTGCCCCTGTTGGGCGCGCCGCTCAATATCTTTCTTTGCCTCTCGCGCATCTTTTTTAAATTGATAAGGTTTTTTGTCAGAATCCATATATGAATACTACCATAAATTATATATTTTGAAAATAATTGACACTCATCCGCCACAGTATTATCATGACGCTGGGACCTTAAAAACTATTATGGAGGTGGCTCATGCGATTGTTCAGATTGTCCTTATTGTTTCTGCTAATAGTTTCTGCGCTTGCTTTAGCTAGTGACGATGAGGCGTGGAAAGCGCCGAAGCGTCACGCAAGAAAGAAAAATCCAATCGAAGCTACAGCAGAATCTATTTCCAATGGACGCTCTGCCTTCATGAAAGAGTGTATGTCTTGCCACGGCGAAAAAGGCCGAGGTGACGGCCCAGCGGCCAAAGATTTAGAAAAGAAACCCGGCGATTTAACTGATAAATCTCTTTTGGATCAAACAGATGGTGGACTTTTTTGGAAAATTACCACTGGCCGAACGCCTATGCCATCATTTCGTTCAATTCTTACTGATGAGCAAAGATGGCACGTCGTTAATTTCGTTCGCGCGCTTGCTCCACGAGAAAACACAATCGAAATAATTACTCCAGAATTTGACACCCCAGAACATATGCGCGCACATGTTTCCGGGATCCTTGAAGCCTATTTCAACGTTTCCAATGCTTTATCGCGCGAGGCAACCGACAACGCACAATGCGCGGCTAGGAGCCTAGCAACTGCTGCCAATGACGCCAGCGATGAAACAACCGATGATCTGACAGAGCCCGTCCTAGCAAGTTGGGCGGAAGTGTCAGCTGAGCTCGTAAAAGGCGCAACCAGACTTTCAACCTCAGAAAGCTTGGCCGATATGCGCAGGTGCTTCAGCGATCTTACGTCCACGCTCAATACCTTTGTGCGCAAATTTGGGCATGCTGAAAGCGATCCAATCGCTCTAATACATTGCGGCAAAGCATTCGACGGTGACGGCGCCGAATGGCTGGGGCACGATGACGGCGCAAGTAGCCCATATCTTGGGCCCATTGATAATGACTGCAATAAGATGGTTGCCTGGCTGTTACCAGCCCAATCGAAATCAGATTGAATGAAAAACATTAATCGACTCTTCGGAGTCGATTTTTTACAATGTTTTATCATTACCTCAACTTATATGAGACAAGACACTATTCATAATATGTAGTAAGCTTAATCAATAAATACTTCGTAGATAAAACATGAGCATAACCCTCTATATCTTCGGCAGCGTAATCGTCGTAAGCCTAGTTTCGTTGGTGGGTGTTTTGAGTATTTCCTTTAGAAAAGAAGCTCTAAACAAAACGCTTGCTTTTTTAGTGCCAATGGCGGTGGGCGCCCTATTGGGTGATGCGCTATTTCATTTAATACCAGAAGTTCTCGAGGAATCTGCTAACCCACCGTTGATGTCTTTCATGGTTATTGCCGGCATAGTAGCCTTCTTTTTGCTAGAAAGAATCTTGCGCTGGCATCATCATCACACTCACGAAGATAATCACGCGCTAAACGAGGAACAACAGGCTGGCTCAAAACAACATTTGGGTAAATTACTTTTAATTTCCGACGCATTACACAATCTCATCGATGGAGTAATTATCGCAGCTAGCTATCTCATTAGCGTAGAAGTTGGTATCGCTACTACAATCGCTGTTGTCTTGCACGAAATACCACAAGAAATCGGGGATTTTGGCGTATTAATCTATTCTGGCTACAGTAAGGCCAAGGCATTGTTATATAATTTCGTATCAGCGCTAGCAGCAGTGGCAGGGGCCCTTATCGTTGTGTTATCTGGCTCATTGCCAGATTCTATAATGCAAAGCACGCTAGCTTTTGCCGCAGGTATATTCATATATATAGCCGCCTCCGACCTAGTGCCAGAACTACAGAAAAACACAAA
The DNA here is from genome assembly GCA_030689595.1 of bacterium. GTDB lineage: Bacteria > Patescibacteriota > Minisyncoccia > UBA6257 > WO2-44-18 > JAUYHP01. The sequence goes on along the minus strand of JAUYHP010000008.1, from coordinate 25,844 downwards.
ACTAAAAAGCATTATCCCTCAAATCTCTGGCATGGGCCTAGGAGTTCTAGCTATGTACTTAATAATATTTCTTGAATAAATAAACCGCCTCATAATATGAGGCGGCATTATATTCAGACGTTCAAACTACAACACTATCGTATCTCCAGGATACGATATTTTTTGAGTCCGGTTGCGGTTTTGATTATGACCGTCTCATCTTTTCTATGGTCTAACAGGGCAGCACCAAGTGGCGATTTATATGAAATGCGCCCTCTGGCTGGATCGGATTCGTGCGGGCCGAGTATTTGAAATATTTTGCGCACCCCATCTACCTCCAATACAACGGTGGAGCTAAGCCGAACCTTGCTTGAAAAGTTTTTGCTCGGCCTAATCACAACCGCTCGCTTAATTCTATCTTCCAAGCTTAAAATCTGACCATGTGTGCGACGCAAAGTTGATTTTGCTTCTCCATATTCGGCGTTATCTGATCGATCACCATAGGCGGCCGTCCTTTGTGTCTCAACAATAAAATTTGGCAATGCTTTTTTGAGGCGCGCTAGCCTTTCTTGTAACTGCCTGAGCCCATTTTCAGTAAGATAGACTGGGCCTTCGTCCCTCTTTTTAAGCGCCTCTGATTTGCGTCGTGGTATTTGCATGATTAGGCCGCAAGCTTATAAAATGTCGAGTCTTATTTTTTGCCAAGATCCAAAGTTTCATCAATCCGTATCTTTTTCACAAATTCTGGCACGTGGCTTACGAGGATCATTGCCCCTTCATATTTATTTAAAGCTTCAGCAATAACCGGCAAATGACGGAAGTTGATATGATTAGTCGGCTCGTCCAAGATTAGTATGCCCGGCCTCTGAAGCACCAGCCGAGCAAACATCACTAAGCCCTTCTGCCCCTCGGACAAACTACCGATAGTACTTTTTAATGCTTCTGGCCCCAATAAAAATCCGGCCGCTACCGAACGAAGCATGTGCTCCGACGTACCATCTAATGCCACATCCGTAAGTGAACGATAAACCGTTTCTTTGGGGTCCAGCGTGGAAAAATCCTGTCGATAATATCCAACGCGCACATCAGCAAAATCACCGCTAGCTATGTTCTCCAAAAGAGTAGTTTTACCAATTCCATTTGGCCCAGAGATTAATAGATGGCCGCCTCGTTTTAAAGAAATGCTTACTTTCATTTTAGCAATCTTGCCGCCACGCATTATCGAGACAGATTTTAGATTGAGCAACTCTCCGACGACGTCTTCCTGGCAAGGAACAAAAAACTTGCGAATAGCTTTGTCTTCCTGACGAACACCAACTTTTTCCTCCTCAAGTTCTTCAATTTTCTCCCTCATCTTTCGCGCCACATCACGCATATGGCCGCCTTTTTGCGCAAAGAAGCCGGCCTGCTCTTTACGGTTGGCAATATCTTTTTCTAAACGCACGTTTTTCATGCGCTCTCTTTCAATGCGCGCAGCGATTTCTTTGACCACATCATTGTAATCCCCTACATATTGCTCCACTTGGTGCGTAAATACATCGAGGTATAATACGCCCGTTGTAAATGAATTTAAAAATTCCGAATCATGAGATATGACGATACAGGTACCATCATAGTCTTTCAAAAATTTGGCCAAATGGGCTAATCCTTCAGGATCAAGATTATTAGTCGGCTCATCCAAAAGCTGAAGATCCGGCTTCTGAATCAGTGCTGTAGCAAATAATAAACGTGACTGCTGACCACCAGAAAAAGAGCTTATTTTCTTCTCTAAATCAGCTTTTAAATTCACCACCTCCAAAACTTTCTCGATTCTCGGATCGATATCGTAAATCTTTTCAACAAAAACAAGCTCGAAGAATTCTCTCACCGTAATATCAAGTTGATCCGACGGTATTACCTGGCGAGAAATAGCAATGCTCAATTTTTTATCTGTTGAGATCATCCCCTCTTCGGGTTGAAGCGCCTTTATGATGAGCTGAAACATCGTACTCTTGCCAGCTCCATTCTGACCCATAAGAGCTAACTTAGATCCCCTTCTAAGCGAAAAACTAGCCTCACTTAAAATAGGTTTGTTAAATCCAAAACCGAAGCTAACATTGTTGAATCTTAAAATTACGTTGTCGTTTGCCATATAAATTAATATGCCCCTAGACGGGGCTATCTGAAATTATTATAACATAATAACGACTTACCAGATATTTATCAACTACAAACCCTAGTGCGATTCCTAAGATTTCTTTTTTTTGCAATCTTATCTTTAAGATATTTTATAAAATCATTTAGCCTATTTTCGGCCTGCCCTCGATCTTCGCCGACATTAGCTTCTTGAACAACATAATACTCTTTTACATCTCACTCCGCCAAGTCTATTAATATCAACCGCCTCTTTTGACCGTACTATCATTTTACCACTTACCGTCTGAACAACGAAGCCGAGCGCTGTTCTCATTGAAGCCGCTCAGCAATTACACCGGAAACTTTATCTGCCCCGAAGTTTTAATCCCCTTCCCGATATGCCTAAATGATATAACGGTTATTGATAAATAAAACGGGTGGCAATATTTAAATTAATAAACGAAAACTGCCGCCAAAACTTCGGTTAAGGCGGCTTTTTTATTAGTTTGCTGGCCCTGTGGATAAGTGTGGGTACTAGTAAATAAAAAAGGTTGGTACAATTAGAGTTATGAAGATTAAAAACTTTTTTATAACATTATTAATATTATTAATGGTCGGCCAAGCCGGGCCTACGGCTGTTTTGGCGCAAGACAGTAACGCTGATCTACTTAGCGCGATTAAACAAATTGTCGCGGAAGCCGTAGCTGATTTAAAAACAGAAATCGCTGATCTAAAAAATCAAATAACAGAACAAAGAGCGATAATCCAGACTTTAGGCCAAGAGTCGCAAGAAACAAGGCGAATAGCTACTGAATCAAGCGGCCCCGAAGTTGGTCAAGAAGTTGCGCGACAAATAGGCGAATTAAGAAATGAACTAAGAGATGCCTTACTCGATAATCGTGATTATAGGAGGGGCGACTCTGGCACTGGGATTGAAGGATTTCAAGAGTGTCTTGTAGAAATGGGTGAATTGTCTAGAGCCGATTTTAATGCAGGCAGAGGTGTTTATGGACCTCGCACAACTGCGGTGATATCAAAGCTCCAAAGGCAGTATGGCTTTTCTGAGACGGGTGTTTTTGACAAGCAGGGAAGAAATGCATTATTTCTAGCTACACAAGCTAGGGGTGCTTGCGGCATGCCACCGGGTATAACATTTGAAGAATTAGATCGAGATGACCGACCGCCAACGCCTGCCATAATTCCTATCTCCACACAAGTACCGCCATCAACACCACCGACTTCTAGCCCGCAAACATCAGTGACGATCTCATCGCCCTCTAGAAACCAAGTGTTGACTCCAGGTACTTCAGTAACTCTTAGATGGGAGGTCCAAAATGCTTCCCTAACTTCATGGATCGTGTTCAAGCTAGTTAATACAACATCAGGATCAGTAGCTGAAGTACGGGAACGAGCAACTGCAGGATCGGGAGCTTTTACGAGCACCTTAATCGTGCCCAACACTTTGGCTGGAGGCAGTTATAACCTGGCTGCTGACGTATATTTGGGCAGCAATACGAATCCCGAATACTTGGGTGGTACCACTATCCCAGTTACTGTTGGGTCCGGAGCTAACAGTACAACTCCGACAACTCCAACAACTCCGACAACTCAAACACCAACTACTGGGCCAAGTGCCGAAGACGCCACAACTAGTGGATACAAAGGCGATGCATTCGTAAGCTGCATGAATGGCAAAGGTGCTGCCGGAGTGAGTGCTCTAAGCATGATTCATGGTTGGATAGATTCTGGCTTATTACGTAGTCAGTTCCCATGGGGTCAATTAACTGGTGATTTGGCTAACGCTGTTCCGTCGTGTGAGTCAGAGGCAGGAATTACTTATTTCGAATATTACGGTGATACTGGCAGTGGAGATTATGCTGAATGTACCGGCAAGCCGGATCAGGCATCCTGCAGTGCGGCTGGCAGTAACTGCTATTGGTATTCTGGCGATACGCCGTATTGTTATTACGACTCTAGTGGCGGCGTCGGGACCTATGGCGATTGCCAAGGTAATTCAAACGAATCAACTTGCAGTGCTCAACCAGGCTGTACTTGGTATGACACCTTCTGCCAAGGAGACAATTACCAAAGCGGTAGCACTAACACATCGGGCTCAATGCAAAAATGCTTCTATCCTAACGCAACGATAGACGGCCAAGCGCCGGGCTATACCGTGTGGTGTGAATACGATTACTACAATTGTCATCAAGGAGACCCAACCGGAGCAGAAGTATCCCTTAACGGGTTGATGCTTGGAGCGCCGTCATCTTGTGAAAGCGGTTATTCAGGCGGTAGTAGCTTCAACAATTCTCCGTCCCAACCAGTTTGGCAATCTCTTCTGTCCAACACTCTGAATTCCATGACACAGATTCTACAGAATATCGCCGACTTATTCCGATAATAACGACTGGTTACGATAGAATTAAAAACCACCCCATATGGGGTGGTTTTTTGTCGAGCCATCATATCGAACTAACTTGCCTCAAACCTTGCCTTATTCTCAACCATCCACTTCTCCACATCCTCCTTCGAGATCCTGCCAATAATATCAAGCACCAATAAATAAAGTTGCTACCACCTTGATAGAAATAGATAGCCCATTTAATAGGCTTTCTTTATCTGAGAAAAAAACTATAATAATAACTATGATAAAAATTAATGAAAAAGTTGCTAACTTTGAGCTAGAGGCATTTATAAGTTCGAGGGGTGCGGATGATAAAATTAAAAAAATAAAGCTATCTGACTACAAGGGGAAATGGGTTGTTCTCGTTTTCTACCCGGCCGATTTTACATTTGTGTGCCCAACTGAACTAGAAGAGCTTGCTATGAATTATAATAAATTCAAAAAACTGGGGGCAGAGATAATGAGCATCAGCACCGATACAGCATTCACGCATAAGGCATGGCATGATAATTCGCCGGCTATTAAAAAAATAAAATTCCCTATGCTAGCCGATCCGACAGGAAATATAGCAAGGGAATTCGGAGTCTATATTGAAAATGAAGGCTTGGCATTACGAGGAACTTTTATCATAAACCCTGATGGCATATTAAAGGCATGCGAGATTAATGATAATAGCATCGGCCGGAGTTCTGGCGAGCTTTTGCGCAAACTACAGGCCGCGAAATTTGTGAAAGAGCATAAGGGATTAGTATGCCCAGCAAGCTGGGAGCCTGGAGAAAAGACTCTCAAACCAAGCACAAAATTGATCGGTAAAATATAGAAACAATGATGCCCATTGATAATATCAATGGGCATCATGACGCAGTCTATATGATCATATTTTTTTATCGGTCAACCATTGGTGTAAAAATTCAGTAGCCCTAACGTCGTCTTCGTTATAGTTAATAATATCTTGCAAAATAGTTTTATCACCAGCTTCCAGCCAAGTCTCATACCAAAAAATGCTTTGGCCACCTCCAGCTTTCTCGTGACGCCACTTAAATTTCAAAAATTTGGCGATGTCTTTAATCGAATAAAAATATATAGGGAAGATTACTGTCGATTGCACCGCCTTCATCAAATCAAACAATCTGGCATGGAATTCTTCGAAATTAGATGACGTCTCATATTTCTTCGCTAGCAAATTAGTTTTTGACTTTTCATAACCAGCATAGTGATAAACGATATAATCTTTGGGCAAGATCTTTAGCCAATCTAAAAACTGTTGCCACATATCTTTTTCATCTTCAGGTTTTTCTGCCAGAAAATAAATAAAATACTTTCCTTTTTCATCATCAAAAACTACGCTACCCCCTTGGGCATATTTTTTATCAGGGTCGCCGGATACCCAAAAACCGAAAAGATATTCAATTTGAAGCAATGGGTCGCCTTCTATATCAAAATAAATCTTTAATGGCGATGTTGGCATATCAACATCTTTAAGCCATCTTATCTTTTTATCAGTTAAAGATTGGGCCTGTAGCTTGGCTTTTTTTAGTCTTTCGGGTGATGCGTAGGGTATTTTAGGCAAATCATCAATATTGGCCTTAGCCATGTCTTGTGTGGTTTTTATGCCCAATTCGCGCAATTTAGCGTGAGCTCGGGCGTCTAAGTTATAGATAAGGGCTATATCGTCTTTTTCTTCTGCTTCGCTTATGCATTTATCAAACCACGGGCTGTCTTTACAGCTTGAGGATAGCTTCAGCGGTGGCTTGCTGCCCTTCATTGTGGCTAAGATTGCATCGATCAATGATTGTGCTTTGGCTATGTCTTTATTATCCAGCAATATATCGTGTCGCTTATGCTCTTTATCAATAATCGCAACTTCATCTGGGCAACGGCCCTGAAGTTGTTCAAGGATCTGGCTATATAAAATCAACTGATATTTGTGCTCTTTCTTAACATCCTTAGAAGATTTAATATCGATGGGACTGTAATAATAGCTGCCTAAATTAGACTCACCTTCTCTTTTCTCTAGAAGGTCGGGCCGACCACGATACAGTATCCCATCGTTTTCATATTGAATAGCCGCCTGATAGATTAGCTTTGCTCCAGCCCTCATTAGCTCCAAAGTATGATCGAAGGCTCTGTCGGAATCCTCCTCAGCTACAGATTCGTAGTCAAGACCTTTCACATACTCATCTTCATGAATAACGCCCTGTTCGCGAATCTTGGTTCTAAGTTCTGACTCATCAATTTTCTCATTTTCATCACTATTTATATCATGCCAAATCCAATGTGGACATGTCGCATTCTTAAAAAATAGCGATGGGCTGAAAACCAGCTTTGCATCAATAGCGTCTTCATTTTTCATAGTGCATATTATAGCTAAATAGTTATTATTTATCAACAAACAAAACAGAGGCGTGATTGCCTCTGCTTTGTTAAGAATCGCCCACCGGCGATCATTTTTCACAAAAAAGTTTTCTCATCGCAAAGAAGCATATAAACACGCCACATTTTATAAATTATATATAATTTCCATTATGCTTGCACTGAGCTTGCCGAAGTGCTCCGCGCGCTTCACGCATTTAGAACCGCAATTTTGGAAATAAAGGGCTCGATTTCCCCATTCAAGATAGTCAACTATTGGTAAGATTCTTTACCCTGAGCTTGTCGAAGGGCCGGCAACATTCTTGCCCGTCCGTAGTCCCGCCATGGCGGGACGAAGGAGGGTCGCCGTTTAAGATTGTGAATTACTGGTAATCTTATTCAACATCAAGCCCCGACAGATCGGTTTCGTTGAGGTCGGCCTCAATGGCATCCAGCTCATCAGAAGAACGCACGCTTTGCAAATTTTTCGCGGCCGCGTCTTCTCCGGAAGGCATAGCAAGCCCCTCGGCTTGAAGCGCCTGCTTTTCTTCTTGAGACAACTCTATCGGCGTCAAATCCTGCTCAATCGTCAGGGATTCTTTTTGCTCCGAGGGGCCACGATTTAAGAAAAACAATACTCCTCCCGCGACAACAACGAAAGTAATGATTGCAATTGTAAGTTTATTTTTGCTTGTAGTCATGATTATATGCTGGTATTTGATCTGGAACTGTTGTAATCGTCGGCTTGTGTATGTATCTCAATAATTATAGCGCGAAGGTTTTCTATGTCTGTTTTCAGTTCTGTGGCGAGCGCGCGGGCTTCTTCCGCGACTCCTCCCGCATTTTCACCGAGAAGCAATGATTCATATTTCGCCTTAAGTTCTTCCATCTTTGCCTCGTTTTCAACGCTCATATTTTTGGCTTTTTCAATAAGAACGGCCGTGTTAGTTGGCGGAAATGTATCCTTTATCTTAGCCGTCGATCGCGCTTCACCTTCAATTTCAATTCTCATTTTTTCAATCCGCGATTCCAGCCGGCCTAAAATATGGTCAAACCGAGCCATTGCCGAGCGGAAACGGTTAAGCATGCGCAATCCTTTGCCGTGGGCAACGGCAATACGCGTCGTCTTTCCGTGATCCACATGGCCTATCGTTGTTTTCACATTCTCCCGGAAATTCTCGCGAAGCGCTTTTGCGTTTTCGCGAGTAGTTAAACTCATTGATACTATTTCTGTTTGAAATGCTTCGCGGTTAGCTTTGAGTTCTTCCTTCAAGCTCTCGCGCTCTTCGGGCGCGGCGGCTCTGATATTTTGAATGATGTCCGTTTGCGTATCATGGAACGCCTCTTTCTTTGGACACCCGCCCTTGGGACAAGCGTGACTGATATTTAATCCCTTCAATGGATCTCCACCTCCTTTTACAGGAGGCGCTGGAATACATGAACCCTTAAAACAAACCATTTCCGCAGAACACTGGCTATCGTTTTTACACCCTGCTGTGGATCGTTGCAGATCTGTTAGCGCCGAGTCGGTCTGATGTAAGAGCGCCCGCTCCAGCCCTAACACATCCGCAATCAAACCCTTGTCTTCCGCGCCCGCAAGTAACTCAATGTCGCCCTCAACAATCTTTTTTACGGTCAGAAGCGACTGGACTGCCTCTTCATTTTTGCCGGCCTTAACCGCCTTATCTGCCGCAATCGCCACGCCCGCCCTGTACTTTGCATGATCTCCAACCGTTATGCATACTTTTGTATCACAACCCATGAGCCGTTCCTGTATCTTTCCGATGGTATTCTGCATCAACTCAATCTTTTTACTCTCAGTAAGCTCATAAAGTACTACATCCTGTTTACGCTGGCTTCCATCTGTATCCTCTATTATCCCTCTTGCAGGTTGTTGGGTAACTCCCGCGGCTGGGGCAGGAACTACCTCTCCCGTTGCAGATTCTTTTGCAGTAGAATCGGCTCCGGCGCCAAGCTCATCAAGTTTTGTAAGGACTTCCTGAATACCCATATCGCTTACGCCAAACTTAATCAGCATCGCCTTGAGGTCAGCTGTGCTAATACCTTGAGCAAGAGCATCCGTAACCTCGTTGATCTCCGCGCCGCCGATGCCAAAGCGCAAAAGAACATCTCCCACGTGTTTGTTTACTATTGGTATGTTTGTTACTGATATTGAGGTATTTGACCTTGAGCTATTGTAATCGTCAGCCGCAAAGGCAGGGATGACAAAACTCACTGCAAGTCCGGCAGTAAATACAATCCCCATAATCAATATTGTAATTTTTTTAGGCGTAAACCTCATTACTGTTAATATATCAATTATCTCAAGAAAAATCCAACGAATTACCCGCTGTATGCCCCTGCCTGCCCCGTAGTGAACGCTTGAGCGTTCTACTACTGGGGTGGCGAGCGTTTGCCACCGGGGCACAGCTTTACATCACTGGCGCCAGATTGACCCGAAATTGATGATTTGTTTAGTGATTATGTTCCTCATCGCCGCCACACCCGTCTGATAAATTCCAAACCTCGGTCAGTTGCTCGCCAGTAAATCCGTAGTTACGAATAAGGTATTTACCCAAGCCACCATAAACATACCATCTCCAGCACTTACAGCAACACGGCCCTTTTTCGTGTGAGTTCTGCATTGCGTAGTCATATGCCGTTTGTTCTTCTGGAGTGAGTTCCATATCGTAATAACCCATTAACCTTTTTGCCAAGTTCGCCTCAATATCGTATGGGTCGGGTGGAATTTCTGAGATGTTTGCGTATTTTTTAAGACCTTCTACCTGTTCGCTGTAGCGGTGAAGGCCCATCGGACTACAGCAAGAACCCCGAATATGGTCGGTGTCTGCCATCTGCGGAATAGATTTTTGGAAGTTGGCAGAACAAGATGAGTTGCCATTCTGGCTTAAGTAATCAAACTTAGCCGCCAATGCTTCGGATGCGAAATGTGGTTTTAATTCGGCGGTCTGGTTCTTTTTTGAAGAAAAGTAGGCAGTGCCAGCTACCAAAACAAAAAGAATTAAGGCGATAGCTTGATATTGTCTTTGCATGAACCAATTCTACAATTTTTTACCCCATCGCGCTACCCACTATTTCTTATTCTGCTTATTATTTTACCAAACCTTCGCTCAAACTTTTTTCTTGGCACTTGATTGCTATAGTGAAAAACATGATCAACTTTTATGTCTTTATCTCGAAGACGGGGCTCAACATAGGGCCTAAAGCTAGCTTCGTAAGTTCTCCTTCCTAAAACGATTATCGCCCCCGGCTTTATAATTTCTATCTCTTTAAGCAAAAAGGGCAGCCATTTTTGGATTTCTTTAGGTGTCGGCCTTCTTGGCCTGTCTCTTTTTTTAACAATGTCAGTTACATAACTTCCCTCAACGCCATATTTAATCATCATCTCTTGAAGGAATCTATCTCGTGCCGTTGCGTTAAAATTTATGATTCTTTTTCCTTGTTTTTTCTTCGGCACGCCCATCGCCGGCATTTCAGCAACGAACATAAACTCAAATCTCTCTGGCAGGCCAATCGGCAAAAATAAGCCGCCTATTTCTTGAGGTGGCTCCAGTGTTTTATTAAGAAGCCTTAATCTATTAAGCTTGCTATCCATATGATTTATATTATTAAAATCTGCCCCAATAACATTTCGTTGTCTGTAACTTTCTAAACCATCTCACAATATTATTTTTGACCGGCTACCTCAACAAACTTTCTTAATATTTGGCTCAACTTGGTATCGAGACGTTTTAGGGCTTCGTAGACAATAAAATCTGGTATCGTCCCATAATAAGCCTCAGCAACACTGCCAGCAATGCATGCTTGTGTGTCGCTATCGCCACCTAGCGAAACTGCATTTCTCACAGAATCTTCATAGTCAATTGATTCTAAAAAAGCGATAAGTGCTTCTGGCACTGATCCTTGGCATGTTACATCAAATTTATAGATTGGCCTTATTTCTTCTAGTGTCCTGTTCAAATCGTATTGAAATCGTTTTTGAATCTCCTTTTTAATAGCAACTTTATCTATATCTTTTCGCGCCAATAATATAGCCAAAGCTACAGCCTGAGCACCCTTAACGCCCTCAGGATGATTATGGGTAGCTTCCGCACTCTTTTTTGCCTCTTCTAAAACTTTATCAACGTCGTCAAAGAACCAACCAATTGGGCTAACTCTCATTGCCGATCCATTCCCAAAACTATTGTATGGCTCAGCTTGTTCGCTGGATGCCCACTTTGCAAAATTATCACCATAGCCACGATTGTAAAATTCATCCGGATATTTTTTGTAAACTTCTAAATAGCTTTTCCCGTTTAAAAGAGCGTCAGCTGTGGCAATAGTAAGCACGGTGTCATCTGTAAAATCAGAGTCTTTTGAAAATAATTCAAAATTTTTGGTTTTGATCGGACTCCATTCGTAAGAGGAGCCAATTATATCTCCGGCAATTGCGCCTAGCATAAATTATAATTTAGATCCCATGAATCTCAAGCCATGCACCATGGGTTTTATTTTTTGTTGGCATCATTAACTAAATAGGTTTTAATAAATTTCTCTGTTGCGTGTACTGTTTCTTTTTTAAGTTTTGGATTTGACTCTGCTACCCATTTCGCGAAATTGTATAGTTCTTGTTGGTTTGAACCCACTCCACAAGGCAAATTCATGCTCAATATTGCTTTTGGTCAATCGAAATATTTTGTTGATAATCTTTCAGAGAATACGAAGCGCGGACTTCGGCAGAAATTGCGTCGTGGCGAATGGCCCGGCTGGGCACCTGTGGGGTATTTGAATGACAAGCTTGAGCATATTGTTGTGTCCGATGCCGAGCGTTCGCCACTCATTCGTAAATTGTTTGAGCGATATGCAACAGGCAAACATTCTCTGAAAGATATCCAAAATATTGCTAATTCAATCGGCTTGTTTAGCAGAAGCGGAAAAGTCTTATCGGTTTCACTTATTCAAAATATTCTATCTAATCCGTTTTATTATGGAGTGTTCAAATATAATGGTGAGCTATACGAAGCAAAGCACGAGCCAATAATCACAAAGAAACTTTTTGATAGCGTTCAGAAAGTAATGGCTAACAAATCGCGACCTAAAAGCCAGCACAAGATTGTAGAGTATCCATATCGAGGCATATTCCTTTGTGCCGAGTGTGGGTGCGCCATTACTTCTGAAACGCAAAAAGGACATCATTACTATCGCTGTACAAAAAAGCGCGGAGCTTGCTCGCAAAAGTATGTGCGAGAAGAAGCGCTCACAGAGCAGATAAATGATGTCATTCAAAAAGTTTCTTTGCCTCCGTCTTGGGCGGATAATATGCTCGCTAAAATTGAAGAAGATCGCGAGCAGGAAGCCCAAGACGGAACCCTTTTTGCTCAAAATCTAAAATCAGAAATCTCTGAAATTATTGAGAAGTTGGAAAAACTTTTGGATGCACATTTGGACGGAGTCATTTCAAAAGAGGAATACGCATCCAAAAAACAAAAACTTCTCAACCGAAAAATTGAGATTTCTGAGAAATTATCCGATTTTGAGAAAAAGGGTAATTATTGGCTCGAACCGATGAGACTTTTCATTTTAGATAGTAAACAAGCCAAAATTATTGCTTCAAAAGAAAATCTCTCAGAGAAGAGTGATTTTCTTAAAAAGATTGGCTCGAACCCACTTTTGCGGGATCGGGCGGTGTCTGTTTTGTGGCAAAACCCGTGGAAAATCCTCGCGGATTTTCCCATGCCTGTCGCCATAGGCGACGACAATTTTGCTTCTTGTTCTGAATGGCTCCCCTCGCTGGATGCGTTCAGAACACCAGTTTGGAAGCAAATAATACAAGAGTTTGAATGGTTGAAGCTACCGATCGCAACGCCAATACCTGCTACTTCTGCTTAGCGAGAATATCCTTCACGCTTTCGCCCATATGCTTGTCTTTATCAGATGGCGTAATACCTAACATTTTGAGAGTTCCAACTTCCAGCTTATAGCCAGAAATATCGCCGAATTTTGTGATTACCTCATCAACCTTACCTTGCGTTTCTGGTTCAAGTTTTACGCCAGCACTGCCACTTAACTTAAGCGGTAGGCCATCCTTGATTTTTCCCTCAGCGGTTAAGCTCGAAATTGACTGCATTACTTCCGTGCTAAAAACGCCATAGTAATAGATAAAAAATTCATTCCCGATGGTTTTGCTCTCTACGATTTTTTTCAACTCAAAATCATAATGTTCAAGCAAAAACATTAGCTTCATTATCTTCTTTTTTCCCTCTATCTTATCTCCGAGTTTTTGTATCAGATAAAGGATTATGTTTTTTGTAAGCTCTCGTTTATTCATGGTTTTATTGAAAAAGATTAAGATTCACGATACGCTCTACGAGCTTACTTAAAGAAAAGCCATCAGTGCTATTTTGTCTTCTTATACAACAGCATAACACTCTTCGGTTGTTTTTGGTAGAACGCTTAATTATCCACTCATACACATAGTAACCCTCAACGAGCTGATTTATGCGCCGCGCTTCGTTTTTTGCACATGGGAATATAAGAACGAGGCAAAAATTCTTGAATTTCCTACCCCCATTCTTTAGGTTTGCCTGAACCTCGTCCTTAACACGATCTCTCAGGTTGGAAGTTCCGACAAGCCCTTTGATCTCAATATAAACATTCGTTCGTGGCTTTTTTCTTAAGTGGACATCTGGAAATGTTTGTTTTTCGAGATCAATGGGTTTATAGCCCGCGATTCCCTTATCTTTTAAGTAATCCAAAATTGCTGCAGCAAAAAGATAGTTAGACAGCGTTTCACCATTTGCGAATTTCGTAAAAAATTCATCGCCGTTAGCATCTATAAAATCCCTTTTGACAGTAGGGCTTTTTTTAAGTATTCCAATAATACTTCGCTTTCTAACTGGAATGGATGGCAGATAATCGGGTAGAGCATTACTCGTCAGTTCGCTTTCTTCCCAGCTTGATGGATCGAATAGCGAATAATAAAAGAGGCGGTTCTTTTGCGCATCATCGAGCTTGTCGTAAAGCTCTTTTTTGAATACTGAAAAAGACGGGTATGTCATAACAGTTCGTCATTGCATCATACAGAAATGTAAAGTAAAGTAAAGAACGATGAAAAATGCAGAAAAGACCAAAAAACCCGATACGCTGGCGCAGGCCCGCAAAGTTTTAGGCCTGCCCTACTTAAAAGACAAAGCGATCTGTTTTATTAGCAGCTGGGAAAGAACGAGAATCACGCCCTATATGCCAGCCGAAGATGATGAAAAAGAGTATATTTTTCAAGAACTTGCTTTATTTGAATCAGCGAAACACTGGATGCAAAAAGACGGAGATTTGTCATTCGTCGCTTTTAGGGAGTTTGAGGATACGGATGATGACGATATTGATTACGCGGAAATAGAAAAAACAAAAAAGAAACATCCCGTTTCGCCGCCAAAGAAAAAAGATTTTTTGTCAGAGATTAACTACGAATCGCTGTTATCAAGATTTATGACCAAAAAATCTATCGCTTATTTCCGCCTTCAACAAAAAGAGAAAGATTTAGTCGGGCACCATATAAGCATTTTGCCCACATCGGCCGATTATGACTACATAAAATACCTAAAAGAGGCCGAAAAACTGGTTGAATGGCATCGTATCAATATCCTCTGCGTTGATTATAAGCATTTTCCATATTTTATTCTGACGCATTTCTTAAAATATATATCTGCATTTCATAACAAGGAGCGACTTGAGGTTTCCGAAGAATTAAAACCGCTTTACCAGTTATTCAAATCTACATCTCCTGATGTGAAGATGATCGCTTATTACTGGTTGGGAGCTTTTATTGACCGAGCTTTCACTGGGGCATTTAAGATAAGCGATTGGGATCAGATTGAATTTTTATCAATGAATCACATCCAAAATATGACCCTGCCGTCTTTTTGGAGCGAGGTCCGACAGAAAGGATATTTGTGTAGGGGCAATGCTCAAAAAGGAAATGAGGTGCAACCAGAAAAACAAGACGATGTTCGCGTATTCTACTCGTTGGAATCGCTGCTCTTTTTTGAGTTGAGGAATTGCCTCAAGAGAATTAAAAGATGTGCCAACTGTGGCGCAATTATTGGACTTGGCGATCCAAAATATAAGGGCAGATATTGCTCGCCGAAATCGGAAAATTATGCTGTTTGCTCTGCCGACAGAAACAGAAAACGCCAAATCAAACACTATAATCTAACAAAAACCTAACAAGATAACACGAGTCGTGATTGCTTCGATAACCTGATGACATACATCAGGTTTTTTCATGTTACGCCAAAAATACGACAATCAAAAAAACCGCACCATCTCGCAGGAAAAAGTGGACGAGATATTCTCGGATTTTGAATCACGAAGCAATATCGTGGGCTTGTTTGACTTGCTTCTTAAAATCGCAAAACGAAACCCGAAACTCTGGGCAGAAATTAACGAAGAAAACAATGATTGATACCATCATCCTCTCACTTCCAAAAACAAAGATATTGACGCTTGATCTTACGACAAGCGGAGTTCGGCCGTGGGACCTGCAAGCGCGAACGCAGGTTTATGACAAGTTCGTCAAAAATCCATCGCCACGCGATAAGCAAACTGGC
Organism: bacterium; assembly: GCA_030689595.1. Lineage (GTDB taxonomy): Bacteria > Patescibacteriota > Minisyncoccia > UBA6257 > WO2-44-18 > JAUYHP01. Next base: position 10,388 of record JAUYHP010000008.1, on the reverse strand, counting down.
CGATACTTTCCTCGGCTTACGGGATATAAGCGCAAGAACGGAAAAATGGAATGGGAATCAACGCTCAAGATTGAGTTCTCGGCCCCGAAGCTCATATACGAAAACAATGTTGATGAGTTGCGAGAAAATCAGTTTGAGGCCGTTGTGGAAGCGTTGCGGGATCGACTTAACAGGATGGGCGTTATTATCACTTCGGAAAACCTCAAGAACGCGGAAGTCAGAGCGGTCCACTACTCCAAAAATATAGAGCTTAAAAACGGCTACACTTCGCAATATGTCATCAGCGAGCTTGGCAAGATAAATCTGAACAAACGCTTTGATCTTACGCGGGCCCGCTATATGAACGACGGTCAGAGTTTATACGCCTATACGCAAGCACACTCGTTGGTTATTTACGATAAGGTTGCCGATCTCATCCGCGGCAAGAAGCGATCCATAGACAAAGAGCAGACCGCGAAGCAGATGAGCTTGTTTGAGCCACTTGCAAAAAGAGAGCAGCCCCGCGAGATTCTTCGGATAGAAGCGCGGCTTAGCCAGAAGCAAAAACTCAACTCTTTATTCAAGCAACTTGGCTTTGCAAAAGACCCGACATTCAAAGATGTGTTTTCCGTAAAAACAAGTAAGGCGGTATTATTGCATTATTGGGACACGATGGTTGCCGAAAACAGCGTTGCCCTTTTCGCATATTCGCTCACGACAAAAGACCTTCTCAAACAAGTGCTGCTTGCCCGCAAAAGCGCCAAAGGAAAAACAGCGATCTATCTTACGGGCTTACTGCTCCTTGCCCGCGAGGGTAGCGGATTGCGAGAATTACGCACAATGCTCGCCAAAAGAACCAATGACCGCACTTGGTATCGCTTGGTAGCCGATTTGCGGGAAGTAACAGCTGATTTGAGCAAGCTACGACCCCGTGAGTGGTATGACCAGATAAAACGAGAGTTCAAGAGATACAAGCCGTTTCGAGCTGTGGGCAAGTCCACTTGCCCTGTAAATAAAAGTAAAGTATCATAAAATCATATGCCAAAAGACAAAAACCAACCCGAATACTACACGGCAAAGGAGCTCGCCGAAAAGTTATCGCTCAATGTGATGACGATCTACCGCTACATAGACGCGGGCAAACTCAAGGCCTACAAAATAGGCAAAGAGTTTCGCATTGAAAAATCCGAGTTCGAGCGATTTATGAATAAGGCCAAAACGAAATAAAAACCTATGACCAAAGAACAAAAATTTTACAAGGCACTTCAGGATGTATTTATTGGCGCCAAGATTGAGGGCGAGGGCGGGTTTATCAATCTGATGAAGATTAAATCGGGCTACTACTCCCAGATTGAAAAACTTCTCAAGCAAGATATTGATAAAGCCATCGAGAAACACCCAGCCTTCAGAGAAGAGCTTTTTGATAAGCTACACTCATTTTTCAGCCGCTACTTTACCGAAAGCGGATCAATTTATTTCAACTCAACGCCATTTCATAACAATGTCTACGAAAAAGTTTATACGGACGAAAAAGATGTCATTCTCTTCTGGAAAACCCAGATGCTCTACTATGTCAAAACAGATCGGCTATTTAGGAGTATGCCGATTGAATTTAACGGGCTGAGGTTTTACTTTGATGCCGACCAAATTGAGAAAAAAGATAAAAAAGATTCCATAAAATTCCATTTTGATGCGAGCCAAATCGAAGGCAAAAAGGCAAATGAGAAACGCTCGTTGTTCTTCGAAATAAAACAGGTTCGCGAGGATAAAACAATTGTATTTACAGTTAAATACTCTGAGAGGAATACGAAAACTAAAACAGATGAAATTCTAAGCAAGCTCAAGGAAAGGAATATAAAAATTACCGAAGATTTACTGACAAAGGCATTCCGTTTATTCGAGAAGCAGAGTGAGGTTGATTATTTCGTAAATAAAAACGCGCGTGCATTTTTGCAAGAGCAATTCAAATTATGGAGTTATCAGTACTTTTGGGATGGCGCAAAAGAATGGGGCGCAGACAGGGTAAATCAATTGCAGATACTAAAAAGTATTGCTTTCAAATCGATTGAATTCATATCGCAGTTTGAGGATGAGCTGGTTAAGATCTGGAATAAACCTAAGTTTGTAAGAAAAAGCAGCTATGTCATTACGCTGGATAGAATTAAGGATAAGAAAACCCTCGAAAAGATTCTTAAGCATAAAGGGCTTACGGATCAAATTATGGAATGGCAGGAACTTGGAATCGTTGATAAAAAGTTCAAACCAAGTAACACTACCGAAGATAAAAAATATGAGCATTTGCCTATCGACACGAAACACTTCAAGGACTTAGAATCAGAGTTATTGAGTTCTTTCGAGGACTTGGATAATCAGTTGGATGGCTGGTTAATAAGAAGCGAAAACTATCAGGCATTAAATACACTACTTCCTAAATTTACGGGGAAAATTCAAACGATTTACATAGACCCGCCATTCAATACTGGCGAAGATTTTCCGTATGTAGATAGATTCAAAGATTCGAGCTGGCTAAGTTTAATGCGGGATCGAATAAATGCTGGTATCGGCTTACTAAAAAAGAATGGGGTTTATTGGCTTCACTTAGATGATAATGCGAATGTTTTCGGAAAAGAGTTAATTAAAGATAAGTTTTCTCAGATTAGCGAAATAATTTTTAATACCAACGCAACAAAGGACGAAGAGGCAGACCTCTTTGGCTATAAGAGTTTCGGAGATAACTTCCAACTTAAGCACCAAACCTTATTTTATTGCAGAAACGATGAGTATTTATTCAGAAAGTTATGGAAGCCAAATAGAAATACTACCCAGCTTGGCATTAGCTGGCTCGACTTAATAGCTTCTCCAAAAAAGACATCCCCAAAAAAGATTGAGGATTTCCAATTCAAAATTGAGAAGTGGAAGGGTAATAAACTGGAACTACAGAAAATAGATATAAATGAGAAGATTTTCCCAGTCGGCGATATTTGGAATGATATATTCTCTTTCACCCAATCAGAAATGCGAGTTAGCGAGAGTTTTAGTTTCACATCCTCGCAGAAACCAGAAAATCTTCTAAGACGAATAATTCAATCATCGACAGAACAAAGAGATATTGTGCTGGATTATTTCTTGGGCGTAGGAACTACAACTGCAGTTGCCCATAAATTAAACCGAAGATGGATTGGTGTAGAAATGGGCGAACATTTCGATGAGTTATATCAAACCGAAGATGGCAAAAAGTTAGGTGTTATGGGACGCATGAAGTGGGTGCTGTTTGGCGATCAAAAAATGACTCTATCCAATGTTGATCGAAGGCCGCACTTATCGAAAGATGTTAATTGGCAAGGCGGTGGATTCTTCAAATACTACGAACTCGAACAATACGAGGATGCGCTGGCAAAGTGTAAATACCAAGACGGCGATTTATTCAGCAAATCCAGCGATAAAGCGTATCAGGATTATGTGTTTATGAAAGACGAGAAAATGCTTTCGGCATTGGAAATTGACTACAAGAAAAACAAAGTGAGGGTTGATTTAAGCAAACTCTATCCCGACATTGATATTGCCGAAACGCTCTCAAACCTAACTGGAAAATGGATCAAGGCAATCAAGGGCAATAAGGTTGAATTTTCTGATGGTAGCGAGATAGATACAAGCGATATGGATTACAAACTTATTAAACCATTGATTTGGTGGTAAATATGTCAAAGTTGTATTTACAAGACATCGTTGAGGACATCCCGTTTGATGACTTGCCCGCAAGATGGCAGGACTTTGACTTCGGTAGATTCTCGTCTGATAAGACCCTGTTCGGTTTCCAGCAAGATGGCTTGCAAAACGCGCTGAAAGCCCTATGGCTTTTTTATAAAGAGAAGAAAGGAAATAAAGAGCAACTCTTTGAGCAATACCAAGCCAACGGCTTGAGCTCAAATTTTGACTATGATTTGACGCGAGAAAGAAAAGCTGCGAGCCATCTCTTAGAATTTGATCAGGACTATCCGACAACGGACAGCAAAATCGCGTTTGCGCATTTTATAAATCGAATGAGCTTTTGGATGGCCACCGGCTCTGGAAAAACGCTGATCATCGTAAAGCTCATTGATATGCTCGGCATTTTAATGCGCCAAAAAGAAATACCCCAGAACGATATTCTGTTCTTAGCGCATAGAGATGACCTGCTTGAGCAATTCAAAAGTCATGTAGATCAATTTAATAGCTTCAACTTTGAAACAAGAATCAATCTTAAGAGCTTAAAGGACTATGAGAGTGTCAAACGAGAAAATGCCTTGCCGTTTGCGAAAAATGAGATAACGGTATTTTATTACCGATCCGATTTAATATCAGACGAACACAAAGAAAAAATAGTCAATTTCAAAAATTACGACAATAATGGCAAATGGTATGTCCTTCTCGATGAAGCGCATAAGGGCGATAGAGAGGATAGCAAAAGACAAGTTTTATACTCAATTCTTTCCAGAAACGGATTTCTGTTCAACTTCTCTGCTACCTTTACTGATCCGCGGGACTATGCAACCTGCGCCTTCAATTTCAATCTTTCAAAGTTCATCGAGGAAGGATACGGGAAGCATATTTATATATCAAGCGCGGAAGTTACCGCTTTCCGCGATCAAGATGACTTTTCCAAAATCACAAAGCAGAAAATCGTTCTTAAAACGCTGATACTGCTCACTTACATCAATAAGTATTTTGAAAAAGTTCGGAAACAAGACAAAAAATTATATCATCGGCCACTTCTTCTTACCCTCGTCAATTCCGTTGATACGAAAGATGCGGACTTGAAACTATTCTTTTCCGAGCTGGAAAAGATAGCTCAAAACGAAATAAGAAGCGATCTGATAGAGAAAGCCAAACAGGAACTAATAAAGGAATTTGAAGAAAATCCGCAATATGAGTTTGAGGGTATTAATGTTGAGATAGATAAAACTGCACTCAAGAAAATTGGCTATAAAGACATTCTCAAAGAAATTTTCAATGCTAAATCTTCTGGTAATATAGAGGTTTTGAAAATTCCGAATAATAGGAACGAGATCATCTTCAAACTGAAAACTTCCGAAAAGCCGTTCGGACTTATAAAAATAGGCGATATTTCTGGCTGGCTTAAAGAAACGCTTGAGGGCTACGAAATCATTGAAAGTTTTGAGAATGAAAGCGTTTTCAAGCGAATTAACCACGATGACTCTGAAATCAATATCCTGATGGGCTCCCGCGCCTTTTACGAGGGCTGGGATTCAAACAGGCCGAATATCCTCTTGTTCGTAAACATCGGCATTGGAAGCGACGCAAAGAAATTCGTCCTGCAATCCGTTGGCCGAGGCGTAAGGATAGAGCCGCAAAAAAATAAGCGGAAAAGAATTTTGGAACTGCACAACGCAAGGGAGATAAAAACCGAACTCTTTAACAAGGTTAGGGGCGATATACAAGCGCTTGAGAGTTTGTTTGTATTCGGGACTAACGCAGACAATCTCAAAGAAATAATTAAAGCACTCAAAGAAGAAAAGCAGGAACAGGATTTAGGCGCGGAATTTGTCATAAACAAGGATGCGGAAAAACGGTTATTGCTTATACCAACCTATCGAAAATCCGAAAAGATATTTGCCGAAAAAAAAGAACCGCAAAAATATGGCATAAGCCATGATGACTTGACGCTGGCAAAATCAATGTTCAATTATCTTGGCGAGAAGGTTACTTTGGCAAAGTTTGAGTGCGAGGTAAAAGTCATCAAAAAAGCGGCTGAAAGTTTTGAGGCCGCAGAACAATACTTTGACTTTAACGAAGTAAGGTCAATTGATGAGCCCGATCTGCTCGTTGATAGAATACTGGATTACTTTAGCGTCAGGGATCAAGAGTTCGATAAATTCAAAAAGTTAGAAAATGAGATCGTCCACTTCAAACGAATAAAATTCAACGATGGTGAGAAGTTTGAAGAAATAAAACAGAAAATCGGTAAGATAAAAGAATATCCAGAAAGGCAGCGCGAATTGGATAAAAAATATGGAAAAATATCGCGAGAAGAATTTGCACGAAAGCAGATGAGCTTATTTGAGGCGCAGAGCTTTGAATACAAGAATAAAAAGCTAAAGATCAAATACATTCAAAATCATTACTATATCCCGCTGATCATATCGGAAGATGAAAAAGTAGATTATCTCAACCATATCATTGATGTTGAAAGCGAAGTCCGTTTTATAGAGCAGCTGGAAGAATATCTACAGCAGGATGACAATGTATTTAAGCAATTTGATTGGTGGATGTTCTCAAAACTCGATCAAACGCTGGATGAGGTTTATGTCCCGTATTACAGCCCAAAGGAAAACGATATGGCAAGATTCAAACCCGACTTTATCTTCTGGATGCAAAAAGGCAAAGATTACACAATCCTATTCGTTGATCCTAAAGGAACTGAACACACTGACGGGCTTAGAAAAATTGATGGGTATTCAAGGATATTTGAAAGCGGCGAGAAAAAAGAAACCAAATCCTTCTCATTTAACGGCTTCAATATAAGCACGAAACTTTTGCTTAAACCAAAACGAGGCGTTGCTGAAGTCCCAGAGAATTACAGACGATACTGGTTTGATAACTTTGGAGCATTCGCCAATAAAATCATATGAAAACGATAATCCTTGCCAGAGTATCAACACAGGAACAAAAAGAAGCGGGCAACTCGCTGCCAGCACAGCAGGCGCGGATGCGGGGCTATATTGACCGAGTGCCACGACTTGAACTCGACAAGGAGTTTATCTTTGACGAATCCGCGTATAAAGAGCATCGAAAAGAGTTTGATAAGGTTATTGACTATGTCAGCGGCTTCAAAGAAGTCGTGGCATTGTGCTGCGACAAAGTGGATCGGCTAACGAGGGACTTCCTTGTCGGCCTGCCCGATCTTGAAAGATTGCGCCGAGATGGAAAAATAGAGCTTCACTTTCCGTCAGACAATCTCGTCTTGCATCGGGACTCTCCCGCAACAGATTTATTCCACTTCAATATCGCGGTTAGCTTGGCTCAATACTACTCAAACGCCATCAGCGATAACACCAAGCGAGCTTTTGAAACAAAAAGGCGCAACGGCGAATGGGCTGGAAAGCCGCGCATCGGCTACATCAACATTGACCTTGAGAATGGGAAGAAAGACATTGTGCCCGATCCAGAGCGCGGGCATTTGCTACAGAAACTATTTGAACTCTACGCAACGGGCTCCTATTCAATAACATTGCTTTGGGAAAAAATGACCAAGACGGGACTACGCGGGCTTGATGGACAAAAACTTGCCCGAAGCAACATAGAACTTATTCTGCAAGACACTTTTTATTACGGAATGGCCTATTCAAAAAAGCACGGGCAATACCCGCATCGCTACCAGCCGCTTATTACGAAAGAGCTTTTTGATAAATGCCAAGAAGTAAGAGCAAGCAGGCGCCGAATGCCCTCAAAGTTAGCTTCGGCTGCCGATAACTTTATCTTCAAAGGACTCTTGCCCTGCAAAAAATGCGGCTGCCTCTATACCCCAGAAATGAAGATAAAAAAGAGTGGCCTCAAGTTTATCTATTACAGCTGCACAAACTCGAAGCACATATGCAAGCGGGTATATGTACCCGAAAAGACGCTTCTTGAGCCCATACAGAGGGTTTTTGATAAGTTTAGGAAGATACCCCGCGAGGTGCAGAAGCGGCTGGTTGCCGAGCTTCGTGCGCTGAATGACGGCGAGGCAGAGTTCCATAGCCGCGAAATTGAGCGCATACGGACCGATTACGATAAAACGCAGGGCAGGATTCAGGCCCTATTGGATATGCGGCTCGACAAGAGTATTACATCCGATGACTATGACAAAAAGTTGCAAGAGCTCAAAGATAGGCAATATCGGCTCAATGTTGAATTAGACGAATACACAAAAGCCGATCACGAGTATCATGTCTATGTAAATACGGTCATAAACCTCTCGCGCAGGATTGCCAACATTTTTGAAAGTTCTGAACCAATGGAAAAACGAGCCATACTCGGCTTCATACTTCAGAACCCGACCGTATCGGGCAAAAAGTTAGAGTTTACAATGCGAAAACCGTTTGATGCGGTCCTCGAATTGGCTACTTGTCCTACTGGGCTCCGCGCGCTTCACGCATTTCGAACCGCAATCTGGGAAATAAAAGGCTCGATTTCCCCATTCAAGATAGTCAACTACTGGTAAAATTCCGGCAACATTCTTGCCCGTCCGAAACTTTAGTGAAGGCGGGTCGCCGTCTTGTGGTGAGCTTGTCGAACCATCAAGATCGTGAATTACTGGTAGAACTTGCCCTGAGCTTGTCGAAGGGTTACCCCGAATTACCGCTTGTGTGCCCTTGTGGCGAGCGATCACCGCCGGGCCAGAGCCCTGCCTGCCGGCAGGCAGGTTTGCACCCTTGGCGCCACGAATTTGACGAGCTCAAGAAGCTGGCAGATCACTCTGCCGGCTTCTTGTTTTCCTCGGCATGAGCCGTAATTTCAATGTTGCAACTCTTATGCTCCCGGCACCACACCTCGCATTTCTCAGCCCACTCGCGGTTTTCATAGTGAAAACCGCATTCCTCGCATTGATATAATTCTTTGTCGTTTTGTTTAATGACTTTGACCATATTTGATTAAAGAAGATCGGCGAGCTCTTCTTGCTCGTCCCCATCAAACTCGTCGGGATCAAGCCCCTCGCTTTCCAATTTTTCTTTTATTTCTTTTTGCCGCTCTTTTTCTTCATCCATAAACCTTATTGGCTATTTTATCTACCGCAAAAACTTTTCAACGAAAATAGCAATCGCCGATGTAATAAGAGCCGTAATTGCTGCAATTACCATAGTGCGTACATCGCCCCTCAACACATGCCACATCCTTGTGTACCAAGGAGAAAAAACTAAAAGCCCTTTTTCTGTAGCTCTGTAAAAATTTAATGTATAAGTCGAGCCAAGTCTAACCCCTTCCATATCTTGCGGTACTTCTTCGATATATCCTCTTACTACTAAATTTTCTACCAATCGCCGATCTTGTCGGGCGATCCCATTAATCAAATCTGCTGGCGACAAAAGGCCACCCCGATCAACTACTGCTTTTAATATCAACTTTTCGTATTTAGTCATAGAGTTTTTCTAACTTTTTGATTTCGGCTTTTGTGTTTTGATTTTTAACTTTTCTTCTACTTTTTTTAATCTTTTATCCAAATCCTTAAAATTATCATTGATTACAAGTCTGGAATCACTAATTTTATCCGTCCCTTTAATTTCTTTAATCATGTTTTTCTTGGATGATTTAATAATATTTTCAATAATAATTTTAAACTCGTCTAAAATTTCTTCTCCTTGCGCAACAGCTTTCGCTGATTCTCTATGCACATCTGTAAATCTTTGATAACGATAAAAAATATTATGAGTTATCTTGTTGCGTAATGCATTAAGTTTATTTAACTTTGCAATAAATTGGCTGTTGTTAAGAAAAATTCCCAAATATTGAATCAGTTGTCCCAGTGTTTTTGCCTGTAAATCTTTTGGGGTGAATTTTACAAAAATCTCCGATTTTTGAAAATTATTATTCTTACCGATAAAATCTACATTTATAATCGAGTGTATAAGAAACAATAGGGAAATTATTTCGTACGAAATTAAGTTTTCTTGTAATATCAGCTTGGCGTAATTTGATTGCTCTTTCTTAAGATATTTAAGAAAATCTTCGTGAAATTTTTCTCTCCCCTCAACATCTGTGACCGCTTTTTCTATAAATCTTTCTTTCCGTTCCTTCTCCCAAAACTTGCCATTCTCAACCTTAGCATCATTCTCATCTTTAATAAGACCGGCCAATTTATCGTAATGAGCCAAAATTTGTTCAGATGTAGCATTTTCTCCAGCGTCTTTTTTTGCTCTATCATATTTGCCGTTATTGTTGTTTAGCGTGTATTCTCTATCTCCGATTTTAATTTTCATTTCTTGCATGAAAGTTTTGTTCCCGATTATTTGAGACCCTTTTTCACAAATCTCAAGATTTCATAATAAGCTCCAAGAAAAATCCCAAGGAGAATAGTCACCTGTAAAATAGTTAAAGGATAGTTCCATTTGTCTGGCAAAAATCTCAGGTGATATTTTTCTTCGCTATAAATGAATTGAACCTGTGCGTTAGGAGCAACTACAACTTGTTCAGTGGGAATTAATTTAACATCTTGCGGTGCTGGGTTACAGTTTATGAGTATACTTTGTATTTTGCCAAATTCCTCAATAATATTTCCGAGAGAAGATTTTTGTTGAAATACAATCCCTGAATTTGGAGAGAAAACATAATTCTGCCCATTGAGATTACACTGCATCATAATATCAACCCCTTTTTCATATTTTGGCTCTGTAACTACGAAGAGAAATTGTGATTTGTTTGTAACCTGAAAATTA
>JAUYHP010000041.1 GCA_030689595.1 bacterium | reverse complement strand
CCCCGCAACATTCCACCGCCAAGAAAAAAACCTTTGGCACCTCGCTTAATAATCACACCTGTATCTGTGAGAATTAAAGTTCCGTTGTATCCCTTATATTCTTTGTGATTTTGATTATCGTTCATATATTTTAGTTTGGTTCAAGTGCTACACCTCTTAAAATAGATAATTACTAATCGTTAAGGTGCTGAATGGCGTAATCCGCCTCTGATTGCGTGAATTTTTCGCCATTCGCAGAAGTGAGTTGGTCGTGAATGCCAGCTGGGGACATATTCATAGTGTCTTGATAGCTTTTTGCCTTAGCTAAGGCATTTGCATTCCAGTCGGATTTTACATTGTCTATTGCATACTGTGCGGCTGCTGCCGAAAACTTTTCGCCATATTCTGAAACTAACTGATCGTAAACACCCTGCTTAGACATGTGCATTGTGTTGGCATAAGAAGCGGCTTTACTGAGAGCAGATTTATACTCTCTAGGCACACTATTATCTTCTGCCTCAGCCTTGTTTGCCTGTTCTGCACTTGGAACTGTGCCTGTGTTTGAATTAGAAGTTGAATCAGTGGACATTGTTGCCCCAATAACACCGAGCAAAATAATTACCACGACAAATTTCAATCCTCCAGAAATTGAGAAGTGTAATTTGTCAGTGACAAACTTATTCACTGGCGGCAATAAGACCGCCGCAAGTAGTAACATCAAAATACCTGTAAGGAGTTGCGAAAATAAAAGTGTTACACCGCTTATTGCCGCCAGTACTCCAAGACCCCAACTCAATACCAAACCGATAGTAATCTTTGTATGAGCTTTACTCTGATTTTGTTCTTCGTTGTTCATAATATTATTTGTTAATTTATTAAATCATCAACGCTCACGACTAAGGCTTTCGCAACCTTTTTGAGCGAGTTTAATGTTGGATTCTGGTTTTCACCAGATTCCATTTTGATAAGCGTATTGTTAGCGACATCGGCTAGCCGAGCTAACTTCTCTTGCGAAAGCCCTTTGGCTTCACGCAATTTTTTTATGTTGTTTGCTAAATTTTTGTTAGTTGACATATAATCAATAAAAGATTAACATTATATTGAGGTATCCATTT
>JAUYHP010000040.1 GCA_030689595.1 bacterium | reverse complement strand
AGGTGCTTTGGTTCTCGGTGCAGTGAAAGCCCTTATCGAAACTACAGACGGTTAAATCCACCCTGATGTAGTAATGGTTGGTGAGATGCGTGATTTGGAAACTATTGCTGCAGCGATTACCATTGCCGAAACCGGCCATCTAGTACTAGCATCCCTTCACACCAACAGTGCTGCCCAGTCAATTGACCGTATGATAGATGTTTTCCCGCCATATCAGCAGCAGCAGATTCGCACGCAATTGTCTTCTGTGCTTCAAGGCATTGTGGCTCAGAGACTAATCCCGATGGTTGGCGGCGGCAGAATTGCGGCAGCGGAAATCCTAGTCGTTACTTCGGCGGTGCGAAATATTATTCGCGAAAATAAAACCCATCAAATTGATGCAGTAATTCAAACTGGTGCAGAATTTGGCATGCAGTCGATGGACAGAGTATTAGTCAATCTGATTCATGAAGGCAAAATCACTTATGATGAAGCCAAGAATTATGCCATTGATCTTGCCGAACTTGATCGGTTAATGAGGAGCTAGAAACAAAACCGTGAAAGATTTTAGCTACACTGCCAAAGACTCTGAGACCGGTAAGATAATTAAGGGCATTATTCAGGCTGATGATCAGCCGTCAGCAGCTGCCGTACTCACCGAAAAGGGTTTATTTCCTATTGATATTACCTCCAAAGAGGCTGGCGGATTAAGTTTTAGCTCGATTCCTTTCTTGAACCGGATTAGCACCAAAGATAAGATTTTATTCACTCGCCAGCTAGCGACTTTAGTAAAAGCCGGCTTGCCGATTACTCAAGCGTTAAATACGGCCGTAGATCAAGTTTCTAGCAAGAAATTCAAAGAAATATTGCTAAAAATCAAAGCTTCTGTAGAAGGCGGTTCAAGTTTGTCTAAGGCATTCGGCGCCTATCCGCAAGTTTTTAATAATGTTTATGTTAGCATGGTGGCTGCCGGAGAAACTTCGGGTAAGCTCGAGGAAGCCCTACTGCGTCTTGCCGATCAGCTGGAAAAAGAAGCCGAGATCAGATCCAAAATCCGCGGCGCCATGGTTTATCCGGCAATTGTTTTGGTTGTCATAATTGGTGTTCTGGCTTTTATGCTTGGTGCTGTCCTGCCGCAAATTACCGCCCTTTATAAAGATTTTAATAAAGCTTTACCGGTATTTACCGTTGTTTTGCAGGCTGTCACCACCTCTCTATTTAAATTCTGGTACATATACCTAATTATCTTAATTGCAGCAGTTGCCGGCATTAGAGCTTATAGCAAAACACCTAATGGGCGAAAAACCATAGATAATCTTAAGATAAAAGCCCCGCCGTTCAATAAATTAATGCAAAAACTCTATATGGCACGCTTTTGCCGCACATTAAGCTCACTAATAAATAGCGGAATACCAATTCTCGAAGCTTTAAGACTCTCTGGTGATGCGGTAAATAATCTGATTATCAAAGAATCAATCCTGGCGGTTGCGCAAGAAGTCAAAAGCGGTAAGGCTCTTTCGGCGATGCTTGCCAAAGACACTAATTTTCTTCCCCTAGTGCATCAAATGATCAAAGTCGGTGAGGACTCGGGAGAACTCGGTGATATGCTCGATAAAGTCGCTACTTATTATGAAAATGAAGTAGATCAGATTGTCAAAAACCTATCCACACTAATTGAGCCAGTTTTGATAATTGTTCTTGGTGTTTTGGTAGGCTTTATTATCTTAGGCGTATTATTCCCTGTTTATAATTTGGTAGGTACTGGTGT
>JAUYHP010000005.1 GCA_030689595.1 bacterium | reverse complement strand
TGTTCCTCCGTCAACACCTGGTGTTGACGAACCGGTAAATGGCGCTAACCGGCCCTGCAGTTCGGAAATCGGCGCTTGCCAAATCGGCGTGCAGATTTATCAGGACGGTGTCTGGGGAGAATGCATCGGCGCTGTTTTCCCAACTGCGGAAATATGCGATGGAGTGGATAATAACTGCGACGGTGTGATAGATGAAGGAAGCGCTTGTTCGGCATTATCAGCACCGGCAGCTACTTCAACTGAACCTATTATTGAGATTCCGATAGCCACCAGTACAGAACCGATTATAGAGCCACAGCCCGAACCCATTATTATTTCTACTTCCACCGAGCCGATCATTATTTCTACCAGTACCGAACCGATTGCCACCAGCACGACGCCATAAGAATTCTAATTCCTAATTAACCTAATTAACCTAATCAATAACCAATGACCAATAACTCGATCTCCAAAAATAAATACGATTTAGAGGAGTGGATGGCGAAGTTCGGCGAAAACAAAAAACCCGCTTTTGGAGCGGATTCTTTGGAGTTTCGGAATGATTCGATTAAACCTAGTTTGACATCTATTGCTATTATAGCAAATCAAGAAAGCTTGTCAAGCGTTGTTTCTTCTTTTGTAAATAATTTAAGCCGTGGACCCGCGGGGAATCGAACCCCGGAAGCTCTGATGTCAAACCAGGCCGCGAACCATTCCGGGCCCACGGCGGATTCATTATATCAAACGAAATTCAAAATTCATAATTAGAAATTAACAATGTTGTCCAAAAAACTATTTATCATCGGAATACTGCTCGCTCTGGCTGTCGCTGGTTATTTTGTCTATAGCGTTTTAGCCACTTCCAATCCGCATGATTGGTCAACGGGCTTAGTGGGATATTGGTCGTTTGATGGTCAGTATGTTTCAGGAACTTCTGTTACTGACCAATCGGTCAATAGCAATACTGGAACTTTGACAAATGGAGTTGTGGCTACTGGTGGAGTTTCAGGTCAGGCAATGTCCTTTGACGGAGTGGATGATTATGTAACGGTGGGCGACGTTTTGGATTTTAATTATACAGAAGCTCGAACTTTTGAAGCTTGGGTAAAGACAAATACCGCAACAGGGGAGCAGAATATTATTTCAAAAAATGATATAAATTCTCCATATTCAGGATGGCGTGTTGAATTTTTTAACCAGCAGATAAAGGCTCAATATTTATATAGTTATCCTGGTAATTATTTAAGTGTTATCACAAATGATAATTTAATATCAATAGGTCAATGGTATCATGTAGTTGTTACATATAATAATAAGGTAATAAAAATATATTTAAATAGCGTTGAGAAAGCAACCACTATCCAAGCCAACAATTTAACCAGCAGTATAGATAACGCCATACCTGTCAATATTGGTAGCAGGCATAACGGAAATGAAAACTTCAACGGTCTGATTGACGATGTCCGCGTTTACAACTACGCCCGGACTCCCGAAGAAATTCGACTTGACTACAACGCCGGATTTGCGGCGCTTTTCGGTCCGCAAACCGGTTGCGACCAGGACCCGGGCTCCTGTATGACCGAGGGCTTGGCCGGCTACTGGGGATTTGAAGAAGGTTCTGGCGCCATAGCTTATGACAGTTCCGACAATGGGAATACTGGCACCCTTAAATATATGTCCACCTCCACCAACGCTTGGGCCAAGGGCAAATTCGGGGGAGCCCTTTCCTTCGCCGGCGTGGATGGTTATGTGGATGCTGAAACCGCTAATCTTCCAACTGGTGCAAGTCCAAGAACTGTTGAATTTTGGGTGAAAAGACCCAGTTCTGCCAATTTC
>JAUYHP010000038.1 GCA_030689595.1 bacterium | reverse complement strand
TCCGATTCCAGCTCGGGGCACGGGCATGTGGCGGAACTGGTATACGCGCAGGACTCAGAATCCTGTCCCGCAAGGGTTGAGGGTTCGAGTCCCTCCATGCCCACCAAAATAGAACTCAAAGGTTTTGAAGAAGCCAAAAGGTGGGACGCGCGAAGCGCGTCCCACTGATTTCCCCCCATTTTTCCAAACGAATTCAGAATTTTTGGCGCGCTTGCGCGCACCATTTTGTTTTGGAGGAGGAGGTTCGAGCCAAAGATTTCTTTGGCAACGACCTTTTTAGCAAAAAAGTCGTTATCCCGTGCGATTCCGTTTATGTTTTGTGCCTCTTTTATCCACTTCTGCATCGGTTCGAGCCAATCATTTTGCTTGTGTGAAAAAGTAGAGATTTCTTCTTCGAGCGACTTCTTTTGCAAAATCAATTTTCCTTTTTCAACGCGATATATTTCCTTTTCAATATCTTGGTCGAGATAGCCGGAAAGAAGTCGCTCCAGCCTGATTGAAATAGAAGAAATCTTTTCCTCTTTTTCTTTCACACAAGCAGTCAAAGACGAGGCGGAATTTTTATGGTCTTGCAAAGCAAGACGATTTAATTCCTCCGCCCAGTCTTTGGGTAAAGAAACTTTTTGAATAAGAGATGATAACTGGCGATCCAATTCTTCTTGACGAATACAAGGTTCGGGACACTTCATGTCCTTACGCTTTTTGGTGCAATGGTAGTAAGTGTAATTATGCACATTTCCATTTTTCTGCTTCTTAACCTTGTATTCGCCAGTTATCATCATTTCGCATGAAGCACAGGAAATAAGTCCGCAAAAAGGTTGAGGTTCGTTTTGTGGCTTACGCTCTGGTTGTCCGCGAAGTTTCAACATTTCCTGTGCTTCATCAAAAAGTTTCTTTGAAATGATTGGCTCGTGTTTGCCCTCGTGCAATTCTTTTGCGTAGTTAAAAAGTCCGACATAAAACGGATTGGCAAGAATGTAAGCCGTTCTTGTTTTGGAGATTTTCTTTCCACCTCTCGAAACGATTCCTGACTTCGCCAAAAAATTTGCGATATCTTCCAGTCGTTGATTACCTTTCGCGTATCTTTCAAAAGCCAAGCGAATGACGCGAGATTTTTTCTTTTCCACCACAATCGTTTTAGTACGACTGTCGTTTATATAACCGATTGGCGCTTGGCTTGGAAATATTCCCATGCGTACTTTTTGGCGAAGTCCTCTTTTCGTGTTCTCGGAAAGAGAATCTACATAGTATTTACTTTGTCCGAAAGCCATGTTTAACATGAATTTACCTTGTGATGTGCTATCACACCAAAAAGTTGGAAATTTAAGGCTCGCAAGTTTCCCTGTGTCGAGGAGATATATCACCCGACCGCCGTCCACCGAATTGCGGGCTAAACGATCCGGATGCCATGCGAGAATGTTTCCGCCGAATTTTTCGATATCATTGAGAAGTTTATTAAAAATTGGACGACCTGGAACTTTAGCAGATTGTTTTTCTATAAATTCGGCGGATATTTCTATCGCTTCTCGCTTGGCATACTCCCGCAATTCGGTGAGCTGCGCGTCTATAGACAAAACTTGCTTGTCCTCGACATCAGTGGACTTGCGAGCATACAAAAAGAATTTTTGTGACATATGTAAATTATAGCACTTTCCATTAGATTACAAAAATTCCTTTTTGTATTTCTGGCAAAACATTTTAATTTGTATCGCACGGGATTTCAAACCTCCTCCTCCAAAACAAAATGGTGCGCGCAAGCGCGCCAAAAATTCTGAATTTGTTTGGGAAATTCGGCGGGAATCCTTGGGACGCGCTTCGCGCGTCCCGCATCTTGGCTTCCAAAAAACCGTTCAGTTCGTTGATGGTGCCCTCGACAGGAATCGAACCTGTATCACCTCCTTCGGAGGGAGATATTCTATCCTTTGAACTACGAGGGCTCATATGCCCCAATACTATACCGATAGTCAACCACAACATCAATCGGCCTGGTTGAAGCGTCCAAAGAAAATGATCAAACAAGCCAAGCAATAACAAAGCTGCCAGCAATGTTTTAAAATATGAGTCGGTAGACTTACGCCAGAGAATAGCTGCCAGAAAAATCAAAAATACCAATAATCCCAAAATACCAATTTCCGATGCTACTAACAAATAGATATTGTGTATCGGCTGCCATTGCCAAGCCTGATCTAGCCCACGACTTTGGTAAATATCATTTCGCACTGAATATAAGACCTGATTGCCAATACCAACCCCAAACGGCTGGCCCTTAATCAATCCTGCTCCAAGCTCGTTATAATCAAGACGATAAGTGACTGCTGGCTCGCTGGAAGAAATGTTGGCTCGAGAAAAAACATAAGGACTGAAAGTGGCCGCCAAGCTAAGGCCAATTACCGCCAAAAGAAACGCTAAAGTGGCCGCATGGTAGCGGTATGTTTTGGCCGCCAAGCCAAATATGACAACCGCCAAGGCCGATGTTGCAGCCACAAACCAACCGGCACGCGAAAAACTTATTACCAAACCCAATGCAACTACGAACAATGACCCTGATAAAATAACCCTCTCCTTAACGGTGCTTGATTTTAGCCATAAATAACACAAGCTCAACAAGCCTAGCAATAAAAACGCTGCTAATACATTCGGATGTGGCAATGTGCCATAAGCTCGCAAAATCGGCCCACCTTCTACAACAATTTTGGCAGTGCCGCCTATATCAGGCCCCAGAATCGGCTCGCCCAAAAATCCCAAACCTAAGCTACCCTGCTTAACAAACTGACCGAACCCAATTACGGCCTGCAACACAGCTGACCCGCCCAGAATCATAATCGCCGATTTTATTCGGATCATTTCAGAGCGAAACAACTTACCGGCCGCTATAGCCAACAATGCCAGCAACAAAAGGCGTGCAAAAGTATATATGGCTAGACCAACAGAAGTAGCCCAGATAACTGATAGCCCGGCTAATAGAATAAAAGTAGCCAGCAACCAATATCGCCCCAACAACATTCTCACATTCTCGAGAATGTGAGAATGTTGGCGCAATTGAGTTACGCAATACCACAGCAAAAAAGCCACTAAAAAAATATCGCTGAGATACAAAAAGGCGGCCTCATATTCATGAAAGCCGTTAATAAATTGATGGAGCAACGCCCGCGATCCTAGCGGAATCGTTATTAAAAAAAGATAAAACAGTATTCGTGCTAGCTTCATCTATTAGGGCACGAGCTCTATTGTTATCTCAACCACATCGCTGGGCTTAGGGCCAAACTTGGTTTTAGACTTAGCTTTAGAAAAACTCTTTTTAATCTTGTTAGCTAATTTATTAGCTAATTGATTTTCAGTAGTTGTGGCCACCCAAGTTGATCCCCTTTTGCTAAGTCCGATCAAGCGATCTAGTGGGTCCATTTCATAAGCACGTCGAGAAAAAGCCCTAATAGTCGCCTCTAACATCTTCGCTGAAGCCGCCGGAATTTTTTTGATAGTGATCCTGCCCTCATACTGACCGCTAGCAATCATAACGCAAGCTGGACATCGCCTGAATTCAACCGGCATGTCTCTGTCGCCTGAGATTTTCAGATCGCTAAGCCCATGATGCCAAGATTTCTTGAAATAGGAAGCATGACAATCTGGACACAGAATCAATCCCTTCTTGCCACCGCCAAACTCCTCTGACGCATGGCGTGATCTTGGTAATTTGATATTGTTTTTTCTACGTCCAACATTAGGCATAATCTCATTTAATTATCTCATATACTAGAGCCACAGCAAATACTAAAAACAGGGCTGATTTCATTAGCCACCCAATTGGCTTTAATAATTGTGGTGGTTCGGCCAATGTTTTGTTAGCTTTTAGCCACATAAGCACAATGAATGTGCCTTCGAATACAAGAAAAACTCCACCAACCAATCCGACCAACCCGATAAAACTCTGGAAGCCTATTAGATAAAGAAAGAGTGGGCCGCCAACAACTAAAGCTGTTCTCAACCAACGTGGCATGATCAAGTCATGCCTCATAATATCAGCCACATTCAACCCAGCTAAAATATATGAACTGAACAGCGATAACAAACCAATGACCCCAATGACTGACAAAATAACGACCGGCACATTACCTACTAGGCCAGAAACTGCATCAGGCGAAATATTCAATGATAAAGCGATTATTGATGCCACAAACAAGACATAAATTAGCACCGGCAATAATGTTCCCCAAATTATCGATCGCTTAATAAAAAGCTTTGATCGACCGCGACTGCGCGAAAATTCCACTAGAGAGGGAATCGCCATCCGGCCCGCTAGGGCAAATAAAATTGGGGCTAAGGGCAATAAGATATTCGGCAAATTCGGCTGCCACGAAACCATCGATATATCGCCCCAATTAGAAAGCGAGAGATAGAATATCACAACAATTATTAACGCCATGCCACCAGTAATCAAAAATTCCAACAAGGCCATGCGCTTCAGAGATAAAAAAATCGCCGCTGAACCCAGTAACCAAAAGATGAGAAGATTGCTCAAGCTATCTCCAGCGGGATAAAATAGGCCAGCAAAGCTCTGAGACAACACCAAGTATATAGCCAATACGAAAATCATTTCTACTACAGTCATCAAAACGGCCGGCCAAAACATTTTGGATCCCAGGTAAGTTTTGGCGTAACCAACAAAGCGATGCGATTCTTTAGTCCTAACTATGACATCAGCATACATTAGATGAATAAAAACATATATCAAGGCAACGATAGACATATAAAAAAATCCGGCACTTAAACCAGCTTGTTTGAAAACGAAAGGCAAAGAAAACATGCCGGCTCCAGTAATGGCCCCAGCCAACAGACTGACAGCTAACAGATAATCCTTAATTGTCTTCATCGGCGGCCTCATCATAAGGGTGCGGCATTCGCCTGACCAATTTGCGCTCCACCTGCCAGAAAACCAACAATACGACAATTATTAAAACAGTGCCAAAAATAGCAATCGTGTATAAGCCGAAGCCGACTGCCATACCGATGCCGGCTGTCACCCACAAACCGGCGGCCGTGGTTAAGCCGCGCAATTTGTCTTCTCTAAAAATAATCAAGCCGGCACCCAAAAAGCCGATGCCGGTTACTATTTGCGCCGCAATACGGGTGGGGTCAAAATTGGTCGCTCCAAGTGCGCTTATAGAATTAGCGCGCGAGACTATAGAAAATAGAGCGGCCCCCATTGAAACTAGGGCGAAGGTGCGCATACCGGCAGTTTTGCGCGCCAACTCACGCTCCATGCCAATGGCGCCCCCCAAAACAACTGCCAAAAATAATTGCCAGAACGTTTCTAAATTTTCTACTGAAAATATTTCAACCATGCTATTCTTGGCCTTTATCGCCTTCGATAAGTGCTGTCACTTTGTCCAATAATTCTCCAACATTGTCAGACATAATCACCTTGCCTTCGCCACGATGAGCTTTTTCAATTATAGATGGCAATTCATCTGCTATGCCGCCGCTGCCCAATAAAATACCTTGCGGCTTTTTGTCTTCAAAGGCGATCGTAAATTCGTTGAGCGTCCCCATACGACCACAAACAGTAATAACAGCATCAGCCGATCGCGTTAGCAATAAATTGCGGCCAGAAAAATTAAAACCCGTATAGATAATCAAATCATGATAATCCAGTGGTAATTTAAAATTATCTACGTGGTCCTTTTCAGAAACGGCCGGAGACAAACCAATAACAGTCCCACCAGCTTCCTTGGCGCCCTTGGCAGACCACTGCGGTATGCCAGTCGTAGCCCCAGTAACTAACACCATGCCACGCTTGGCGACCTCCTGCCCTAACAATTCGGCATTCTTGATCGCGCTAGGAGTGCAAAACTCAGTAACAGCCGAACCCGATATACAAATTTTATATTTGGGCTTATCCATTTATAGATCCCCTCTGGGTTTCGATTTTTCGATTATATCAAATGCCTCTCGGGCTGTGTCGACTATGGTGTAAAGATCTAAATCATCGGGATCTATGGTCTGGTGTTCTTCAATCAACTGTTCTCGCATCAATTTGTCTACATGGCCCCAGAAACCTCTACCAACCAAAATAACCGGCATTGGATCAATTTTGTGCGTTTGTATAAGCGTCAACAACTCGAAGGCTTCATCAAGCGTGCCGAAGCCTCCGGGGAAATATACATAAGCTTGTGCTGAATAAGAAAGCATTACTTTTCTAGTGAAAAAATAATGGAAACCAATGGCCTTTTTTACAAATGGGTTAACGCGCTGTTCATGCGGCAACTGGATGTTTAGACCGACGGAATCGCCGCGTCCCTCAAGAGCTCCGCGGTTGCCGGCCTCCATAATACCAGGGCCACCACCGGTAACAATGGCATAGCCCTCCTTAGATAGCATGCCACCTAAGGCCTGCGCCTCTTTATACCATCGATTATCTTCTTTGAATCTAGCTGAACCGAAAAAAGTTACCGTCTTTTTAAAATCGGCTAAAAACTGAAAGCCATCTACAAATTCGGCCATAATCCTAAAAACTCTCCAATGAGCGGAATTGCGCCAATCATCTTTAGAATGCTTAACATGTGGCAACTCTTTAGCGGGGAGATTAAGGCCACCGGGCATATTTTTAGATTCAGGGTTTTTATCCATAATAAGTCTTTTTATTATAACAAATTAAATTTCAATAGAATACGCCGGATCAGGAATTTCGGCATCTATAGCGTACTTGTCTCGAATGGCTAAAGCCAAGGCAGAAATTCCTGGTTCTTCGCCTTGTACTAAAAATAGCTTTTTCAACGACTGACGCATCGGTTGCAGCCACTCCAATAGCTGCGGCTCGTCGGCGTGAGCTGAATAGCCGCTTATAGTGCGCAACCTAGCCCTTACTTGAACCTCTTCTCTCATGATTTTGACGGTTTTAGCTCCATCCTGGATTTGTCTACCCAGCGATCCCCTGGCCTGATAACCGACTACTAATAAAGTACTCTTTGGATCCGACAAGTAGCGCCTCTCATGATGTAAAATTCTCCCAGCCGTGGACATCCCAGATCCTGCTATAACTACTTTGGGTGGTTTTACCCCATTAATTGACTTTGACTCTTCGGTGGTCATGGTCATCTTAAGCCCCGGAAAATTAAAGATGGCATCCCCTCCTTTAATCAACTTTTGTGCCTCTTTGTTGAAATATTGATTGTATTTTTTATATACAGTGGTTAATTTAATCGCCAATGGACTGTCCAAAAATATCGGTATCTGCGGCATGCGCCCGTTCTCTACTAATTCGTTGATTTCAAAAAGCAGGTCTTGGGTGCGCTCCATTGCAAAGGCTGGGATCATCAATGTCCCGCCGGCCTTAACGCTGTCTTCGATAACATCTTCAAGAATGCTTTGGCGTTCTTCTAATTTCTCATGCGTGCGCCCACCATAGGTCGATTCCATCAGACAATAATCAATATCTTCAGGCGGCAGCTCGCGCGGCCTGATAATTGGGGCTGGCGAATTGCCAAGATCACCAGAAAACAATATTTTCTTGCCTTCGGCTTTTATAACCATGAAGCAAGAGCCTAAAATATGGCCAGCATCATAAAATTCGATTTCAAAGGGCCCAACTTTAATTGGCTTATGATATTCTATGCCATCCCATCTAGTCATTAACTCCTCAATCTCACGAACAGTATAAATTGTAGGCTTTTTGAGCCTCTCGGCTTCCCTAACTAAAATGTGCTCAGAATCCATAAGCAGCAACTCGGCAAAACCACGAGTCGGTGCGGTAGAATAAATCTTGCCGCTAAACCCATGCTTTATAAGCTTAGGCAAAAGGCCGGTGTGATCAATGTGGGCGTGCGTAACAAAAACAGCGCTAATCTCTTTAGGGTCATAGGCAAATGGCTCAAAGTTATGCTTCTCGCAAAAATTACCACCTTGATGCATCCCACAATCAATCAGAATCTTTTGGCCTTTAGATTCTAGTAAATAATTGGCACCGGTCACTGCTTTGGCGCCGCCATAAAAAGTTAATCTCATCTATTCAAATCTATTTTCTTAATATTAATTTGTTGCCCTTGCTTCTAAATTATATCCCAAATAAGAAAATTCCCCAACGAACCGTTGGGGATTAATAAATTTAACTTCAGCCGTCTGGCTTGCAATCGCCGCCATCATCTTCGGGATCAGCTGGAGCTTCCAGTTCGCTGACGTCATCAAATCCGTCATCATCTAGCGAATCATCGTCTTCCAAGTCAGGATTACAACTCGGGCACGTCAGACAACAAGGGCAATTACATCCACAAACATCTTCCAGTTCATCGTCTTGCTGATCGCCCATAATTACTTACCTCCTTTATGTAAGGGGCTAATTCAAAATATAACAAATGACGCCAAAGAGAACAATGGTATTACTTTTGGCCAAGGCGCCACTTCTCTATATCCTTATGCGAGCCCGATAATAAAACCTTTGGCACCTTTAATTTTTTCTTTTTCGCCTGGCTTGAGCGCTTGCTGTTTGCCTCAAAAACTTCTGGCCTACTATATACTGGGTAGCTGCCCTTTATCTCCTCCAGTGACTCTCGCTTCCCCAAGACGCCGGGGATCTGACGCGACACAGCATCAACCAAAGCCATGGCCGGCAGCTCCCCGCCAGATAAAATATAATCTCCGATGGATATCTCTTCGTCAGCAATATATTTAGCCACTCTTTCGTCCACGCCTTCATAACGACCGCAGATCAAAATCAGTCTATCGTACTTTGATAAACGCTTAGCCATTTTGGCATCAAGTTTTTTCCCACGAGTAGAAAATAGAATAGTTCGGACTTTTGCCCTTGATAAGCGCGCCTTAATCTTATTGACTGCCCTATAAATAGGCTCTATTTGCATAACCATGCCCGGTCCGCCACCATAAGGCCTATCATCAACTTTGTGATGTTTATCTGTAGTATAATCGCGTAAATTATGCGCAACAATCTTAATCAAGCGCTTCTGTTGGGCGCGTTTTAATATAGACTCTTTAAAATAAGAATCAAAGATATTTGGAAATATAGTGAGAATATCGAACCTCATCCCGATTAGAGATTTATTAACTAACGACTTAAATAAAAGTATATATGCATTATCACTCAAAAATTCTCTAAT
This sequence comes from bacterium, assembly GCA_030689595.1. Classification (GTDB taxonomy): domain Bacteria; phylum Patescibacteriota; class Minisyncoccia; order UBA6257; family WO2-44-18; genus JAUYHP01. The sequence goes on along the minus strand of JAUYHP010000038.1, from coordinate 37,819 downwards.
AACAACGCGCTGAGGCAACCTCTAGCTGGATTTGTATTGGATTTTATTACATAACTAAAAAGCTCCGCCTAAGCGGAGCTTTTTAGTTCAAGTTATATAAACTTAGGATTCTTTGGGTACTCGAGTAGATCCTTCCGGCTCTTCAATCTTAAGATTGACGCGAGCATTGTGTTTAATGCCAACGATTCTCAAAAGAGAGCGAATGGACTTAGCAGTGGCACCTTGTCGGCCCACCACCTGACCCATATCTTGCGGGTTTACCTGCAGAGAAAGCAATACACCCATCTCATCTACCTTGCGATCAACCTTCACGTCATCGGGATGATCAACGATAGACTTAACAAGATATTCCAAGAACTCTTGATCAGTAGATTTTGTTGCCATTTATTCTTTCGATTCTTTCAATACTAACGACCTTTTAATTCCTCCCATTATAGCAAATGGCTGACTTTTTGTCAAGAGGCGTCTGCTTTGGGCTCGGGCTTAACTTCTTGCTTAACTTCTGGCTCTTTTTTGGTCTCTTCTGTTGGGGCTGCTGATTCGGTCTCAGCAACAACTGGAGCTGGAGTTACTGCTTCTGGCTCTGGCGCACTATCTGCTGACTTCTTTGTGTCAGCGGCGGGCGCGGCTGCGGCGGCAGCAGCGGCCTTAGCCTCTTCTTCATTAATTTTTTTCTTTTTATGAACAGCCAATTTAGGGCCCTCAATTATGCCAGCACCTACTAATAAGTTATGTGCCGTTGGTGTCGGTTTAGCGCCGTTTTTAATCCAATACAAAATACGATCGGCATTTAGGCCGTGTTTTTTTGTATGAGGGTTATACCATCCTAACTCCTCAATGTTTTGGCCAAGCAATTTGCTTCTTTTTTCATCCACAACCACATTAAAAGCGGCTTGATGTTTCTTGCCCGCTCGGCGTAATTTGATAGCTAACATACACACTATTATAGCAAACTAAAAACCGGCTCGCAATAGGCAAGTCGGTTTAGTCCCTTAGGGGTTGATTTCGATAATACCTGGCTGGGTGCTGTTAACTTCATCATCGTCGTTGGCATCACTACAACCTGGATCGGCTGGGAAATCTATCAAGCCATCGCCATCATTATCGGCTTCATCAGAACATTGAGGAGAAGGAGGTGGAGGAGGATCACCGCCGCCGCCGCCTCCGCAAGACGCAGACGAAACAGCCGAAACCGGACCAGCTTGAGGAGAAAGACCATTGGGATTGTAGGCCTCTATCTTGTAATAATACGTTTGATCTGTAGCTAGACCAGTGTCAGTATATACATTTGTTCCGCCGCCAAGAGTAACTATGTGGGTGTAAGTGCCATCAGAACTTGTAGATCGCCACAATCTGAAACCATTCGCGTCACCGCCAGTATTCCAGGTTAAATGAATTTCCCCACCGCAAGATGGCCCGGTATTGGCCGTAAAGCCGGATGGCGTTAATGGAACACATTGCGCATCAGTCAACGCCAAGGCCCCTGAATCAGCCAAAGCGTTATTGCCGGCATCATAGGCAATTATCTGATAATAAGTATCTAAAGTTATGGGTCCGGGGTCGGTATAAGAGGTGCTAGTGGTAGTCACCGGTGTCCCGAAAGTAGACGAATCGCCGGGGGCAGAACGCGCGACGTCATAAGCCACGGCGTTAAGTATCGCATCCCAGGATAGATTGGCTTGAGTAGAACAATATTCGGCCTGAGGATTAGTGAAGCTACCTAGACACGCTTCCGTAGCCGTAGTTGAGATAACCTCCGACGGCAAAGAAAGGACGCCGCCGGCAGTATTGGAATAGGCATAAAATCTATAATAATATTCTTGGCCCGGAATCAGTGGGTCATTCAAATTAGCGCCATCGATAAAATGATTAAATGTAGCGTTGGCATTAACGGCGGCAATAGCCACAAAACCATCTGTGGGATTATCGGAGCGCTCAATCAAATACACGCCATTGCTTCTAGGCCAACTCACGCCCTTAGGCCAAGTTATATCTACCTTGCCACCACAATCCGCATAAGTGTCAGAAAATTCAAAAAAGGTTGGTGGTGGTGGTGCTTCTACTCTTACTAATTGTATTCTAAAGCAATCTGGGTCGTAAAAATTGCTGTCGCTTGCATATACGGACCACCCGCCCTGCCAAGGTGTATAGCGAATATAACCTTTTTGAGACGTACAAGCACCATCACTGGCCTGTACACCTAAACGCACATAATAATAACCACGCTCAACACCAGTAGGCCATGCTCTGGTTTCCAACGATATGCGCCCACCATCGGGGTCGTAAACATTGGCGTCTTTGGCCCATTTTGACCATCCAGTTACGCCAGCGTTTCCTAATTCGCTTAGATATGGAGTGCATTGCTTTGTGCCTTCTTGGCTCCATTGCGTTACATCATTGCCGCCCCTGCCGTTCATATGATCGGCTAACTGTAGGCAGGCCCTAAAATCCGTGCTTACTTGGCTAAGTGGTTCCCTAATATAGGGGTCCTTAGGCGGCAAGTCATAGAAAAACCCAACCCTTATACAATCCGGGTCATAAGAATTATCATCGGTAGCCCAACCCGATTCACCACCTCCGTTGCTTAAAAAACCGGTATATCGCTCTGGCCCAATCTGTTGATCGCAGTTTCTGATGTCACTGAACTGTATCCCCGCCCGATAATCTGGGGACGTATAATGAGACGAGCCCGTAGCCCAACTAAAAACCAGCAGTCCGGCTATCGCCCCAATAAAGATTGCGCTAAATTTCAATGACTTCCGCGGCATAAATATTGCTTTTATCGCCTATTGGGTCGACTGATACTACGGTCACAAAAACACCGTCGGCAAAACTGCTTAGTGAAACGGCCTGCTTAGTGGAGTCGTCGTCATTGAGCAGACGATAGAACTTCGTATTGGCATTTAAATTAATGATCACTGACTCGGCCATATCCTGACCGGAAACCACATTTAATACAATTTTGGAGGCCTCTTTGCTAACGATAGTACCGACTATAAAGTTGCCCCGCTCTATCTTTTCGGCTTCTATCTCATATTTTAATTGCGAGACAGCATTATCGGCCGCTCCGGGCACAACCACAAAGCTCATCCAAGCCCACATTAATAACCCTCCGACTAATAAACCGGACACCAGCCACACCCCTACATGGTGCTTGTCTGTTGGTTGAGATAATTGATTTTCCATATATTTATTATAGCACAGCATTGGCTATGGCCAACTGTTAATTACTCCACAATCACAGCATCCTCGAATTTTACCGACAGGACTCGCGAAGTGCCGTCATCATTCATAGTCACGCCATACAATATATTGGCCGCTTCCATAGTGGCTCGGTTATGAGTTACTAACAAAAACTGTGTCTTTTTAGAGAAATCTTTTATTAAGTTAGCGAAGCGCCTAGTGTTGCTTTCGTCCAAAGCGGCGTCAACCTCATCCAAGACTAAAAATGGTGGCGGACTAACAGAGATTAGGGCAAATAACGCTGCGATGGAGACTAGGCTTTTTTCACCGCCAGAAAGCATATCCAAGCCACTCAATCTTTTTTGTGGTATATCCAGCTCAATATCTATGCCACCGTGGTCCACCTCGTGCTCCACGTCCTCATCAACATCAGATTCCCCCACTTTGACCTCCTCACCGTCTTCCAAGCTGGGGATTTTAATCTCCAATTTCTGCAAATGCAATCGAGCTTTGCCGCCACCAAACATCAGCCGAAAATATTTATTAAACTCGTCGTTTATGGCTTTGAGGGAGCCGGTAAATTGAGTATGGATCTTTTTATCTAAATCTTTAATCAATTGATGCAAGTCTTTAGACGCTTTGCCCAAATCTTCCGACTGGCTCTTAAGGAAATTAAAACGATTTTCGGTTTCTTGAGCTTCCTTTATCAAGGATTCATCAATATCACCAATGCCGGCCAATTCAGCCCTTAATTTGAAAATACGACGCTCCATATCAGATAGGTCTGACTCACCAATCGACGGCTCAGCCGCTATCGACGCCCCGAACTCTTCTAAGCGCCTGCCTGTTTGGGCAATTTGATTTTCCAAATCTTGCAACTTGATATTAACTCGCTCCTTATCAAAAAGTAGTTTATTTTTTTGGTTGCTTAATTCAGCAATCTCGGTTTTCTTGGCTTCAATTAGGCCAAAAGCTTTTTTGAAAATCTGATTGAATTCGCCCAACTTAGAAGACCTGGACTCTTCTTTCAGGCGCAGCTCTGACAGCTCCTGATCTAAAGAACTTAATTCAGCCGCCACCTTATCTCGCGATTGCTCCAATGTCTGCTTACGAGAATGAGCGTCCTTGTTGCCAGCACCCAAAACCTCGTCTATCTTGCCAACTAGCTGCTGAAGAATGTCTTTAAGATTGCTGATATCGTTTTCGCCGATCGCCGCTGCAATGATTTTTTTGACATCAGCGACCAAGATTAATAACTCGCCCTCTTTAGCGTCAGTCTTAGCATTGGCCAGCAAAAAATCTGCTTCGGCCTCAAGTCGACCAAGTTCGCGTTGTAAGTCAGATCGTCGTGATAAAATATCATTTTGCCTTTGTTGTGATCCACCGCCATCGTTGTCTTTGGGTTGGCTTTCCTCTATTTTTTTTAATTCCGCTTGCAGAAGCTTGAGCTCGCCAAATTTTGTGTTGATCTTTAAATCTAGCTCCTTTAGCTGCGGCTCGAACCCAGTCAGACCGCCTTGAATATTATATAGCTTGTAGCCAAAATATTTATTCTCGCGCTCTCGTAGTGCATTTTGTAATTCTTCTTGTTTCTCCCATTTAGCCGTCTGCCGCTTCAATAACCTCAAGTGCGGGGCTATTTCTTCAACCATGGCCTCTACTTTGTCTAAATTTATTTTTGTATTTTGCAGCTTGCGCTCAGCCTCGTGTTTTTTTAACTGAAATTGACGCAGGCCCAAAATTTCTTCTAACATAGCCCTGCGCTCCTTGGGCGTGGCTCTAACAAAAATATCGCTGTTACCCTGACCTATAATAGAAAGTCCACGACTGCCTAGTCTCGATTTAGCAAAAAAATCCACTACGTCTTTAAGGCGCACTGGCGACTCGTTCAAAGAGTATTCAGAAGTACCGTCCCGCGTTACGCGACGGCTGATGGCCACTTCGGCATAGTCGACCGGAAAAAAACGACTGCTGTTGTCGAAAACAATCGTGGCCTGGGCCATGCCTGATCTAGGGCGCTGCTGTGTGCCAGCAAAAATAAGGTCCTCCACTTTAGCCCCACGAATATTTTTGGCTTCACGCTCGCCCAAAAGCCAACGGATAGCGTCAACTACATTAGTCTTGCCAGATCCATTTGGCCCAACAACGCCGGTAATACCCGCCGGAAAATCCAGGACGGTTTTAGAGGCAAACGATTTAAACCCAATTAATTCGAGTCGCTTTAAATGCATGTTTATTAGATTATTATACAACGAACGCCGTAGCAAAAGTAACCCTCATAAAATAAAGCCCCCCGATTCTACGGGGGACAACAATTATTAAAATAGATTCGGATCACTGGACGGCATCCCACGTGGGATAACCTTAAGAGTGTGCTCGGCATAACCACCGCCTTTGGCAACTCTGACAACAGTCACCTCGAGAGTCACATATGGCTTAACGTCATATAAAAGCAATCTGATATCTTGCCCGCTTTTAATCGGCTTCTTGTTAAACTCAATGATCAAGTCGCCTCTCTGTAAGCCAGCCTTAGCTGCTGGCGAACTACGATCGAGATCAACCTCTTCCACGATTGCCCAACGCTCACTGTAAGTAAGGTTGGCCAATATGATAAGGGCATCAAGATCATCAATGCCAGTTTCCTCATTAAGCGTAGCCACATCCCAAAAACCAGGCTTATCCTTGGTGCCACTGCGCTCAAAATTTTCTAACATTACATCGATACCGATATAAACTAGCTTGACCTCTCCCAGCTTAAGCCGAGCGACATCAACCAAATTAATCGGCACGAAAAAGTGCAATCCGTCAGCACCACTATAGGTAGCATTGCTGATCCCGACTACTTCGCCGCGACCATTAATCAATGGCCCACCAGAATTGCCAGAATTAATGGGCGTATCAGCCTGAATATAATCTTCGACAAAGCGGAAAGTCGGCTTACCATTCGGATGACGATGCAGGCCACTAACAATGCCGCTGGTAAAAGTGTTGTTAAGCCCATAGGCGTTGCCCATGGCATAAACCGTGTCACCAATTTTTACAGCACCAGAGTCACCAAGTGCAGCAATGGCGAAATCCTTCGGATCGATCTCAAGAGCCTTCATCAAAGCAGTGTCGCGATAAGCATCCCAGCCAACCAATTCAGCCTGATACCTACGATTTTTATTTGGCATGATCACCCAATATTCATAACCAATTGGCTTGTGGACCATGCCGCGCGGATCAACAACTGCATCCTCATGAACGACGTGTTCATTAGTAATTAAATGACCAGCCTTATCGATAAAAAATCCTGTGCCACCACTGGTAATCATCTCTCCGCTATCAAGCTTGATAACAGTTTCGATGGTCACGGCTGCGCTCTGATAGCGCTCGGCGATCTCTTGAGTAGTTAATGCGCCGTCAGGCGGCGATGGCCCCTGAGCGAAAGACGTGGTCTGAAAAACAAGAATAAATGCAACCATCACAACAGCTGCTGTGATCCTACGCATTATGCGCCTCCTTTTCAATGTGCTAGCGGGTACTAATTTAAGATTAGCTTGGAGTTATAAAGTGGTCAACACAAAAAAAACAGCTTCTATCAATTTGATAGAAGCTGTTCGATATCACTAGCGTCAAGAGTTTCTCTCTCTACTAAAGCACTAGCCAATTTATCCAAGCTCTGTCTATGTTCGGTTAAGATTTCCTTAGCACGCTCATAGGCATCGCCCAAAAACTTTCGTATTGCATCATCAATCAGCTTGCGAGTTTCAGGCGAACACTCCAACGATTCGCTCATTCCCAGGAAGCCGCTACTACGCGCAAAAGACATATTGCCGAGCTCATCGCTCATACCATACTGGCACACCATAGCGGTGGCTATTTGAGTAGCTCTTTCAAAATCATTGGCCGCTCCCGTAGAAGCTCCGCTACCGCAAAGCTCTTCGGCAACTCGCCCACCCATCAACACCGCTAGCTGACCGACTAATTTCTTCTTAGACGTTAGATAGCGATCCTTTTCCGGCAACTGGTAAGTTGCACCTAGGCTCTGCCCCCGAGGCAGAATAGTAACCTTGTGGAACGGCTCCACGTCTCCAACATTTAGAGCCACCAATGTATGACCTGCCTCATGATAGGCGACTGACTTCTTCTCTTCGTAATCCATACAGATAGACTTATTGGCAAAGCCCATCAGCTGTTTATCGACCGCCTCGCGGAAATCAGCATGCGAAATCGAATCACGCTCTGCTCGAGCAGCAATGATACCAGCTTCATTGACGATAGCGGCTAAATCAGCACCTGACGATCCAGTGGTTAACTTGGCAATTTCATTAAAATCCACATTATCGGCTAAATTAGATTTTCTAGCATGAATGGCCAGAATCTCTTCTCGACCGACTAAATCAGGAAGCGGAATAGTTATCTTACGATCGAACCGTCCAGCTCTAACCAGGGCTGGATCTAAAATCTCTGGACGGTTAGTAGCCCCTATAACTATGATGCGGCTGTCAGACCCAAATCCATCCATGGCTGACAATATGGCATTCAACGTCTGATCTTTCTCGTCATTACTAGTATGTTGCGACAGGGTGTGGCGTCGCCCACCAATAGCATCGATCTCATCGATGAAAATTACACAACCACCACTATGTAGCGCCATAACCTCCGCCTTACGGAATAGATCACGGACGCGACTAGCACCTACGCCAACAAACATTTCTACGAAATCTGAGCCCGATAAAAAACCAAATGGCAAACCAACTTCTTTGACAGTAGCCTTAGCTAATAAAGTCTTGCCGCAACCCGGGCGACCAACCAACAGCACGCCCTTAGGTAGGCGCGCACCGACTTTGGAATGCTTAGCAATATTTGCTTTGGACATAAATAGATCCATCAATTCTTGCTTGGCTTCAGCACAGCCGCCAACATCACTCATGGTCGTCTCAATCTTATCTGGATTGACGAAATCAACGTTACTCCTACTAAATTTGCTTAACATATTCCCAGCGCCGCTACCTGCTGAACGCATCATAAAAAAGATAAAACCGACGATCAGAAATATGGGCAGAAGCATTATAATATAACTAAAAAAATTTGACGGCGGCGGCTCTACCTTAACCTTAATGCCACTAGCCACTGCTATATCTTTTATGTCTTTGACATCGTCATCGTTAACAAAAAGCACGTCATATGCTTCGCCAATCTTATCATCACTCCCGCCATCGCCAGTCTTTAGCGTTACGATCCCTCGGCGTGATTCTGGATAAATAACCAAAGATTCAACCTTGCCAGATTTGATGGCGCTATCCAATTCGTTCAACGACATAGTCTTATGGTCAGGATTCATGTTCATCATCAGAACAATCAACAAGCCGAACATGAACATCCAAAGAAACATTCGTGGCCTAGGCCGGTTCGGTCTACTAGCTGCAGCCATTGTTTGCCTCCCATGAGTATCAATTGATATGTAAAAGAAACTGCAATTAATTTAGCAGGAAATCCGCGCCCTGGCAAGTATGTTTTTACGCTAAGTCCTTGAGGAATTTATCCACCGCCATCTCACCCAAGTCACCCTTTTGTCTTTCGCGCACACGAACGGTTTTATTGCTTATTTCAGTGTCACCAACCACTAACAAATAAGGTATCTTTTGCAATTCGGCGTTGCGTATCTTTTTGCCTACGGTTTCATTTTCACTAGCAACCTCCACACGATAGTCTTTCAGCTGATCGGCGATCTCCTTGGCATAATCAAGATGCTTTTCGCCCACAGGTATTATCTTTAGCTGAACTGGCGCCAGCCAGAATGGGAATGCGCCAGCGTAATGCTCAATCAGAATACCCAGAAATCTCTCTGTTGATCCCAATATGGCCCGGTGAAGAACCACCGGCTGCTGTTTGGTGCCATCAGCGGCAATATATTCCAGATCGAATCTCTTGGGCAGGTTCATGTCTAATTGAATAGTAGTCATCTGCCACTCTCGCCCCAGAACGTCTTTGAAAATAAAATCTAATTTGGGTCCGTAAAAGGCGGCTTCGCCAACCCCTATCTCATATTCCCATTTCCGTTTTCTAATTAAATCTGTGAGAGTTTTTTCTGACACTGCCCATATCTTAGGGTCGCCAATATATTTATCTTTGTCTTCGGGATCGTGAGTGGATACCCGAACGCGGAAATCTTTAAAACCAAACTTATCATAAACTTCGGCGATCATATCTAGCATTAAATTAATTTCGCCCTCTAGCTGATCTGGCGTTGAAAAAACATGGCAATCATCCTGGGTTAACGATCGGACGCGAGTTAAACCAGAAAGCTCGCCGCTCTTCTCGTGGCGATAGACAGTAGTCGTAGATGTATAGCGCAACGGTAGCTCTTTATAAGAATGTTGTTCAGACTTATAGAGCATCATAAAGTGCGGGCAGTTCATTGGCTTGATATAATAATCAGCCTCATTTTTTAATTTCATTGGCGGGAACATGGCATCATACTTATCTAAATGCCCAGAAATTTTATAAAGCTCACCCTTGGTGATGTGCGGTATCCAGATTGGCTGATAGCCGCGCTTCTCCTGTAGCTCGGTAATGAAATTCTCAACCAAACGTCGCAAGATTGCCCCCTTGGGATAAAAGAGCGGCAACCCTGGGCCGACTTCGTCGCTGATCATAAAAAGGCCTAGCTCTTTGCCCAACTTACGATGGTCACGCCTCTGCGCTTCTTCGCGCATAACTAGATAATTATCCAGCTCTTCTTTGGTGTCGAAGGCCAAACCATAAACACGTTGTAATTGTGGGTTCTTTTCATCGCCACGCCAATAAGCTCCAGCGATTTTATCTAATTTGAATCCATCCGCATTGATCTCGCCCGTCTTGTTAACGTGACCACCGCGACACAGATCAGAAAATATATCACCGGTATCGTAAACGGTCAGAGGTTGTTTGTCGCCGGCTGGCGGATTGGTAAATTCATCTATGAGCTCTAATTTAAATTGTTGATCTTTAAATTGTTCTTTAGCTTGGGCCGGCGTGACTTCTTGACCACTGAAGGGCAAATTAGCTTTGACCAATTCTCTCATTGTCTTCTGAAATCTTTTTAAATCATCAGGCGTCAATGGTCTGGGCAAAAGAAAGTCATAATAGAATCCGTTTTCGATGACGGGCCCAATGGCTAATTTAGCTTTCGGGAAATCTCTAAGAACAGCTGCGGCCAAAAGATGGGCCAAGGAATGTCGAACGTCGTCGATAGATTCTGTTTGCTTCATAATTCTTCTACTTTATCACAGATCAACTTAACTTCGCTATCGCGACGCGACATTTTGCCGTTAATCACAACTAATCGATTTTCTTGCCAAATGTCGTTATTTTTAGCCAAAGTGTCTGGGAAAACAACAATCTCCATAATGTCTTTGAAGTCTTCGACTTTAGCGAACAACATGGGCTTGCCAGTTTTAGTTACAATTCTTTGAACTTTGGAAATAATGCCAGCTATGGTCTGACTTCCGGAAAACGATGTCGGTGCCTTAATCAAGTCTTGTATTGATCTGGCCTTGATCTGTTCAATTTTGCCACGGTGTTCATTCAGTGGATGATCAGAGACATACAAGCCCAACAATTCTTTTTCCCAAGTCAATTTATCTGACATAGAGGCTGGCGGAGCCGACTTTAAGTTAAGCGACTGCTTCAAATCTCCGGCACCAAACAAGCCCATCTGCGAAGTTTGATCTTCTTTACGAATCAAGCTACCAAATTTTAATATCTCATCAATACTAGCTAACGCCTGGTTCCTCTCCACGCCCAACGAATCCAATGCCCCAGATTTAATAAGGCTTTCTAAAGATTTTTTATTAAGATCTTTGTGCCTAACTCTATTTAACAATGCGGCTAAGCTATCAAATGGACCGCCTCTTTGGCGCTCCTCAATAATGGCTTCGACTATGTTCTTGCCAACATTTTTAATAGCTGTCAGGCCAAAACGTATGGCTCCCTGCTCCGGGGTAAAAGCTGCTGAACTTTTATTTATATCTGGCGCCAATACTTCAATATTATTTCGCCTACATTCATCCATCAAAAAAGAAATTCTTGATGTGTCGCCGCTATCAGCGTTAAGCAGGCTGGCGCGAAATTCTATCGGGTAATGCGCCTTGAGATACGCCGTTTGATAACCAATCAAGGCGTAGCAAACAGCGTGAGATCTATTAAACCCGTATCTAGCAAATGGCGGAAATAATTCCCAGATAGCTTCAGCGGTTCCCCGCTCAATATCGTTTTTGACCATGCCCTCGATCAACTTGCTTTTTTGTTTATCCAATAAACTTTTTATTTTTTTTCCAATGGCCTTACGCAACGTATCGGCCTCGGACAAAGAAAATCCGGCTAAGTCTCTAGCAATGCGCATCATTTGTTCCTGATAAACACCTACGCCATAAGTATTTTTTAAAATCGGCTCAAGACTGGGATGCAAATAAGCAATCTCCTCTTGGCCATGTTTACGTAAAATATATGTTGGTATAAGGTCCATCGGGCCCGGCCGAAACAGGGCCACTAAAGCGATCAAATCTTCCAGTTCGGTTGGTTTTATTTCTTTCATATATCGACGCATACCACTAGACTCGAATTGAAAAACTCCGACCGTGTCAGCTGCCTGTAACAATTCAAAAGTCTTCGGGTCGTCCAATGGAATCTGGCTTAAGACTAAATTCCGATCGTGATATTCCTTAATCAAATTAATCGCATCTTCAATGATCGTTAAGTTCTTGAGGCCCAGTAAATCCATCTTTAACAGGCCCAGATCTTCCACGCTATGCATTTCGAACTGAGTAACAATCACATTGTCATCCTGTGGCGCTCGTTGTAATGGTAAATAATTAGTCAATGGTCCATCGGCAATCACAGTCCCACAGGCATGAACTGAAGCATGCCGCGCCACCCCCTCTAAATGCTTGGCGCCGTCCAAAATCCTTTTGGCGTCAGGATTGCTATTATATAGATCGGCTATCTCTTGAAGTTTAATCGCATCTTCAATGCCGACATTAAATGGAACCATCTTGGCTAACTGATCGCAAAGACCATAGCTAATACCCAAAGCCCTACCAACATCACGAATAGCGGCGCGTGCCGCCATAGTACCAAAAGTTATTATATGCGCCACACGGTCTTGGCCATATTTCTCAACAAGGTAGCCAAAAACCTCATCCCGTCGACGGTCAGTTATGTCTACGTCTATATCAGGAAGTTGAATACGATCGGGATTCAAAAACCTTTCAAAAAGCAGATCGTATTTTAGGGGATCCACATCAGTAATGCCTAGCACATATGAAATCAAACTGCCGGCCGCCGAGCCACGACCTGGGCCAACAACTATCCCCCGCTCTTTAGACCAATTGATAAAATCCTGGACTATCAAAAAATAATCTGGGAATCCCATTTTTTCAATGACCGACAGCTCATATTCAGCCCGCTCTTTGACTGCGGGCGTGAGCTCAGAATAACGTCCTGGTAATTTCTCTACCACCAACTCGCGCAAATATTCCATAGCTGACAAGCCATCGGCTGGCAACGGAAATTTTGGTAAAACAATTTGATTGAGTTTTAATTCCACATTACACTGCTCGGCAATCTTTACGGTGTTAGTTATTGCCTCTGGCTCATCTTTAAATGCTTCGGCCATTTTTTCGGCAGAGCGCATAGAAAAATCGTCCTCTTTTAAACTAAGGCGATCTTTGTCGCCCACTTTATTCCCCGTCTGCACAGCTAATAAAATATCGTGGTACTCGGTGTCCTCAGCCCGTGCATAGTGAACATCTTGGGTCGCAACAAGCGGTATGCCAGTCTCTCGGGCAACGACGCGTAAGCCATCTTTAACCTTCAGGGTTTCTGTAATGCCAGGGTGATGCCCAACCTCAATAAAAAAATTCCCTGGCTGAAAAATATCCTGATATTCCAAAGCAATTTTCGTGGCAGTGGCGACATCTTTCTTCAAAAGCGCGCGCGACACTTCGCCCGACAGACAGCCAGACAAGGCTATCAAGCCTTCGTGGTGCTGGCGCAATAATTCTTTGTCCATGCGCGGCTTGTAATAAAAGCCGTCGAGGTTTGCTTTAGTGACTAACTGGACCAAATTACGCCATCCAATCTCATTTTTAGCCAACAAAATAAGATGAAAATACTTCTCGTCACTTTGCGGAGTTTTATCACGATGATCACCCGGAGCGATGTAGGCCTCGACCCCAAGAATGGGCTTTATATTGGCCGCTTTGGCCTTTTTATAAAATTCCACGGCGCCATAAAGGTTGCCGTGATCTGTGATTGCCAAAGAATCCATATTTAATTCTTTAGCTCGCTCGATTAAATCATCTATTTTGGCCAAGCCATCAAGCAAAGAATAATGACTGTGAGTGTGTAGATGTACGAATTTCATAGAGTGTTAAGTGTTAGCAAATAATAACAAATAATTCTGATAAATAAAATCTTTTGAGTCTGCGATTACTATCATTATAGATTTTGCTGGCGCAGAAAAAAAGCCCCCGCTTAAGGCAGGGGCCGATTATTAATGTCTTACTCCATTATATAAATCGTTCATGACATCTTTGATGTCATTGATGGGTGTGGCTAACGGATGAGCCACCAGCCCGCCAGCAATGGCGCCCACGTTAATGCCCACGATGTTGCCGCTCATATCAATCAACGGCCCACCGCTGTTACCGAAATCAATGGCAGCGCCATGCATGACAAACTTCGACAACGCGTTCCCATTAAGATCGGCGTATTCCAAGAAACTATTGACCCGACCATAAGAGAAAACATCTTTGATATCTAACGGCGCGCCCAAGGCCACAACGCCGTCGGTCACCTTGAGCGAATTTGAATTGCCCAAACGGCCCAAACGTCCGTTGAAGGTAAAATCAGGTTTCAAAAAAAGTACCGCCGCATCAATCCTAGAATTAACACCGCTCAATGAGGCTTCATAGGGACCTCCGACATCACCCTTAAACCAAACGACGATCTTGTTAATGACATAGCTGCTGTCATAAATATGACCCGCAGTCAAAATATAATAGCGACGAGACGCTTGGTGATACAGCAACGACCCAGACAGAACGCCACGAGCTAAGCGACTATTTCTATCGGTCGAATAATACGGCATGCCAGAAATTATACGCCGACCCTCACCATCAACGTGGTAAGGAATATTGATAATCCGCGCATTGCCTTCACGATCATTGTAAGACTTGCTATAAGTAGTTCGTCCGCCTCTCGAATTTTGTAAAGTAACGTCAACTTCGATATACGCCAAATAGTCGGCTTGCTTATAAATCTCATCCAGACGTTCGTCCAAGCTGTCGGCCACTGCGGCTTCAGGCGGCGACAGAGAACGACCGCTATCATCACGGTAACGGGGGCGGTAACAGCCGCTGGCGAGAACAGCCAAGAACAAAACGGCCAGAGCAAGGTGGAGCTTTCTCATTCGCCTCTCCTCTTTGATTGTCAAACTTCCTTGCGGAAGTACCAATAATTACGCTAGCATATAGGATAAATGATGACAATGACCAAATTTATAATTGGCATTGATGAGGTCGGGCGAGGGCCACTCGCCGGTCCGATCACCGTGACTGCCTTAGCCCTACCGACAAAATACCGACAGAGGTTCAAAGATTCGAAAAAATTATCACACCGACAAAGAGCCAGCTGGCTGAAATGGATTGACCAAGCTGATGACATTTTCTACGCCACCGCCAGCGTATATCCCGGCACAATTGATCGCATTAATATCACGAAGGCCGCTAATTTGGCCGCTACTAGAGCGCTCTCGCGGCTATTGGCGAATGGCAACTGGCAAATAGCAAATGATGCGACGCGAAAAACGAAAAAAATTAAAGTTTGGTTGGATGGCGGTTTGTACTTGAATACCGCTTGGCTAAAAACTACCCACACGCTACACGCCAGCACTATCGTCCGTGGCGATGAAAAATATAATGCCATAAAACTGGCCTCTGTTGTCGCTAAGGTAAAGAGGGATGCGCTTATGGCGCGTTATCACAAAAAATATCCAAATTATGGACTCGATAACCACAAGGGCTATGGCACTAAACAACACTTGGCCGCCATAAGAAAATGCGGCCCAAGTAAAATCCACCGGTTGACCTTCCTAAAGAATTGTTCTAGGATTATATCTAAATCGTAAGACTGATTAAGCTATGAGTCCCGTTAGAAGCCGCGATTGCTTATGGGACCATGGACGATATCAATTATAATCAATATTAACCTTAAATTAATTTTGCAGCCTCGCGAAGATCGCGACCTGCTTCTAACGGGATGGGTGGCGTACCAGTAAAACATCATTCGAAATCCAAAGTCGGCCGACGCCGATCTCATTTGGCTTACAAAAAAATTAAGATTAATGTTTGTGAAAATTGCCAAGGGCCAAGATTACAACATAAGGCCTGCCCACAATGTGGTGTCTATAAGAAATCTTAAGAGCTTTACAAATCCCGGTAACTTTATAAAATAATATTGTATGGCCACTCGTCAATTAGCTCGTTCAATTGTATTGCAGTCTCTATATGAATGGGACTTTTACAAAATGAAGTCCGATCTCACCGAGATCGTGGAGCGTAATTTGGCTGAGTTTGCGCCCGGCCTAGATGAGCCGGATTTTGTCTGGCGATTGGTAAAGGGTGTCATTGAGCATCTAGATGAATTAAATAATTTGATAACCAAAGCCGCCCCAGAATGGCCGCTAGAACAAATCGCTGTCATTGATCGCAATGCTTTGCGTATCGGCCTTTACGAACTGCTACACGCAGATCCTAACGAAGTCCCGCCTAAGGTGGCTATCAATGAGGCCATTGAAATAGCCAAAAATTATGGCGGACCTAATTCCGGCAAATTTATAAACGGCGTACTAGGTACTATATATAAACAGTTGGAAGAAGCTGCAGGCAATGAAGCTCCAACGATCGCCAAAGGCGATGTCGAAGCCACGAACCCAAAACGGGCCGAGGAAAAAAAGCCGAAAACAACTAAGAAACCTAAAAAATAATTATTAAGATATTGAGTTACTAGGTTATTGAGTGATCGGTTCATTCCAATTACTTAATTACTTAATAACTTAATGACCTTGTCATTAAGAATGAACTTATCAGCATTAGAGAAAAATTTGGGCTACAGCTTCAACGATAAAGATCTACTTAACGAAGCCCTAACACATCGCTCCTACCTGAACGAAAATCCAGGCTGGAAATCTTCTAACAATGAGCGCTTAGAATTTTTAGGCGATGCGGTTTTAGAATTGGCAGTAACGGAGAATCTTTATCATCGCTACCCGGATCAACAAGAGGGCCACTTGACCAGTTTGCGAGCAGCTCTGGTCAACTATATTATGATGGCCACAGTTGCCCGCGAATTAGATTTGGATAAATTTATGCTGTTATCACAAGGAGAATCCAAAGACACCGGCCGCGCTCGAGATGTCATTTTAGCCAATGCTATGGAAGCCATTATCGGCGCTGTCTATTTGGATTCTGATTATCAAAAGAGCAAGACATTTATTGATTCGGTTGTAATGACGCATCTAGACGAAGTGATTAAAAAAGGACTTTATAAAGATGCTAAGAGTTTACTGCAAGAAAAAGTGCAAGCCACTTTAAAAATTACACCTAACTATAAAGTACTAGAGGAGCATGGACCTGACCATGACCGAACTTTTGTAGTTGGTGTTTATTTTGATGACAAACTAGTCGCCCGCGGTAATGGCCCAGCCAAACAAGACGCTGAAATAGGGGCGGCTAAAGAAGCTCTGAAGGTAGTAGATAGTAGTTAGTAAGAAGTAAGTAAATCATTCAAATAAAAATCCCTCCGTCAATTGACGGAGGGATCTGAGTTTCCCGGGCAGATAGCATGAAACAGTTTGCCCAACATAGACTAGCCCAGCAACTCTTTGAATACCTCTTGCAAAACAGCTGGGTCGCCACTGCCCTTAAGTTCGCCCATAGCTTTGCCAATCATAAACTGTAAGGCGCTAGACTTGCCTTTTTTGTAATCAGCAATTGCCTGTGGGTTGTTGTCCATAATCAATTTGGCCACCAAGAGCAATTGGGCTTTATCGGAGACCTGCAACAAACCTTCGGCTTCGGCTATTTCATGAGGATCTTCGCCATTCTCCATAATGCGCGGCAGTAAATCTTTGGCGGTACGACTAGAAACCTTATTGGTCATAACCAGCGCCACTAATTCGGCGAAGTTCTCTGGCGTCAATTTCAAATCTTCAATCCTGATCCCCTTCTCTGAAACTAAGCCAAATAAATCGTTGGTGAAATAATTAAATAACAATTGGAATTCTGCGCTAGGGATAAACGTCTTCAACTCTGAAGCAGCCGCCTCAAAATAATCGACTGTCAATTTATCATTAGTTAAAAGTGCAGCCTGCTCTGGCGTCAACTTATACTCTTCTATCAACCTGATTCTTTTTTCTTGCGGCAACTCGGGGATGGAGCGTTTTAGCTCGCCCAAATCAAATTTACTCATATCCAGTGGCGGCAAATCCGGCTCTGGGAAATAGCGATAATCATGGGCTTCTTCTTTAAGCCGTTGTGATACGGTGGCCTTTTTGTTCTCATCCCACCCACGCGTTTCTTGGACAACTTTTTTGCCGCTTTCCAAAACTTCTTGTTGGCGCTTTAATTCATATTCAATAGCGTCGTGAACTGCTTTAAACGAATTTATGTTTTTAACTTCAACCTTTGTACCTAATGGTCCTTCGCCAGAGCTAATGCTTACGTTGGCTTCCACTCTCATCTGGCCCCTATCCATATCAGCATCAGAAGCGCCTAAATAACGCAATATAATTTGCAATTCCTTAGCAAACTCCACTGCCTCGTCGGAGTTTTTGACATCTGGCTCGGTAACTAATTCCATCAACGGCACCCCAGCACGATTGAAGTCCACAAAACTTACGGACTTACCACCCTCATCAGCACCATGCGCCAACTTGCCAGTATCCTCTTCCAAATGGATTCTAGTGAGGCGAACACCGTTAAGAACACCGCCGAATATCAACGGTAAATCATATTGCGAAATTTGATAACCCTTAGGTAGATCAGGATAAAAATAGTTTTTACGATCGAATTTGGATGAGGCTGGTATCTCGCCATTTAAAGCCATACCCACCTTGAGGACGGCTTCAACGGCTTTTTTATTGATAACCGGCAAGGTGCCGGGGTGGCCCAGACAAACCGGACAGACGTTGGTGTTGGGATGCTTCTCATTAGGATCGTTAAGCGAATCACAAAACATCTTAGTCTCGGTCTTTAGCTCGGCGTGTATTTCCAGGCCTATCGTGGGTATATATTTAGCCATTCCAGGAAGTGAAACTGAGATTGTCAGTTTCTTAGATTAACGTATTAATAACATCTATTTTATCACGACTATTATTAATTAGCATGTCAGGCTATCTACAATAATAACTGGCAAGTTAATCATATCGCAGTTCTACTTGCCTGGCATTGCCTTCATTATAGCTTAATCCTTTTGATAAATAAAAAGCCCGCAAAAGCATTGCTTTTGCGGGCGGTGTCCATTGGCCTTTAGCCCCGCTTTTAGCGGGGCTGGACCTCGCGGACAGCCAAGAAGCGACAGTCGTCGCCACAGTAATCGCGACTGGCTAACTCACGCCAGGACAGTTGCAGCTCGCGCCTGCCAGCACTGCTACCGAAAGACGGAGCCGTTTTTGCTCATTGACCAATAGAAAATTTGATGGTATTTTAAAGGCAGAACCTTACCAACCCAGCCGTCGCCAGAAGCTATGGCGTGGCTAAGGAGCAGCTCATGATTTACCACGACGATCCGTTTCTGGGCGACATTGACTGCAGCGAAGTCGCGCCCTTAATTGATCATCCCCTATTCCAGCGCCTACGATTCATCCGACAATTAGGAATGGCCTTCCTAATTTTCCCGAGGGCTCAACACACACGCTTTGATCATTCGATCGGAGCCTATGAGCGCACTCGCAGACGAATGGATAAATGGCGCCGTGCTGGCATCCTCAAACGAGATGCCGCTCGTGATATCGAAATCTTTGGCCTATTGCATGATATCGGCCATGGGCCATTGTCACACGTAATCGAGGCCGTAACTAAAGTTGGCCACGATGAAAAGGGATTAGCCATATTGGCAGAACTGGAAAAAACCATCAAACGCTGTGGCGGTGATTATGACCACATCCGAGCCATGTTCGATCACACAAATCCGTTCTTCAAAGCTGTTCATGATAAAAATCTAGGCACCGAGAAGTTTGACTATCTCGAGCGCGATTCGTCCGTAACCGATAGCGGCAAACCTAAATTCCGCGATCTGCCATTCCACGTTACTTTCAGAGATGGTGAAATCGTAGTGCCATATCGAGATGATTTGCTAGATACCGCTCTGCACATCCAGGAATTTTATATGGATATGTATAAGAATGTTTATCTGCGGCCATCGACAGCAGTGCTCTCTCGATTGATGCAGAAACTAGTTTTTGCCCTACTGGAAGCTAACGAGTTAACCGAAGATAGATTGTGGCCCATGATTGATGGCGATTTAAGTGCGGCTATAATGAATTCTCAACAGGAATGGGCTCGTGACAGCATGCAAAGAATCCGAACTCGGACTTGGCCTCGTATTGCCATTCTGATTAAACCGAAACAATTCCCAGAATCAGATGTTTATGATGGAACGCGCCAATTGCAGAAGGTTTTCTCAGTAGAAATGGAGCGCATCAAAAAGCTGGCTGGATATTTTAACCACAATCCCAAGCGATTGGCTAGGGTTGAGCAAGAAATCGAATCGCAATTCGGATTCCCAGAACATTCAATCGTAATCGTGCCGCTATCGGACACGCAACGGTTTAAGACACAAGAAGTGCAGGTTTACAGCGAAGCCGATGGCATTACTCCGTTGTCTCGATGGCGTCCGGCCGGCATTGAGCGCCTAAGCGAAATCGCCGATTCCTATGTTTGCTTGCGAGTGGCGGTTAACCCTGATCACCGCGAGCGATTGGCATCGAATGATATTTCACAGCAAGTAGTTGACCACTTATTTAGCAAAATAAGCTAATCAAAAGCCCCGACATATGTCGGGGCTTTTTATGTGCCCATCTTACTCTGTGATTTCTATCCCCATATTTCGCGCTGTGCCAGCTATTATTTTCATAGCTGCCTCAACGTCGTCGGTATTAAGATCGACCATCTTCTTTTCAGCGATGGCCCTTAAATCAGCCTTGGTTACCTTGCCTACCTTATTTTTATTAGGCACGCCAGACCCCTTTTCTATTCCAGCGGCTTTACGCAACAAAGCCGAAGCCGGTGATGTTTTTAGCTTAAAAGTGAAGCTACGGTCCTCATAGATAGTAATCTCGGCCGGGATAATATCGCCAGTCATATCTTTGGTGGCATCATTAAACTGCTTACAAAAATCCTGTATGTTCACGCCGTGTTGACCCAAGGCCGGGCCGATTGGCGGTGCCGGATTAGCCTGCCCAGCAGCGATTTGTAATTTTAATACTGTTTTAATTGGTTTAGCCATATTTATAATTTCTGTACCTGTAATGAATCTAGTTCGACGGCGGTGTCTCGATTAAAGATAGCTACTAGCACCTTAACCTTACCCTTCGACTCGTCAATCTCGGCGACTTTAGCATCATAATCTTTAAATGGGCCATCGGTAATTTTTACCATATCACCTACATGTAAATCAATAGTGAATTTGGTTTCGCCGCTACCCATCTGGCTCATCAGCGAATCTATTTCTTCCTGAGACAATGGCAACGGCGTGGTGGTGTCTGAGCCCACAAAGCCAGTAACACGCGGGGTATTGCGAACTACGTACCAGGAATCTTCGGTCAAGGTCATATCCACCAGCACATAGCCTGGGTAGATCTTTTCTTCGATAGTGCGCCTCTTGCCATTTTTTATCTTGATTTTCTTTTCCTTGGGAACGATAATCTGAAAAATTTTGTCGTTCATAGCCAAAGAGTCGACTCTTTGCTGAAGATAACGCGCGACGGCGTCTTCATATCCTGAATAGGTTTGGATAGCATACCAGTGTCGTTCAGTCTTTTTGTCAGTTTGTGTTTTTTCGGTTTCTTTTGTCATAAATGAATTTAAACTAAATTATCCTACCTAATATAAATAGAAATAGTGCGTCGAATACGCCAAGCAAAGCCGCTACACCTAAAGATATAGCTATCACGATAATTGTCAGGCGTTTGGTTTCTGGCCAAGTCGGCCAGTTGACTCTTTTGAGCTCTTGTCTAGATTCTTGTATGAAGGCCGTGAAACGATTAAACATAGTGGTAATCTTACCAGAAATTTAATTAAATGTCCAGATTCTTAACTGCCAACGCATGAGCTTCAATAAAGTTCTTGCGAGGTGCTACCTGCTCGCCCATTAAAACATCAAATAATCTATCAGCCTCTTCAGCGTCATCTACTGTCACCTTCCTCAACAATCTATTAGCTGGGTCCATTGTCGTTTCCCATAGCTGATCTGGGTTCATTTCCCCCAAGCCTTTATATCTTTGGATGGACACCTTAACGTCTTCACCGGCTTTTTTCACCAGCTTGTCTTTGTCTGCCTCCCTATATATGTAGGTGGCTTCCCGACCAACCTGAATACGATAAAGGGGTGGTTGAGCAATATAAAGAAAGCCGCCCTCTGTAATCTGTGGGAAATAACGATAAAACAGAGTCAATAATAAAGTTCGGATATGAGAACCATCAACATCAGCATCTGTCATTATAATTATCTTATTATAACGCAACTTGGTGATATCAAATGACTCAGCTATAGCCGTACCCAAGGCCACCACTAAGGACCTTATCTCTTTATTAGCCAACATCTTATCTATTCTAGCTTTCTCAACGTTCAAAATCTTACCCTTCAGTGGCAATATGGCTTGAGTGCGGCGATCGCGCCCCATCTTACTGCTACCACCAGCTGAGTCTCCCTCGACAATAAAAAGCTCGGATTCGGCTGGATCGCGCGAGCTACAATCAGCTAGCTTGCCTGGCAGAGTCAGTCCCTCGAGGATGCCCTTGCGCAATACGGTCTCCTTGGCTGCTTTGGCGGCCTTGCGTGCCTTGGATGTAAGGATGGCTCGCTCAACGATCTTACGAGCGTCACCCGAATTGCGCTCTAAGAAGTCCTTGAGTGCCTCGCCGACAATACTCTCAACAGCAGTACGCGCTTCAGGATTACCTAATCGGGCCTTGGTCTGCCCCTCAAACTGCGGCTCGGGTAATTTTACTGAAACTATAGCGACCATACCTTCGCGAACGTCATCACCAGTAAGATTGTCGCCGTCTTTCTTTATATAATCATTGCTACGCGCATAGTCATTAAGATAACGAGTCAACGCCGAACGAAACCCAGTAAGGTGCATGCCGCCGTCGGGCGTATAAATATTATTGGCGAAGCTAAGTTCTTGAGTTTCCACTTCGTTGTTATAAACAAAAGCCGCCTCAACCTCCATTTTTTCATGCTCCTTGTTAACATAAAAAGGAATTTCTTGAAGCTGCTTCTCGCTACGATTTAAATATTTCAAAAAAGAAATTAGCCCACCCTCGAAATAAAAAGAGTGATAAAACAGCTCTTTTTCTCCAGTATCAATGATTTCAATCTTGACTCCCTTAGTTAACAAAGCTTGTTGACGCAAGTGGTCTAGGATTTTTTTACGATTAAACTCAACCGTAGAAAATATTTCTGGATCTGGCTCAAAGGTTATCTTTGTGCCATTCGCTCCACACTTGCCAACTTTTTTAACTTTATATTTTGACTTGCCGCGCACATATTCTTGTTCATACATGGCGCCGTCACGGCAAACTTCAGCCTTCAACCAAACAGAAAGCGCGTTGACGACTGAAACGCCGACGCCGTGTAAACCACCAGAAACCTTGTAGGATTCGCCACCGAATTTACCACCAGCATGCAATGTAGTCATGACGGTTTCAAGAGCTGACTTATTAGTTTGTTTATGCGTCTCTACTGGGATGCCGCGGCCATCGTCTCTGACCGATACACGATTATCGGGCAACAACTCCACTCGAACATTTTTGGCATAACCAGCCATGGCTTCGTCGATAGAGTTGTCGACAACTTCCCAAATAAGGTGATGCAAACCATCAACTCCAGTCGAGCCGATATACATGCCCGGTCGCTTGCGCACTGGGTCTAATCCTTCCAAAACATAGATATCTTTTGCGCCATAAGAAGGCACCTTTTCAGCTTTGGTGGCCTGAGGCGAAGTTAGTTTTTTAGATTTATCTGGCTTAATTTTTGGCATACCTATTTAAAAAATGGCCCTTCCCGGACCTTATTATGATAACAGATTTAAGCCCCAAAAACAATAAAAATCCCCATCGATGTGATTCGATGGGGATTGGCCTAACTCCTCGGTCTGATCCGAGATGGGCTTGTATGGCTAAAAGGCATGCCCTACAGTACCTATAACGATTAACGTAAATCTATATCAAATTTGGCCTGTAGATCAGCTACAATTTTTTCCATTTCCCGGCCAACCTCTTCATCGGTCAGAGTTCTATCGTTGGCCTGGAAAATAAACCGGAAAGTTAAACTCTTGCGCTCAGCGCCCAGCTTATCATCTTCATACCAATCCAATAAATCCACATCCTGCAACAAATGGCTGTCGTTTTCCATAAGGTTTTGTATTTCATAAACCCGCACCGAACGATCCACCAGAAAAGATAAATCGCGCATGACAGTCGGATATTTGCTCAATGGCAAATATTCTTTTTCCCCACTAATTAGAGTTGCTAATTTATTTAGATCCAACTCAATGATCCTGCCCAACAAAAAGCCTATGACCTGGTGGCCTGATTCAATCCTCAATCCATCAAGATATGGGACAGCCGTGAAATCAACTACTCCGATTTTTTTCAATAAATTGTCCATTATGCCCTTAAGCTCCAAAAACGAATCGTCTGCCTTACCATTCTTGCGCTCTAAGGCGATGCCCAACGACAACACCTCCCAATTATCATTAGGAAATATTTTTCCAACTTCGAAAACACGAACCTCATCATAAAAACGCAGATTGCCTTTTAGATTCTCGGCCAAGCCAGAGCGCAAGCTGGGGCGAAGATACTGAAAATCAGCACTGATAGGATTACGCAAAGCCACTGGCTTGCCGCCCATAATCTTTGCGTCAGCCAATGCATCTGACCGCTTAACGAAAGAATAATTATACACCTCGCTCATGCCTAAACCAGTTAAGACAGACCGCACCTGATCTTTTAGTGCCAGCTGGTCCTCTTGGCCAGAAGAAGCCAAAGCCACATGCGGTATAATTGAAGGCAATTTGTCATAGCCATAAATATTGACGATTTCTTCAACTAAATCTTCAAATATCGTGATGTCAGTGCGCTCCTCTGGCACCTTGACCATCTTCCCGCTAATTGCAAACCCTAAATTCTTTAGATATTTAAAACAGGTTGGTAAATTCAAAGACAAACCGGTTAAGCTGTTAAACCTATCTAAATCAAACTTAATAATATTATGTGAATGCTTGGTGTAATTAATATCCAAGTAGTCACCTACCTTAGCCTTGCAAACCTCTTTGAGCAGCGCGGCAGCTCGTTTAATAGCTTTCTCTGTCAGTACTGGGCTTAGGCCGTGGCTAAAGCGCAGAGAAGCATCAGTCAACAAATTAACGGCTCGCAATGTTTTGTAGATGCTTGTGGCATCAAAACTGGCCGACTCGATTATTAATTTACGCGTATGACGATTAACTGCTGCC
This sequence comes from bacterium, assembly GCA_030689595.1. Taxonomy (GTDB): domain Bacteria; phylum Patescibacteriota; class Minisyncoccia; order UBA6257; family WO2-44-18; genus JAUYHP01. The sequence goes on along the minus strand of JAUYHP010000038.1, from coordinate 12,873 downwards.
CTCTTGCCACCTTTAACGCCCGCTATAGCCAACGGCCCTTTGTTGTCGGCTATCACCAAATGACTTGGGTCGAGAGATGTATTCTGGTCATCGATAGTGATAATCCGCTCTTTTCGCTTTGCTAACCTGACTTCTATCGGACCCTCAACCAAATCGGCATCAAATGCGTGTAACGGCTGGCCTACCTCCAACATAACGTAATTCATAACATCTACCACATTATTAATTGGCTTCAATCCACAAGCAATCAGGGCATCTTGAAGCCACTGCGGTGAATCACCTATCTTAGGAACTTCGACATATAGTGCGCTGTAGCGCGGGCAGACATCTTTGTCAGAAACCTTAATCGAAAATTGTTTAGATTTCGGCTTACGCGGCAAACTCTTCAATTTTGGCTCGATCCATTTTCGGCCGGCTATGGCGGTAATGATTCTAGCCAGTCCCCAATGAGAAGCAGAGTCAGAATAACGATTGGCCGGAATAGCCACACTTACCACATCTTCTTCGATCCCTTCAACCTCAAAAGCATGAAAAGTTAAGGCCTTAGCCAGTTGCTCGGGATTCTTAACCGCTTTGGTCAATTTTTTTAATAGCGTGTATGAAAATTTCATGATTTTTTTCTGTCTTTTCGTAATTCTGCAAGCTCCAGCCGACCAAAAATAATGGTTGCCTTATTAGCTATGAATTGTCTAAAAATATCACGCACCGACGAACCGGATGCAACCACTTCCTGACGATAGCTCTCGTATTCTTCTGTAGTCAGGGTTTTATTATATAATTTCTCCCATATCTCCCCGTCTCTTTTTGTTAGATCATCGAGGTCCTTAAGCTCCAATTTGTGGAAGTGAGCGCTTGATATCTCCCTATTATCTTCCATGGTTTTAAACTTCCAAACCGCCGCCTTAAAAGCCGTCAGCTCTCGCTCTAACTGGTCGGCCGCAGACTCCTCTGGGCGCTCTGGCGGCACTATTAATTCTGATGGAATTTTTTCACTCATAACAATATTAAAATTGGTTAATAAATCTCAAGTCGCCGGAATGAAACAGGCGAATATCATCGATTTTATACTTAATCATAGCCAATCTCTCCACCCCCAAGCCGAAGGCAAACCCCTGGACTTTTTTAGGATCATAGCCAACTGATTTGAAAACATTGGGATGGACCATGCCAGCACCCATAACTTCAAGCCATTCTGATTTGCGACTAGCCATAAGCTTGGTCTGGTCGCTCGATAATTTAATGTCTACCTCTAGCCCCGGCTCAACGAAAGGAAAATAGCTTGGCCTAAAACGAATACCTATTTCTGGGCCAAATAATTGTTTGAAAAATGTCTCGATAATATATTTAAAATTCGCCAAGGTGACATTAGGGCCGACCATTAAGCCCTCGACTTGATGAAAATTGATTTCATGAGAGGCGTCAGTAGCTTCATAGCGAAAAACCCTACCAGGAACGATAATTTGAAATGGCGGTTGATGACTTTCCATGAACCTAATCTGCACTGGTGAGGTGTGAGTACGCAATAATTTGCCTTCTACATCTTCGGTTTTGGTTCTCCTAGTACTTTGCACCCAAAAAGTATCCCACATATCTCGCGCCGGGTGATCCGGAGGTATATTTAGGGCATCAAAGTTGTAGTGCTCTGTTTCCACTTCCGGACCTTCTACAGCCGAAAAATTCAAACGACTAAAAATGTCGCGAATTTCATTCTCCATTTGAGTTAAAATATGCAGATGACCCACGCCAATCTTCTTGCCCGGCAGAGTGACGTCAAAGCCCTCTTGGAGTTGATTGTTAATATTAAGCAACTGGCCCAATTTTCTCTTGAGCTCCTTCTCAATGTTATCCCTTAAGGCGTTGGCTGCTGGCCCAACTTTTTTCTTCTGCGCCGCCGAGAGATCCTTCAGGGAACGCAAAATCTTAGTTAAGCCACCGTCCTTACGACCAAGATATTTAACTCTAATCTCTTCCAGAGCCTTGGCGTCATTGGCAGCCGATAAATCCTTGGCAAAACTCTTTTTTATATCCTCTAGCTTCATATACCTAACAGTATAGCAAATTTTATCCAAAAAGGCCAGAAAATGGCCTAATTATGCATAAAAAAGCCCCGATGATCTCATCGGGGCATATTTGTCTATATCAAGCTGCTATTTTCAGTATATCGATTTCTCGATCGATACTGCCGGGGTTAACAAGCCCCGTCGACCATTTATAAATCTGGCCAAGCTGGGCTAAAAAAACGACGACAGTTGTGAAAAAGCTGTTCTATTTTTAGCAAACTTTTGAATATTTGTCAAGCTATAGCCTAACTATCCCTAAAGAAATGGCGAGTACTATCAAGCCGGAGATGGCAGCACCAATGGACAGAGCAGCTACAGATCGCCAGAAAGAAAAACCGAAAACAAAAGCCGCCACCATACCGCTCCAAACACCAGTGATCGGGAATGGGATAGCCACGAAAGCCATTAGGGCCATAAATCTCCAAAACTCACGCCAATGATGGTGATGATGTTGTTGTTCGGCCTCTATAAATTTTTGCCGATAACGATCGCGCGTATATTTAAAAACCCATGATAAAAATCTATTTGCCCAATAATTTTTCTCCATTAAATAAGTGCTTATATAATGTAGAAAAAATAAACCCGGCACTATTGGCAGAAGGTTGCCAAAAACCGCCAAGAAATATGCCTTAAGCGGCGCAAAGCCAAAAGCAAAAATAGCCACTGGTATCGCAGCCCTAACTTCGCCGATCGGCGTGGCACCGAATAAAATGGTTAACAATTCATTCATCGTTTTTTATTAGTCTATTATAGTAATACCACTCGAAAACATCTTTAGCTATTGGCACAGCATTTAAGCTGCCCTCGCGGGAGTTTTCTATTAGAACAAGGATGGCGATTTGCTTGTCTCGTGATACATCCATTTTATCAAGTGTCTCTACTGGAACATAGCCCACAAAGAAAGCATTAGTTCGCGCATTATTAGCTACCTGGGCGCTACCTGTTTTGCCAGCGACAGCCATAGGCAAATCGCTAAGTGAATTAGCCGTGCCGTAATATTTTGATACAGCATCTTCCATGCCCAACTGCGCCTCTCTAAATTCTTCTACCCAGTCAGAGTTATCGATTAACAATTTTGGAGTAATATCTGAATCTAAATGCGGTCGATATATCTTGCCACCGCTAGCTACGCCAGCTATAGAGTTTATCAACTGCAAAGGGCTAACTAAAAGATCGCCTTGGCCAATACTAACATTGTAGGTGTCACCAATTCTCCAAATATCTCCAGTAGTCTTCTCTTTAATGCTTGGGTCGGGCAAGGATCCTTTGTTTTCGCCATCAAGATCTACGCCGCTAAGCTTGCCAAAGCCAAATTCCTGCCAGTATTCCTTGAGTCTATTTATCCCCAAGCCACTAACTTCTTCAAACCCGCCGCCCACTGCATAGAAATAAATGTTGCTAGAACGCGCCAACGCAGAGCGCATATCAACCCAGCCATGCGCTTTCCAATCTAAAAAGCGACTGGGTTGATCTGGAAAATACGGGTTAGGTATTTCTATAAACCCGGCCGAAAATATCTGATGCTTTGGATCAATTACATTTTCCCTGAGCGCTGCCACGGCCACCAATGGCTTTACTGTAGAGCCTGGGCTGTACGCCCCGGCCACTGCTCGATTAAATAATGGCTGGGAGTTAGAATTCAAAATATTATTTTTCTCTTGATTGCGGCCGCGAGCAATTAAAATGTTATTATCAAAACTTGGTAGGCTTATTAACGATAATATTTCTCCATTTTGTGGATTAATAATGATGCCCACTCCGGCATTTCGGCCTAGCCTATTAAGGCCGTTGCGCAAGCTTTGATAAAAGTACTTTTGTAAATCAGCATCAATAGTCGTCTTTAGCTGTTGCCCGGCCATGGCCTCACTCACGACTTTATCGCCCAAAATATTGCCGTAGGCATCTCGATACAAAATCCTAGAACCCTCCTCGCCACGCAATAGCTCATCATAATATGACTCTAGGCCAGTTTTGCCAACAATGCTGTTGCCGGCTTCAGAAAATCCGGTATAGCCGACAACATGAACAAAGGCCGCTCCATTTATATAATCACGCGAATAATCGTCTATCAATCTAATGAATGGCGAATTTAATGAACGAATGGCAATGCCCTCTACAACGGTAACTCCGCGCTCAATTAAGATAAAGCTGCTACGCTCTAGGTCGGCAGCAAGCAGCGCCTGCTCTATCTCTTGGGCGTCGAGTGATAGCGTCTCGCCCAATTTCATAGCTATCTCTTCGATTTTCTCATTATCATATTGTTTAAATAGTTCACCAACATCGACAAAGACGCTAAGAATGGCCACGTTCTCAGCTAAGACTTTACCAAAACGATCCACGATAACTCCCCTAGGAGCAGGGGCAACAATCTCTTTGTTGGCATTCGCACTAGCACGCTTGGTATAAAATTCACCACGAATACTATTCAAATAAAAAACCCTTCCGAAAGCACCTAGGGCAAAGAAAATAGCCGCCACCGCAACGCCAATAAAAATACGACGCGATAAAGAAACTTCCAAATAATCTAAGTCCTTGGCCTTAGCTGCCTCATCGAAAATAACCTCATCAAAATCTAATCCTTCTTTGGCCATATCATAATCAATATTACACCTACGACAACATTATAAACCAGCTCTAACAATACTGTGGGCCACTGATGATATAGGAATATTGGTGCGCCCAATATATAGAACACCGCCGTGCCTGAAATTATAACAACGATACCGCTTAGATAGCGCGACCAGGGCAAAAAGCGATTTATAAAAAACATCTTAACAGCCGTGATTAAAAAAACTACACTTATCCAAGATAAAATCGGCGAAAATTTTAACAAAATAGCGGCCACTAGCATCCACGTCAAATATTCGATCAATGGCCAATTTAAAATGGCCAACACAGCCAAAGCCGCCAAGACCAAGTTGGGCTTGGCGCCACCCACTACTAAAAAATTTGTGCTTTGAATCATCGAGGCCGAGACAATCAACAAGCCAGTCGCTAGATTACGCCACAATATGGACATACTAGTTTATTAACGCACTAATGTGACGACCCTTAAATCATTAAAATCATATGGCATAACCAATTCCGCCTCTCGAAAAACAGCAGCGGAGTTGTCAGTAATAGCCTTAACGTAGCCAATGATCGAGCCGTATTCAAAATCCCTATTGGCTGAATAGACTGCTTGACCCACAGCAAACTCCCCGTCCTTAGCAACCATGGTTAAACGTGGCATTGGGCCACCCTCCAATAATGCATCAACCTCCTGGGGGCCAACACGAACCGAGATCTCCCAGCTAGAATCAAAGATTGTTTTGACTACGCTGTAGTTTTCGAAAACTCTGGTCACCTTCCCTAGTAAAAATTCTTCGACGACAACCGACATTGACTCAACAGCCCCGTCATTAACGCCTACATTAATCAATAATTCAGCTTTATTGCTAAACGGGTAAGTCGAATAGATTCTGGCCTTTGGCCACTCAACAGCTTCTAGACCGGACTCGAGCGAGCTGTAGAAAATCGCTTGAGGCGCAATCAAAAATCTGCCCATCAGCAGAATTAAAAATAGCAAAAATATAATAGCTAGTTGATAATATTTCATTAGGTGGTGATATCACGTGGCTGCAACGGATTGTCCAAAATTTGAGCGTATTTATCTAAATTCTCCACCGCCACACCCGTGCCGCGCACGACGCAAGTCAACGGATCGTCGACGACATTAACCGCTACATTTAATGAAGCCGACAACAGCTTATCTATGCCACGCAACATGCTACCGCCACCACAAAGATAAATACCCCTCTTAAGAATGTCGCCAGTCAATTCTGGGGGGGAGGCCTCTACCACTTCTTTAACCGTCTCAACAACTTGTTTTAAAGATTTACTAATAGCCAGACGGATATGACTATCTTTAACCTGAACTTCTTTCGGTAAGCCGGTAATAAGATCTCGACCGCGAACCACCATGTCTAATTTATCCGCCATGGGCACCGCTGATCCAATAGTCATCTTAAGCTCCTCGGCCGAAGGCTCGCCAATGGCTAGTTTAAACTCGTCACGAATATAACGAATGATGTCGTCACTCAACTTATCACCAGCAACTTTTAAACTTTTGGAAATAACCGTGCCGCCCATAGAAATGATAGCTACCTCAGTTGTCCCGCCGCCGATATCTACAATCATGTTAGCCGTCGGCTCATCAATAGGTAGCCGCGCGCCCAAGGCTGCGGCCAGTGGCTCTTCTATAATATAGGCTCTCGCAACGCCAGCCCCCAGAACGGCATCTTCAACAGACTTGCGCTCAACTTCTGTTAGATTAGTAGGCACGCCGATAACAGCTTCCTTAAAATTCATTAAGGTTTGAGGTCCACCAACGCGTTTTAAAAAATGGCTGAGCATTTCTTGCGTCATCTCGAAATCAGAAATAACGCCGCTGATTAACGGGCGAACGACATTAACGTGTTGAGGCGTGCGGCCTAACATTTTCTTGGCGTCTGCGCCTATGGCTAAAACGTGCGACGTCTTATTATTAACTGCAGCGATTGATGGTTCGTTAACTACAATGCCACGCCCACTTACATATATTAATGAGTTGGCGGTGCCCAAATCGACACCAACGCTTTTTCCAAAAAATGAGAGAAGATTCTTCATAAAGAGTAATCGAACAATGCTAATTACGGCTAATAATGCGAATGTGATTAGTTATTTGACCAACTTAGCGACCTCTTCATAACTTACCAGCTTAATTTCTGGCTTGGATCGTTGTTTCAGCTCTATCTTGTTTCCAGTTTTTTCGCTGACCACGGCGCGCCAAGTCAGGCCAAGCAAATCGGCATCAGCCAGCTTATGGCCAGCCGATATGTCGCGGTCATCAAACAAAACTTCAACGCCGCTTTTATCCAAATTAGTATAGATTTTTTCAGCCGACTTAGCAACCATATTATTGTCGCCAGCCAGGCTAACTAGATGAACTTTATATGGCGACACTGATTCCGGCCAAATAATGCCTCGCTCATCATTATAGGCCTCTACTAATGTGCCCATAAGACGCGATGGCCCTATGCCATAAGAGCCCATCAGCACAGCCTGCTCGCTGCCATCCTTATCTTTAAATTTTAAGTTAAAAGCATCACTGAAGCGCGTGCCCAATTTGAAAACATTAGCCACCTCAATGCCGCTAGATTCTTTGATCTCGCCACCACAAGCAGGGCACTTATCCCCGATACCAACCTTGGCGATTTCTTTATTTTGGGCAAAATCACATTTATCACAATAAAAAACGTCATCTTCGCCCGATGGATCCAATACCTGAAATTCATGAGTATATTCTTTAGTGAAAGCTCCTCCGGCGGCTTCAACGACCTTAGCATTAAGATCAAGTCTCTGAAGGATCTTTTTATAGGCCTCGATAACTGTCTGATAATAATTATCTAAATCTTCTTTGTTGGCATGAAAGCTATATAAATCTTTCATCAAAAACTCACGGCCGCGCAACAATCCATTTTTAGCTCTAGCTTCGGCACGAAATTTATTTTGAATTTGATAAACTGCCGTTGGCAAATCTTGATATGAACTTATGAAATCGGTGGCCAAATCAGTAACCACCTCTTCATGAGTCCAGCCAAGACCAAATTCTGTAGATTGATGACTAGTCTCTGGCAATTTAGTTTTGAAAGCGATATCAACCTCCCAACGATCTGTTTTGGCCCAATAATCCTTGGCCACCAATGTAGGCATCAACAATTCCTGAGCGCCAATGGAATTCATCTCTTCGCGAATGATGTCATTTATTTTATTCAAAACACGCCAACCCAATGGTAAATAGCTATATACTCCAGCCGACGACTTTCGAATATAGCCGGCTTTGATTAGCAATTTAGCGTTGGTCGCCTCTTCACCTGCCGGCCAATTTTTAGAAGTCTTCGAGAATAACTTTGATATACGCATTGTTATCACTTTATCAAGATTTATAAAAGCCCGCAATTCATTGCGGGCTTGGGACTAGCCTATAAAAATTTCTAAACAGCTCGGCCACCAAGATGGGGCCGGTGCCTCCAGGTGTTGGGGTGTAGAAATCTAGCGGTTCATTGTTGGTAGTTAGTGACTGGGTGTCTAGGTCCCCAGAGATTTTGCCATCTTTGGCGTCATAGCCAAAATCTATAACACCGGCTCCGGGCTTAAGCATCTCAGGCCTGATAAGGCCAGCCTTGCCGACTCCGGTAATAACGAGATCGGCCGATTTGAGTTGATCTAAACCGGTCTGACTGTGTAATGTAATTAATCTATCGCATCTATTCCCCAGCCAATGAATTATGGGTCGACCGATCAACAATCCGCGACCCACAACAGCAACCACCTTATCAGATAAATCAAAGCTGTATTTAGCTAAAATTGATTCAACCGTCAATACTGCCGGCGCTGTGAATACAGAATAAGGCGCCAAGGTGCCGATATCTTTGCGGCCATGTATGCTAGCAAATACCGCATCTCTGTTAATCGTGCCTGGCAATGGCAACTCGACAATTATTCCACCAACATCGCCAGCCAATGAAAGCTTCTCAATTTCCTGACATAAATCTATAGTAGTAATATCGCCACCAAATTGAGCGACACGAAAATCAATCCTCAACTCTTGTGCAACCTTTTTTTTCTGGCGGATGAAGCTTAAAGCATCAGTCTCTTCGCCCACAATAATAACCGCCAAAGCGTCGCTGGGCGTGAGCTTGTCTTTCAGCCCAGCCACAATCTCTGCCGCCAACAACCTTCCATCAATAATCACTATTACGCCTCCTTGTTAAAGGACTAAGCTAGTTATACCACGAACATCAAAACAAATAAACAATGTCTTTGACTGTAATAGCAACCATCAACAGCAATAGAAATATGAAGCCGGCGGCATTAACCAGCGCTTCTCGCTTAGGAGAAATAGGTGATCCTTTAATCTTCTCTATCGCTAGAAACAATAGTCGCCCACCATCTAGTGCCGGAAATGGGAAGATATTCAGCACTGCCAGGTTTAAAGAGATCAGGCTTATTAGCTGCAATAAATAAGCCACGCCTAGCTGTCCAGTTTGAGAAACGATTTGGAAAAGACCAACTGGCCCAACAAAGCTCTCGAAAACAACACCGCCAGTAAACACCCCCACGACGAGATTCACCAAAGCAATCGCTATGGCTAGAATTATTCTGATAGACATCATAAATCCTTCGCCAATGCTGTCCCAAAAGCCCAACTTGGGGAATCCGGCTTGAGCAATGCCTACACCCAAAGCCCCCTCCCCTTCTTTGGTTTGTAATCGGGGCACTACCGTCAAAGACATTTCTTCACCGCCACGTTTTATATTCAAAGTTATTTCTTGGCCACGATTTTCATTAACGAAGTCAATAAATGCTTCGGCGCTGGTAAAACCGGGTATCAGATCTCCCGCCTGCAAGCCAACAGCAGCTGCCGGACTATCAGGGACAACCGCAGTTATAGCCACCGGGCCAGCACCGCCAAAAAATAACAGCGACGATATCATGAGCCAGCCCAAAATAAAATTCATTACAACGCCGGCTTTGATAATCAGAGCTCGTTTCCAAATTGGTTGATGAGAAAAACTACGCACTTTTTCGTCTTCTAGCACTGGCGCCACTGAGCTCTCGCCTAGCAACCTCACAAAACCCCCAAAAGGCAACCAATTCAAACTATAGAGGGTTTCGCCAATTTTTTTGCCTAGTAAACGCGGCGGGAAGCCAAAACCAAACTCTTCAACTTTTACCTTAAAGAATTTAGCCGTTAAAAAATGACCCAATTCATGCATAAGAATCAGGACCGCAATACCGATTATAATAATTAAAATGGACATTAAATCTATTGGTTAATTTCTTTTACTTTATTTTCTAGCATGGCTTCGATCTCGTCGTTGGTTTTGTCTACGCTATTCTGAACCTGCTTTTTAGATTTAAATTTTTGGTCTTCGTTGAGAGCCTTGGCTTTGAATTCTTGTTCAATCGATTTATTGACTTCATCGCGAAGGCCACGCACCCTAATGCGAAATTGCTCAACGGTACTGCGAACAATCTTCTCCAATTCACGACGTCGCTCATCAGTAAGCGGCGGTAAATTAATTCTAATTAGATTACCGGCAGCATTGGGCGTAAGCCCCAGGTTGGCTTTTTCAATTGCAGCGACAACTGCTGCTATAGCGTTTTTGTCCCAAACATTGACATCGATCTCCCGCGGCGGCACCACGCTGATAGACCCTAGCTGTCTTATGGTTAATGTCTGCTCCATGTAATCTACTTTAATGTCCTCGACCAACTTAGTCGTCGGCCGATTAGTCCGCAAGTTAGACAACTCGTTTTTCAGGCTGTCTACAATGGCCTTTAATTTAGATTCTAATTGTTTAATTATATCCATGATAAGGCTGCCTCTAATTGCAATCTCTTATTTGTATTATATTGCTGCATCAATGTCCAGCGATGCAATATTTCTTTGATGGCTAGGTAATTTTTAATTTTGTCGCGACGTAAACTAACAATAATGCCAGTAACAAAATCTTCTAATAGCTGGCCATCCTCTAAGGCTAACAAATCCTTAATGGCCTGCTTGCGCTTGGTGGCGTCTATTTCAAGAAAGTTGTCTACCATTTTTTCGCTCTCCTCGCTCACAGCCATCTCGCCAGACCCAGGGCTTGAACTTATAAAAACTTTTTGGAATCTTGACTGGACAGTGGGCAATAATACCTCTATATTCTTGGCCAATAATAATATCAAGGAATGGCTGGGCCCATCTTCTGATATTTTTAGAACTGCGTTTTGAGCCTCAAGCGTCAGAGCCTCGGCCTTGGGGATAACCAAGATCTTATGCGAAGACTTGACGGGTTTCTGCCATAAAAAACTGATGCCAGCTCGCATGTCGTCTATGCCGCCGCCCGAAATCATAACATCCAGCGGCGGACTAATCGGCAGAGACCACTTTCCATTCTCCAAATAATTAGCCAATTCTCTGACAAACGCCAGATTGTTATTTGAATCTTCGCCAAAAAATAAATAGCTATGAGCTAAACGACTAGCTCCAGCAAGGCGCATGAAGTCTTTTTTAAGAGCCGCTGGCGTAGCCATAGATTATTCTATTGCAACGCTTATCTTACTTAATTTTTCTGGAACATTGTTTACCCAAAAAGGCCACAGAGACACTTTAACGCTTTCTACGTCGGGCAAGGCAAATACTAAAATGCGCAAATCAGCTTCGGATTTTCCAGAAACTTCTTGTTTTAACTTATCGATATCAATATTGGGCCAGAAGGTGCCTTCAAAGCTTATCGACAAGCTCATCTGACTCATGGCTGTATTTGGCCGAGCAACGCCCGAATACTCCAGCACATAATCCTTATTTACAAAGTCTCTATTGATATTTTTTATGCCCTTCGCAAATAATGACTCTTTCAAACTCTCTTCCTTGAACACCAACGCCTTCACCTCGCCCTCCATCAAGACCGTGAAATTATTGGCAGAGTCTACATCAGGGTTAACCTCCTCCTTAACTAACTGAAATTTGGTGGCGCCATCTATAATTTTAAATTCTGACGGAATTTGAGCTGCTAAAGACAACTTCAACGAATCTTCTAGCTGTTGGCTCAAGCTGGCTTTGGCTTTTTTAATATCTTCGTCAGTTGGATAGGCCAGTTCTCCGATAAACCCACCACTCATTGATTCGGTCGATTGGCCATAAAAAGCATTGAATTTAGGAGAGCCCTTGAAGCCGGGAATGGAGAATTTCGCCACCGGTCCAACATTGTAGCCCGCTCCTGGCTTGTCAGCTACTACCACGACTTCGGTAGTCGAGGGTATGATTTTCCCATCAACTATCTTAGCACCGGCCACTGTTACTCCTTTGGTGATGCGATAGATCTTGCCATCTGGCGTTTCGAAGCGTGTATTGACCACTAGCGGCTGCGGGTCAGAGCTGTAGGCATTATATATAAGAAGGCTACCGGAAGCCTTTTTGGTAACTTCTTTTTTGCCAGTCGCCGGGAAAGCAGCGCTTAAATTTTTAGTTTCTATAAATAGTTGACCTGGCAATTTAATCACCGCACCCGATATATCAGCTAGGGCCAAATTTTTATCAATAGTTACAGAATCTTTGTATTCCCACTCAATCTTTTTAGCCAGAATAGTTATTTCAGCTTTGGGTAAAAACTTAGCAGCACCCACAATAATAACTACTATTAAGATTCCGCCACCTATCCACCAAACAAACTTGTTTATGTCTTTACCAAACTTAGGAAGCAATATTTTGGGCAGAGAAATTTTAGACTTAGGATTGCTCTTCTTAGGAAACAGCTCCTTAGTCGCCACCAAAGAAGCATCCGCAGATTTTGATGACCGTTGTGGCCGTGAGGAATTTGATTTAGGCACAATGTCAGAGATCTGTCGGCTATATTTGGCAAAAAATGGGTTGATAGAATCTAGCCCACTAATGCCGGCTAACTCTATGGCCTTATCATCAACCGATTCAACTATGATTTTTTTGTTAAGAACTTCGGCCTCTCTCTTAACTAGATGAAAATTACTCAAAGATTCGGTGAACTTGGCAAAGCGCGGGATAGCTAAAACCACCTCCTCATCGGTGGCGTCAATAATTTTCTCCACTATGGAAGCCGGCTCGTCACTTTTATTTATGCTTATGCGCTTCATCCCGTTAGAAATAGGAGGCGCCCAGGTAATATGTGGGTGCTGCCTATTAGATTAATTATTGTTCTAGCTTGTTTCATGTAGTTTGATAGCGCCTCCGTATATTCAATATATAGTTTAGATATCATGATTGATGGTT
>JAUYHP010000022.1 GCA_030689595.1 bacterium | reverse complement strand
GTTGGGCCGTACCCATTACCGATGTCGGTACAAAAACAACCCAAACAGACCATAAGACCATCACAGCCACCAAAACGGTGACTGTGACATTGATCTTTTGTTTATCAATTTGATACTTCAACAAATTATCTTTAAATATTTAAATTAACAAATTATGTTTAAATTTTTAAATATTTAAATATTTCTTTAGATTGGTTCCTGATTGATACCCTTGTTTGGTGGAACTTGACCCGCCTCAAGTTGGCTAAGTTTGTCTAAGACGGTCTGGTTGTCTTTATTGTCTTCAATCGCGAGAATCTTTTTAACTTGAACAATGGCATTCGGAATATCTTTGCGTTCTTCGTAAATCAAAGCCAGATACCAAAGAGCGTTGGAGTAGTTCGGTTGCAAGACCAACACTTGTTGTAAGGTACTGAAGGCCTTGTCTTTTTCATCATTACGATAATAGAGCAAACCTAACTGGAATAATAAATTAGGTTGATCATTATTGAACGGCGCTATTTTTTCCAATTGTTTAATGGCCTCCGGAAGCTTGCCTTGTTGGTCATAGACAATTCCTAAATTATAAATGGCCAAGCCAAAATTAGGCGACATATCCACCGCTTTCTTGAAATTTGTTTCTGCTAAAACAAGTGATTCGTTAGCTTGTTGAATTAATTGGGCTGAGTCCTTATTGCCGGATGCCGCTTGACGCAACATTTGGGATTGGGTGAGATAGAGATTGCCGATTGAATTAAAGAATGTCGGATCGCCAGGGCGTAATTCTAACGCTTTTTCATAAGCGCTGGCAGATAGAGCATCCACGCCCCCAACCAAACCAAGAAGATTTTGGTAGATAACACCAAGATTATTCCAGTTTAACGATTCGCGGGGTCCTAATTCTGTGGCTTTCTTGGCAAGATTAATGGCTGAACTCATATAGTTCTGGATACGGGCTGTCTGCTGGGTATCAGCCGGATCGGCTTTCTTGTTTAATTCTTTGCTTAAAAGACCCAAGGCCGCTTGAGAGGCGGTGCGGTAATAGGCATCGCTCTGATTGTTCCAATTCACGGCACTAACTAAATTCGCTGAGGCCTTATCAATATCCTGTTCAGTTAAGGCCTT
>JAUYHP010000020.1 GCA_030689595.1 bacterium | reverse complement strand
GACCGACAGAAGCCACCACGCGAAAATCTTTACCAAGGTATTTCTCGATAGTCCTGGCTTTCGACGGCGACTCTACTATCAATAAACGCATTGCTTAACAGATACTACAGAACCTTTTTATTTGCAACTTGTCCGCCGAAGAGGCGAAATTTAAAATATTTTTCTAACCTTACTAAGTTCTTCTAACCTCTTATCTAACTAACTTCTTATTTTGATACGATACATTATAATTACGCTATAGCGTAATTATAATGTATGTAGAAATTAGACAGAAAAAATTATAAAACGAAAACCCGCCAGGTCCGAAGACGAGGCGGGGAGCAGTTGGTCTGCTCAGTCCGTGTTGGATTCACGATCGTGCCTTCAACGAGCGAAGCTCAATGATTAAAATTTTTCTTTTCTACTTCTAACGGAATCAGGAATTTTTTCTCGTCCACCATAGCTTTAGCGACGGCGGAGCCTCAAAAACTCCGTACGATTTGGTCGCCGAGACCCGCCGAAGGCGGGGCGAGGCATTGACATTTCCAACGTGGTGCGCCCTGTAAGGATCGAACTTACGACCTTTCGAATGTGAATCGAACGCTCTACCACTGAGCTAAGGGCGCGACAACCACTGAGAGCCGACGCTTAGGTCGGCTCCCCGACTTCATCTATAATTATATAGTACGTCGGGGCTAATGGCTCTTAATTCAATCTTAAATCAAAAAAGCCGCCCGTCAACTGACGAACGACTTTTTTATTTATGGCTTATTGCAATTCTACTACGGCTCCAGCGGCCTCTAGCTTGGCCTTCATTTCATCAGCCTCTTCTTTCTTGACGCCCTCTTTAACCGTCTTAGGAGCGCCATCCACCACCGCCTTAGCTTCTTGCAGGCCCAGACCAGTCACCTCTTTCACGGCTTTGATGACCTGTATCTTCTGAGAGCCAGCATCTTTCAGTAAAACATTCCAAGAAGTCTTTTCTTCTTCGTCGGCTCCACCGGCAGCGGCCCCACCAGCCATGGCTGGCATAGCAGCTGAGACGCCAAACTTTTCTTCCATCTTTTTGACTAGATCAGCTAGTTCGACGACTTTGAGCTCTTCTACTTTTGAAATTATTTCGTCTAATTTTTCCATAATTATTATATTAGCTATTTGATTCGACCGTTTTTTCTTCCTGGCTTCCCTCTCCATCTGCCGAAGCAGTCGTGGAGTCTGATTGGCCACCAGCATCTTCCTTCGGTTTTTCAGATTTAGGATTCTCGGCAACACCATCGACTGATGGAGAGGCGCTTTGCGTCTTGGCGCTAGCCCCCGAGTCATCAGGCGTAGCTTTTTCCGCTACTACAGGATCCTTAGCTTCCTCGGTAAGCCCGGGAGCCGGAGCCTCTGCTTCAGAAGTTTTTTTGCTCAATTGATCAATGATATACATGAATCCTCGCAATGACCCGGTAACCATGCCAATGACTTGGGCCAACAACACCTCTCTAGAGGGCAGATTAGCAATAATCACAAATTGATCAGCATCTAAAACAGATTTTTCTACGGCGTCGTAGGCGCCTAATACCTTAAAGCCTTTTTTTTCTTTAGCCAATTTCTTAGAAAACGCATACACTGGGCCAGCTACTGAGACGAGCTCTCCGTCAACAAAGACAGTGCCGACTTGGGCATCAAATTGAGTAGGATCCACATCAATACCAGCATCCTGCAAGGCTAGTTTTAATAACCTCTTTTTAATAACTTTAAAACTAGCACCTAATTTTTTAAGTTCGCTTTTTAATTGATGCAGATCTCCCACGCCAACGCCAGAAAAATCGGCAAAAATAATAGCTTTGCTTTTCTGAGCCATTTTACTACCCAAGTCGATATATTCTTTTTTCTGTTCTCTGGTTAACATATTTTAAAAAAATAACGGCCTTATGCCGCAGATGGGAACAAGTGGCTGACCAATATAGGTAAAGCCTTTTAGGGATCGTTCCTCGAGGGGACTTATGGCGCCCCTTGTCTGCGGATTATATATCTATGTTATTGCAACTCTTTAAAAATGTCAAGAACTCTGTTGATTTCCTGCCTGGTCGTCTGCCTACCCAGGCTAAGCCTCAAACTGCCAGAACATCGCCTATCAGGCAGCCCCAATGCTTTCAGCACATATGATGTTGTCGCCAAGTGTGCTTTACAAGCCGATCCAGAAGAGACGGCTACCCCGGCTAAATCAAGTTTTATTAACAAATCTTGAGCAGAATCTTTAGGAAAATAAATGTTTAAGTTATTTGGCAATCTGTGCTTGCTAGAACCATTTAGCAGGACCGAGGGCATTATCTTTTTGATCCCTTTCCATAAATGCTCTCTTAGTGCGACAACTCTTTTAAATTCTTTTTCTCTTATTTTTTCCGTCAATTCTACCGCCTTGGCAAACGCCACAATATAAGGAACGTTCTCCGTGCCAGAATGAATACCATTCTGTTGGCCGCCCCCAGTTATTATCGGCGACAGTGGATAGCAATTACCGACGAATGGAGCATAAAGACAGCCGATGCCCTTAGGGCCATAAATCTTGTGCCCAGAAAGAGTCATTAAATCAACGCCCAGTTTTTTGACGTCGCAATCAAGATACTGAATCCCTTGTACGGCATCAGCGTGAAAAAGCGGGTAGGCTATTTTGGCCTTTGGCTCCAACTGATTAGAGTCTCTAAAATCTCTAATTATTTTGGAGATTTGGGCTATCGGCTGTATGGCGCCAATCTCATTATTAGCATACATGACCGAAACTAGAATTGTGCGATTGTTAAGCAGGTTTTTTAATTCAGCCACATCTACTATCCCCTCCTTTGTGACTGACAAATAAACTACTTCTACCCCCCCCTGCTCTAAATCATTGCAAGTCTCCAAAATAGATTCGTGTTCGATATTAGAGACGATAATGCGGGGCTTTTTAATATTAGCTGCCTTAACCACGCCCCTAAGAGCTAAATTATTGGCTTCTGTCGCCGAACCAGTAAAAATTATATCTCGGTAGCTGGCCCCTACGGCGCTGGCAACACCATTGCGAGCTTCGAACACAGCCGCAGCTGCCTCTTGGCCAAATTGATGCAACGCGCCAGCATTACCAAAAATTTTTCCAAAATAAGGCCTCATCGCCTTCTCCACCAATGGATCAACTGGCGTTGAAGCAGCATAATCTAAATATATTCTAGACATTAAGATTTATAATAACATTTTTTATCCATTTGCCAATTTATCGTCAAAATAGTATTCTCTAGTCATATGAAGCATCTGTTTAATAGTTCCACCGGCAAAAAGCTAACCCCCGACCGAGTTGCTAAAGAGATAATCGGCTTTATCAATGACGACAACAATTGCCATTACAAAATCATTATCGGCACCGATTCAGAGGCGTCGGCTGATAAAACAGCAGACTTTGTCACAGCTATTGTTGTCTATCGAGTCGGCCGTGGCGGACGATATTTTTGGCGACGGATTGATGAAAATAAAAAATTTCACACTCTACGTGAGCGAATGTGGGAAGAAGCTTTAATCTCATTAGATATGGCCAAAAAATTTATTGTAACCTTACAAAAAAATAGCAACGATGAGCTTAGCTTAGCCGTTGGCTCAGACGTCAAGCAGCAACTCGTTTCTAAGTTAGCGGATCGTGTTGATTTTGAAATTCACGTCGATGTTGGCGAAAATGGAGCTACTAAAGCGATGATTCAAGAGCTGGTAGGAATGGTTAGGGCCAATAATTTTGGGGTTAAAACAAAGCCAGAAAGCTATGCGGCCTCTAAAGTGGCCGACAAGCATGTCTAGCAAAATTCAAAAACAATAAATCATTTAGATTTTAATTATCATGGATAAGCTAGTAATAGACATCGAAACTAAAAATAGCTTTGCCGATGTTGGCGGGCAAGCCAATATTACCGACTTACAAATTTCATTTGTAGGTGTTTATTCATATAATCAAGATAAATTCTTGTCATATACAGAACACCAACTGCCAGAATTAACTGACCTACTTAAAAAAGCTGGCCTGATTATCGGTTTCGCTAGTAATCGTTTTGATATCCCAGTTTTGAATCACCACTGCAAAATTGATCTATTCGGCCTGCCACGAATTGATTTACTAGAAGAAGTGGAGCTAGCTCTAGGCCAAAGAATAAGCCTAGATATTCTAGCCCGAACTAATATGAATGTTGGGAAAACACACTCTAGCGGCCTAGAGGCCATAAGGCTTTATGAAGAGGGTAAGCTAGACGAATTAAGAGACTATTGCCTTAACGATGTAAAAATAACCAGAGATCTTTACGAATTGGCCAAAAAACAGGGCCACCTATTAGTGCCTCATCGCACGACCGGTGAAATGAGCAAAGCCTATTTCAATCTTAATGAGCCCATAATGTACCAGACCTTATTTTAGCCACTGGACAGGCCGCCAGATTTATTGAATACTAGACCCAACTGCACTTTGAAACAAAGGAGGGAGCGATGAACTATCGTATCGAACCACTGACAGACGACGAGAGAGCTATGATTATAGCTGAAGCGCGCACGTGGATTGGCGCGCCATACAAGAAGTGGGGCGCTGACAAATCTGGGGTTGATTGCAGCATGTTTTCGATCCTAGTTAACCGAGCCGCAACTAGCCATAGTCCATCACTTTGTGATTGGTTGTTTCTATTATCAACGGTCATCCCTACCGATGGATTGAGAGAAGGTGATCTTGTCTTTTTCAGACCTACCGAAGGCATAGAACCGCCCACGCGACTCGCCACTCATGTTGGTATATATATCGGCAACGGCCAAATAATCCATGCTAGCAAAGATGGCGTTAAGGCCGAAAAATTATCCGATGTAACCAACAGAGGGCTAGAAGTTATTGAGGAAAAGGACGAGATTGCTGTGTTCGCTTTCCTGCTTTACAATGACGTGACTGATGCTGATGCTAAAGAGGCGGCTAAAGGATCGCCACCAGAAAATAAAACACCCCCCACCGAATAGGTGGGGGGTTATTTTATTACAGCTCGCCGCGCTCATGCGTAGCATATTATTGAGGCTCCTTGTCTGGCCTCCAAGAGCGATCTTTTTTCTTTTGGCCTTGTTGCTTCTTATTTGTAAGACGCCTTTCTTTTGACCCAGAAGTTGGCTTAGTCGGTTTGCGCTCTTTTTCTGGCAATAAGGCTTCGGCTACTAATTCTTGCAGACGCTGCATGGCG
Organism: bacterium; assembly: GCA_030689595.1. GTDB lineage: Bacteria > Patescibacteriota > Minisyncoccia > UBA6257 > WO2-44-18 > JAUYHP01. Next base: position 10,327 of record JAUYHP010000020.1, on the reverse strand, counting down.
AGGTCACGATTGCGCGATTGCGACCGCTCTTTTTGTGATGAAACAATAAGTTCGCCCTGTTTATTAATGCGGTTTTTGAGCGCGACTTTTATACTTGCCTTATCTCCATCAGAAAAAGCGGCAGATTGATCTACATTCCAGCGTAGCTCGACTTTGGTAGAGACTTTATTTACGTTCTGCCCTCCTGGCCCACCGGCCCTAGTAAAATTCTCTACAACTTCATTTTCTGGCACTGACTTTTGATTCATGTTTTCTGGTGATTCAAATTTCATTTTCCTTTTTCTCTTCCAAAATATTTAAGGTAGCCGAACCTATCTTTAGTCGCATCAATGTTCTTGATAATGTTTTCTGCTTTGCTCGAGTCGCCAGCCTTCAATACTTTGTTTGCCAAATGCACCAAGCATCTTATTTGTTCATCTTAATTTAAAATTTGTTCAGCAGCTCCCAGCGCTGATTCAATATCATGCTTAAAGTCATAGTAAAACCAGGTGGCCGCTCGAAAAAGAGCGTCGTCTTTTTCATTGGGTCTTTGTATTGCGTCGATTCTGCGCATGACCTCTTCTTCGCCAGATGGCCCGCTCTCAAATAACTCTCTGGTCAATGGGCTGCGAGCCACATCCTTATCGTCCAATTTTATAAAATCTTGCTCCAAAATTTCAACGTCACTAGCGCCGCCTTGCTCTTCCTTTGGTTGTGATTCAAGCTTATCCATGGTTTTAGTTTATAATAGAATTATGTCAGATTTATCTAAAAATCAGAAGGCCTACTTCAATTACTTTATCATTGAGACTATAGAGGCTGGCCTCGAGCTCAAAGGCTTTGAGGTAAAGGCCATAAAGTCTGGGCGCGCCAATATTGGTGGCAGTTTTGCGACTATCAAAGATGGCCAGCTTTGGCTCACCAATGCCAATATACGGCCCTATCAGCCGAAGAACACTCCAGTTGATTATGACTCCAAAAGGCCACGAAGGCTTTTGATAAAACGCTCGGAGATCAACTCATTGATCGCAAAACTAAACGGCGAACGATTGACAATAGTGCCGTTAAGATTGTATAATAAGGGCAGCTTAATTAAGGTTGAGCTGGGCCTAGTCAGAGGAAAGAAAAAATCCGACAAACGAGAGACGATAAAGAAACGAGCCATTGAAAGAGAGGCTGGCCGAACATTTAAAAATTAAACGGGGATGACGGGCTTCGACAGAATAATCTTCTGGTGCGTTGCAGGTCGAGTGCCTAACTCGTACTCTAGGCAAAAACATAACTGCTAAATCTAAATTAGCACCTGCTTTCGCTTTTGCTTAAGTAGGTCTTGTCTGATCATTTAGTATCAGTCCATCGGCGTGTTGAGGTTCCATAGGCACATCACCGGTGTTATATCTGGAAATCGTTCTGGAAAGTTGATCTTGTATCTAGAATTAAATCTTAAGATCACTCGTTCTATTCATTTAGATCTAAACTTGTAGATTGCGTATTAGAACTATTCTGTACGTGGGTTCAACTCCCACCATCTCCACCAAACGAAACATTATCGGAATTAAGAAATTATAATAAGCTCAACGGAGGTAGGTGTAGAAACTTTAGCCACCAACTCCCAGGGGTTTTTTATTTGGTCTAATTCTGAGCAAAGCCAATATCAGCTATTATTGATTTTATATATTAAACCTGTTAGACTTTTATTTATTCATAAGTCAAGAATCAACAACCAAATAACGGCCCCTGAACTACGCGTTTTAGACGATAAAGGTGAAAACCTGGGAGTTATGGCTACGGATAAGGCGCTGGCTTTAGCTAAAGAAAATGGTTTGGACCTGGTAGAAATATCTCCGCAAGCTAATCCGCCAGTTGCTAAAATCATAGATTTTGATAAATTTAGATATCAGCTTGAAAAGCAGACTAAACAGCAAAGGGCGCAACAGAAAAGGACTGATCAAAAGCAGATACAGATAAGCATCACTGAGGCCCTACATGACATGCAGCGCAAAGCGGATAGAATCAAGGAGTTCTTTGATGATGGCCATAGAGTAGAAATTTTGTTAGTCTTGCGTGGCCGGGCTAAGTACAATAGAGACTGGGCCAAGCGTAAACTAGATGAATTTCTAAAAATGTTGCCTGAATATAACATCGTCTCTAATCCTAAATTTGCTGGACGAGGCATGACAATCCAAATAAATAAACAATAATGAAAAAGGCGGTCAAAAAAAGAATAAAGGTAACCGGAACCGGTAAGCTAATTCGCCGACCTATGGGCGTGGGCCATTTTGGCGCCAAAAAAACCGGTAATAAAACTAGAAGCAATAGAAAGACTCAGGAAGTCCATCCTGCTGATAGCAAGGCGTTCAAAAAATATTTATAAACTACTATGCCAAGAGTAAAGCGTGGCACTATGGCCACAAAAAAAAGAAAAGCGACACTGAAGCACACCAAGGGCTTTCGCTGGGGCCGCAAATCAAAAGAACGAGCCGCTAAGGAGGCCTTGCTTCATGCTTGGACACATGCCTTCCAAGGACGCAAAGTAAAGAAGCGAGACTATCGACAACTTTGGAACGTAAAGATCAATGCAGCTGGCCGAGCTAATGGGATAAAATATAGTCAATTGATCGCCGCACTCAAAAAGAACAACATCAAGCTTGATCGTAAAATATTGGCCGACTTAGCTCAAAATGAACCCAAAGTCTTCCAAAAAGTAGTAGACGCCGTCAAATAAAACAACCAGCATTAGCTGGTTGTTTTTTGTTTAACGCTAGGACTAGTTCTCGACTTAGATTGTGGCGGGTGGATTTTAGAAACGCTCTTGCTGACAAAATCATTAGCGGTTGTCAAAATTTTTATATTTTCCGCATAGCGCCCCAAGACCCTCTTGGCTTCGCTGAATGTGAACCAAGCATAGCCTTCGTGTTCATGAGATACCGTGATGTTTGGCTGCTTAGTTTCGGCTAGATATAAAATCACCACCTTAAATAGTTGAGTAGCACCGCGGCCCATCGTAAATCTTTCGTGTGCCTTAAAATTTCTGATAAATCGGAGCTCGGTGTTTTTTAGGCCGGTTTCTTCATTGACCTCCCTAAGAGCGCTCTGCCAGCTCCTCTCCCCTGACTCCATTTTCCCCTTGGGAAAATTCCAATAATGATGGCCGTGATATAACAGCAAAAACTTAGGCCCTTTATCGGTCTTACGAAAAATTATTATACCAGCTGATATTACTTTACGCATTTTATTTTAAAAACTTTAACATTTTACTGACCGGCCAAGCGTTGATTATGTCGCTGCGTTTAGCCCAACCCCTTCTTGCTTGAGCCACGCCATATTCTAAAACCGAGAAATGACTATCTGTATGAGCGTCCGAATCAATAGACATTTTAACTCCGACCTCAACGCACTGCCTGATATATTCATCCTTTAAGTCCAATCTATCAGGGAAAGCATCGATTTCCAAAACCGTCTTGGTCTTCTTAGCAGAATCAATGATCGCGCCCATATCAACAGCATAGGCCTCGCGTCTTTGGATCAAGCGCCCAGTGGGATGGAAAAGGATATCAACGCTGGGATTGCTAATCGCCTTTTGGATCCTCTTGGTTTGATCCTCTCTGGGTAGATTAAAATGAGAATGAACAGAAGCCCCAACTACGTCCAACTTCGACAGCGTCGAATCGGATAAATCCATTGTCCCATCTTTAAGAATATCGCACTCACTGCCCTTGAGGATAGTGAACTTTAAGCCCTTAGCCTTAAGCCCAGCGTTCACTTTATCTATCTCCTTCATTTGCTGGACGATGCGCCTTTCGTCTAGCCCGTTGGTCATTGCCAGCCTTTTAGTATGGTCAGTGATAACAATATATTCTAACCCAGATTTCATGGCAGCGCTAGCCATTTCTTTGATAGACTTCTCGCCATCAGTCCAATTAGTTTGGACTTGTAAATCCCCCCTTAGATCGCTGCGCTTAATTAGATTTGGTAAAATATGTTCTTGAGCCGCTTCGACTTCTCCAGTAAGTTCGCGCAATTCAGGCTCAACATAGTCTAGGCCCAATTTTTTATAGATCTCTTCTTCAGTCTTGCCAGCAATTTGTCTTTCGCCCTTAAACAGCCCATATTCGTTCAATTTGTAACCCTTATTAATTGCTATCTGCCTTAAAGCGACGTTGTGAGCCTTCGAGCCAGTAAAATAGGCCAGAGCGGAACCATATGACTCTGGCGGCAAAACGCGTAAATCTACATCCAATCCATTTTTTAGTGTTATAGCTGACTTGGTCTTGCCATGAGCTAATACCCGGCCAACTTCGGGCATATTAATAAAATAATCCATTACTAGCTCCGCCTTGTCTGAAACAACTAGAATATCGACATCCCCTACGGTTTCTTTCCATCTTCTAATCGAGCCAGCTACTTGAGCTTTTTTAACTCCTTTCAAGCCACGCAACCGATCCTCCGTCTCTCGCACCAATGGCAAAGCCGCTCCCAAAGTAAAGCGGCCACTAGAGCGGCTAAGAAAGTCTAAGCCTTTTAAAATATTTTCTTCGCTCTTCGGGCCAAAGCCTGCTAATTTTCGAATCTTACCAGCCTTAGCAGATTTTTCTAAGTCTTTAAGATTCCTAACGCCCAGCTTATTATAAAGTGCCTTTATCTTTTTAGGGCCTAACCCTTCAACTCGGATAAGGTTGGCTAAGTCTACTGGTGTATTTTTCTTTAGCTCTTCATAGTGTTTAGAGTGCCCGGTTTTAATTAATTCCTCTATGGTCTCGGCTATAGAAATGCCTACGCCAGGAACATCTTGGATGGCTTTTATGCCGCCCTTGCTATGAATAGACGTCAGCGGCTCAGATAGCGACTCGACAACTTCAGCAACTTTCTCATAGGCCCTAGGCTTAAAGGCAACATCTTGCATCTCCAAATAGGCGCTAATTTCATAAAGAATTTTAGCTATTTCTTGGTTGGTCATAAATGATGACTGGGCCTTTCTGGAACAATCTTAGTACTTGGCTGCAGGGGCTTCATATCTTTTCTCACCAGTAACAATAATAAAGCCGATACGAAAATCAGTATGCTAGCTGCGATAAAAAGAATTTCGAAGCCCCATATATCAGCCACATAGCCACCGATGGCCGTGGCCGCCGAAGTAGCGATGCCGACCGAAAAAACGCTCTGCAAACTCCACTCGAAGCTAATATGGCCGCTATCAAGATGACGCGTAAAAATACCGTACCAAGCTGGGACTGCCCAAGCCATACAAAAACCCAAAAATGCCTGTATTAAATATAAATGCACGGGCTCTCTGGCTAAAATATAAAGCAACGGCACCAAGCTAGATAATAGATAACCGAAGAACAAAGCCCAAAAATCGTCACGTTCGCCATCGGTCTTATCCAAGAAATTCGCTATCGGCAATTGGAACACCGATTTAGTCACCCAATAGCTAGCGGCCGCCAAGCCGGCAACTTTAGCCGAACCACCGACAATCTGATCCAAAATAAATATGGCGAAGACTGGCGCAAATAGGCCGAATGCCGAATTAAAGAAAAAATCTATGACCACAAAAATGCGCACTATCTTATTAAAACTAAAAATCCTTTTAAAAACGCGACTCATTGTTTTATAAATTCAAAATTTTGATTGTAACTGACCACTACTTCGCTACCTTTGATAAGTTCGCCTTGCAATATCTTTTCTGCCAAAGCGCTGCGTAATTTTTCCGAGATAACGCCTCTAAGCGGTCTGGCTCCGAAAACTGGGTCGTAACCAAGCCGAGCCACCTCATCTATGGCCGAATCGTCAAATTTCAAGCCAATACCCTGTTCGGCCACAGTTGCCGCTAAATCATGCAGCTGCAATTTAGCGATGGCCCTTATGTGCTCAGGCAACAAGCTCCTAAACACAATCACGCCAGAAAACCTATTAAGCAATTCTGGGCGGAAAATTTCAGTCAACTTGCTTTTAAGTCTTTCGGCTATTTCTTTAACTGGCCGTCCCTGCTCGATTTCTTCTTTTATAAAATTTGAGTGAGCGTTGCTGGTGGCTATAATGACGGTATTTTGAAAATCAACCGTACGCCCCAAGCTATCAGTCAGGCGGCCATCATCAAAGACCTGTAAAAATAGATTTAATATATCCGGATGAGCTTTTTCAAATTCGTCCAAAAGAATCAAGCTATAGGGCTTTTCTAGAACTGCTGCGGTTAACGTGCCGCCGACTGAACCATCTGGCACACCAATAAATCTTTGCACGCTCTCCTTGGTCTGATATTCAGACATGTCGAACCTAATCATTGCATCCTTAGAGCCAAATTGTATTTTAGCTAAAATCTTGGAAAGCTCTGTTTTGCCTACACCAGTTGGCCCTACAAAAAGAAAGTTAGCGATAGGGCCGCCTTTGCGGCTTAGGCCGCTACGATATTCTCGCAATGATCTTGAAACTGCTTTTACGGCATCCTCCTGATCAACAAGCCGTTCATGTATTAACGCCTCTAGGTTGAGCAGCTTTTTAGCCTCCCCGCCCTTGGCAGATTCCAGCGGAATGTTTATTTTACGCTGAGCAATATCAACCACATCAACACCATTCAAAACCTTATCACCTCTTTGAATGGCGCTAGCTAAAGATTCTTTTAAAAGATCTTCGGCGCTGGCCGGTAATAGCTTTTGACGAAAATGTTTACGCGCCAATTTGACTGCGTTTTTAATAGCGGCGAAACTAATAACTATCTTATTCTGTTTTTCTAAAATAATGCTGTCATAGACCAAGAATTTTATAGCTTCGTCTTCGCTAATTTCCTCAATCTTAACGGCCTCAAACGAGCTGGTGAAGTCATTATTCGGTTCGATATATTGTTTATATTCCCTTGGATAGCTTGCGCCAATGACTGAAAAAGCATTGCTCTTAATAGCCGGCATAATTATATCAGCAGCACTTAGGCGCATCTGACCAGAAGTTTTAAGTAGGTTGTGGACATCTGGGATAAAAAGAATGATATTACCAGACATAACTATTTCATCAATAATTTTGCGCACGCGTTCTTGCAAATCACCTTCGGCGGCGCCAGCCACCAATCGACCAATTTCCAAAGACACCAACCTCTTATCAAATAACGGCTCCGGTACTCTGTCTTGAATAATGCGATAAGCTAAATGCGCCACTAAAGTGATTTTGCCAATGCCTGGATCCCCAATCAATAAAACATTGGGGCTGCCAGGTCGCGACAAGACATCAACTAGTCGATCGTATTCCTGCTCGTGGCCAATCAGAAATCCCACCTCCTCCGATCGCGCCGAATCAGTAAGGTCTTCACTAAATTTATCCAAATTTGGAGTCGGCTTAGCCGTCCAAGCACGATTCATGACACGATACTTGGTCTTAAACGGTCTAGCAGCCAATCCAGTAAGGCTGGCTGGTAGGCGTTTTAGGCCAGTGAAAATTCTTTGAAAACGACCATAAATAAGGACGTTTTCTAGATCGCCACCAGCAACATCAAAAAGCTTTAAAAGTCGCGCCACTGGCTCATCCTTCGCGCCATCAAGGGCGGCGAATAAATCTTTAGGCTCAATATATTCGGTGCGGCTTATAATAGCCTGGTCCCAGGCCGCTACGACTAATGATTCAACCTGTTTTGATAATATATCTTTACCAACTTTGTCATCTGAAGCATTTTTGAGATATTCATTAAGCTTGGCTTCAAATTCATCTAATCTTATATCCAAGCGCATTAAGCCCCTTCTTATCTCGGAACGATTTATCAATCGGTCCATTAAATATAAAAAGAAATTGCCGCCGACTAACGATGCCTTTTCAAAGCTACGCTCGATAACTCCATAAGCGGCTGGGGTCAAATAGCGAGCGGAGTTAATTTTATCAATACTGGTTTGGTGGTATAAGGATTTATCAGCTCGGCGGGAGCTCAACAATCTATCGATAACGAACAGGGCCAAAGCCACTCCAATAGCACGCAACCAATTGATGTCTGTTAATATCAACGCCACCGTTGCCGCTACCACTACGCCGTATGCCAAAAATGAAGCTAAACGCACGACAAACCTCCCCAAAGGAGACATTTTCAAGCGTGGTTCATAAAAATATATCTCCGGCTTATTCATGAATTAATAATCCCAAAATAAATAATGTAAACTGGTGCCACTGCCCAAATAATATAAACAGCTGCTGCTACCAAAATTAATGCTGCATATATCAAGCTGGCTATAAAAACTCTGGTAGTTCTGAAAACCAAGCCAAATATATAGCCCATAGCTGTATAGTCCTGATAAAGCGGCTTCAACCAATGGCGAAAAGTGACTTTAAGGGCTAATCGACGATCCAGCAATTGTAGAATGTTGAGAGAATGATGGCTGATAACAAAAAAACCACCAACATACCAGTGACGTAAAAATCCCATTATACGATAAAAAAAACGATTTATGAGATATATCGGCGCAGTCTCCATACCAGTAATTATAACTGAAATTTGCTTATTTGTTAGGCACTTAGCTAATCAATGAGCTAATTCAGCTTTTTTCACTATTCTAGCCAGCTTTTTAAAGCTCTTATTGAATTCTTTTAGAACACTGGTTGACCTCAAGGCGGCGGCTGGATGATAAATGGGCATGAGCGGCCGATTGCCCATCCTAAAGATTTTGCCTTGGTCTCGGCTAATCTTAGCCGCGATAATAAAGTGATTCATGGCAAAACGTCCCAGAGTAACTATTATTTTAGGGTCTAGGATTTCAATCTGCCTTTTTAAATATGGCTCATAAGCGACAATCTCCTCTGGCAAGGGGTCACGATTATTGGGCGGCCGTCTTTTAACAATGTTGGTTATATAGACATCTTCGCGTTTCCAGCCAATGCTAACGATGGCCTTATTCAAAAGCTGGCCACCGCGGCCAACAAAGGGTCTCTTGAGACGGTCTTCGTTAAGGCCGGGGGCCTCACCAATAAACAAAACCGGGGAGTTGATATTGCCCTCTCCAAAAACCAGATTGGCCTCTCGGAGCGGCAGACTTTTGTCAGCCGTTATATCTATCTCTAGTTGTTTGAGTGCCTCCAACTTATTCATATCTCGTATATTATAAAATAAACCTCGCGCCTTTGTAAGGGCAGATTTTAAAAAAGCCCCCGCCCAAGGCAGGGGGGGAACTTATTTCACTCTAATAACTGGCGCCGTATCTTCCATGAAAGAGAACGTACTCGAGTCTAAACGAAAGCTATTAGCGAAACATCCGTGCGGGCTGCTGGACTTTTTTTGTCTTCACAAAAATAAAATGCGCAGCTCTATAGCCGCCGTGGCCAGCATCATCGCCTGGCTGCGGAAAAACGATAAATTTATCGCCCACCTTCAGATCGCCAAATGTAAGTTTATCTTGTCCGTTCACTTGCCACCTCCATTGTCAAAGATCCTACCCTAAGTAATATAATATAACATTAAAGAATAAAAAATCCACCCGCCTGTTAACGGATGGATCTAGCTAGTGTGATGCTCTTTCCAAGACCAGCGTATTAGCTGGCAACCCCAATAGCCAATGACCACGGCGATAATCAAAGAACAAATACCGTCAATGATGTGCCAGCCAGTAAGCCAAATAAGGAATCCGGCCACGATAACCGCTACGCTTTGCCAAAGATCGGACAAAACATGCAAACGCATGGCTTTGCTGGTAACATGATCTTCGCCATCGGCCAAAATATTATTCTGCCAATAATTACCAATCGTACCAATAATTGCCACTGGTAACATGACAGCAACGATGATGGACTCTCCTGTTTGCAATCTATCTATGGCCTCATTAATAATAAAGCCAGCAATAATGAAAAGCAGTGCGCCATTGATATAGCCCCCGATTGCACGAAACCGATGCGATGGAGCATTCTTCTTGGTAATCAGATATTGAACAATAATCGATGTCACCATCGCCAACACATCAACCAAGACATGCCCCGCATCGGACAAAAGAGCTAAGCTACCGGAGAATAAGCCACCGGCAACTTCCAATATAAAAATGACTGCGGCTATGCCTAGAACAAGCCAATAGCGATGTAGCTCGCAAGAACAGTCTCGCTGATCGCAAAACTTAAAGTGACTGTGCACTTAGTGGGTCCTCCTAAAATGTCAAAGAAGTTGCTTGTATTATAGCACGCTCAAGAATAAAAAGCAAATTTGGTTTAAATTAAAAGCCTCTCGCAAAATTCTGCGAGAGGCTTTCAAATTCTCGTGTCTTTATTGTACCAAGTTAGAACCTATTTCCAAAACAAATGATGTCGCACGCGCGGAGTGCGTGGTGGCTCTAAATTAAATCGTACGCTCTACGAAAGCCCCGCCACTGCCTCGCTTCACTCGGCAACCCCAAAGAAA
>JAUYHP010000018.1 GCA_030689595.1 bacterium | reverse complement strand
GATGGGCAATTGTTGCGGCTTGGCCTATCTTCTTGATAATGATGGGGTTATTCCTCATCATGGCAGTAATAGGCATTATCGGCGTCCTTATTGAATAGGCTCCGAATTATCATCAGTTAATCCTCTAAGTGTTTCAAACACGGCTATTTTTGTTCCTTTATCAATTGTTTGGTCTTTCATAAATTGTAAGAATGGCAATATCTGCTTATATTTATCGCCCAATGATTTTTTCAATGAACCAAGAGTGGGTATATTGCCTGCGGCGGCTTCTATTCTGGCTCTGCCAATAACGGGAGTTAAGAATTTTCTAGCTTCTCCAACCATTGTACCACCGCCTGGCTCTACTAGATTGGGATTTATCTTTTTCGCAGCATGGTAAATATCTAATTCAGTAGCTAAATCTATTCCAGATTGATATTTAATAATTTAGACAGGCCAGCTTTATCAAATCCGACTAAGATCTGGCCATCGATGTCTATCACCGGCACTCCCATTTGTTTTGATTTTGAGACCATCTCTTCGCGAGCGGCCGCATCGGTAGATACATCTTTTTCTTCATACTCGACATTATTTTCTTTGAAGAAGGCCTTGGCCATTTTACAGTAGACGCAAGAGGGCGTGCTATAAATTGTTACTTTGGACATAATATTTTTATTGTTAGCTATTATTCAGTCGACTTATTTAATATTTTGTTTAATCCTTTTATCAAATTGTTTTTTTTATTAATTTCATAACAGACTTTTTGACCGTCGCGGAGCTTACGTATCAAGTTCAATCTTTCTAAGATGCGGAGCTGTTGTGAGGCGGCCGATGCGGTTATGCTAAAGACTTTGGCCATTTCTGATACGCAGAGATCGTTGTTAACCATAAGTAATTTAAATATCTTAAATCTCCCCGGGTCTCCTAGGGCCTGGAATATGAGATGCAATCGGTCGTCATCAGATAGGCTCAATTTAATTGAGTTTAGTTTTTGTTTAGTAAGCATGTTGAAACGATCAAGCAATTACTTCATAAGTGTATTATATATACCGACAGCAGTCAACTCTTAAATTATCCACAGAAAACAAAAAGCCCCACCAACACCCAACACAAACCCAAAAGCTCGAACACCGCCAAAGGCTTGCCAAAATAGCTTTGTGCTATAAGGCGTATTTTAATGGGTGCCCAACGGGAGTCGAACCCGTGACGCCGCTGCCACAGAGCGGAGTTTTGCCGCTAAACTATGGGCACCATCTAAATCAATCTTAGCATAGTCTACCAAATTTTTTGGAAAAAGAAAGCCCCATGAGAATTTTAATTCTCATGGGGCTTGGTGCTACGGCGGCCAGCTGGCCGCCGTAGCGGGTTCAGCTCGACACGAGCGACAACAGCCGCCCGCGTCCAACCTTCACTTGTCTGTTGCCGCGACGACCATCCAGCTGGATGGTGACGCGGTGGCTGCCACCGTGGACCACGCGTCCACGGTGGACGTGCCCACCCTTCGTACCAAAGGCGGCCACCAGCTCCTGCCGGGCAGGAGTCGGCTGGAACCGGCGTCTCACCCGCTCCGCAATGGAGGGTTCGGAGCCCTCCACCACGTCCGTGCTGCTCTTGGGCCGCTCGAGCTTGCGGCCCTTCGTGCCAGCGATGAGCTTGCTGGCGGCGAAGATGACCGCGGCGATCACGGCCAGGACGATCGCGATGATTTCGAGTGTGCTCATGACCTTCTCCTAAAATTTGTTTTGGTGGAACTTCAATGTACTAGGGTTACATTATAGCATACCCACAAAATTTGTCAACCCCGCACCTATTGAGAGAGTTGGGGCTTTAATCATTGTCGTCTCGCGTAGCGAGATGCACAGGCCCTTACAAAAGTGCGTAGTCAATTCAAAAATCAGTTCGGGCTTGACATTTGCCGAATTATGCTATTATAATGTATATATTGATTGGTCGCTCTTGAGCGGCCACTATTTATAAATAACTAAATATTAATAAATTATGAGCATGTTCGATTTAAAAACTATTAAGCGCGCCATAGATCAAGTTTCGGAAGAAAAGGGTATTGATGTTAGTAAGGTGTTAGAGGCCATTGAGTCTTCTATCGCTGCCGCTTATAAAAAGGAATACGCCGAGAGAGGCGAAATTATTAAAGCTAAATTTGATGTTAAAAGCGGAGATTTAAAATTTTGGCAGGTTAAGACTGTTGTAGATGAAAGTACGGTGAGGATAGTTGAGGAGGAAGAGGAAGCTGCCGAAGGTGGCGATGCCGGAGCTGTGACCACCAAGCCCACTGAGAAGAACGAAAAGGCCCCAGCTGAAGTAGAGGTTGTGGAAGATGGCGAAGAATTATTGCCACGCTATAATCCAGCACGTCATATATTTTTAGACGAGGCCAAGAAAATAAAGAAAGGCGCAAAGCTAGAAGATGAGCTGGAATTTCCACTAGAAACTCATGAAGATTTTGGCCGTATTGCCGCTCAAACTGCCAAACAGGTAATTTTACAAAAATTGCGCGAAGCCGAGCGTGAATCGGTCTTGGCTGAATTTCAGCACAAAGAAGGTGAGATCGTAAGCGGCATCATTCAGCGTCTTGAGCGTGGCAATATCTATATTGATTTAGGGCGTGCCACCGGTATCATGTTCTACAATGAATCTATCCCCGGGGAGCATTACCGTATCGGTGAGCGTATGCGTTTTTATGTCATGGCCGTACAGCAAGAAACAAAAATTCCGGGCATTATTTTGTCCAGATTCCATCCTAATTTTGTTTCTAGGCTTTTTGCGCTTGAAGTGCCCGAGATAAATGATGAGACCGTCGAAATAAAAGAAGTGGCTCGTGAAGCTGGTAGCCGAACAAAAATTGCGGCTATTTCAAAAATGGATGGCGTGGATCCAGTTGGCTCTTTAGTCGGCCAGCGTGGCACCAGAGTTATGGCGGTGAGTAACGAATTGGGTAATGAAAAAATTGATATTATCGAATGGTCTGATGACCCAGCTAAATTTATTGCCAATGCGCTGTCTCCAGCTAAAGTAAAAGGAGTGGAGATTTTGCCGCGACGTGAGGCTAGAGTTTATTTGCCAGATGATCAGCTAAGCTTGGCTATTGGCAAGGGCGGGCAAAATGTCCGTTTGGCTGCTAAATTGACTGGCTGGAAAATTGATATACGCTCTCAAGCGCATCCGGAGGAAGTGCAAGACGGTGGAATCGCCGCTATCCCAACTGAAGAAGGCGCAGCTCCGGCTAGCCCGGATGGCAACGTTGAAGTAGCGGCTGATAGTGCTGATGAGGGTAAAAAAGAAACAAAGGCGAAAGAGAAAGAGTCAGAAGAATAATTTAATTTGAAGATTACAATATGAATAACTATCTACTCATATTTGGCCCCGTTGCGATTACCATACTATATAGCGTCTATATTATTTTCTGGCTTAGAAAACAGCCAGCCGGCAATGATAAGATGCAGGCTATCGCGAAAGCCATTCAAGAGGGGTCCTCGGCTTATTTGAATCGACAATATAAAAGCGTAGCCGTAGTGGCAGTGGTGTTGTTAGTAATAATTTATTTTGCTCTGGGGTTAACTTCCGCAGTTGGCTTTTTGATCGGTGCGGTAGCTTCAGCAGTGGCCGGCTATATTGGCATGAACGTAGCTGTTCGATCTAATTCTAAAACTACGGCAGCTGCCGAGAAAGGATTGGGTTCGGCTTTGTCATTAGCATTTCAGGCCGGCTCTGTAACCGGTTTTTTGGTTGTGGCTTTGGCCTTGTTGTCGGTAGCTGGGTTCTTCTTTGCCACTGGCGATGTGAGGGCCTTGATCGGTTTGGGTTTTGGTGCCAGTTTGATTTCAGTTTTTGCCCGACTGGGCGGAGGTATATTTACTAAAGCAGCTGATGTCGGCGCTGATTTAGTTGGTAAGGTTGAGGCTGGTATACCTGAAGATGATCCTCGCAACCCAGCTGTTATCGCTGATAACGTAGGTGATAATGTTGGTGATTGTGCCGGTATGGCCGCTGATCTTTTTGAAACTTACGCCGTTACTTTAACGGCGGCTATGTTATTGGGTGCAGCTACCTTGAGCGGCGATCAATTGTCTTTTCCGTTGGTGTTGGGCGGCTTAGCGATTTTGGCATCTTTAATCGGTGGATTTTTTGTAAAATTAGGACGCAAGAGCCAAAACATCATGGGCGCTCTATATAAGGGGCTAACAGCTTCATTGGTAGTTTCGGCAATTTTATTTTATTTTGCGGCTCAAAGTTTTTTCCCAATCAATCATTTGGAGATTTTCTTCGCTAGCTTGATCGGCTTAGCAGTAACCGCCTTGATGGTGGTGATAACCGATTACTATACAGCCAAGAAGTTTCGACCAGTGCGTAGCATCGCCGATGCTTCAAAATCTGGACACGGAACCAATATTATTATGGGCCTCTCGGTTGGCATGGAGTCCACGGCGCTACCTATTATAGTTATTGTTGCTGGCATACTTGGTGCTTATGCTTTGGCTGGTATTTTTGGCATTGCCATTGCCGCTACCGCCATGCTTTCGGTAGCAGGAATCATAGTGGCTATAGATTCTTTTGGCCCCATCACTGATAATGCCGGCGGCATAGCTGAAATGACTAATGCACCCGAGGAGATCCGCCAGATAACTGATGGGCTAGATGCCGTGGGTAACACTACCAAGGCAGTAACTAAAGGTTACGCCATTGCTTCGGCTGGTTTGGCGGCTCTGGTCTTATTCGCTGGCTATGTTGAGGAGCTTGGGATCGTTGGCAAGGACTTCGCCTTTGAATTACAGAATCCTAACGTCGTGGTTGGTTTATTCCTAGGGGCCGCCGTTGTTTACTTATTTGCATCTATAGCTATGAAGGCCGTAGGCCAGACTGCTGGGGCAGTAGTAGAAGAAGTTCGCCGTCAATTTAGAGAGATCAAGGGGATTATGGAGGGCACAGCCAAGCCAGATTACGGCCGCGCAGTAGATATCGTAACGAAAGCATCATTGAAACAGATGATTGTGCCAGCATTAATGCCTATTGTTTCCGTATTGGCGGTGGGCTTGTTGTTGGGCGCTGAAGCTTTGGGCGGGTTTCTGATGGGTTCAATTATAGCCGGTTTATTCTTGGGCATATCCATGACAGCTGGCGGAGCTGCTTGGGATAACGCTAAAAAATACGTTGAGTCTGCTGGTGCCAAAGGTACCGAATGGCATAGAGCTGCTGTAACTGGTGATACGGTTGGCGATCCTTATAAGGACACCGCCGGTCCGGCTATAAATCCATTAATCAAGGTTATCAACATTGTTGCATTATTAATCGTAGCCTTCTTGTAAATGAAGTCATCGATCAAAAAACTTCCCGGCTCCAAAATAGAGCTAGAGGTCTCCTTAGATCAAAAAGAATTCCAAGTTTATTGGGACCAAGCTTATCAACAAGCGTTAAGCGGCGTACAGCTTAAGGGTTTTCGTCCTGGGACTGCTCCAAAAGAGATGGCCGATAGAGCCGTTGATAAAGACAAGGTTTTTAACGATGCTGCCAATCAGGCAGTCCGCCAGAGCTTAGACGAGCTCTCAGAAGAGAATAATTGGACATTTATTGATCAGCCTCAAATAGAAGTGACTTCTTCTGCTGATTTGAGTCTAAAATATAAAGCCACTTTAGCTGTTTTCCCCGAGGTTGAGTTAGTTGATTATAAAAAAATAGCCAAGAAGATATTTAGTGACAAAAAAGAAACAGTAGTAGATGACAAAGAAATTGCAGATTCTTTAGAATGGCTGCGTGGCTCGCGTGCCAAGGTAGTGTCTGTTGACCGCGAGGCCCACAAAGGCGATGTAGTAGATGTTGATTTGGAGAGTGAAGTTGATTCTTTTAAGGGCGAGAAATTTATTTTAGGACAGGCTAAGTTCTTGCCTGGTTTTGAAGAGCAGATAGAGAATCACAAAGCCGGTGAGAATTTAGAGTTTTCACTCAAAGCACCCGATGATTATTGGAATACCAAATTGCGCGGTAAAGAGATCAATTTTAAAGTTAAGTTAAATCAAGTTTTTGAACGTGAACTGCCGGAGCTTAATGATGAATTGGCGCAGGCTTTAGGACCAAATTTTAAAACCGTTGATGATATTAAGAAAAATATTGCTGATGGGCTTAAGCAAGAAAAAGAAACCAAAGAGAAAGATCGCTTACGCGCCAAGACGCTCGATGAAGTCATCAAGGCATCTAAAATCGAACTGCCGGATATTATGATTGCTAGGACTCTAGACAAAATGGTTCAGGATTATAAACAAAATCCAGCCTTGGCTAAAGTCGTTAGCGGTAAAAGCGATGATGAGTTGAAGGCACAGCTCAAAGAGCGCGCTCGAAATAATGTTCTGGGCAATCTAGTTATTTATAAGATTGCTGAACTAGAGAATCTGTTACCGACCAAAGAAGAGGTAGAAAATGAGTTGAAATTATTGAGTTCACAAAGTGGGCGTAAAATTGACGGTCAGCAATATTATGACTATAGTTATGGTGTGATTCAGAATAGAAAGGTTTTTGAATTTCTAGAGTCGCAAGTAAATTAAGTAATTTAATTATTTTAACGGAATGGAACCAGAATATCAATATTTAATACCAACAGTTATTGAAAAATCACAGTATGGTGAGCGGGCTTATGATATTTATTCGCGCTTGTTAAAAGAGCGCATTATTTTCTTGGGCGGCCCAGTGGGTGACGCGGTAGCTAACACTGTTATAGCGCAATTATTATTTTTGGAGCACGAAGATGCCAAGAAAGACATTAAGCTTTATATCAATAGTCCGGGTGGCTCGGTGACAGCCGGTTTGGCTGTTTACGATGCGATGCAATACGTTAAGCCAGATGTAGCCACCGTTTGTGTGGGTATGGCTGCTTCAATGGGGGCAGTGTTGTTAGCGGCCGGCAAAAAAGGTAAGCGATTTGCTTTGCCTAATTCAGAGGTTTTGATCCATCAAGTTATGGGCGGGGCCGAAGGTCAGGCCGTAGAGGTTGAGATAACCGCGCGCCACATTATCAAGGTCAAAGATAAATTAAATCAGATTTTGGCTAAACATACGGGCCAGACGCTTTCCAAGATTGAAAAAGACAGCGACCGCGATTATTATATGAGCGCCCAAGAAGCAAAGACTTACGGCATCGTTGACGAGATTATCAAGAAGAAATAAGCTACTCTACTTGACATATCTGAAGCGCCCGTGCTATAATGCTCGGGCGTTTTGATTGTGGTGCCAGCACCGCTTAGCGGTGCTGGCCTTACTATTTCAGGTCCAGCCATAAGGAGGCGATATGTTTAAAATGTGTGTCAGATGCAACGAACGGGAAGCCTGTTGCGGATTTGGGGAGGAGCTGTGTGGCGATTGCTACGCAGACGCTCAGGAAAAAGATCGCGAAGAAATACGCCTTATTGATATCAATTCGCGAGACGATTGGATTTAACAATCAGTATCAGCCCCGCTAAGCGGGGCTTTTTTATTCTCCGGTACCCACCAGTATGAACACTTGACAAGATATTCAATATCTGCTATACTGTCCAATAGAACCTTAAGTAGCGGCAGATTTTAGCCTTCGGCGTGTTACCGAAGCAGAAGACAGTCCGCATAACAGGAGGCCAATAATGGCCAGAAAAAAGAGTGAATTTGTGTCCAGTTTCGGCACCGCTTTCAAGGCCTTCCAGGCCTTGGCCAATGCCGTACTCGATGCTGGTGGTGCCGACGAGGATTTGCGGTTCGACTTGAACCAGGGCCTTCGTGAGAAAGTGGTGGGTTTCATCATCAGCGCCCGTCATGGCGCCAAACAGGCCGCCATCCTCACCGTAGACTACTCCAGCACCCTGGAACAGATGATCCAAGCAGGCAGATATGATTGGGTAAACTCGGACATCAACGAGAAGAACTTCCCACTCAATCTGCCCGCTGGTTTCCCGACCAAGGTTCAGGTCATCCCAGAGCTGATCCACTTCAACCGTGTCATGAGCTCTGACCAGGCCATCACCGAGATCAAGCGAAGAGGTCTGCGCCCAGCCACCATCTGGGAAATGCTCGCCTTCGGCGAACACAACCCCGATCTCCAGAGGCAATTCTCCATTATTGCTCTCGGCTGGGTTTGGCGGAGCGGGGCTGGCGGCCGTCGCGTTCCGTCTCTCGCCGGCTCTGCTGCCGAGCGCAAGCTGAAGCTGCACTGGTTTGACGCTGTCTGGCACGGTCGCTGTCGCTTCTTGGCTGTCCGCGAGGTCCAGCCCCGCTAAGCGGGGCCAAAGTCCAAAGGACCAATGGACACTGCCCGCAAAAGCAATGCTTTTGCGGGCTTTTTTATTGGAGTTGATAGTATTAGTATTGAAATTAGGCGAAACAGCTTGTGGCTATGGCTGCAGGCGGCCAAGTTAGAATAAATGACCTCGGTGCGATACATTAAGGAATTTTTAGATTCCGAGTCCGATACAGCTCTGAGAGTATTTGAGGAGTAGTGGCGTGGGTGGCGTATTGCACACAACGGCTAGGTTTGGCAGAACAGGAATGGCAACCGTAACGTTCCGTATCTCGACAGCAATGCTGACAAGCGCAAGCTGAAGCTGAACTGGTTTGACGATGACTGGAACGATCGCTGTCGCTTCTTGGCTGTCCGCGACGGCATTTATTCTATAGCAGATTTCTTCCATCCCCCCATTATCTTGCCGATCTCGGCCAGGGGGATTGAGAGGAGGCCATATTTTTTTGTGTCCAAGATTTTTATCTCCCAAGCGATTCTTAAAAACAATTTAAGAATGTCTAGCTTTTTGCTGACTCTGTTGAAAGCTGTCTGTTTATTGGTTTTCGATGCATAAGCCCACCAGTAACAAGATGTTATGAAATCCAAAAACAGGTTATCTATCTTGTTGCCGAGCGCGTAGCGAGAGAGTTTTGGTAGGTGTTGAAAAAAACCATGCCAAAGTTTGTAGGCATCAATCGTTTTTTGCAAAACTGATAAATCATTTTCCGATTTCCTCCGGGGGGGGGGCTTTATATGATTATGAAAATTGAATTGACTCATAAATTTGAAGATATAGTTAGTTTAGAAAATTTGCTAGAGGCCTGGCGAGAATTTATTAAAGGCAAGCGACAGCGGCGTGACGTTCAAGAATTTTCTTTTAGTCTGATGGATAATATCCTATCGCTTCATTTTGATCTTGTAAATCATACCTATAGGCATGGCAGCTATCAAGCGTTTAATATCTGCGATCCCAAGCCTAGAAATATCCACAAAGCCAGCGTTAGAGACCGATTATTGCATCATGCCATTCACCGAAAATTATATCCGTTTTTTGACCGAACTTTTATAGCCGACTCTTTTTCTTGCAGAAAAGACAAAGGCACGCACCGAGCGATAAACCGTTTTAGAGCCATGACTTATAAAGTTAGCCAAAACAACACTAAGACCTGCTGGGTATTAAAATGTGATATCAAAAAATTCTTTGCCAGCATAGATCAGCGAATTTTGTTGGATATTTTGCGGGAATATATCTCGGAGCAACAGACTATGTGGTTGTTGGGGCAAGTAGTTAGCAGCTTCGCTATCAGAAGTGAAGTCGGCTTGCCCTTGGGTAATTCAACTTCCCAACTCTTCGTTAATATCTATATGAATAAATTTGATCAATTTGTTAAACATAAATTGAAAGTTAGGCATTATATTCGTTATGCTGATGACTTTGTCTTTTTGTCAGAAGACAGGATCTGGCTGGAAAGTATACGATTACAAGTAGATGATTTCTTAGAAAAGGAGCTGGGCCAAGACCTACACCCCAACAAAGTTTTTATAAAGACTGTGGCTTCGGGGGTGGATTTTTTGGGTTGGATACAGTTTCTTGATCATAGAATTTTACGAACCAGTACCGAGAGGCGGATGCTCAAGAGAGTACAGCAACGCCCTGCGTCAGAAACAATAAATTCTTATTTTGGGCTATTGAAGCATGGGAATGCCCAGAAAATAAAACAAAGACTAACTAGGTTGATTGATTTATGATAAAATCAATTCATGCCAGAAACCAACAAAGAATTAGTAAAAGAGTTGCTTGAACGAGGCATAGATAAGGTCTATCCCTCGAAAGAGGAATTAGAAAAAGCTTTGCTTTCAGGGAGGCGTTTGCGTATTTATCTTGGGGCTGATGCTACTGGGCCTCATTTGCATTTTGGTCATGCCACTAATTTTTTAACTTTAAAAAGACTACAACAATTAGGCCATGAAATAATATTTTTGATTGGCGATTTTACTTCTCAAATTGGGGATCCAACTGATAAGGCATCTGCGCGCCAACCACTAACTCGCCAACAGATTAAAGCCAACTTTAAAACTTTTAAAAAACAGGCCGCTAAGTTTATAAAATTTGGCTGGGGTGGCGCTAAGGTGAGATTTAATTCGAGCTGGCTGGGTGAAATGAGCTTTGCTGATGTCGTGCGTTTGGCGCAAAATTTTACTGTTCAACAAATGATTCAGCGTGATATGTTTCAAGAAAGAATCAAAGCCGATAAGCCAATCGGTTTGCATGAATTTTTGTATCCATTGATGCAGGGCTATGATTCGGTGGCCATGGACGTTGATTTAGAAGTGGGTGGCACTGATCAGACATTTAATATGTTGGTCGGGCGAGATTTGCAAAAGAAATATAAGAATAAAGAAAAATTTGTATTGACCACTAAGTTATTGGTTAATCCAGCCACCGACAAAAAACTAATGAACAAGAGTGAGGGCGGACTCATTAATTTAGATGATTCACCTGAAGATATATTTGGCAAGGTCATGGCCATTGATGATGCTGGCATGTTTGCTTTAGCCGAGTTTTCTACCGAAATGCCCATGGCAGAAATCGCCAAGCTCAAAGAGCAGGTTGAAGGCGGCATGAACCCGCGTGATGCTAAGTTTAAAATAGCGGCGGCAGCGGTTGAGTTATTGTATGGCGTCGAGGGAGCCAAGCAAGCTCAAGAAAATTTTGTTAAGATTTTTTCGGAGCATGACAAGCCAACTGATATACCGATGAAACAACTAGCTGGTGCGCCGCGTCAATTAGTAGATTTATTGGTAGAAGTCGAATTGGCGCCCAGCAAGAGCGAGGCGCGTCGTTTAATCGAGCAGGGCGCGGTCAAAATAGATGATGTTAAAAAAACCGATCCGACGGAGAATATAAAGATAGACGGAGAGATATTATTGCAAGTAGGCAAGAGACATTTTCTTCGTCTTAGCCGACCTTAATATTACGAAATTAAGCCCCCTTGACGTCAATGTGGGGACGTGCTAGAATGCTTGGCAGTTAGAAATGCTCCCTGTAGGGGGTATTTTTTACTCCTAATATGAAAAATCTAATAAAAAAAACCCATAAATATATTCAACCGGTTGGCAATAGGTTGCTTTCGGCCGCTTTGGTGCTTAATGTTCTTAGTTTTCAGGCCGGTTTAGCCGTGTCTCCAGATTTGACCAAGAGTGTGGCTGCGGCTTTTGAGTCGGCGGTTTGGGACACAACTCTATACGATCATCCAGCCTTAATAGCTAAGCGTTTGACCGTCACTTTGACTGCCTATTCTTCTACGCCAGATCAAACAGATGACACGCCGTTTATTACCGCCTCAAATAAGAGAGTGCGCGATGGAATTGTGGCGGCCAACTTTTTGCCATTCGGCACTAAGATAATGGTACCCGAACTTTTTGGCGATAAGATTTTTGTAGTGGAAGACCGAATGCATAGGCGCTTTAGTGATCGAGTTGATATCTGGTTTGCCGAAAGGGCTGATGCCAAGCGCTTTGGCCGTCGTCAGGCCGACATACTTGTATTAGCTTACTAAATTGCTATACTGCCATTAGCACTTCGGCAAAGTCCATCATAAGGAGGTAAGTGCTATGACTCGAGCAGTAGTTAGTATTGTAGCCGTTGCCCTTTTTATCGCATCGTTTATTGTCGGAGTTTATGTTGGCACTACACTAGACAATGATTTGTTTAGCACAACTGGAGCAAGCCACGAAGCTTACGCGTCGACTGATTATTCTCCAATCATGACAGCAACCGACTATGGTTCTACCGTTGATTCAGATGACTCACCCTCTCCAGACGTATACGAACATAGTACCTCGTACCAGGGTGGCCCCGGTTATGTGATCGAAGCATTGGTACCCGGACATCTTTTCGCGGTGAGGGCTTTAGATTTTGAATCTGATCGAGTCAGCTCACGCACAGACCCCTTCTTAGAGGCCGGCATCCGAGAGCTAAACACATATTGGGATATTGTTAATGTTGTAGCGATCAATCATCGTGTTGGCACTGGTAGCTATACTGCTGCTGTCTGGGTGTTTGTAACGCCAAAAGACAGCCCTGCCGATGATGAATAATTATTCTTTTCCCCTGCTTTGGCGGGGGATTTTAATTTAGAGCAGTCTGATATATGATTAACTTATGAACATGGAACAAATGCCCTCGGCTGAAGGAGAGCCGAACGAAAAACAAAGGGTGATACTAGAAGGCGTGGAAGTGGGTAGCGTCCAAGATTTGCGTGATCTAGTAGAGGCCAATGATGACCCAGATTTCCTAGAATATCTTAAAGAAGTTATTAAAGACTACGAAAACGCCGGATCATAATAATTCGATGCGTGGCTTAACTTTGATTGGTATGCCGGCCGTAGGCAAATCCACCATTGGCCGACTGGTAGCTGAAAAGCTTGCGCTTAATTTTATTGATTTAGATAATTATATTAGCGACCGAGATGGTCGTTCTCCGGTTAATATAATTAAGGAAGATGGCGAAGACGCCTTTGTGGCGTTAGAAGAAAAATGCGCTCTGGAGTTGGATTTGCATAATACCATTTTTGCTCCTGGAGGTAGCATTATTTATTCTTCGGCGGCTATTGAGGCCATCAAAGAACAAACAAAAATATTTTATTTATTCTTGCCACTAGACGAAATCGAGAAGCGTCTTAAAGATAGGGGCCAACTTCGCGGCATTATAGGTTGGCGCGAAGGACTAAGGCCATTGTATAAAAAGAGGTCGCCATTGTATGAAAAAGCCGCTGATTGTCGCATAGACATCGCAGGAATTGATAATCAGAAAATAGTTGCAAGTTTAATTGAAAAATATCGTCTAAAATAGTATAATATACGAATGAAATCGAAGTCTGACAAAAAAATCGTTGTTATAGGCGGTGGTACGGGCGTTTTCACGGTGCTTTCGGGTCTTAAGCACTATTTTAATAATCTAACTGCTGTAGTGACCATGGCTGATGACGGCGGCTCTACGGGTGTGTTGCGGGAGGAATTCGGCATATTGCCACCTGGCGATATCAGGCGTGCTTTGATCGCGCTATCTTCTTCTGATAATAAAATACTTTCAGATCTTTTTGGTTATCGCTTTCAGGAGGGCGCCGGCCTATCGGGGCATAGCTTCGGCAATTTGATGATAACTGCTTTACAGCGCATTACTGGTAGCTTTGATAAGGCCGTGGATGAAGTTAGCAGAATTTTGGCGGTGCAGGGTCAGGTAATACCAGTGACATTGGAGAAGACTAGATTGATAGCAGAATTAGCTGATGGCCAAGTCATAAAAGGCGAGAACAATATCGACATTCCGCAACATGACGGTAATATAAAAATCAGCAAAATAAGACTTTCGCCAGCCGCACCAATCAACCCCAAAGCCAAAAAGGCTATCATGTCAGCTGATGGCATAGTTATTGGCCCGGGAGATCTCTACACTAGCTTAATACCCAATTTGTTGGTGCGTGGGGTTAAAGAAGCTTTAGCCAAAACCAAAGGCAAGGTTATATATTTTGTGAATACTATGACCAAGTTCGGAGAAACTAATGGCTTTCAAGCGCATGACTTTGTGAATGAATTGGAGCAATATTTGGGTAAGAAAGTTATAGATTATGTTGTCGTTAATAAGACTCGGCCATCGACCATGAGATTTAAGCCTTATGTTCAAGAGCGTTCAGAATTCGTGGATATCAACCCAGAAAAACTTCAGGGGGCATATACAGCTATAACATCTAATCTAATCAGAAAATATGGTTTGATAAGACACGACTCAGACAAAGTGGCTCGCATGGTTCAGCTACTTATCTAATCTTGTTGTATAATTAATAGATGAAGAATTCAACTGACTGGCTTAATAATCTTAACGTCCGATTACAAAAATGGCGTGGAGTGGTATATGGACCTATATTGCGCTTGATGGACAGGGCGCATTTAACTGCCGACATTATAACTAATTTAAGATTGATAGCCGGCCTGATTTTTCTAGCATGGTTTGCTTATGCCCAATTGCCGGCGGCCATATTTATTTTATTGGTTTTAATATCAGATACTTTTGACGGCTCTCTGGCCAGGTTTCAGAACAAATCATCTGATAGAGGTAAGTTTTTAGATATTTTTGTAGATCACTTAATATACAGCTTTATAGTACTTAGCCTTTTTCAATTAGGAGCTGAGCCGATAACGATCGTCTATAATATTTTTATTATGCCAATTGTTTATTTATTGGCTACTATAAAGAAAGAGGAGTTTTCAGATTCTGATTGGATTATCCGTCCATATCCGCGCCTAAGCTACCTAAAGGCGTTTGTAGTCGTGCCATTTTTCCTGGCTGTATTCTTCAGGGTGGATTTGTTGTTAGCGGGCTTAGGCATAGCTAATGTGATAGCTACCGTTTTGGCTGCCTACTATTTCATATTTATACAATTACGCTGGCGGACCATGGATAAGAAAAGCTAATGGAGGTTTTGTTGGCCGCTGTTTGGATTTTCTTGCCGGCCGGCGTAGCCAATATGGCGCCGGTATTAGTCGGGCGTGTTCCGCTCTTAAATTATCCAATTGATTTTAATAGACAGCTATTTGGCAAGAGAATTTTCGGTGATCATAAAACCTGGCGTGGCTTGGTGTTTGGTATTTTATCGGCCATGGTGGTTGTTGCTGTACAAAAAAATTGGCAGCCATTTCCGGTTGTCGCGTCTTTTTTGGATTACAGTCAAATAAACATTTTTTTATGGGGGCTATTGTTGGGCGGCGGCGCATTAGTGGGCGATTTGATTAAAAGCTTTTTCAAAAGACAGCTAAGCATTGCTCCAGGTAAGAGTTGGCTGGTTGCCGACCAGCTGGATTGGATAAAAGGAGCTTTAGTCTTTACGGCTTTTGCACATTGGTGGCCCTGGACCATCTGGTTATCAGCTATAATAATATTCGGAATGTTGCATCCAATAATTAACTTGATCGGGTATTGGTTGGGCATTAAAATAAATAAATTTTAACGGGATGAAGATTCTATCTTTTAATACAGTCTATGGTAACGGCTTCAACAAGGGTTGGTGGCAATATTTTGTTGAAAGTTGGCGCTATCTTTATGCCGGCACCAAACCATTCAGACGATTGGTTGAATTGGTTAAAGAGCTAGATCCTGATGTAGCGGCTTTCACTGAGATCGAAAGCGGATCATATCGAGTTAATTTTGTTAATCAGATCACTACATTGGCCAAAGAGTGTGACTTCAAAACAGTATTTTATAGAGCCAAAAGTGGTCCACATAGCATATTAAAAAAATTGCCAGTATTTAAAAATTTTTGTAACGCGATTTTGCTGAAGGAAGAAAGCGCCGCCCATCAATACCACTATCTTAATGAAGGCGTTAATCGCTTGGTAATGCAGGCCTCTATTGCCCCAGATATAGATCTTTTTTTAGTTCATCTAGCGCTGATGAGTAGCGTGCGCAAAAGGCAGATTCGCGAACTATCTAATTTGCTCAAGACCAATAAAAAAAGAATAATTTTGACTGGTGATTTTAATACTTTCGGTGGTTTGCCCGAGCTTTCTGTCCTGGCTACTACCAATAAGCTGAGGTCAGTTAATCATTATAATCAGCCGACTTTTCCTTCTTGGGCGCCCAAGCGTGAATTGGACTTTTTCTTGGTGTCGCCAGATATACATATAAAGAATTTTCAAGTTTTACCTAGTGATGTCTCAGATCACTTACCTATTTTTCTAGAAATAGAATAATTTCATTAATAAAAAACACTCCCGCTTTGCGGGAGTGTTTTTTACTTTATTATTTCTAGGATTTTTTTCTCAATAGCATCTAGCGTCTTCTTGTCGTCTTTGAGCTTGGTTTTTACATTATCTATGCCGACAGCTAATTTTTCTCCCCCGAAACTATAACTGGCGCCAGCTTTAGTTATAACGCCATATTTTATAGCAGTGTTAACTACATCGTTTTCATATGGGATGCCCTCTCCGTACATGATATCGAACTCAGCTATTTTAAATGGGGCCGCTACTTTATTTTTCGCTACTTTAGCCTTGACTCGATTGCCGACAATATCTTCGCCTCTTTGAATCTTGGCTTGGCGACGAACATCGATGCGCACTGAAGAATAAAACTTAAGAGCGCGACCACCGGGAGTGGTTTCGGGACTACCAAACATGACGCCGATTTTTTCTCGTAATTGATTGATGAAAATTATCATAGTATTGGACTTAGCAGTTATGGCTGTCAATTTCCTTAGGGCTTGTGACATCATGCGCGCTTGCAGTCCGATAAATTGCGCACCCATTTCGCCTTCAATTTCAGCTTTGGGAGTAAGCGCCGCTACGGAATCCACCACAACCACATCGATTATGCCAGATCGCACCAAGCTTTCTAGAATGTTCAACGCCTCTTCGCCAGTATCTGGCTGTGAAATCAATAACTCTTTGACTTTTACTCCTATTTTTTGGGCATATTCTGGGTCCATGGCATGCTCCGCGTCTATGAAAGCTGCTCGGCCGCCCTTTTTCTGGGATTGAGCAATCACATTCAATGCTAAAGTGGTCTTGCCAGAACTTTCTGGGCCATAAATTTCTATCACCCTACCCCTGGGTAGCCCGCCCACGCCTAGGGCTATATCTAATGAAAATGATCCAGTCGGGACGACATCTACGTTAACTTTGCGTGAGTCGCCTAACTTCATGATGGCGCCTTCGCCAAATTTATCTTGCAATGTTGATAATAGGTTATCTAAATCTTTTTCTCGGTCCTCTTTCTTGGCTTTAGTTATTTTGGTCATATATTAATTTGGTTGATAAATAATCTGTCTAATAGCTTGAGTTTCGCGGCCCAGAAATCTTTTAACAATGAATTCTATTCTATTTAAGCCTAAGGCTAATTCTACCTCTTTTTCAAATGCTCCGCTATTGTTTACCGGCACTTCCTCAAAATTAATCATTAATTTATCGGCCGGATCGATTTGCCCAACTATAGTAACTGTTTCTTGGTCTGAAATTAAAGTTTGGGCCTCTGGATATAATATGGCCAATTCCGGCCGTCCTATTAAGTGGCCAACATTCCATAATAAATACGCCCCCACAACAACTGTTAAAACTATGCCTACTAAAACTTTTTTGTTAGTTTTTTTAATAGCGAAACGGTTAGAGGGCAGGGCATCAGTGCCTCCTGATGATTTGATTAATTGCTCCTCCTTAAACATGTTCCATAATTCTAGTCCATCCAATTCCAGGTGGCTAGCGATTTTAATAAGATAGCCACGCACATAAGGAGCGGCAGGCAATGCCTGAGTCTCGCCTTCGATTAATCCGGTAAGATATCTGTCTTGTATGCCAGTCAGTTGAGATAATCTATGGGCATCTAGCCCATTGGCGGCTAGCTGTTCTTTTAAAATGTCGCTTAAAGGTTTGCGGTCCATGCTCTTTTTATAATCTCTTTTTAGGTCTGCGTCAATTAGACTTCATTGCCGAACCCATCATCGAATTGGTCGTCTGATGTATCGGTGCCATAGACTTCTCTAGGTTTAGCACCATCGGCTGGGCCGACTATGCCCTTAGCTTCCATGATATCCAAAAGTCGAGCAGCACGTGCATAGCCTATCTTTAGTCTTCGTTGCAACAACGAAGCCGAGGCTTTGCCAGCGTCTTTAATAACGCGCACTGAGTCATCAAATAGTTCGTCATCGCTGTCATCGCTGGAGAGTGTTTCGAAATTGGGCCGTTGATCAAAATCCACTTCATCATCGACTTCAGGAAGTTGATCATTGTTTTCTTTTATGAACTTGGCCACCTTCTGAATCTCCTCCTCTGATACATAAGCTCCCTGTATTCTTTTTGGTTTAGAAAAGTCGGAAGAGATAAACAACATATCGCCGCCGCCCAAGAGTTTCTCTGCTCCGGCGGTATCCAAAATAGTGCGTGAATCTACTTGGCTGGCGACCTGTAGGGCTATGCGAGCGGTAATATTTGCCTTAATGAGGCCGGTGATTACTTCTACCGATGGCCTTTGAGTAGAAACCACCAGGTGGATGCCGGTGGCCCTAGCCATTTGAGCTAGGCGAACTATCGAGCCTTCAATTTCTTTGCCGTAAGCTGCCATCAGATCAGCTAACTCATCTATGACTAATAGTAAATATGGCAATGGCGGTGTGTTGGATTTGTTGTAGCCCTGGATATCTCTGGCCTCGGCCTCTAAGAGTGTCTCGTAGCGACGCTCCATCTCTTTAATGGCCCAGCGTAAAGCACCGATGGCTTTTTTACCATCAGTAATGACCGGTGTAATAAGATGGGGAATTTTATCATAAATAGATAACTCAACGCGCTTGGGGTCAATCATAATCATGCGCAGAGTTTCGGGAGAGTTTTTGTAAAGCAAAGAAATTATTAGAGCATGTATGGCCACTGACTTACCAGAGCCCGTGGCGCCAGCTACTAATATATGTGGCATTTTTTCAATGTTAGCTACTATCGGATCGCCAGTTACGTCGCGCCCTAGGATAGAGGCTAATGCTCCAGAGTTAGTAAACTCTGGGTAAGCCAACAAGCTACCTAATCTAACGATGGCCGCTGATTTATTTGGCACTTCAATACCGACTAGTGACTTGCCCGGGATAGGAGCCTCGATTCTAATTGGGTGTGCCGCTAGAGCTAGGGCTAAATCAGAATTCAATGCCGTGATGCGTGCAATCTTGACTCCTTCAGCTGGCTTGAGAGTGTAGCGTGTTACTTTGGGGCCGACGTTTATTTCGCTCATCTCTACGGGTATACCGAAGCTTTCCAGCGTTCTCTTTATGATGTTGGCATTAGCTCGCAAATCTCCAGGGGCAGGCTTTTCTACGGATGACTTTAATAACGACAGCGGCGGTGCAATGTAATTCTTTGGTTGGTATTTGGCTGTTTTGGTTTTGAATAATTTTTTGACCGGAGCTAACATAGCTGATTCGTTTATTGGCTCATCATCATCTTCGCCGCCTTCCTCTTCTGGGACATCAACTGGTAGCTGCCTAGCCGGCGGCGTCGGCTCAACAATCCTTACGTCGTCTTCAGTTGTTGAGATGTCTCCTCCGGAGTTGGCAGCAACGACAGGCCGACGCCTTAGGCGAATAGAAGAATTGAGGGTTAGTAGCAGCGACGCTAGCGCAAAGCTAAGAGCTAATATTATGGATGCCGTGTAGCCAAATGGCATTTCTAACGCACCAGCCATATTGCCTAATAAGCCTCCTTTTTCTGGAAAAACTATATCTATCAAGCCTAAGCCCGAAGTTACAAATAGAATAGATCCCAATAAAGTCATGACCATCAGTTTCTTCTGATGCGAGGCTAGAAACAGAACCGCCACCAACACAAAGACAAACGGGATTAAATAATAGCCCCAACCTAATAATCGCCCCAGAACATTGTAGATAAAATTACCAGCAGGCCCAGCCTGTTCAAAGCGGGCCAATATCAACACCGATGCTAAGGCGAATAACAAAACTGCCAGGACGCTCTTTTTAGTCTCTGGCTTAACCCATTCTTGGCCTTTTTTCTTGGATGAAGATCGTGATTTTTTGCGTGCCATACTATTATTTATCTGCTGTCACTTAAATTGTACTCCGAATAGACCAGAATTCAAACGATCTGCTTATCAAATTAGCGTTTGAGAGTTATATTAATATTATGAGTAGATTGGTATTAGGCCTAGATATGGACGGAGTTATATTAGACAATACTGTGTCAAAGATTAGAGTGGCCAGAGATCTGGGTTTCAATATATCGCCGAATGAAGCTCAATCAGACGTTATAGAGGGTGTTTTACCTAAAGAGGTGATTGATGTCCTGCGAGAGCGTATTTATGGCGACACAGCGCTGAATTTAGTTTCTCCGCTAGTCAAAGGCGCTCAGCAAGGTTTGGCTAAGATAAGATCTTTGGGCCTAGAATGTTTTTTGATTTCACGTCGACGCAATCCAGCCATAGCCAGGGCGGCACTTATTAAAAATAGATTGTGGCCAGACTATTTTAATGAAGCTAACTCTTTTTTCGTCGAACATGCGGAGGATAAAAATATCAAAGCCAAAGAGCTGAATATAGGCGCCTACTTGGATGACCAGCCTAGTGTTTTAGAAAAGCTAAATGACGTCCCTAATAGGTTTTTAATGGATAGGTTTGATAATTTTGGTGGGCTTACCTTTGATCATATCCGAGTAAATAGCTGGGATAATTTTTTGTCACACATATTATGAAGCCTACTATATTTAAGGCCTATGATGTTCGCGGCGCTTACCCAAGAGAAATAAATGAACAGGTAGTCGGTAAAATAGCGCAGGCCTTGGTTCGACATTTCAAAAAGGGGGAAATTGTGGTTGGCTACGACGCCCGTCTAAGCTCGCCAAGTTTATATAAGGCTATTTTAACCAATCTAAAATCTAAAACCCACTCGCCTCGCTCAAGCGAGAGCGGAGCGGGTAAACCGAAAGCCGTGGCCATAGGTCAGGTTACAACTCCCATGCTCTATTTTTTGGTAGATCATTTAAAATCCACCGGAGGCATTATGATTACCGCTTCTCACAATCCCAAGAATTACAATGGCTTGAAAGTAGTTGGTGCCAAAGCCAAGCCGATTAGTGGACGGGATATAAAAAAGTTAATAAGTAATTAAGTTACTAGGTTATTCATGGCTAAGACGAATTATATCAAAACTTATGTCGATTTTCTGGCAAAGCACCTACAGCCGCGCAGGAAACTACGCGTAGTTTTTGATTGTTCTAACGGGACTACTGGGGCAGTCATCAAGATATTGAGAAATTTAGTTAGTGGGAAATTAGAAATATTTTTGATCAATGAAAAACCTGATGGGCGGTTTCCGGCCCACGGCCCCGATCCTATGGCCAAGGATGCGCTTAATGATTTGCGACAGGCCGTTCATGGGCGGAAGGCAGATCTAGGAGCTATCTTTGATGCCGATGGTGACCGAGTATTTTTTCTTGATAGCCGAGGAAGATTCGTCAGCGGTGACATAACATCGGCTTTGATAAGCCAGAGATTCAAAGGGCCAATTGTTTTAGATGTGCGTCATGGTTATCTAGCTAGAGAAATCATTAAAGCGGACGACAAGAAGGTTGTTAATTCGCGCGTCGGACACTATTTCGTAAAAAAACTTATGACGCAGAAGAAGATTAGATTTGGTGCTGAGATCTCTGGCCATTATTATTTTCGTTTTCGTGATGCTGTCTGGGATTCGGGTATTTTAGGAGCAATAGAATTCATAAACGCCGCAGCCAGCCTGCCAGTAGATTTAGCTATTTGGATAGATGAGATGCCGCGATATTATTGCTCTGGAGAGATAAATTTCAAGATTGATGATAAAATGACCGTTCTCCACGGGCTGGAACAGAATTATCAAAAACGAGCTGATAAAATATCGCGATTAGACGGATTGAGAATGGAATTTAGCGATTGGTGGTTTAGCTTACGTCCGTCCAACACCGAGAATCTGTTGCGTCTTAATCTCGAGGCGAAAACTCGGGAATCATTCCAGAAAAATCTTGCTAAAATCAAATCATTAATCCATTAAACCAATTTACTAATTAATTAGCTAACCAACCGATGTTTACAGTATTATTCGCCACAATCGGCAGTTTTATTGAAGAGATATCCGGCTCAATAATAAAGTTTGAGACGGTCCATAAAAAAGAAAGCATTTACACGGCGGCTTTTATTAATTTGTGTTTTGCGGTGATTGTTTTCACAGTCTTGGCCTTAGTGCGTGACAGCTTTGTGTTTGCCGCGGCATCTTTGCCGACATTTATACCTCGGGTTCTTCTAGAGATCGTACAATTGCAGGTAACGATGTGGGCGATTATGAAAGCTGACCGCAGCACTTACGCCTTCGTGCGCAACCTAACCATCCCGGTTCTGTTGATGGTTGACTTGTTCTTGGGTTTTAGCGTCGGATTGTGGCAATGGTTTGGCATCGGCGTAATATTGTTGGTGGTAGTTATCGCTCTTACCAAGCACATCATCAAAACCGGTGGCATAGGTTTTGCATTATTTACGGCGCTTAACGCCGTGATTACCATCTCTTTATTTAAATATAACGTTACTAATTTTAATTCGGTGGAGGGCGAACAGATTGTGGTGACGCTAATTCTCTTGGTGTATTTCTTTTTTGCGTCACTATTAGTCGCCAGAGAAAATCCGTTTAAATTTTTAGTCCATAAAATATTTTTAGGTCAAGGAGCTTCTCATGGCGTAGCTTCAGCCTTGGAGGCATTTGCCATCAGTTTGGGCAATCCCAGCATTGCCATGGCGGCCAAACGGGCTGCTGCGGTGTTGGCCGGTATTATTTCCGGTCGTCATTATTTTTTTGAAACCCATTTTATGATAAAAATTGTCATGGGCTTGGCTTTGGCCGGCGGTTTAGTATTATTGGTTTAAATAAGCTATTATCGTTACCATGGCCAAAACATTTTACATTTCTACCTCAATACCCTACGTCAACGCCGCTCCCCACATCGGTCATGCTTTGGAATTTGTACAGGCCGATGTTTTGGCGCGTTGGGCGCGACAGCATGGTCAAGACGCTTTTTTCGTATCCGGCACTGATGACAATGCTTTAAAGAATGTACAAGCAGCCGAAGCGGCTGGCGTGTCAGTTGATAAATGGGTAGGCGAGCACGCTAATATTTTCCAAAAACTTTTGAAAGACTTAAATATTTCCAACAACGATTTTATTAGAACTTCTATTGACCAGCGTCATTTAGCTGGTGCCCAAAAAATATGGCGATCGTGTCGGCCGGAGGACATATATAAAAAGAAATACAGCGGGCTTTTCTATTGTTTGGGTTGTGAAGAATTTAAGAATACTAAAGATTTGATAAATGGTGAATGTGAAGAGCATCCCGGCAAAGCATTGGAATCTGTTGCCGAGGAGAATTATTTTTTCAGACTTTCTAATTATCAAAAGCGATTAGAAGATATTATTTCTTCTGATAAATTAAAGATAGTTCCGAAAAGTAGAAAAAATGAAATGTTGGCTTTTATCCGAGATGGCCTAGAGGATTTCAGCATCTCCCGTTCGCGTGAGCGCGCTAAAGATTGGGGCGTGCCGGTTCCTGACGATGATAGCCAAGTGATGTATGTTTGGTTTGACGCTTTATCAAATTACATCAACGCTTTGGATTATGCCGATGATGGTGGGGCATTCAAAAAATATTGGCAGCAAGGCGATGAGATAATCCATGTCATCGGCAAGGGCATTAATCGTTTTCATTCTATATATTGGCCGGCTATGTTGTTGTCGGCTGGCATTGGTTTGCCTAAAAAGATTTTGGTACATGGCTATTTTACTATTGACGGACAAAAGATTTCTAAAAGTTTAGGGAATATTATTGACCCCTTTGAGGTGATTGGAAAATATGGCGTGGATGCGACTCGGTATTTTTTACTACGTGAAATTCCATCAACTGATGACGGCGATTTCACCTTTGCCAAATTTGAGGAACGCTATAATGCCGATTTAGCTAACGGGTTAGGTAATTTTGCAGCGCGCGTTTTAACATTGGGCGAAAAATTAGGGGAACTTTCAGAAATAGAGATTGATAAAGAAATAGCCGATAAGATTGTCGCGGCCAAAGGATTGGTCGGCCTCAAAATAAAAGAGTTCAAATTACACGAAGCCTTGGCTGGCATCTGGGAATTGATAAGCTGTGGAGATAAATATGTTAACGATAAAAAGCCTTGGTCGGCTGATGTAGGTGATGCCGACAAGAGAAAGATGATTTTTAATGCCGTGACGATATTAGATAACGTCGCTGCTTTATTGCAGCCCTTTATGCCATCAACAGCCGAAAAGATAACTCAAGGCATATCTTGGAGCTCTGCTGGGAAATTGAAACTAAACAAAGCAGAGAATCTATTCCCTAGATTATAAAAACTCCCACATTTTGTGGGAGCGGTGCTATAGAATATAAAAAAGAGAGGAGATGGGTAGCGCTTGTTGGCCGTTTAGCGCTTAGCCGAGAGATGGTTGCTCCAGCATACCTAGGCAGCAATACGAGCAGGCCGCTCTCTACTGTTTAGCTAGGCTGCCGGTCTCGCTGGGCGAGATCGCGACAGAGCTCTATCGTCCACCGAAGTTCTCCCCTGCTATGACGCTCTAGATGCGCACTCGAGCGCCTAGCAAAGCCACATAGAAATATTATTTTGCTTATAGTTTTATGTCAATAGCTTGTGTTTTAATATTAAAAACCCCATCAATTTTGATGGGGTTGTGTCATTTATAATCTGAAGCGTCGCTTTATGTCTTGCCAGAGTGATTCAATTTTAGCATCGAATTCTTCAAGCGTTCCATTGTTTTCTATTTTTATGTCAGCTCGAGAACCAATTTGTGGAATATCCACCTCAGTTCTAGCCAATTCATCTTGGCAGAATTCGGCCAAGCTTTTATTTTCCTCACCGCTGCGACAGCGTTGGCGCGTTCTTTGCCAGCGCAGATGCTGATCGGCGGTAATATAGATCAGGATAGAGTTAGTTATATTGCGCACCATAATCTCATCGCTTGGCCAACGCACGCCGTCGATAATTAATATCACGGCATTATCATTTTCGAACCTAGCTTTCACAGCTTTGGTTATCGTGCCTTTGCCGAAGGCGTCATCAAGTGCTGCGGCTAGTTGCTGCAGATTCGATCTTGTCTTATCAATATCAAGTAGTGCTAAAATATCATTGAGGACATCGGAAAAACGATGTTGGCTTACGGTAAAACCATCTTGCTTAGCTAGCTCAATCAACCATTTACCAGCAGTTTCTTTGCCGCCTAATTGTTCACTAGTCAAAGCTATCAGCGCTTTCATAGTAGCCTCCCATTTTTGATGACGTTCACCATTTGGCGCACATCATCAATAACAAGGTCAGGCTTGGTGGCGATTATGCGCTCTGGGGTGTGGAAGCCATAGGTACAGCCAACTGTTTTTATACCAATTTCTTTTCCGGATTCAATGCCGTCACAAGAATCTTCAATGAATAGTGATCTACTAGGAGCAATGCCGCGTTGCCCAAGAATTTCTTGTAGAATAGATGTTTTATTGCCACGGATATCGGCTCTGATATCATCAATGAAATTATTAATTCTAGAACCAACCAATTTATGCATGATGACTGAAGTTGCGCCGGCGCTAACAATAACCACTGGTATCTGTAATTCTTGACAAGTCCTCAAAAAATCCTTGGTCCCATTATGCAATCTAGCCTCGTTCCAGTGCTTGCGGAAAAACCGGAAGTTAATTTTATTTAACACATCCATAGGTGCATCTCGTGGCACACCATTTTTCCAATAAAATGACTCCATATAATCAGAGGAGATTTCTTCTCGATAAGTTTCGAGAGATGGTGGTTTTAGGCCAAAATGTTTAAAGATTTTAATAGCGCTGCCATAATATAGCATCATACTATCGTGCAAAGTGCCATCCCAATCAGTTAGTACTAGATCCCAGTATCGTTTAGCCTTTTTGGCCACCAATTGTTTCTCCTTTCGAGTCGAAATCGATTATCAAAAATCTACTAGCATCTTAAAAGATTTTACTATGGTGGGCAAGTGGTCGATCGCGGGATTGTTTATATTGAGAAGTGAATAAAAAAATGCCTCGATACGTCATCCAACGTATCGAGGCTTGTGATGGGGGCGGAGCGAGAGCGGAACTGTCCCTCGGAGTTCCGATGCAATCACCCAACTGCTGTCGCCAGTGTTGTGGCGAAGCCTTGAGTGCGCCTGTGCCCGCGTGCAATTCGAGGGCGTTTGTGCCCTCGCTCCGCCTTTTATTGGAGCCCCCAGCAGGATTCACGACCTGCATTCCTCCGTTATATTATAACGGAGATCTTAGGTTTAGACGATGGGGGCATGAATTGGTGCCCCACACTTGGCCCTAGCTCATCCAAGGCGTACCCTGGCTCGTGAGACTAGGCGTGGCAAGTGTGGGGCAAGTTTTGGTGGTGGGTCCGGTCGATTTCGTAGGTCGACATCGCCCCCTAAGGAGCGGTTTTTGATTAAACTACAGACCCTTATTAATATGGTGGGCCCGCACCCGCTGCTTCGGCGCAGGTGAGCTGTGGTTAAGCTCGTGGTGGCAGGCGGGTGCAGGCCCTAGAGGTCAATGCTGATCGCCAGCTTGCGCTGTTTTGTCGGATCACCTGAAAGGCCTATCCGATTCTGACCATGAGTTGACCAATATTGGTGGATGCTGCAGCAATCAAGGGGTTCACGCAGATAGAAAAACGTCCCCTTAGAAGCGTCCTCGTCAGCTGCGGCATGATGGCTACAGCATCCATGTTTTTCAAAGTCCTAGGTTGATAACGGTAAGTATAGCAGATACAATAAATCTGTCAACCCCGACGCTCTGACAATGCATCGGATGTAGTGGCTCCAGCTGCAACGCCGGAGTCATATAATCACTATGCCATCAATTTTCGATTCTCATACTCATGTCCATTTTCCAGCTTACGACAATGATCGTGATGAGGTTATTAAGCGCGCTCAATCAGCTAATGTG
Organism: bacterium; assembly: GCA_030689595.1. Lineage (GTDB taxonomy): Bacteria > Patescibacteriota > Minisyncoccia > UBA6257 > WO2-44-18 > JAUYHP01. The sequence continues at coordinate 36,089 of JAUYHP010000018.1, read as the reverse complement.
AAAATGATCGCCGTTGGCACTCAGCTTTCAACATCAAAGTCAGCTATAGAGTTAGCTGAAAAATATCCTGACGATGTCTGGGCAGCTGTTGGCTTCCATCCGTCCCACATTGGATCGACAACTTGGCATCACGACGAGAAAGAGCAATCTAACGCTGAACCAGAAAAATTTGACGCCAGCGAATTTAAAAAATTAGCCACCCACCCAAAAGTGGTAGCTGTTGGTGAGTGCGGTTTTGATTATTATCGATTAGTGGGCGAGAGAGAAGACAATCTAAAAAATAAGTCACAACAGATAGACATATTTTTTCAACAAGTTCAAATAGCCAATGAAGTAAATAAGCCATTAATGATACACTGTCGCCCGTCGAAGGGTAGCGACGACGCCTATGAGGATTTATTGGTGGCCAGAAGTCAGCTCAAGATATTGCCCATAGTTCATTTCTATGTAGGTTCTTTGGGCGTTACCCAAAAATTATTGGGAGCTGGTTTTTATTTTACTTTCGGTGGGGTCATTACCTTCGCTCGTGACTACGACGAAGTCATCAAATGTATGCCTCTAGATAGAATTCTGCTGGAGACTGATGCGCCTTATGTCGCCCCGGCATCATATCGCGGGCGGCGTAACGAGCCATCTTATATAATAGAAACTGCTCGTAAATTGGCCGAGATTAAAGGCATAGATTATGATGATGTTGTGGCTACTGTTTTTGAAACCAACAAAAAAGTTTTTGGCGTGCTTTAACAAAACCGCCCCGAGAGTCCTCGTGGCGGTTTTTAGTTACAGATCGCTACCCAGCAACCTGTTTAAATTATCGATTTTATTTCTTATTTCTTTGATTTTTTGTTGGTCTACCTCTTCTCCGTTTTCGGCCTTAGCTTGTAGCTCTCCCATTTCTTTGCGAGCTTCATCTAATTCTTTTTCAACTTCGTCTTTATTTAACGAGCGATCGGGATTTTCAAAATTTGGCATATTTTTATCTAGATTGTTATTTCGACCGATGGCTTAACTATACGCCATTATTTTGCCTAAATACAAGTTGTGTATAAAATAAAAGTGCAAATTATCTCGAGAGTGCTATAATTGTATTATTAATAATTAACTAAATAAATTATGCAAAAAGTATTAATCGGTTTATTGGTCGTGGTAGTAATTGGCGGGGCAGTATGGTTCTTGTCATCGTCTAGTGGTCCAGGTCCGGAGCAGGTCGTAGAAGAGTTCTTCGCTTTGGTAAAAGCGGGCGACTTCCAAACAGCTTGGGATGATTATTTGTCAGATGCTGGTAAAGTGGGTAGTAGCTTAGAGGAATTCAAAACGGTTTTTGGTGTATTTGGGTTACTAGGCGATCTAATAGTTGGCGATGCAGTTATTAATGGGGATGTGGCAACCGTGAATATATCGGTAGCTGGCTCTGGCTTGGAAACTTTCCCATTGCCGTTAGTGAAGGAGGGTGGTAAGTGGAAAGTAGGCAAGGGAGCCTAAAATAAGCAGTAGAATGAAGAAATACATAATAATTTTAGTGGCGTTGGTTGTCGTGGGTGCTGTCGTTGGTGTTGCGATGACCAATAAGTCTACTGGCGGGCCAGAACAAGCAGCCGAAGATTTTTTAGTTTTGCTGAGAGATGGCGACTTGCAAGCGGCTTATGACAGCTTATCTGACGCCGCCAAAAACAAGGCGCCACTATCGGTGCTGGAGAATCTGTTCAACAATCAACCGGCGGCCACCGAATATGACTATGCTGAATGGGCTTCGGCAGATACATCAGATATGGAGTCTATACTTAGGGGCATGATTGTGACGGTAGATGGGTTCACAGCCGATGTAGTTTATGAGCTCGTTAAAGCAGATGACCAATGGAGGGTCAATGATTTCAGCTATGGTGCGTTAAAGGTGCCTACAGCAGATATGCCTTCGAATGATGACTTGATTGAGCTCGTCGACGACACCATGGCTTTGTTTGCCGATGCTGTTGCTGGTGGGGATTTTGATGATTTCTATGATTCGGTATCTAGGTTTTGGCGAAAGACTCTTACGGTTGCTGATCTAAATTCAGCCTTCAAAACATTTATCGATAATCAATTGGATCTTTCTTATGTTGATGGCGTGGAGCCAGTCTTTGATGATGCGCCGTCGTTCGATTCAAATAGGGCGTTGGTTTTGGAAGGCCATTATCCCTCGGAGACTGCCGATGCTTATTTCGAGCTGGGCTATATATATGAGCGCCAAGAATGGAAATTGATACATATTAAAGTACGAGTCCAGCCTAAATAATATTAATTAATAAAAAAATAGATAATATGTCTAAAAGATTTATAATCATCGGAGCTATCGCGATATTGGTAGTGGCCGTTGGCGTCGGTGTCTATTGGTCAGGCGGCACATCTCCCAGTTCGGTGATAGCCCAGATGTGGGACAGTATTTATGAGACAAATTCCGCCACCTATAATGTTGATTTGAAGATAAAAGATTTGCGGGGTGGGGCGTTAGCATCTATGGTCATCACTGCCTCTGGCGATACCAGTGACGCAGATAATATTAAAAGCAAGGCATCCTTTACTTTCAACAGTAATCCAGCTAGCGGCTTTCCGCTTTCTTTGGCCTTGGATTTTGTGTTGTCCGGCGGATCTAGTTATGTAAAAGCCGATTTATCCGGCGCGGCTAGTCTGCTCAAAACTTTTGGTTACGAATCCATCTTAGCGTTAAATAAGCTATGGATTAAGCTTGGCTTAGAAGACTTACAGCAATTCGGTGCCTACAAGACTCAATACACTGAGGAGCAGAAAGAGCAGGTGCAGCAAGCGTTGAAGAATTCAGACATCATTAAGGTGACCGAGGTCTTGGCTGACGAAGAAATCAGCGGAGTAGACGTCTATCATTATAAATTTTCAATAGAGACGGAGTCACTATCCAAATTTCTAGTTGAAATTACTCAAACAGCACAATCGCGCGCTTTTACTGCTAAAGAAATAGCCGCGCTCAAAGCCAGCATTGATAAGGGGTTTGCGGTGATGCCGGCTATCGGAGGTGAAATCTGGATTGGCAAGAGTGATAAATTACTTTATAAGATAACGCTTTCTTTAGCTGGAGCAACAGTGCCGGTAGTCGTTGATCTAGTCGTAATTTTCAAGGATTATAATGCCCCAGTTTCTGTCAGTGTGCCAAGCTCATATATATCTTTAGAGGAGGCGATGGCTATAGCATTGTCCGGGCTGGAGTAAAATATTATTTGGAGAAGAGCGGCATAATGGCATAAATACCAAAACACATACACAATCATTACTAGTTTGTTAATATCAACCAACTTATAGGGAGGTAGGAAATATGAAAAAAATATTAATTAGTTTATCTTTAGTAGTTCTGATAGTTGCCGGTTACTTTTTATTTTCTGGGTCAGGCGAGATTAATATCGTAGAATATAAAAATGATGGTTTTACCGTTAGCATGCCGGAAGACTGGTCGCTTTATGATGATTCTTTTGGCATATCAGAGCCGTCATTTGTTTTTGTATATCCAGCATTGTCAGAGATTGAAGTTGCAAAATACATAATTGTTGCCTATGACGCGACCGAGTTATTTCTAGAAGAATATGAGCTAGTAGATATACCAGATGCTCTTAACAAGAGGAGTGAGCTGGAGTCAGTTTTAGAGATGGGTCATAAGCTTATATTGGCTAGTCCATTAGCTATGAGTGTTGATTCAGGCCAATTTGAATGGCTTGGAGAAATTGATGCCGGCAACGAAGGAGTTATCATCTATGCCACTAGAGCATCAAGGCCGAAAATTATGGAAGGGCCCTATCCACAGCCAGACGAGGATTTAGAAGGATATACAGCCTCCATATTTCTAATCAATGGTGGCAAACTTATGCAACTTATGACATTGGGCCCAGCTGATGATTTTGATAAAGTTGATAAAGCGATAGACTCCCTCCTTAAGACCATTAATTATTAATGCTATTGATATTCAGTACATCTGATTTAATTTAATAAAGGTCGGATTTAAGAGTTTTAAATTATAAAAATGCATAAACAAAGATTAACAATTTTGATTTTAGCTGCCGTTGGAATGGCCGCTACTTTTGTGCCTTGGGCAACAATCCCGGGTCTTGGTTCTATTTCCGGCACGCAAGGAGATGGTTGGGTAACTTTTGGTCTATTCGCTATCCCATTGATAATTTCTCTGTTGGGCGATAAATCTCAATCATTGCGTGGTGGGATGCTTTGGGGCGCTATCGTTTCGAGCGTTTTGGCCGCAGCCATTGGCGTTTGGAAGATAGTTGATATAAACAATGTTGTTGGCGATAATCCGATTTTCCAGGTATTGGGCGGTGGCGGTGGCGTCGGCATTGGCCTATATCTCGTTGTTATAGCTGGTATTGTTTTGTCCATCGTTGCTTTTGTGATGAAAGGAAAAGCGGCGCCACAAAATCAAGAAATGGCGCAATAGCCGACAATTTGTCCGATTATATTTAAAATCCTCGGCTTCCCACCGGGGATTTTTGATGTATAATTTATATTGTCTATGGCTAAGTACGATTTTAAGAAAATCGAATCTAAGTGGCAGAGGCAATGGGAAAAGGATGGTATATATGAAGCGCAGGATTCTGGTAGAAAGAAGTGGTATTCATTGATTGAATTTCCCTATCCTTCGGGTGATGGTTTGCACATCGGTCATATCCGTAGCAATACAGCTATGGATATCATTTCGCGAAAGCGTCGCATGGAGGGCTATAATGTTTTATATCCAATCGGCTGGGATGCCTTTGGTTTGCCAACTGAAAACTATGCCATCAAAACCGGCATTTCTCCAGAGGCGGCCACCAAAAAGAATACCGACACTTTTCGCCGCCAGTTAAAATCATTGGGATTTTCTTTTGATTGGAGTAGGGAGGTAAACACTACCGACCCCGAATATTATAAATGGACACAATGGATGTTTTTAAAGTTTTTTGAAAATGGCTTGGCTTACAAAGATAAAGTAGCGATAAATTGGTGTCCGAGTTGTAAAATCGGCTTAGCTAACGAGGAGGCAGTAGGTGGCGTTTGTGACCGTTGTGGTGGACCGGTTGAAAAAAAGACCAAGGAACAGTGGATGATTAGAATTACCGAGTATGCCGATAAATTATTGGAGGGGCTAAACGATGTCGATTATATACCGCAGGCCAAGATTCAACAGGAGAATTGGATTGGTAGATCAGAGGGGGTTTTGTTGAAATTTAAATTATCAGGTGTAGATGGAGATATAGAGGCCTTTACCACGCGACCAGATACGCTTTTTGGAGCAACGTATTTGGTTGTGGCGCCGGAGCATCCATTATTAGCAAGTGATAAATTACCAATAATCAACCGTCAAGAAATCGACAACTATATTCAAAAAGCCATTCAAAAAACAGACATAGAAAGAACGGAAGAGAAGAAAGAAAAGACTGGCGTTGAGCTGAAAGGAATTAAGGCCATTAATCCAGCCAACGATGAAGAAATACCAATTTGGGTAGCGGATTATGTTTTGGCTTCTTACGGCACTGGCGCCATTATGGCTGTGCCGGCTCATGACGAAAGAGATTTTGAGTTTGCCCAAAAATTCAATCTGCCGATAAAAACAGTCATTGACAGCGGTTCGGTTAGTGGCGGCGTCTATATTGGCAGTGGTAAGTTGGCTAATTCCGGAAAGTTTGACGGTATGGATAGCGAAGCGGCCAAAAAAGCCATCACTGAATTTGTTGGCGGTAAAACGACGGTGAAGTATAAATTGCGTGATTGGGTGTTTTCTCGTCAGCGATATTGGGGCGAGCCGATTCCGTTGGTGCATTGCGAAAAATGTGCCTTAGACAATCCCGCAGGACAAGGTTGGGTGGCTGTGCCAGAAGAAGATTTACCAGTGGAATTGCCCAAGGTAAAAAAATATCAGCCGACCGATACCGGCGAATCGCCTCTAGCGGCCATAGAGAAATGGGTAAATACTAAATGCCCCAAATGCGGTGGGCCAGCCAAACGCGAAACTGACACTATGCCCAATTGGGCTGGGTCCAGCTGGTATTTTTTGCGTTATTGCGATCCACATAATAAAAAAGAATTTGCCAGTAATGATAATTTAAAATATTTTATGCCTGTTGATTGGTATAACGGTGGGATGGAACATACGGTTCTTCATCTTTTGTACTCTCGTTTCTGGAATAGATTTTTATACGATCTGGGCTTTGTGCCAGTGGCCGAGCCATATAAAAAACGAACTTCTCATGGAATGATTTTAGCCGAAGGGGGCGTAAAGATGTCCAAATCCAAGGGCAACGTTATCAACCCCGATGATTTAGTAAAAGAATTTGGCGCCGATGCACTCCGTTTATACGAAATGTTTATGGGACCATTTGAGCAATCTATAGCTTGGGATCCGCGTGGCATTTTGGGTACCAGCAGGTTTTTGGAAAAGGTTTGGAAAATTGGTACTGATAAATTGGACGATGATGTAGATGGCAAAGACTTGGAGAGATTGGCTCACAAAACCGTCAAAAAAGTTGCCGAGGATATAGAGAGCATGGCTTTTAACACAGCCATCAGTGCCATGATGATTTTTATAAATGAATGTTTTTCGCGAGAAAAAATTAACCAGAAGATTTGGACTAGGTTCTTATTGGTTCTGGCTCCATTTGCGCCGCATATTGCCGAGGAGTTATGGGGAAATTTAGGCAACAAGACATCAATACATCTGGAGCCATGGCCGAAATTTAACTCAGAATTGATAGCAGAAGAAGAATTTGAATTATTGATTCAAGTTAATGGCAAGTTGCGAAGTAAGATCTTGGTTGCCAGCGGGATCAGCCAGGAAGAAGCCGAGAGGTCGGCTTTATCAGAGCCAGATGTCAAAAAATGGATCGGCGATAGCCAGATTAAGAAAATAATTTTTGTTGAGGATCGGTTGATTAATTTTATCGTCTAGGTCACGGGTTTAGTTTTTTCGGCTTGATAAGATTGCGCTGGTGCGCAATAATTATTTTAGCATTTTGATAAGGAGGAGATCCTATGGGGACCATATTATTCATTCTGATAATTGTCTTTTTGGTGATGTGGCGTGTCGGTGTGATCGGCAGTAAGTTCTTATTTTTCAAGAGGGCCAAAGATGAATTTTGGCCACGACTGTGGGGGCTGGAAGAAAGATATAATGCTCAACGTGATCGATCTGAAAAAGTCGCTGACGTAGGCTTCGACCGGAAATGGTTGGAGATTTGTTTTGAGCAGGTTGATGATCATCGGCAGAAGGTCAGAGATATCTTGAAGACTGGCGGTGGCTGTAGTGATAATGTCGAAAGATTATTGGGGCATATAGAAATTAATTTGGACGAGACGGAACAGTTTATAAATCGTCATGAATCAAAGTGTTGAATTTTTGGGGTTATACTATATATAATAACCTCATGTGTGGAATTGCTGCTTACATCGGGAAAAAGGAAGGCTTGCCCATAGTTTTTGCTAATTTAAAAAAATTAGAATATCGAGGCTACGACTCTGCAGGCGTAGCCTTTTTTAATTTCCCCGATGATGAGCTGGGGATTAATGTCATAAAGGCAGTTGGCAAATTAGATAGCTTAGGGAAGGCTATTGATGGCCACAGGTCATTGCCGGCTACTAGTGCTATCGGCCATACGCGCTGGGCCACTCATGGCGTGCCCAATGAAAGCAATGCTCACCCGCATATAGATTGTCATAAGGAGATTTCATTGGTTCATAACGGCATAGTCGAAAATTATAAAGAGCTCAAAGTACAATTGACTAAGTTGGGTCACCGCTTTCGTTCACAAACTGACACTGAAATAATTGCGCATCTGATCGAGGAATATGGCTTTGATCAAGCGCTTAAAAAAATAGTCGGGGCTTACGCCTTAGCGGTTATAAATAAAGACGAACCCAATAAGATTTATTTTGCACGCTTAGGTAGCCCTCTGGTTGTCGGGATCGGTCGCGGCGAATATTATTTAGCTTCCGATGCGACGGCCTTGGCCGGCCTAGTCAAAAGAGTTGTTTATCTTAAAGATGGCCAAAAGGGAACAATTTCGTTGAATGGACTCAAGATGGGGCGAGTCAGGCCGCGCATTGAACGTTTGGATATGGATTTAGAAAATGCTCAAAAAGAAGGCTACCCGCATTTTATGTTGAAAGAGATCTTTGAGGGTGGCGAAGTGGTAAGGGCGGCTTTGCGTGGCCGGCTTTTTCCTAAAAAAAACTTGATTAAACTAGGTGGCCTAGAATCGGTGGAGGCAAAACTAGCTAGGATAAATCGGCTTGAGATTGCGGCTTGCGGTACATCATATTACGCTGGGATAATCGGTAAGATGCTTTTTGAAGATTTTGCTAATCTACCAACTGAGATAAGATTGGCTTCCGAATATCGTTATTATAGCAGCCCATTACATAAAAATACGTCCGCACTTTTTATTTCTCAATCGGGTGAAACGGCCGACACTTTAGCCGCTCTTTCCAAGGCCAACAGTCGCAAATACTTAACATTGGGCATTGTTAATGCTGTTGGTTCAAGTATAGCTCGCGAGACTGTGGCTGGTGTTTATAATCATGCTGGCCCAGAAATTGGCGTAGCTTCCACCAAAGCATTTTTGTCCCAATTAGCCGTGCTCAATTTAATATCATTGCATTGGCCAAACTCTAGAAAAAACAAGAGACTTTTAGAAGAGCTGGCGCTGGTCCCTTCTAAAATAGAATCAGTACTCAAAAAATCCAAAAGCATTAAAGCTTTGGCGCGGAAATATGCTAGATATAATAACTTTTTATATATTGGGCGTGGCTATAATTATCCGGCCGCTATGGAGGGCGCGTTGAAATTAAAAGAAATATCTTATATTCATGCCGAAGGCTATGCCGCGGGCGAAATGAAGCACGGCCCCATCGCCTTAATAGATAAAAACTTTCCGACTGTAGCTATCGTTATGCCAGGGCGTGTTTATGAAAAAGTTATTTCTAATCTGGAAGAAATAAAAGCTCGCGGGGGTCCGATTTTAGCCATTGCGGCTCAAGGTGATCGTAATATTAAAACTGTGGCCGACGATGTTATTTATGTCCCAAAAACGATGGAATCTTTGACGCCATTATTGTCCATAGTGCCGCTTCAGTTGTTCGCTTATTATATTGGCGTTGCGCGCGGACATGATGTAGATAAGCCGCGCAATTTAGCCAAGTCAGTAACGGTGGAGTAAATTCTTGGATTTTCACCCATGCTTGACAAATAACATATATCGCTGTTATAATCGCAATAGTTGTTTAACATATTAGGATTACCCGAACCGCTCTTGGAGGACGATTGGCCAATAAGTTTTTTCCTTACCACGCTTTTCATCATCGCGTTCATCTGCCTCATCGGCTACTTCCTATCGTCACGCCGTATTGATATGGTTTACGAGTATCGTAAGGAGTTGCTAACCGAGATTAGTCGGCTTGCTGACGAAGATATCAAAAATGGTCGTGAATGGAAATGGCGCTACGAAGTACTTGAGAGCGTAGATCTTAATGAGATGATGTCTAAGTTTTGGAAGCCGTTAGATTCATTCTATCCCGATAAGAGTTTCTTGAAATGATAATTAAATAGCCCGCAAGCTAAAGCTTGCGGGCTGTATTTATTATTCCTTGACTGCTACGACCGTAGTGGTGTAGCCGGGAACGGTTTTCCACTCTCCGGGATAGTTTTCCGACATGATGGCGATAAAACAATAATGCCAATTATAACTTACCACGCCGGTGATAACTATACCGCCCTCGGTGTAGTGCGCTGCTCCCATGCTATGTGTTTGGCGCAAGTGTGGATATTTCTCGTCCAGAAACAGCAATTCGTTAGTATTGGCAGATCTATAACCTTTTTCAGACAACCGGTCCAGGATATCGCTGGTCGTAATTGATTCATAATTTCTAAACTCAATTAAATAAACAGTCACCTCGGCAACAGTGTTACCGCCTAAGCCTGGAACATCGGCATTCATATAGAAGTGATGATAGTTATCGGCCAACATATCTTCGGTCGAGCGAGAATAATCAACCGTAATCTCATGAGAAGATAAAACAGTAAAATCATCCATGTTTTCGTTAGCGGCTTCAACCTGATTGCCGTCATAATCAGCCCCAGTATGGGAGCAACTAATAGTTCCGAAGATAGCTATCGTAAGAATTATAAAAGGAATTATTATTCTATTCAGCATGTGGCTAGCCTCCGAATGAAGCTGGCCGACAAGCGTGCCACCACGGCTCGCCGTCGACGAGCTTTATGTTAAAGAGCTTTAAGAGAGTATAGTAAGCTAAATCCTATCTGTCCAGTAATTACTCGCCGATCTTTTCAGCTAACTTACGTTCTGCTAGCCTGATCTCGGCATGAACTTCTTTTCCATTGCGTAGAATTTTTAATTTCAACATATCGTCAACCGCCTTTTCTTCCAAGACGTCCTGTATGGTTTTGCCGTGGTCCAATCTTTTGCCATCACATTCAATTATAATATCGTTTTCTTTTAGACCAGCCTTATCGGCTGGACTACCAGGTACTATGGACGGCATCATCTGTTTTGGGCCCATGATCATCGCGCCATAATCAACTGGCAATCTCATTTTTTCTTTTAAGTTCTCATCAAGTGTTATATAGCGCAAGCCAAGCAAGGGTCGGCGTATGTGGCCGTGTTTTTTTAAATCTTCAAGGTCGCGTCTAACCGCATTAACTGGGATAGCAAAGCCCAAGTTTTGGGCACCAAATACAATAGCGGCATTAATGCCGATGGCTTTGCCAGTCTCTAGATCGACTAGTGGGCCGCCTGAATTACCCGGATTTATAGCGGAATCGGTTTGGATTAACCCACGGAGTTCTTGCATCGGTGATTTCGGATCTGGTGCGGCAGTGATTGATCGGGCTAGGCCAGAGATGATGCCAGAAGATACGGTGTTTTTGAAAAGGCCTAAGGCATTGCCGATTGCCAAAACAGACTGTCCCAACTGAAGATTGGACGAATTACCAAGCTCCACTATTGGGAAGCTGTTCTTTTCGGCGCCCTCTATCTTTATGATTGCGATATCATCGATTGGGTCGCGCGCTAAGACTCTGGCCTTATAACGCTTTTCGTCGTCGGTGATAACAGTATATTCGGCATGTGGATCAGCGATAACGTGTTTGTTGGTAATTATGGTGCCGTCGTTTTTAACTATAAATCCCGATCCACCACCGATTTTTACTCGTCCATGAGCATCAATGGCCGACTCCGGTATATCCAAATGATGATCGGGGAATGGCAGCATCTGCCACAACTCTGGCGGTATCTCTTTTTCAATATCAATCAAGCTTTTTGATATGCTGATTGACACGACTGCTGGCATAACTTTTTTAATTGTTTTGAAAATAGCTTTATTACTCATAGATTTTATTATAACAGATTACAACAAAAAATCCTCCGATATGTATCGGAGGATCTGTTATTATTGTTGGTGGTCCAATATAAGACATTTCACGGAGCCGCCCGCTTTTATAAATTCACACATATCAAAAACTTTAATATTGGTATAGCCCAATCTATTTAGAATAATTTTTAGACGGTCATTTATCCATGGCACGAAGATTGTCTCGTCATCAACGACGAATGAATTACACACAAATTGACTGGCTTCTTCCAGTTCTACCGGCGCAATATTGCCTAGTTTATGTAATGTATCGATTGCCTCTGGCAGAAAGGCGTTTTTATATATCATGAAGCTTTTCGCTTTGGGTAGGTGGAGTAGGCAGGTGTCGAGATGATAAAAGAGAGGCTCATTGGCTGGGATCTGTTCGGGTGGCTTCATAGGCAAGGGAATGATTTCTATCGATGGATTATATTTTCGCAAGATGTTGCCAACTTTATTTACGCCAGATAGGTTTGTTCTGACGCCATGGCCTATAAGAATTCTATTATCATCGAGCCAGATCGCATCGCCCTGGCCTTCAAAAAATGCGCCGTTGGGTAATGCCCAAACATTTTCGCGATCACAATATTCTCTAAAGAATTTGGCGTAAGCTGCTGTTTCTCGCCTGCGTTCTTCATGGAAAAAATTACTAAGGATTACCATGTTGCGGTACAGCAGCCCGGCATTAGCGGCGAAAACCATATCGGGTAGCCCATCTTTTGGTTGGGCTACAAACACCGAAGCTCGTTGCAATAAAGATGTGAAGAGCGTAAACCATTGTTTGTTGGCCAGCTCTTTATTTGGTCGTATATGTGGCTGCATCCAACGGTTAGTCGATAGGTGATAAGTTATGTCAAATCTATTTGGTAAGCACATGACCAGCCTTTTCATTGCAGACTCCTTGTTTGGTTTTTAATGATCTATTTATAGGCATCATAAACTAGCTTATGATTCGTTGTCAAAAGAGCAATAATTCGTTACTCTAGGTTAGCTCATTGAAACCCCAGTAAATTTAGTTTTGAAAGAGGTGTCGATTGAAATATCTAGAATTCTGGCCGCTATGGTTGATGCTGGCAATCTTTATGATTGACGCAAGCAAGACCGCTTGGGAGTTATTGATGGCAAGGGGGATAAAATTTACAGATGAGCGGCTCGACCTTAATGAGGTTACGGCTATAATCACCACCCTTAACGAGATTGATAGCATTGTGGCGACTATTAATTCTATCAGGCGACATTTCAAGAATATTATTGTGGTTGATGATGGTAGCAGTGATGGTACTGCTGAAACGGCCGAGTGGCACTTCCCAGATATTGTTGTCATCAAGCGAAAGCATACCAGCAAGGCTCAAGCGCAACATGCGGCTGTCAAGGAGGCGGCAACTCCTTATGTTATGTTTTTTGATGCTGATATATATCTGAGTGAAGATTTCCACAGCCCCCATATCGGCGAGAATACTGCATGTGCTTTTAATATTGTGCCAGCCGATAATTATCGCCGTGGGGCTTGGTTGGGGAATATGCTTATCGATTTTCAGAAACATGAATATCGCAAGGCGATGGATTTAACACGCGTTTACCATGGCGCTACTGCTACCGTGCCTTGTGTTAGTGGTGCTGCTAGCTTATTTCGCACTGACCGTATTTTGAAATTAGCGCCGCTGCATACTGAAATTTTCCCCGGTGATGATTTAGAAAGAACCGCTATTGAGCTATTAGCTGACGGCAAGATCATTTTTTCTCCTACGGTAGTTAAAACGGATGTGCCTGATAGTTTGGGCGCATTGATTACTCAACGACTAGGTAAATGGTGGCCTGGCTTGTGGCGCATTATGCCGCTTTTTATCAAACTATTGTTTAAGAAGGGCATTCCTGGGAGGCTACGCATGGAAATGAGCTATCAGGTGGTGGATATTGCTATCGATCATCTTAAGATTATTTCACTAGCTTATTTAATGGTCGTAGGCTATTGGCCATTGGTGGCACTGTTATATGCTCTATACCTGTCGCTCGAAACCATTACTTTCTGGTCATTGCGCAGTAGGGCTTCGATGCGCAATTCATTAGCGACTCTTTTTCTGTATCCATTTTATGCTGTCGGTCAGCTGATTATGCGAGCTAGTGCGCTTTGGATCTATATTTATCGTCGTCTTTCTGGTAAGTGGCGAGGAGTTAACACGACTATTGTGTCGTTGGCTTTGTGCCTATTCCTTACTGGCTGTAATGGCGTGGCTCCGCCGCGCGATGATCATGATTGGCGAGTAATGCCAAGATATGAAGTAATCGATGACTCTAACGAAAGATCACTAGATGGCCCGGGTGCTTATGTCAGTTATAAGAATACTTATTTGGATTTATCTGTTGTTGGTCGGGGCGATAATAAGCAAGAACGTTATTTAGCCGGAACATATTTTGAAAGCCTAGATTGGATTTTGAACCCGACGCTATATCTAATTAGAACTCCTGATGAAGAAGTGTTAATCCCCAAAATAATGGCCGAGAGAGGCTTAGGCGGTGGCGTAGTGGGTCGACTGGGCATTCAATATATATCTGAAGGTGGCCGTAATCTATTCTTGCCACAACTAGGTGCTGACTACTATTATAATGGCGACAATTTCTTTAGCCTCGATTGGTATAAAGTTTATGGCAATGATCGGACAGTTGATGAGTCGCGCCTTAAACATCGTTGGTACATCGAAGATGGCCAAGTTGATGCTGGCGCCACCATGAACGAAGATGGTAATGTGGGTTGGTTTGTTTCCGGCCGACGTCACAATCTATTCATTGGCTATTATCATTGGCAGAATTTTGAAAATTACGATTATGACCGCGATCAGTTTCAGCTAGGATTGATGTTCGACTTTTGAGAGCGATTGAAAATAATGTGAATAGCCCCCCGACATTTTGTCGGGGGTATTTTTTATCCAGTCTTTATTAACAGCCACTAGTCGCCCTTCGTGATATAATTAGAACTGTTGTGTGAGCGGACGGCCTGAATAATTTATAAATTTTATGCGAGAAATACCCATAGCATTAACTTACGATGACGTTTTAATCAGGCCAAAGCGCTCTACCTTAAAATCACGAGGAGAGGCCAATACTAGAACTCGGCTCACAAAAAAACTTAATATCAATGCGCCGCTTGTGAGTGCCAATATGGACACAGTTACCGAAGCCCAGATGGCCGTAGAGATAGCTCGCTTAGGCGGAGTGGGTGTTTTGCATCGATTCATGACTATCGATGACAATGTTGAAGAAGTGAGGCGCGTGAAAAGAGCGCAAAGCCACGTCATAGCAGAGCCGTATATTGTTGACCCCGAAAAAAATATTCCAGAAACTCGTCAATATGCCGAGTCCATTGGCGTTACCGGGTTGTTAGTTGCTGATAACCAAAATAAATTATTAGGCATTTTATCGAGCCGCGATTTTTTGTTTGCTAACGGCCATCATTTTAAAGTTAAAGATATAATGACTCCACGTGCTGAGTTGGTTGTGGGTAGCGCTCGTACGAGCTTGGAGGAGGCCAAGGCCATGTTTGCTAAGCATAAGGTAGAAAAATTGCCGCTGGTTGATGATGAAGATAGAGTTATCGGTTTGATTACTAGTGACGATATAAAGAAAATTATTAGATACCCCAATGCCAGCCTCGATAAGCGAGGCAGGTTGATGGTCGGCGGTTCCATCGGCGTTAAAGGTGATTATTTGGAGCGAGCCCAAGAATTAATCAAGGCGGGGGCAGATTTTTTGGTTATTGATATTGCTCATGGGCATTCGGATCTTATGCTTGAGGCTGTTGCGGCTATAAAAAAGAATTGTGGCGATGTTCAATTGATAGCCGGTAATGTTGCCACGGGTGATGGTGCGCTAGAATTGTGTGAGGCCGGGGTTGATGCTGTAAAAGTCGGCGTCGGTCCGGGCTCGATTTGCATAACTCGCCTGGTTACTGGATGTGGCGTGCCTCAATTTACAGCAGTTATGGAGGCTGCCGAGGTTGCCAAGGAATATGGCGTGCCAATTATTGCTGATGGTGGCATACAAAAGTCTGGCGACATAGTTAAAGCCATCGGTGCTGGCGCCGATAGCGTTATGTTGGGCAGTTTATTGGCTGGCACAGAGGAAAGTCCGGGTGTGGTAATGCACAAGGGGGATAAGAAATATAAGATTTGTCGTGGTAGTGCTAGTTTTACGGTGGCGCATAAGCGCAGTGGCATCAATCAGGAAAATAAACAATTGAGCGAAGTTGTTCCAGAAGGCGTGGAATCTATCGTGCCTTATAAAGGCCCAATGACTGATATTGCCACACAATTATTGGGTGGCTTTAGGTCTGGCATGAGCTATGTTAATGCGCGCACTGTTGCCGAGTTGCAACAAAACGTAGAATTTTATCGAATCACTAACGCCGGCCGCAAGGAGAGCGGCCCGCATGATGTAACTGCCATTACCTAATTATGGATCATCTAGTCCCAGATAAAATTACAGTTGTTGTCGGTACGCAATGGGGCGATGAGGGTAAGGGTAAAATAACAGATTTTTTTGCTAACGACGTTGATTATGTCGTTCGCTTTCATGGAGGCAACAACGCTGGCCATACTGTCAAAGTTGGTAATGAAATTTATAAATTTCACATCTTGCCGTCTGGCATTCTTTCTTCACGCGCAGTTTCCATAATAGGCAATGGCGTTGTAGTTAACCCCAAGGTTTTAATCGGTGAGTTGGAAGAATTAAAAGAACGCGGCATAAATCCCAGATTGAAGATTAGCCAACGTGCCCATGTAATTATGCCTTACCACGAAGCCATGGATGCCGCTCTCTCCGGTCACCAGGCGCATCTAGCTGCCGGTAGTACCGGTCGTGGCATCGCTCCGGTATATGCCGATAAAATGTATCGTCATGGGATTCGTGTTGGTGATTTATTAGAGCCAGAATTGTTACGTGAAAAATTAGAGAAAGCTTACAATTTTAATCACCAAATTTTAACGGCGGTTTTTAAATATGACTTCAACACACCGCTGGAAATAATTTATCAGGAATATTTGGCTTATGGTCAAGAGATTAAGTCATATATTGATGATACGGAATTGGAACTGGCCCAAGCTTTTCGTAATGGGCATAAAATACTTTTTGAAGGTGCGCAGGGATTATCGCTAGATCCTGATCATGGGATGTATCCTCATGGCACTAGCTCTAATAATGTGGCTGGCTATGCCGAAGTTGGTAGTGGTGTGGGCTTGAATTGTCGCAAGCGAATTATCGGGGTGGCGAAGGCTTATGTTAGTCGAGTGGGCACGAGTCCATTTACGACGGAATTGACTGATTCAGTTGGCGAGCTGATACGAGAGAATGGTAGTGAGTATGGCACAACCACTGGGCGGCCGCGTCGCATTGGTTGGCTCGACCTAGTCCAGTTGCGGCAAGCGGTCAGAACCAGTGGGCTTACGGAGTTGGCGGTAACTAAGCTTGATGTTTTGGGCGACATGCCGGAAATAAAAGTATGCACTTCCTATAAAATTGATAACCAGTGGGTCAATGAAATGCCGGCTAGTTTGGATAAGATGAGAAAGGCGGTGCCGCACTACGAAACGCTTAGGGGTTGGCCCAAGCTGACTGATAATGACATCGAAACTATTAAATCTGAGGGTTATTCAGCCTTGCCAAGGACCATGCAAGAATATTTGGAATATATCGAGCGCCAAATAGATTGTCCAGTTGGAATTGTTTCTTTTGGCAAAGATAGGTCAGAAACTGTTATAAAATAAACATGGACTATTTAAACAACATATCGCCAATTGATGGACGCTACGCCTCGGAAACAGGTGGATTGTCTAAGTTTTTTTCTGAAGCGGCATTGATTAAGTATCGTTTGATGGTGGAGGTGGAATACCTGATAGCTCTAGCTTGTGATCGTAGATTAAAATTACCTAAAAAAATATCGAAAAAAGATATAAATACTCTTAGGAATATTTATGTTCGTTTTTCTTCGGCCGACGCAGTAGCTGTTAAGCAGATTGAGCGCACCACTCGTCATGATGTAAAAGCGATTGAATATTTTTTGCGTGATAAGCTCAAGAATACTTCTTGCGCTGTGCTGACAACTTGGGTTCATTTCGCTCTGACTTCGGAAGATATAAATAATATAAGTTATTCTTTGGCTTGGCGAGATGCAATTACTAAAGTATATTTGCCACAGATTGATAAGGTCAATAGAAAGCTAGCAATGCTGGCTAGGCGCCACGCTAAACAAGCTATGCTTGCCATGACGCATGGTCAACCAGCTACGCCGACTACTCTTGGTAAAGAATTTGGAGTTTATGTTGAAAGATTAAATAGACAAATTAAACAGTTAGCATCTTTGCAATTGCAGGCCAAGTTTAGCGGCGCGACTGGTACTTGGGGGGCGCATGTCATAGCTCACCCGAAAATTGATTGGGTGAATTTTAGTAGTAAATTAATTAATCAATTTGGGCTACAGCCAAAATTATTAAGCACTCAAGTGGAGTCTTACGATTCTCTAGCCGAAGGTTGCCATGCCATCCAGAGAATAAACACAATTTTAATCGATCTCGTTAGGGATATGTGGTTATATATTAGCCGTGGCATATTTATCCAATCTGTTGAAGGTAGAGTCGTCGGCTCTAGTACCATGCCGCATAAAATTAATCCTATAGATTTTGAAAATGCCGAGGGCAATTTAGGTATGGCCAATGTTGTTCTGGGGCATTTGGCCGCAACCCTACCTATTTCCAGAATGCAGCGTGATTTAAGTCATAGTACAGTAATACGGAACCAAGGGGCGCCGTTGGCACATTCATTGCTGGCGTATAAAAATGTATTGAAGGGATTGGCTAAGCTGAAAGTTGATAAAAATTTTTTGAATGGAGAATTAGATAGTCATTGGGAGGTATTGGGTGAAGCCATCCAAACGATCTTGCGCAAGCATGGTCAAGACGATGCCTATGAGAATGTTAAAAAATCAATGCAGGGCAAATTAGTTACTCAAGATATTGTGGGCAAAATAATCAGTGAACTAAATATCCCCGAATGGGAGAAATCGGGACTTTATAAACTAACGCCAGCTACCTATATTGGCTTAGCCGCCGAATTGCCCGAGAGACTTCTATAAAAATACTCCGACAAGAATCGGCCAAAAAATCACGAAGTCCAATTTGGTGCGCGTTGGAGGGATTGAACCTCCGACCTTTTCAATGTCAATGAAACGCTCTACCACTGAGCTAAACGCGCATATCATAATATTAGACAAACAAAGTGCTCCGACCGGTCCGATGGACATCGGACCGCTCTACCATTGAGAGCCGACGCTTCGGTCGAGGCCAAATGTGCCTTATCAAAGATTAACAACATCATATATGAGGTGTAAAGTATGGTTGCTTTGAATTGAGAGAGTCGGTGGGCGCTGAGCGCACAGCGGGTTGACAATTATAAACCATGTGGTAGAATGGCTTAAGGTTGATTTAACTCGGCAGTCCTTTCACAACCAGTTGCCTAGAGGAGGCATGGCCCATGTTTTTATTGGTAAGCGAGCTCCCGACTTAACACTCGGGAGTTTTTATTTAATAAATTGCCAATCATAGCCAGTTGTGTTAGATTATTGGCATTAGAGATTGTGATTTTTATATAATCCCAAGGCATTAATTTATGAAGGAGATTGAAGATAAAAAACAAGATTCGGCTTCGGAGCTTCCTGATGAGGAGGTTTTGAAGCTGTCCCTCAAGGACCCGTCTCATTTTTCTATATTGGTTGATAAATATCAGGCCGCTTTTTTGCGCAAAGTTATGGGCGTAGTCAGAAGCCGAGAGGAGGCCGAGGACATAGTCCAGGAGGCCTTCGTTAAAATATATAAATATGGCCACAAGTTTGAAAAGAAGCCGGGCATTGCTTTCAAAAGCTGGGCCTATAAAATTCTGATGAATACTTCTTTTACTCATTACCAAGATTTGAAAAAGAAATTTGGCAAGGAAGAATATTTAGATCCATTAGTCCATCATGAGATGCCGTCAGGTGAAGATGGCCGGGATCTAGCCGATATTAGCGATGCCAAGGCAGCCGTGGCGCTAGTAATAGATAAAATGCCGGAACATTTAGCCAAGGTATTGAGGTTATACTATTTAGAAGACAAGTCGTACAAAGATATTTGCGAGATTGAGGATATTACTACTGCGACATTGAAGATGCGATTGTTTCGAGCTAAAAAACTATTTTATAAAATAAGTACCGAAGCATGAATCCTACCATCAAGAGCCGTTTATTTTGGAGAATATATGCCATTTGGTTTGTGCGCCGAATTTTGCCGTTGATGTTGGTACAGGTTTTGGTGGCAGCATTAGGTTTAAAAATATTTGCACATAAAGTTTTTGTATCCGAAGTTTTAAAAAATGCGGCAATTGGCCAACTAGGGGATGCAACCTATTGGGCCTTTTTGAAATATCTTTTCAATGCTTTTTTGGGCACCAATCCACTGGTGCAGGTAGCTATTCTTTTGGTTTTAGGACTGGGTGCGCTAGTTTTGAGGGATCTGGGGCGTGCTTTAGCTATATATTTTAAGAGGAGATAATTGCTGGCTTGACAGAGTTTGCGCATTATTTATTGGGACAACGATTTCCCTGCAGGCACAGCAGCCGTTCGTGCCTATAGGCCCGGTAGACAATGGGTGCTCGAGCCCTATCCACCGCCAAGCCAGTAAAATAATTATACAGCCCCCGCCATAGGCGGGGGATTTTATTTACCGCCATTGCGCGAAACCAACCTTTTGGGGCCGGTGTTATATCAGATGTAAGGATAGTAGATTGACCCCCTCACGATCAGTCTAATATCCTATCCGCAACAACTATTATTCTGGACAACCTTTAACTCTATAGAAGCCCTCCGATGACTATCGGGGGTCTTCTATTTTAAGGGGCAATGAGGTTTAATAAGCACAATATGTCTAATATAGATATCGAGATATTATACAAAGACGATGATCTTCTGGTGATCAATAAGCCGGCTGGCTTATTAGTACATCCAGCCCCCACTAAGCACAAAGGGGATCAGGCAACTATAATTGACTGGTTGGTTAAGAATTTTCCGGAAGTTCAGGTGGTTGGCGACGATCCAGCTGTGCGTCCGGGCATAGTACATCGATTAGATAAAGATACTTCGGGCGTTATGATCATCGCTCGCAATCAGGACTCTTTTGACTATTTAAAAAATCTTTTTCAGACGCGCCAGATCACTAAAACTTATCTGGCGCTGGTTCATGGCCATATAAAACAACGCTCCGGCACCATCGATAAGCCGCTAGGAATCGTCGGCGGAACTACCAAACGCAGTACGCGTTCGCAAAAAATGTCTAAGACGGCAGTGACTGATTATAAAGTGGTAAAATATCTTGGCCCTAAATCTGACGGGACTGAGCAAGGCTCCAAAACGCCAAAGGATAGTAATGGTCAATTCACTCTGGTTTCGGTTACGCCGAGAACTGGACGAACGCACCAGATCAGAGTGCATTTGATTTCTATCGGGCATCCGATTGTAGGAGATAAGCTCTATGGGCGCAGAGACATCAAAGGCATAGAGCGTCAGTTTTTACATGCTGAATCGATAGAGTTCACTACGCCTGGTGGTAGTCGGTTAAAGATCGGCGCTGATTTACCGGAGGATTTGAAAACTTTTTTGGATAGTATATAAAAACCCCCGCTCGCCAGCTGGCGGACGGGGATAAATTTTACTGTGGGCGATGATGGACCCAGAGGCCATAAATAAACTTTCTATTCGTATAGTCCGCTTGCTTGGTCTCGACACGCCAATCTAAAACTTCCAGACCTGGATGCGACTCTTCGAAGGCCCTCATTGTTTCCAGGATGAGCTGGCGCTGATTGTGAGGCATGCCGTGTTGCCAGATGATGATATAAGTATTGTTGCCAACAGTTTCGGCACTGTCTACTGCGTTAGTTACTGTTGTATGCACAGCCGTCGCAACAGTTTCAGAAGAAAGATTCGCAGCTTCTCTAGACTTTATGGGGCTTATTAATGAACCAATTATTGCAATGATCGCTAAGCCGCCCACAACAATTAAAAGTTTGATGAGATTGAATCCTCGTTGATTTTTCATCAACTACTCCTTGAGTTATTTTAAAGGACCAAAAACCTACAGACAGCGTAGCTACTTATCGGGTCAATGTCAAACTTATCATCACCCTAGTCGGTAATTCGCTGTTTTTATAGGTGAAAAAGGCCGATTTGCTTTCAAGCCATTTATAGCCTAGTGGCGCTTCGATGACGATTTCTAAATTACTCTCCACGCCTGATTGTTTATCAAAAACAAAAGCGTATTTCACGCCATCATTCACCTCTAGCGCGCCAGCCACCTTATAATTGATAACTAATTTTTTTTCTTCGCCAGCAGGCACCTCTAACCATGTGGCGAAAGTTTTTTTGCCGAATTGCATCAATTCTTCAATGGCTTCAGATTTTATCAAGCTGGCTGTGGCTTCAATATTTTTTACATCGGGGTCAGTTTCATAATCACGCTTGCTATAGTTGGACGTAGTTCTTAATTTGCCTCCCTCAGCTGATGCTAGCTTAGCAGTTGGCGGCACCAAAATCTGTGTATAGGTTTTATTAGTTGCCTTATACCACCACTCTTTTTGATTTTCGCCTTGATGTCGGCGGCTTATGGTCAGCTCATTATTTGCATTCCCGTCGTTATCTATGCGGCTGGATAGCTTAATGCTTTGTTTTATAAAGGCGTCACTTTTGCCGCCAGCAATATTGGCGTTAACCACAGCCAAATAGTCGCCGCTGAATTCTGGATTTGGTTGGAATACTTCACCAGCCAAGCCGAGTGTTCGAAAATGGGATTCTAGGGCCGGATCTTTCAAGTAGATGATAATATCTTTGGCCGTCAGATGGTCTTTGAGAATAGTCATTAATTCTTGTTTTTGGCCGTCATCAAGCTCCCCCATTTTCTGGAAAAAGATTGGCGTTAACACTTTTAATATCCGCTTGGGCTCGCCAGCTTTTTTGTCATCGCCAGCTTCCACTTCGCGCTGAACCTCTGCTAGAAAATTATGTTCGTCAATTACTAGATCATATTCAGCCAGTTCTATTGGCCCGACGATTTCTAGGATGCTCTCGATAATATTGACGTTGAGAGCTATAGCTCCAGCGAACTTAATATCGCGTTCCTGGTATATTTTCGATGTCTCAAGCATTTGCAGAACCTTGCTAGCCGAGGCGGGGAAGTCGAAAAACCAATTAGCATCACGAGCTCCCCAGGTGTTGGTTATTGATTGTAGTGGCTTGGGTGGAACTATTTTAACTGGCAACTGGCCATCGGGGTCATAGATATCGACAACTTTTAATTGCACTAGACTAGCGCGGTCTAGTTGGACTTCGGCATAGCTGCCGATAAATCCACCAGCCGGTCGTATTTCTGATGGATTTTGGAAAAGTAGCACCAGATTTTGTGGCTGATCTTGAGATAGCCAATCTACCAAGCTGGTCAAAAAGCTTTGTGCGGTATTTAAGTCATCAGTTATTTGCAGTGGTTGGCTATCTATCTGGCCAAAGGATGTAGCCGCGATCGCTAGGTTGTCGCCAATTTTAGTGATGTGGGCTAATTCGCTGGCTACCTCTTTTAATTTACCAATGATTTGACTGCCGCCATTATTTATTAATAGGTGAAACGTTTGATCTTTAAGATAGCCGACGTCGTCGATTATATTGGCCAGAGATGTAGTTAAATTATTTAATTCATCAAAAGTCGTTCCAATATTTTTCAACTTGGGTACGGCTAAGCCCCAAAATTGAGCAACATAACTTGATCGTTCTAGGCTACGAATTTTAGTTCTGGCTTCGATCAATGATTGTTCAGCGTCAACAAGTTGAAATTCAGATAGGTGTTTGCCAAAATCTTGGAAGTTTTGTTTTATATCAACTAAGCGCGCTTCGGCCGAGTTTTTAAAATGCAGCACCTGGGCGAATGATAGGCCAGAGAGCGTAAAGACAATAGCTAACGACACCAGCGTGGTTATTTTAATATTTTTCCAACGCTGCACTCGGCGCATCCGCCTTTTAAAGCTGGCGTATTCTTGCGGCAGCTTCTTCTGGCGCTCATCTTCTAGGTAGGCACTAGGCGGCTTGATGTCGAGAAATATTTTTTTAGACATTGGCTAATATATTCAATGTTTTTTTAGCAGCTGCAGTCCAGTTAAATCGTTGTGAGTTTTTGATGCCTTTCTGGACAATTTCCTGGCGCAAGCTAGTTTTATCATTAATTTGTGCCATGGCCGAAGCTAGATCAGCTATGCGCCAAGGGTCTATCAATATTCCCGACGAGCCGATTACTTCTGGTAAAGAAGTGCGATCGGCTGTTATTACGGGGCAGCCGCAAGCCTGTGCCTCTAATGGCGGGAAGCCAAATCCTTCAAAGAAGGATGGGTAGACAAAGGCCATAGCTAAATTATACAAGAATATACGATCCACAGTTTTTACTGGGCCCCAGAAGACAATATCTTTTTTATGCGACGAATTATTGAATGTTTTTATAATGTCTCTATAAAGCCACCCTCGTTTGCCAGCTAATATCAACTGAAAATCTTTGTAAGTTGGATTAGACTTTAATATATCAAAGGCTTTTATCAGACCAACAACGTTTTTTCTAGGCTCCAATGTGCCTAGATATAAAAAGAAGGGCCGATTTAAATTGTGGCGCTTTTTGAATTCGATCAGAGGATGGTTATCAACGGGCAATTTTTTGAAATCTTGATTTATTCCGGAATAAACTACGGAGATCTTTTTGGGGTCAACGTCTAAAAAGTTTATCAAATCACTTTTTGTGAATTCGGAGACGGCTATAATTTTTGATGCTTGTCGGGCCTGGCGTCGATAGTCTTGTAGCCAATGCCAAACTTTCTGTTTAGCGGAGAAGAAATAGGGATGATGTAGGAACGAAAGGTCGTGGAAAGTGATGACTCTCGGCGAGGCAGTGTTTAGTATATTAAAATGTGGGCTGAATACTACATCAACATCGGCCTTTTTATCTATTGGCGACCAACTTGAGAATCGGCTGGCTAAATCGATAAACTTATTCGGCGCCAGCACATCTATTATTGGCACTTGGTAATCTAGTCGTCTTTTTTTAAGGCCACTATAAAATAGTGAGATTTCGTGATCTCGATTATTATTTAGAATATTATCTAGCAAATTGCTGGTATATTCCTCTATCCCAGAAGCAGAGCCGCTCCCCAAGACGCGAACATCCATTAGTAGGCGCATAACCATAATATAATGTATATATTGCAACTTTCCCAGCTTTAGATTATTATAAAATCCATGATTCCAGTAGAAATAGCCAAGAGAATAAAAGCCGGAGCTAAAGTCCGTGTATGGGAAAAGATAAAAGAAAAAGACAAAACTCGATTAAGTAGATTCGAGGGCTTAGTTTTGGGACGCAAACACGGCAGCGAATCTGGCGCCAGCTTTACGGTGCGCTCTACTGTTGCCGGAGTTGGGGTGGAGAAAGTCTATCCAGTACATTCGCCAATGATTGATAAGGTAGAAATTATAAGTTCGCCTAAAAAAGTTGGCCGTTCAAAAATCTATTACATTCGCTCTCGTTCCAAGAAAGAAACCCGCAAGAAGCTCGGAGTTTAGCCGCGGCGGATAATGTCGGGACTTGGTATAATATCCATAGGCCCAGGTGGAGGAATTGGCAGACTCACTACCTTGAGGTGGTAGCGCCGAAAGGCATGCGGGTTCGAATCCCGCCTTGGGCACCAGAATTTGACTCGTTGGCTTTTGACCGACGGACGCATGGGTGGCGCAAAGCGCGTCCCACTGATTTCCCCCCATTTTTTCAAACGAATTCGGAGTCCCGCCTTCGGCGGGATTTTTTTATTTTGGCACTGCTTCGGCTGGTATGGTTGAGATTGGGACCCTGCTTTTGCTAATGAAAATTTGGTTTAGAGCCAGTACTATAAACAGACTTAGTGAGGCGAACATAAAGCTCACATTGAAAACATTGACCAATAGAGCTAACAAGCCGAAAAGAATTATGCGTGATGACATAGAAAATAGATTGCGATAAGTTGAAGCCGATAGAGAATCCATTGATTTAGCTCGTTGAGCGATATTGCTGTCCAAAGGCACATCAACCAGCAATGAGAACAGGCCAACTATAAAGATGCTGACGTAATAAAACATAGGTGTTTCCAAAACTAGGCGCAGGATCCAGATCATAGCCACCACGCCGCTTCCTAATATAATCATGCGTTCTCGATTTTGCCGCCTAATGTGGCCAGCCATCATGGAAAAAATTATGCTACTCACCGATATTATGATCGGCACCCATACCACGGAGTTAATGGTGCCGAATAGCAAGAATATGAATAGTGGCCACAGGATACCCTCATTGGCTTTGTGTATGCCATAAAGCCACATGGTAAAATAATTTTTCTTTTCATTGGGTGTGTTTAGGAATTGTTTAAGCGGCACTAATTTTTCTTGAGGTTTGTCGTGTAGTTTTTTTATTCTCGTCAGCGGTATAATAGAAACCAATAAAATAGCCACGCTGGCGACTATTAGTGCTTGTTGGGAAAATAATATCAAGATGAGGGCGCCGACCGCTGGGCCCATAAGACTACCGAGATAACGAATGCTGTAGAAAATACCAGTATATTTACCGCTATCATCTGATTCGCGCGTGCTTTCTATAAAGATATACATATGAGACACCCAATAGAGGGAATCATATAGAGCAGCGAGTGCGGCCAAGGCGACTAGAAAATAGGAATTAGCGGGATCGGCAAATGATAATGCTATGAAAAATGCCACTGCGCTAAGAGTGCCCAGAGTGACGACCAAACGAGCTCCCAGTTTTCGGGTTAATTTATCGGCTAAGAAGTTTAATGGAGTGTCGAAGATGTTGAAAATAAGATAATAGATAATGACGCTACCGATTGGATAACCCGAAGTTAATAATAGGATGGGGATAAATACTGCTATCAAAGATCTGCCGATTACGTGTAACCAAACCGATATTTCAAATAGCCAAAAATCAGAGATGTGCTTTAATGGGTAGTTCTGCCGGGCATGATGATGGTGGTATAGATGAAAGAGTTGCATAACATTTATTATACATTATTTTGTGTCGGCATTGTCGAAGTTGACGTGACCCAGGTCATGTAATGCAATCGTCTTATTAAGTTATTGTTCTCTGCACATTAAATCCGAGGAGAGAGATATGGTTCATTACAGCAAGAGCATGATTGTTATGAATATTGTAGCCTCACTGGCATCGGTTTTGGTGTCTGCGGTGATGTCACATAGCAATGCTCCTACGTTTCTAGTTTTTGCCATGTTGTTTGCCGCGTCATGCTTCGCGTTATCCAGCCTGACGGAGTGCAGGCTTCCTCGTAAGCAATAATTTCACACAAAAGATGCCCCGCATAACCAGCGGGGCTTTATTAATAACGATTATCTATGCCGCGTTTAAATATTTTTGCTTTGCCATAGATCGATAAATCTGTTAAAGTATTTGCAATGACTGATATATTTTCACAATTCATCGACAGTTTGATCCCTTGGCTTTTGGACAACGGCCTTAAAATAATCGTAATTTTATTAGTTGCCTATGTGCTGCGTAGATTCGGCTCAGCTTTTATAGAGAGATTAGTTCGTAGAGCTATCGTTGCCGATAAGCATTTACCCAAAGAAGCCGAAAAAAAGCGCGAAGATACGCTGATTAGAATCTTTTCTGGGTCATTGGGTGTAGTAGTGTGGTCAATAGCTGCGCTAACTATCCTGCAATCTGTTGGCGTGGCCATCGGTCCATTGTTGGCGGCTGCTGGGATTGCTGGCGTAGCTTTCGGTTTCGGTGGTCAATATCTAATTAAGGACCTTATTAGCGGTCTGTTTATTATAATGGAAAATCAATATCGCATTGGCGACGTGGTTTGTTTTGGTGATACTTGTGGAGCAGTAGAAGATATCACATTGCGCATGACTACGTTGCGCAATCTGGATGGCGACGTCCATCATGTACCTCATGGGGAAATAGCCAAAGTAACCAATCTTTCCAAGGGGTTTTCTAGGATACATCTTAATATCGGCATATCTTATAGTGCTGATTTGGAGCAGGTTATTTCTGTGGTTAATAGAGTCGGCCTAGGGCTGGCCGAAGACCCAGCTTGGAAAGAACATATTACTAAAGCGCCACAATTTTTGCGCGTGAATGATTTTGCCGACTCGGCTGTTATGATAAAGATATTGGGCGACACGAAGCCGCTTAAACAATGGGAGGTTGCTGGTGAGTTTAGAAAAAGACTAAAGATTGTTTTTGACAAAGAAGGGATAGAAATTCCATTTCCTCAAATGGTCATCCATAGCGCCAAAGCGTAAGATGGAGAGGAACAGGGGGGCATTTTATTTATTAAGCAGTGCTTTTTCTACGGCGGCGGCTTGTTCAGGTCCTTTGTCTACTTCGAAAATTATCTTAGGCATCGGTCTTATATTGATTTTTCTTTGCAGCTGATATTGTAGTCGGCCACGTGTATGATTGAGCGTTTTTACGACGCCAGCACTTTTATCAGATGGAAGCACGCTTACCCTAACTATGGCCCTACTATGATCTTTGGCTACATCCACTGCAGTGATGGTGGCCATAACGTTCGGTAGCTCTATCTCGCGGATGATTATCTCGTTGAGATATTCCATAATCAATTTACTTATTCGCTCAGTGCGATGAAGCTTCATTTTATCTTAAAATCAAATGATCTCCTACTTTTATTTCTGTGTCTGAGGCCACCAATAGCCCGGATTCGTTTCCAGCAGCAACGACAGCCGCATCCTTTCTGCTTTGCTGTAGATTAACTATCTTGCCGCTACCAACCATTTCGCCTTTTCTTTCAATTTCTATAGTCGCATTATTGCTAATTTCGCCTTCTGTTACTTTGCCGCCAACGATTTGTTTGTCATTATCTTTTTTGCCGAATATGGCCAATATTTCCAGAATACCCTTGGAGTAGCCCCTTTGAGATGTTGCCATCTCGTCTCCTACGGCTTTGATTAATTCATAGATTATATCTGATTTTATTATTTTCACATTTTGGGCTTTGCTTAAGTTCTCAGCAGCCTTGTTAACTTTTACACCAAATCCGATGATTATGGCCTTGGAAGCGACGGCCGACTTTACATCGCCATCGCTAATTTCTCCAACGGATTCGTTTATGATTCTCAAATCAACATTTTCTAAAATTGGTAAACTCTTGATCACTTCAGCCAATGCTTCGATGGATCCCGAAACATCACCTTTCAATATTAGATTGATAGTTGTCTTGTTTTGATCTTCGGAAGTCGCTTCAGTCATCGGCTTCGGAGTTTCTGTTATTGGCTTTGTTGGCATGACGCTGCCCCCACTCATAAAATGCTCACCAACTCCTGGTAGCGCATCGAAACCTAATATTTGAACTGGGCTGGATGGGATAGCTTCATTGATCTTTTCTCCCAAGAAATCTCTTAGTATTTTTATTTTCCCACCAGCAGAGCCAGCGGCTATAGCGTCGCCGGTCCGCAAGGTGCCATTTTTAACTATGACATTGGCAATTATGCCCTGACGTTTGTCCATCTGCGACTCCAATATAAAGCCTTTAGTTGGTGCATCTGGGTCAAAAGATAAATCAGCTACTTCCGCTTCAGCGACTAATAAGACGAGATCCAATAATTCATCGATGCCTTCGCCGGTTTTGGCAGAAATGAGCTGGAAGCTAACATTGCCGCCATGGCCTTCAAGTAGGACGCTTTCGTTCATGAGGTCGTTCTTAGTTTTTTCTATATCGGCGTTAGGCTTGTCGATTTTATTTATAGCTACCACAAATGGTATTTTAGCTTCTTTGGCGATTTGGATTGCTTCTTTAGTTTGTAGTTTCACGCCATCGTCAGCTGATACGACTAAAATAGCGATATCGGCAGCTTTAGTTCCCCGAGCTCTCATTTTGGAAAAGGCTTGGTGGCCAGGAGTGTCAATGAAGGTTATGCGTTGGTCGTTGTGTTTTATTTCATATGCGCCAATAGACTGGGTTATGCCACCAGCCTCTTTAGCTACAACCGAAGTTTTCCGAATGTAATCCAATAGCGCAGTCTTGCCATGATCAACGTGGCCCATAACTACCACTACTGGGGATCGTTTATTTTCCATAGTGATTAAATAATTTAGTTTTTGTGGGCGAGGTGGGACTTGAACCCACACGCCTTGCGGCGCTAGCTCCTAAAGCTAGTGCGTCTGCCATTCCGCCACTCGCCCCAAGTTGCCTTATTATACCATGTTATATAAAAAGATGACAATTGGGAAGTTTTATGAATAAAAAAGCGCCGTACCCGAAAGTCGTGCGCTTCTGGTGCTGTAATTATACACTTTGCGCGAACCTACTTCGCACGCGCTTCGCTCCTCTTTCCTAATCCTGAAAATGTCTCTACTAGTGCCCGGGGAGAGACTCGAACTCTCATGCCTTGCGGCACACGATTTTGAGTCGTGCGTGTCTGCCATTCCACCACCCGGGCTTATGTTGCTTGTCGTTTTAGCACCACCGATTTAATCCATTCCTTGCCAATACCCGACTTTAAATATTTTTCTCTATTACGGGCTTCTTGTCTAGTATTGCGCTCCTCTGTAAAGATCAGCTTAAATGGTCGATACGCCTTGGTGGTTTTTGCTTTGCCTTGTTGATGCTGCCCTAATCTGCGTTCGATATTGTTAGTCATGCCAACATAAATATAATTTCTAGCCAAGCTTTGCAATATATAAATTGTGTACATATGTCTTCGTGCGTGCCTGCCTGCCGGCAGGCAGGTCTGCCATTCCACCACCCGGGCATATCATGTACTTGTGATTATACTATTATATAGCCATATTTTTCAATTCTATGATAAGATATTTATTATGAGCGAGATGCAAATGCACAATCCGGTTTTTTTGATTGAAGTTGAGAAGATCAAGCCAAATCCACAACAGCCGAGAAAAGTCTTTGACGAAGATGCATTGAATGATTTGGCGTCTTCTATTCGAGAATTCGGCCTATTACAGCCAATAACCGTTTCTAAAAATGAGTTGGAAACCCCCACTGGCACGGCAGTGGAGTATATTTTAATTGCTGGTGAGCGCCGGCTCATGGCTTGCAAAAAGTTAGGCCTAGAGCGCATTCCGGCCATTGTTAAAAATGTGAGCTTAGGCCGAGAGCAATTAGAATTGGCCATCATCGAAAACATTCAAAGAGAGAACCTTAATCCCATCGAATCAGCTCGTGCTTTTGCTAAATTGCAGGATCAATTCGGACTGACGCAAAGGGAGATTGCTACTCGCATTGGCAAGAGCCGCGAGACCGTGGCCAATACAGTGCGCTTACTTAATCTGCCCACTGAAATACAAGAGGCTGTATCCAAGTCTCTTATCAGCGAAAGCCAGGCGCGCTTACTATTGGCGATAGCCGAGCCAGATAAGCAGCAGATGCTTTTTAACGACATAATCAGGAATAGTTTGAGCGTACGTGATCTTAAGTCGCGCATTGATCAACTTAAAAAGAGCGAGGTGGCATCAGACCAAGTCGTCGATCAGCCAGTAGTTGATCTAGAGGCTCAACTATTACAAAAGGAACTTGAGGCCGCGCTTGGCACTAAGGTTAAGCTAGAGAAAACCGGCGCTACGGGCAAAATAACTATTGCTTTTTATTCTTCTGAGGAATTGCAGGGGCTTATTGATAAGTTGGTCAAAAAGCACGATGAGTTATCGTCTCCACCCCCTTCAACTTTTTCAGTTTAGCCAACAATTTTTCTAATTTATCCTTTAGCAGGACATCTATAACGATCTTGATAATAGGCGCCTTTTCACTGCCCTGGGTATTAACTGAATGTATATCTATATGAGACCTGGAGATTATACCAGTTACGTCTTTAAGCAATCCGATAGAATTTTTAACGGCCAATTTTAGCTCGGTTTTTTTAGGAGGCTCTTTGATAAAGCTATCCGGGCTTTGTCTGAGGGCAGCCTTTATATGATTTCTGGCATGACTGGTTTTAACAAAGTCTAACCAAGAGGCTGACGGCTTCTTGCTCTTTTGTACATTGATCTCTACCATGTCACCGGAGCTTAATTTATCGTCTAGAGGCGCTATTTTGCCGTTTACCTTTGCACCAACACAACTGCTGCCGATTTCACTATGAATCTGATAAGCAAAATCTATTGGCGTAGCTCCAGCTGGCAAATCGATAACCTCGCCCTTAGGTGTTAAGGCTAAAATCCTATCTTTGAAGAAATCTATTTTAAGCGATTGGACAAATTCCTCGGTATTAGTAAATTCCTTTTGCCAATTTTGTAATTGCTTGATCCACATCAATTCTTTTTTATCTGCCATCGCAACTTTGCGCTCAATATAATTTTTAGTGCCCTTTTGTTGTTGATAAGCCAAGTGGGCAGCAATACCAAATTCAGCCTCATCATGCATCTGGGCTGTGCGAATTTGTATTTCAGTTAATTTATTGTCAGGGCCAAAAACCACGGTGTGTAAGCTGCGATAGCCGTTTGGTTTTGGTAGCGCGATGTAGTCTTTTATGCGTCCAGGTACCGGTGGCCAGTGCTGATGTATTATTCCTAGAGCGGCATAGCAATCTTCTATAGTTGGCACGATAGCGCGTATAGCCACTAGGTCATAAATGTGATCAATGTTCATGTCGTAGCGCAACAATTTTTTATATAAACTAGCGTAGCGCTTGGCTCGTGAGTCTATTCTTGTCAGCGCGATCTGATTATCGGTCAACATAGTTTCTATGGCCGGTTTAAATTTTTGGGCATATTTTTCACGCTCCTCATAGCGACCCTTAACATTGGCAATCAGCCATTTGTATTCTTGTGGATATATATAAGGAAAAGCCAAGTCTTCCAGCTCTCCGCTTAATCTTTGCATTCCCAGTCGATATGCTAGCGGTGCATAGATTTCAGTAGTTTCTAGGGCTATACGTTTTTGTTTTTGGGGATGGACGGCATACAGCGTGCGCATGTTGTGTAGTCGGTCAGCCAACTTAACCAAAATTACTCTGATGTCTTGGCTTAAGTAGAGTATAAATTTACGCAAGTTTTCTACTTTAGCTTCTATGCCCCGATAGCGGACCATGCCAACTTTCGTAACGCCGTCGACCAGAAAGGCCACCTCTTCACCAAAGAGCCCCTTTATTTCATCTAGGGTATGAGGCGTATCCTCAACTACGTCGTGCAAAAGTGCGGCTGCAACCGTTTGTTCGTCTAGCCCCCAGCTAACTACTGATTCGGCTGCTGCCACGCAATGATTAAAATATGGCTCACTGTTTTTCCTCTTTTGGCCATGGTGGGCTTTCTTGCTGAATTCGTGGGCTTTCTTTATAAAGTTGTTGTTCTGTAAGAGCTCGTTAAAATTTTCCATACATCTTTTCTTCAATGTATAACGAAAGGGGGGTTGACGGCAACAGTCGGAGATTTTATGCTATCTCGGCAAGTTCATCGAAAATATCTTGGAGGTAGCTAAACAATGCAGTTAAGCGACTTGCAGAAATTGATGACGCCCAAATGGGTTACTGTTGATGAAGGGGAGATTGAGCGAAGGGCTGAAATTTTAGCAGATCATGAATTTATAATTCCAGATTGGCAGATTGAAAATGTATTACCTAAAGATCATAAGGTTTTTTTGAGTTGGCTACCATATCTTTGCGCTGTTGACTTCGCTTTCACTAATTTTCACCGTCCTTACGAAAGATTTAGAGCTAGAGAATTTACTGGATCTGTTGCGATGGGACATTGTTTTTATCGACGCTTTGGCGACAGCCGAATTTCAGCTAGTGAAATGTTGAGAATAACTGGCGATGGGACAGATTTTGAACAATTTATGCGTGGCATGAATGGGCTGCCGCCGTTGCTTGAGGCTCGTAGGCGCAATCTTCGCGAAGTGGCTGATGTCATGAAGAGGGTCTTTGATGACGATATGGCTAAGTTGTTACGATTGGCTAAATATAAAACTTGCGATTTGGTAGAAGTATTATGCAGTCTTTTCCCAACAGCCTACGGCTCGGATTTCTTTATATTGGATAGGGAATTTATAGAATGCCTTGGAGAGCGTCGAGTGCGGCTTTACTTGAACAAAAGAGCCAATCTGTTGGCCTTGATGTATCAAGGCAGAGCGTTAATGTCTGGCAAGGCGCTAAAGCCCTTGGTAGATGGCGAAAACTTGAAGTCAGTTACTGATGCTGCTGTGCCCAATGCCCTGAGGTCTATGAATATTTTAGATTATGACCGGGGGTTGAGCTACAAGATTGACCATCGGCAACAATTAGCCAGTGGTAGTCGCGAAGAAGTTGAGATACGTCTTGGCACTATCTACGCCGTGGAGATGTTACTTGATAGGATTAACGAATTGCGTTTGGCAGGATCTAAAAAAGTGATAACAATGGTTGAATTGGATTACTTTCTTTGGCAAGCCGGACGTGAATGTGCTGTGCCACCGCATCTAACTAAGACAACGGCTTATTGATTTCAGATTTTTCATCAGGCTCCGATTTATTCGGGGTCTTTTCTTTTTCTTCCTTAGGCTTAGTCGGATCTTCCCAGCTAGCATTGTCGCAGGCTGGATATTTAGAGCATCCCCAAAATATTTTTCCGCGAGCGCGGCCCTTACTGACGCGGCGCTCAACTAATTCCCCTTCGTTACACTTGGAGCATTTAATGCCAGTAGATTTTGGTGCTGCTTTTGGTAATTGTTTAGTTGTCTTGCAATCGGGGAATCCGCTACAAGCCATAAATTTTCCAAAGCGGCCATATTTGATGATCATTGGCTTGCTGCATTTTTCACATTTTTCGTCAGTTTGTTCTTCGGGCATGACGTCGTCTTTAGATACCTCTTCATACTTAGCCGCTAAGTGTTTGGCGAACGGATCGTGAAATTCTTTGATAGTTTTTTGCCATTTTTCTTTACCATCGGCAACATTGTCTAACCTCTCCTCCATGGTGGCGGTAAAATTAATGTCGACTACTTCTGGGAAGTGCTCGGTTAAAACTTTGTTAACTATTTCACCGATTTCTGTAGGATGAAATCTGCCTTTTTCTTTGCTGGCGTAATTGCGCAATTGTATAACTGAAATAATTGGCGCATAGGTTGATGGGCGGCCGATGCCGTATTCTTCTAGGGTTTTGATTAGGCCGGCTTCGCTATAGCGCGCCGGTGGTTCGGTAAAATGTTGTTGCGGAATAATGCCTTCTAATTCTAAAACTTGGCCTTCACTCAATTCTGGCAAGGTTCGCTCGGCAAATTTTTGTGGCCAGACTTTAAGATACCCATCAAACACAATCTGTTGGCCAGAGGTCTTAAGGGTATATTGGCCGGCATGGATCTCGATAGAAGTTACAGCTACTTTGGCTGGCGGCATCTGTGAGGCTGTAAATCTTTGCCAGATTAGTCGATAAACTTTTTTAATAGCTTCGTCCTTGATACTGTCAGGAGAATTGTTTATATCAGTCGGCCTTATGGCTTCGTGAGCCTCTTGGGCTAGGCGTGATTTGCTGGTAAAAACCCTAGGGGCTGATGCTGCATAGTCTTCGCCATAGTTTTTTGCCAGCCAGCCCTTGGCGGCTCCCAGGGCTTCTTGCGATAGATTTACCGAGTCAGTCCTCATATAAGTAATTAGACCCTGCTCGTATAAACGTTGGGCCAAAAACATGGTTTTTTTGGACGAATAGCCAAGTCGTTTAACGCTTTCTTGCTGAAGGGTGCTGGTGATGAATGGTGGCAGCGGATTTTTATAAGTCGTTTTTTTATTTACTTTTGTTACGGCGAAGTTTTGGTTCTTGAGATCAGCCACTAGTTTATCTGCTTCGGCTTGAGTTTTGATGGCAAATTTATCCAACGTTTCGTTGTCTATCTTAGCTAAATCTGCCTCCACGCTGTTTAGGAAGCTGGCCATAATGGTCCAATATTCTTCAGGCTTAAATGCTCTTATTTCATTTTCACGCTCAACTATTAAGCGCATAGCTACCGATTGCACTCGCCCGGCCGAAAGGCCACGAGCGACTTTTTTCCAGAGGAACGGAGAGAGTTGATAGCCGACTAAACGATCTAAGACGCGCCGTGCTTGCTGAGCATCAACTAGGTCCTGATTGATGTGCCGTGGATTTTTAAGGGCTTCGGCAATAGCTGTCTTGGTTATTTCATGGAACACAATGCGCTCGGCCTTAGCGCCGTCAATTTCCAATGCTTGGGCGAGATGCCAAGCTATAGCCTCTCCTTCGCGATCTTCGTCAGTCGCCAATATGACGCCATCAGATTTCTTGGCATCTTTTTTTAACTTAGTGACATTCTTTTTGGCTTTTACGGGAATAATATAATGAGGCTCGAAGTTGTTTTCGACATCGATACCCAGTTTGCTTTTTGGGAGATCGCGAACGTGGCCGAAGGAAGATTCGACTTGATAATCTTTACCCAAAAATTTTCCTATGGTTTTGGCTTTAGTTGGAGATTCTACTATTATGAGTTTCATCCCGTTAGAAATAGGAGGCGCCCAGGTAATATGTGGGTGCTGCCTATTAGATTAATTATTGTTCTAGCTTGTTTCATGTAGTTTGATAGCGCCTCCGTATATTCAATATATAGTTTAGATATCATGATTGATGGTT
>JAUYHP010000001.1 GCA_030689595.1 bacterium | reverse complement strand
TGCCCGCCCTCACTTTCCGATTCCGATTTTTCCGCCGCCGCCGAATTTCGTATTTCGCTTTGCGAAATGCGCCGCCAAGAGAAAAGATGTTGTGTTTGCCCCACCCGCCCGTGCGCACACAACAAACAAAACTCCCTTGTTAAAATTAAAGAAAAGATGTATTCTAATAATATGATTTCAATATAAGTTCGCATAACTCTATTCTATCAATAATAGTATTATAATACAAGTATGGCACAAGAGAATAAAATCAGCAAGAACATAAAGAAACTAAGACAAGCCAAAGGCTTGTCGCAAGATCGGCTCTCAAAATTGGCCGATGTTTCTTATAATTCAATTATCAAACTTGAAACAAGTGGAATTACTAACCCCACAATTGATACTTTGCAAAAAATAGCCAAAGCATTAGATGTTTCAGTTGATGATTTAATCAAGTAATTTTATGAATAAACAAGAAGCCAAACAACAAATTCAAAAACTCGTTGAGAAATATCAAAGAGTATTGGAAGTGGACAAGATAAAATCCTACAACGAAGCACAAACTCGCAACGAATTTATCGAGCCACTTTTTGAATATTTGGGCTGGGATATGCGAAATCTCACGACCGATAACGAAGTAACCACCGAAGAAAATGTCTCTGGCGGTAGGGTTGATTTGGCTTTCCGTTTCAATAATATTCCCGCAATGTTTTTAGAAGCCAAAGCGATGAAAGTTAATTTGGACGAATGGAAATGGGCGGAACAGGCAATTAATTACAGTTGGAATAAAAGCGTTACTTGGGCGATTTTAACAGATTTTGAAAGCATTAAAATTTTCAATGCCGAAATTCCGCCAAAAAGTATTTCGCAAAATCTTTTTATTGAGCTTAATTGCCGAGATTTTATAAACCGTTTTGACCAGCTTTGGCTTTTATCAAAAGAAAGTTTTGAACAAAAATTATTAGATAAGGAAGCCCAAAAATGGGGCAAGCTCACTTTAAGAAAACAGGTCGGCGAAAAACTTTTTGAAGATTTGATGTCTTGGCGTATTTTGCTTACAAAAGATTTCAAAAAGCAAAACAGTTTAACTGATGAAGAAATAGACGAAGGAGTACAAAGAATCCTTGACCGTCTTATTTTTATTCGCACAGCCGAAGACAGAAAAATTGAGCCAAACATTTTAATAGGAATTTTACGAGGCGAAAAATCTAATCAATACAAACAGCTGATAAAAGTTTTTCGAGACTTTGATGACGGATTTAATTCAAAACTTTTTGCGCCTCACTATTGCGAGGAATGGAAAGTGAGCGACAAAGTTGTTAGTGAGGTTATAAAAGGGCTTTATGAAACAAAAGACGGCTACCGCTATGATTTTTCCATTATTTCCGCCGATGTCTTGGGCGGAATTTATGAGCAATATTTAAGTTTTGTTCAGATTCGTAAAGGCGAGGATAAAACAAAATCAAAAAGGAAATCCCAAGGCATTTATTACACGCCAAAATATATTGTTGAGTTTATTGTCAAGGAAACTTTAGGGGAGGTTTTGAAAAAGACGAAACCCAAAGAATTGGCAAAAATCAAGGTTCTTGATCCTGCTTGCGGTTCGGGTTCTTTCCTAAACGCCGCTTACGATAGAATTTTGGAAACTCTGACAAAACAAAATCCACAAACTTCTCTTTTTGCCAAATTTGATATTTTGAAAGAAAATATTTTTGGCGTTGATCTTGACGCACAAGCGGTGGAAATCGCTCAACTCAATCTTTTGTTAAAAGTTTTATCTCAAAAAACAAAACTGCCAACACTTCAACATAATTTGCGAGTCGGAAACTCGCTAATTGAAAATAAAGACGAAAAATACAAACCTTTTAATTTTCAAAATGAATTTAAAGAAGTTATCGAGCAAGGTGGCTTCGATGTAATTATTGGAAATCCGCCGTATATCAAGGAAGATACAAATCGCCTCGCATTTGACGGATTGCACGACAATCCATACTACCAAGGGAAAATGGATATCTGGACTCTTTTTGCTTGTCGCGCGATTGATTTACTTAAAGACGGCGGTTATTTCAGTTTTATTGCGCCTTCAAGTTGGATTGGAAGCGCTGGCGCAAGTTTATTTCGTTCAAAAATCTTGAGTAGTGGTGAGATTATCAAATTTGTTGATTTTAATGATTTTAAAGTTTTCAAAGACGCAAGCATTCAAACGATGATTTTTGTTTTTCAGAAAAAGAAACCAAGAAAATCGTATAAATTAAAATATGCAAAAATCACGAACAAAAATACAAGTAGCGATGAAGTAGCAAATCTTTTAGCATCTGGCCTTGATCGTCAAATTGAAAACTCAAATGTTTTTGACGCAACAATTAAACCTGTCGATATTGGCAGTAAATCAATTAGTTTTTCAAATGACACCGTTTCGGAAGTTTTGGACAAAATTGCAAACACAGGAAACTTTAAACTCTCAAAAAATGATGTTGGAAACGGCATTGATGTTTTGCAAGATTTTATTACAAACACACACTCGGAAAAATTAAAAGATGAGACTATAAAAAAAGGTGACGGTGTGCTTGTTTTGAAAAATTCCGTTATCGCGGAAATGAAGTTAAATAGCAAAGAACTTGAATATTTAAAGCCATATTTCACCACTTCACAAATTAATCGGTATTTAAGTGACCAAAAAAACGAATATAAAATCATTTATGCTGACAAATATTTCAGGGATCACATTGGCGAATTTCCAAATCTAAAAAATCACATAGATCGCTTTAAAAAAATTCTTACTTCCGCTTTTGCGCCTTACGGCTTACATCGCCCAAGAGAAGAAAGATTTTTCAAAGGGCAAGCTATTCTCCTTTTGCGAAAGACAATGTATCCAGTATTTACTTATGTTGATTTTCCTTGTTATGTTACCCGTGCTTTCCTTGTATTAAAACCCGAAAAAATCAATCTGAAATATTTGACTGCATTGCTAAATTCTAAACTTATCTATTTCTGGCTCAAACAGAAAGGAAAAAAGCAAGGCGAACAATTACAGATTGATAAAGAGCCATTATTGGAAATCCCTTTGTTCAAAGCAGAAGAATCGGAACAAGAAAAAATCGCCATAATAGTTGATCGAATCATGGCAAAAAACGCCGAATTTCATAGGACTTCGCAAAACACAGACAAATGGCATTCATTGAAAACCGAGATTGAAAAACTTGACCGTGAAATTGACGAGGCAATTTATAAACTTTATGGACTTACAAATGAAGAAATCAGAACAATTGAAGAATAATCGTAGCAAAAAACACCATTATCTGCCCAGACATTATTTAAAAGGGTTTGTTAATAGTGAAGGTTGTTTTTTCATTTACGATAAACAAAACGACAAAATCTTACCCAAACCCCTAACTCCCGATGTCGCTTTTTTTGAAAATAACTTAAATACCGTAACTCTGCCCAAAGGAGAAATATCCGATTTTTTAGAAAGTTGCTATACAGATATTGAAAATCAATCATGGGGTCCGCTAGATAAAATTCGGGGCTCTAGCAGTAAAACGCCGATTCAATTGTTGGATAAAATGAGCCTTTTTCTTTTTCTATTATTTTTACACTGGAGATTGCCGAGCAATATCAAGCATGTTGAGGAGTTATCAAAAGAATTTTTTGGCGCAAATAATAAAAATCTCAATTATTTTACTCTAAAAAATAAAAGTGGCGAGAGTGTGTCAAAAGAAATCGTAGATAAAATAAAAAATTCTTCTGCATTTAAAAAATCTTCTAAACTAATGCTTCCCTTTGCCCCGTTCTATAATACTGGCTGGAACGAAAGCTTAAACAATAATTGGAGATTTTTATATACTGGAGACGGAAATAGTTGGTATCTTGTCGGAGATAATCCTATTATTACCAAAGGTGATAATGATCACGACCCCGTGAATTGTCTTAGTGAGTTTGTTTTTCCTATTTCCGGAAATATACTTTTAGTAAACACAAATAAACCTATAAATAATAATTTGTCCCCAGAATTTGTAATACAATTCAATGTCTCTATTATTGAAAGGGCTCAAAGATTTGTTGCTTGTCAAAATAAAGATTTTTTAGAAGCATTGATCAAAAATTACAAAGTGTATGTTCAATTCAAAAAGACAGATTCGATAATTACCGAGATGTTTGATATGCTAAAATAGTAAAAAGTAAGGCGGCACGCCAGTTTCACTGGCACGAAATTCGGCGGCGGAAAAAAATTGGAAACGGAAAGCGAGGGCGGGCAAAAATTCCTTCCCCCCAACCCCCTTCCTTTTTGCCCGCCCGAGCGATTGGATTTTAAAATTCGGAATTCGGATTTTCGTCAAAAAAAGTTCGAACTTCGTCCAAAAAACACCGCCAATAGAAACTTCACGATTTGAAAGGGTTGCTCCGCGCGGCGGCGAAGCGGCCGCGCGGCTAGGATTTGACAACGAATTTTATCTCTGCCGGAAAAACATTGATTATTATCAACTTTATTGCTAAGCTCTAACAAGCTGATTACCCGAACTAATAGGAGTACCCGCCATGACTAATTGGGATCTTAAAAAGACATTTCTAATATCCCTGATTGCTTCGCTAAGTATCGGTGCGCTCATTGCCATTTTTATTTTTCTGTTTACTGACGGTTTTGGCGAGGCAGAAATAAAAATATTGCTAACTACATTGGCTATCGGCTTTTTCAGTTTGACCGGCTTATGCAGTTCAGCGCTCTACGAACGACAAAAATATAAAGTCGTGTCGGTAGCGGGTGTGATAACTTCCCTTGCTAGTTTTGTCATCACCACCGGAATAATCTGGGAAATCATCCAATGGTGGAATATTGATGAATTTCCAACCAAGTCATGGATGATTCTTATAGTATTAAGTATTTCACTGGCTCATAGCTCCCTATTACTACTGGTGCAATCTGAACAAAAAGCGGTTAGAATATCCCTCATAGCAACGCTGATTTTCATTGCTCTCACAGCCACAACGCTTATTCTGATGATTTTGTATAGATTTGGCGACATCGACATATTTTACTATCGCCTATTGGGAGTGTTCGCCGTGCTA
This sequence comes from bacterium, assembly GCA_030689595.1. Lineage (GTDB taxonomy): Bacteria > Patescibacteriota > Minisyncoccia > UBA6257 > WO2-44-18 > JAUYHP01. Next base: position 80,634 of record JAUYHP010000001.1, on the reverse strand, counting down.
GACGTGCTGGGCACAATCGTAACTCCCATTCTTAAGAAAGTTTATTCAGTAAATCAGCCACAATAAATAAATCCCCCGATCTTCATCGGGGGTGTTTTTTACTAGTTGTCGTCCCCTCCGTGGCGGGGACGACCTATTAAAATATTGCCGGTGGGCAACTCTTATCTAGCAAAAAATCCAGGCTCCCCGTCCGTCAGCTGACGGACGGGGAATTTTTTATTGAATCTATTTGACGCCTATCCAAAAATGAACTACATTGTAGTTAGTTTTTTTGAAAACCATAAGGAGGTTGCCCATGAATCAATCGACGACTAGAGTCGTAATTCTTGATGGATCTGAAGACGCCAAATTACTTGCAGCTATTTGCGACGGCCGAGACCTAACGCCAACTATGGCTAAATCTAATCTGGACGCCGAAGCGCGTGCGATGTTACAGGCATTATATTCTCGAAGCCCCAAGTCGGTTGTTGAGCATGTTCGCAAAGTTGTCGAAAAAGGCGCTGATCAATTTATGCGTCAGTATTATGTAAATTATGGTCACAAATCTATTGGCGACTGCGGCTTTGTAACAATCTTTGTTGAAGGCTGCTCCATGTTAGTGGCTAAGGCCATTCAAGATAATCGACTTTATAATGGCCAAGAGGCATCAACTAGATACCTCGATTTCTCGGAGTTGCCATTTCTAAATCCGCTCGACACAGAAAATGGCCAAGCCATTATTGATAATTGGCGTACTTTTTATGAACTCGGCACGAGCAGCGAGGAATTGCGTGCTGATATCAAAAAGAGGTTCCCCCAAAAGTCGGGTGAAAAAGATGCCACCTACGAGCGCGCTATTTCAGCCCGCATTTTTGATGTCATGCGCGGCTTCCTGCCATTTTCTGCCACAACCTTTGTGGCTTGGACCACCAACCTACGACAGGCAGCGGATAAGATCGCAATTTTGCGCAATCATCCATTGGCAGAGGTGCGTCAATTTGCTGAAGTCATTCTAGCTAAACTAAAAGGTCGTTATCCAAGCTCGTTTTCTCACAAACCATCAATGGCTCAAGATGATTATTTGGAAATCGCTAATCTCTTAAATTACTACGATCCCGATTCGGCTTCGGATTTCACATTTGAACATTCTATAGACATGGATTCATTGAACCTTCTATGCATTGGACTGTTAAGAAGCCGACCGAAACACATGGAGCTCCCTGGTTTTATGGAAGATCTTGGCCAGGTCAGAGTATCGTTTATGCTTGATGGTGGGTCATGGCGAGATTTGCAGCGTCACCGCGCCTGTATTGTGCGCTTCCCATTATTCCGCACGACTTGGGGATTCTATCCTTGGTATTTAGACCAGCTCACTCCAGAACTCAAAGAAAAGGCCGAGAGGCTTATTGCATCTCAAACTGAGCTGATTGATAAATTACCTGCTAGCCCCATTACCCAGCAGTGCTATTTGGCTATGGGCTTCCAAGCGCCAATGCTAGTTACTGGCGGCTTACCTGCGATCGTATACATGACAGAGCTAAGGACTGGCAAGACAGTGCATCCTACTTTAAGACAGCGAGCGCAACAGATTGCACTCGAACTACAAAAAACCTTCCCAGAAATGCCACTACACGTTGATTTAGACCCAAACGATTGGGATGCCAAGCGTGGTACCCAAACTATTATGACTAGTGACGACAAAGCAATTAATGACTAAATACAAAGCGCCCCGTTTATCGGGGCGCTTTTTCATATCAATGTTTTAGTAGTCCTCTCCCATCGGCGGCATAGCTGGGCCACCAGCTTTGTCATCCTTCTTCTCGGGGATATCAGCCACCACAGCCTCGGTTATCAAGAACATGGATGACACCGACACAGCATTCTGTAAAGCCATTCTCACAACTTTAGTCGGATCAATGATGCCAGCCTTGATAAGATCCTCGTACTTGCCGGTTGCAGCGTTAAAGCCATAAGCTCCTTCCCCTTTATGGCTCACCACTGTATTCAACACTACTGCGCCATCAAAACCAGCATTTTCAGCAATCTGCTGTATAGGACCACGCAAGCCCTGCAATAAGATCTTGGCTCCAACGATTTCAGCCAGTTGATCTTTGGTTAGATCGTTCTGAATAAAATCATAAACTGCCTGTGATGCTTTTACTAAAGCCACGCCACCGCCAGGAACTATGCCCTCTTCAATGGCGGCTTTGGTAGCATTCACAGCATCCTCAATACGATGCTGTTTTTCTTTTTGTTCTACCTCGGTAGCCGCGCCAACTCTGATAACCGCTACTCCGCCAGATAATTTACCCAAACGCTCTTGGAGTTTTTCTTTATCGAAATCGGATTCGGTGTTAGCTAGCTGAATCTTTATCTGACCAACTCGTTTCTCAATTTCCGCTTTATCACCCTTACCACCAACGATAGTGGTTGTATCTTTATCAGCAACAACGCGATGAGCGCGACCCAAATTAGCCACATCAACTGACTCAAGCTTGCGCCCCAATTCTTCGGATATAAATTCTGCTCCAGTAACTACCGCAATATCTTGCAACATCTCTTTGCGACGATCACCATAGCCAGGAGCTTTAACTGCTAATACGTTAAAGATGCCACGCAGCTTATTGACCACCAATGTGGCTAGAGCTTCGCCCTCCACTTCTTCGGCGATAACTACTAAATCCTTTTTACCGCTCTGCATCAATTTCTCAAGCAAAGGCAACAAAACGCTAATCGCTGAAATCTTTTGGTCAGTGACCAAAACATATGGATCTTCCGAAACAGCTTCCATGCGATCACTATTAGTGACCATATATGGCGATACGAAGCCGCGATCAAACTGTAGTCCTTCAACAATATCTTTTTCTAAACCGATAGCTTGTGACTCTTCAACTGTCACTACGCCATCTTTGCCAACCTTCTCGATAACTTCAGCAATAAGGTTGCCGATCTCTTCATCTCGAGCTGAAATAGTTGCCACTTGGGCCACCTCATCAGGTCCAGAAATAGGTTTGGATAATTTCTTAAGTGTGCCAAGGGCGATATTATATGCCTGATCCATGCCCCTATGCACACCAACCGAATCAACGCCAGAAGAAATATTTTTAATACCCTCACTGATAAAAATCTGAGCCAATAAAGTAGCCGTAGTCGTTCCATCGCCAGCTACATCATTAGTTTTAGCAGCTACTTGTTTTACCAACTCGGCGCCGATGCTCTCAATTTTGTCTTCTAGCTCAATTTCTTTGGCGATAGTAACGCCATCATGAGTAACTATTGGTGATCCATAGCTCTTGCCCAAAACTACTGCCCGTCCGCGTGGACCTAAGGTCACTTTAACTGTATCAGCCAACTTATCTACTCCTCTTTTTAAGGCCTTACGAGCCCTTTCGTTAAATAAAATTTGTTTTGCCATGATAGTTATATTTATTCAATTATCGCTAGTATATCATCTTCGTCTCCGACCAAATATTTATTGCCATCGATTTCTATTTCATCAGGTCCATATTTCTTAAACAAAACCGTATCCCCAACTTTTACAGACATTGGAACGCGATCTCCTTTTTCATTAAATTTGCCTGGACCTACGGCTAAGACTTTTCCCTTAATTGGCTTCTCTTTCTCAGCTGTATCTGGGATTACTATGCCAGACTTAGTAGTCTTATCTTCACTGACCGGCTCGATAAAAACGTGATTAGATAATGGTTGAAATTTCATAAGTTGATTTTATTATATTAGCACTAAAACAACGGCCAACGTTGTTCGTGCGATCAAGCCACTGGCTTGATTTAGCACTCCCGACCTAAGAGTGCTAAAAGTTAGTCTATTAAAAAAAGCTACACCTGTCAACTCCCCCAACCCGCAATATAAACCCAGAAGATAAAACCACCCAAATATTCTGGGTGGTTGATAATTATGATTTTAGTTTATTTATGTCCTCCCTCGGAACATAAGTTAATTGAGCTATGATATCAATAAGATCCTGTTCTATCTTGTCATAAATAACCTGATTCTTAGCTACATGCTGGTTTAGCGGAACATTTTCAACCACCAGGAAACCGGGCACAAAGGGATATTTTTTAAAATGCCGGTCCCGCTTGTCTTTTATCTGCTTGTCGCTGATCTTGAATGTAATTTGGACGGCGACTGGTGCGGTGCTATTTAAAAAGATTAAAACGTCCACTCCCCTTCTGTCTAATTCTCCACTAGGCCGAGCATGAATATATTGTAAGATTTTGCCCTCGTTGAGCCATTTTTCACAAACCCACACCACAGCTGATTCCGCAGAATTGAAAAACTTTTTTTGCTGTCGTTTTCTCTGTCTTTTGCGGCGTTTATCATTTTGCTTCTTATAACGCACGCCAGCTCCTTTTGTGGGCTGTTTTATTAAATAACTAAGATAAGATTACTTCCGATTATCTACTTTTGCAATAGCGTTGTTCGATAAGTATCAGGATGAAATTCTAATTCTGCATCGCTATAAATTATGCGCGGCATATAACCCGGCGTGTCTAGCTTGAGGCCCATCTCAATCTTATTAATCTGAATAGTTTTCAAAATATTTTCAAAGCCATTCCCCAAACTTCCGCGCAACAATGACTCAAGCGCTCGCTTCACCAAGCTACTACTGCCAGTATATTTATGCCTCAAGTCATTCTTATAGAGTACGGCCTCTCCAAGCCATGGCTCATTAGCATCCCAAAAAATCTGTACAGATTTTTGATCGCCATAAACCGGAATTAAATTTTTATAAAGATTCTTCCAATAGGCATTGTATGGCGGTGCCAATCCTAAAGATTTATCTGTCACAAAATGATTAAGACAAATTTTGTCAGCTGCCGCTTCTTTGTGGCTAAGCTTTCTGCGTCGCCAACCCAAAAGTCCCAGCAATAGAACCGCGAAGGCGCGTGCAGTAAAAATTCTACCGTAACGAGCATTTATAATTACATCGAAGTCGGAATTTGAGTTCACATTACCGGTCGCCAACGATCCGGCGGCCAACACAAACTCCACAAATGGCAAATGACGAAATACCCAAGTGCGTTTTAAAAGCTTGAGCCATTTTTTATCATAAAGGACTTGTTGCTGACGTAATTCAAGGACGACTTCTTTCATGGCAACTATTCTATAGCCTCACTTTCTGGCTTTTCCAATTGTTGAACTTCTACACCCACGGCTTCACCGGTAATGCGCAAAACATCTTTATCGATTTTGCCAAACTCTTTGTAGGCATGATTATACATACTAACAGTGGTGCCTAGATTTTTACCCAACTTGTTCATGTACCCCTCGTAACTACCTAGATGTTTCCCCAAATTTTCTACTTGCTTGATAATTTCTTTGGCTTGCTCCGAAATGCGCTGATTGCGCAACCCCTGCAAAACAGTTTGCAGATAAGCTAGAAATGATGTCGGCGAAACAATAATTACCCTCTTTTGACCGGCATAGTTAATAAGATTTTTAGTGTCATCAGTTACGGCACCAACTTTATTTATCAACAAATCATAATAGATGGCCTCAGAAGGTATGAACATGAAAGCAAAGTCCATCGTGTTTTCCTCTGGCTTAACATATTTTGAGGTTTCGTCGATGCGGGTTTTGATGTCAGCGACTAAAGCACTCTCATATCTTTTTTTTTCAACCGGGTCACGAGCCTCTAGAATACGGTTATAATTTTCTAAGCTAAATTTTGAATCTATGGGAATAACTCTTTTATCTACGAAAACAGCTGCATCAACTATCACCCCATCACTAAAGGCATACTGCATCTGGTACGAGCTAGGCGGTAAAACATTTTTAAGAACGGTTTCCAAATAATATTCGCCCAATATGCCACGCTGTTTGGGATTTTTTAAAATATCCTGCAGATTTTTAAGTTGATCAGCAAAACCAACAACCTGTTTATTGGTCTCGTCAAGGCGCACCAGCTTTTCGGTCACATCCATTATAATTCGGTGGCTATGACCAAATTGTTCTTGGATGGCCTTAGTGGATTCCCCCATCTTAGAATCTAAAACGCGCGCCAGTTCGTTAATCTGGCCCTGCAATAAAGTCAATGACTGGTTGTCGGAGGGTTTCTGATCAGTCTGTTTTTTAATAAACACGAACATAACTACGAATCCCAAAAGAATAGCTGCCAAAATAAGGATTAAGAATGTTAATTGCATACCTATCCATTATAAATGTTATTTGGGCTTTTGTGTAATTATATAAAAACGCCAGCAATATTGCTGGCGTAATTTTCCCAAAAAATATCGGGGGGTCTAATTAAAATTTTAAAATCTTGGCCACCGACGAAGATTTTTTAATCTGAACAACATCGCCATCTTTCAATAATATATGATCAGATTGATTGTCTGCAAAAACGATCGCTGGACCACGAGTTATCGTTATTTTGATTAAAGCTTCCTCGCCCAAAGCCATATGATCAAATGGCTCCGTACTGTTATTAAAGGCCATGCCAATGCCCCTCTCAAATGTGCTCTTGGTGATGCTTCGATAATAGCCCGATGACCCAAATGGGGTAGCAAAAACAGCACCATCGCCGATTACATCTTGAGCTTGCTCCACGCCATTGATGGCGTAACGATAGCGCACTGCATGGCGCGGATCAGCGTTGTGTATATTGATGTCGTTCAGCCCAATTATGGCCTTGTTATTAACATGAGCTTCCAATTTTTGCAGCTCTTCGACAACATACTTCCCATCCTTAAACAGCTTTAAGACCTCTTCATTGGAATATGGGGAACATTTTTTGCAAATAAGACTGGCGCGCAAGACTAGTTTGGGCACGTCTGGAAATTTGTGTTCAGCTCTCATCAGGGTACCATCGCCGCCATAAGTCATGACTATATTTGGGTCGCCTTCTACCAACTCAAAGCCAGCTGATTTTATCAGGTCAATGCCGGCCTCCTTTTCTCTGGTAGCAAAAATTACTAGTTTTTGTTCCATTCACTCATTCTAACATGCACTCACATCAACAAGTAACTGGGACAGTTGAAAAGAGCGCCCTCACAGCGCCCCTTTCAACTGTCCTGCTTAATAATTAAATCAAGCAATATACATGTAATAAGCATTATATCATGATTGCGGTCTTATTGGAAGATGATTGTGGATAACTTCTCTACAAACCACTCAACACTCCTCGCGCTACCAAGCCTACTATTAAAATTCCAAAAAAATTAGCGAAAAAAGATAAGAAAATTAAATGATGTGTTTTTATCTTAGAAATGCCCATCATCGCTAGGCCAATCTCATCTGGCAGTGGCGAAGCCACCAATATAAACCCCAAAACCGGCAATAAGCGATGCCATAGTGCTAAGTGTAATATGTGCCTTAAGCCTCGATAGCGTTGCTGGTGAATCAGTGCGGCAAAGTCATCCGCGATGCGATCTCTTATAAAGCTGAACAATATTAAATCTCCAATAATCGCACCCAAGGCACCAACAAAGGCTAATTGCACCAATCCAACATCCAATGCTAACTCACCCAAAACCACAGCTGCCGTTCCGACTGTCAATACAGAAGTAAAAAACATACCAGCCAAAAAATTAGCCAAGATTTGTACTCTACCAGAAGCAGATATAATTGCGTCATCAATACCGAGTCGCACCAAAAAGATCGCTATCAACACACCAACGGTCAGAATCACTAAATTACGATAAAGATGTTTTTTGACCTCCGCTGGGCTAGTCTTCTGCATTAATTGTAATATCCTTAATCGCAACCTCCTCTAACGGCTTTGAGGATTCGCCAAACTCATTAGCAACCACAGCGGTATTGGCAATTTTATCTAAGACATCCAAGCCATCTATAACCTGACCAAAAATCACATAATTAGGTGGGAGTGGATAATCTTGGTGCATTATAAAGAATTGGCTACCATTGGTGTTGGGGCCTGAATTAGCCATAGCCACAATACCTCTTTTATAATCTCTGCTTATTGATTCGTCGGCAAATTTATAACCGGGCCCACCGGTGCCATCGCCCTTGGGGTCCCCTCCCTGAATCATAAAGCCCTTAATTATACGGTGGAAGATTGTATCATTGTAAAACCCTTGTTCCGCCAGAAAAACAAAATTGTTTACCGTTATGGGCGTTTCCGCGGCAAAGAGCTCCATTGTAATCTTGCCCTCCGAAGTCTCAAGGTCAACTGTGTATTTCTTATCCACATTAACAGTCATCGCTGGTGGTTCAGTCCAAATTTTCTTCATATTTTCTAGCCGATCGTCAGAACTGTTAAGCCACCAACGGCCAGCAATTACTATCACGACTATACCTATTAATATTATCACGTAGTTTAGTGTGGTCTTCATGATGTTAGATTTTATTTAAAAACCATTAACCTATAAGCGGAAAAGTTCCAAGCCAGCGATGGAATAACTGCTATCAATTTAGCAATATTTTCCCACAAAGGCAAAGACATGCCAGTCGGCGACATCACAAAAGTGGTCAAGCCATAAACAATGGCCGTGTTGATTATCAGGCCACCAAAACTAGCTAATATAAACTTGCCATACTCGGCCCTGTTAACTGGCGAATCATTCTTAAATGCCCAAAATTTATTCCAAAGATAACTATTCGTTACAGCTATGGCAAAAGATATAACGTTAAAGATTATTATCGTCGCGCCTGCATATATTTCAAAGAATAGGCTAAGCAGATTTAAAATGCCGAAGTCTAATAAGGCATTGAACGATCCGATGGCGCCAAACTTAGCGAACTGCCAAATAGCAGGCCGCTTGCGACCAGCCAAGCCAGCTATCCATAAAGCTACGTTAGCAAAAATACCAAAAAAAACAGCTAGTAATACCGCATTGCCCAGAGTTAGAGACCAAAACTCTGGCTTTACATTTTCCAATATTGGGATGAGCAATAAACCAAAGCCAATGCCAATAAATGACACCAGATAATAATCCTTCTTTATCGCTATAGAATTTCCCATTGCAAAAAATAGATCGCTATTTCTCCAAAAACTATCCGGACCAAAACACCGCTAACTCTGTTGCTATTTTATTTCATAGGTCACGCTTACCACCACCTTAACTTCCTGGCTACCCGGCTCGATAATCGGAATAGGCGCGCCACTCGAAACTACCGCGTCCTCGAAAGTTCGATAAGCTGGATATGGTGGCACAAAGCCCTGTGATTCAGAAAAGGTAACCACCCCACCTATGCGAACGTCATTTTGCCTAGCCATAACTTCAGCCTTAGTCGCGGCCTTAGAAAAAGCTTCCTCCCTTGCTTGGCTGAGATAGGCATCTTGATCATCTACCTCAAATTGTAGCCGACTGATTTGGTTGACCCCCAGGCCAGGCAACCCGCCCAAAATAATGGAAATCTTGGTGAAATCACGAATTTTGATCGTAACCGACTGAGTGAGCTGATAACCAACAACAAAAGATCTGTGCTTATTTTCATCATATTCATATCGTGGAGATAAATTATATTGCGATGTCTTTATATCCTTTTCGTCTATTCCCTGTTTTTTAACGAACTCAATGGCTGGATTAATTTTTTTAGTATTTTCTTCTTGTACCTTGACTGGATCGCTACCCTCAGAAACGACCGAGAAATTTATAGTAGCCACATCAGGCTTGGCGACCGCCTCGCCCTCAGCAGACACCGTGATTACACGAGCAGGGGCCAGGGATGCGCCATAGCGATCTACCGCTTTAGCGCCAAAAACCAAAGCAAAAATCAAAACCAATAATAATACATCTAATAAAGCCCAAAATAAACTTTTAGAATCTGTTTTCATAATTTATTATTATTAATATCTTCGACTTATATCAACTATGACTTTAATCTCATTTGCTTTCAAGCTAGCACCACCGACTAGCGCGCCTTCGATTTCAGAATGCTTGAAGAAATCGTTAGCATTCTTGCTGGTGACTGACCCTCCATATATAACTGTGGGGCTCAGTGAATGGCCACTAGTCACTAAGGTCTTTTTAATAAATTTAGCCATTGCCACTGCATTTTCCGGTGTATCAGGATTGCCAGTGCCGATAGCCCAGATGGGCTCATAAGCGCAGACTATAGTTAATTGGTCAATCGACGACTTGGTCAATTGGGATAATCCGATGGTTAATTCACGTTCAACGACCTCTTGGGCGCGCCCGGCATCATGCTCTTCTTTGGTTTCGCCAACACATAAAATTGGGATCAGGCCCTTTTCGACGGCGGCTTTTATTTTTTTGGCCACCATCTCATCGGTTTCGCCCAAATTTTGGCGCCTTTCAGAATGGCCAATGATCACATATTTAACGCCGAACTCTTTCAATTGTCCACCAGAAATTTCACCAGTATATGGGCCCACGCCCTCCCAAAATAAATCTTGAGCACCTAATTGAGCCTTTTTAAGTTCAGCCGACGCCTTTTCCAAAAAGACAAAAGGCGGACATAGAACTAGACCTTCTATGTCACTGCCACTCGCCAACAATTCCGCCTCCTTTTCAGTGGCGGGATTAAGCTTCCAATTAGCGATAATCAGTTTGGCCATATTTGTTTAATATTAACATATACAGCGCCATTGATTTATCCCCGTGTTTTTCATTGACACATCGTCTTATTAAGTCAAAAATTAGAGTATTACTAAAAGGGGTTCGAATCCTCAAATATTTATCAAATAAAATTCATGAAAAAAATATTATTAATTGGACTCGGCCTGGCTCTATTTCTAACGGCTCCGCAACTCCAAGCGGCACAATATTATGTTGTTGATACGACAACCAATAATATATCGCTCTACAATGACGGCACGCTAGTAAGGAGCAACTTGGTATCAGATGGAATTCTGCAATGCCCTACTAATGTAGCCGGCGATAAAAACGGCAATGTATTCGTACTGGACAACTGCGCTGGGAAACTATTTAAGGTAGACCGCCAAGGAGCCGTAACGGCCGAAGCCGATATAAGTAGTGTTAAAAACTCTAAATGGCTGTTTGCTTCCGAGGCTTATGGCCAAGAAGCGATACAGGTAGTGGGCGATAATACTATAGCCGTTTTTTCAACAAATCTAGTTGCAAAAAATACCTATACAGAACCGGGCTCTTCTTGGATTGATGTCGACGGCAAGAAAAATGACCATAATGGCAAATTCGTCATAGCAGCCAGTGGCGGCAATCAGATATCAACAATATTTTCTTCCACCCAACAAACCAGAGAAGCACAAAAACTTACAAAGATATTTTTAGTGCAATTTGAAAAGGCATTTGATATTGCATCGTCTACCGCCGTCGGATTGACCAGTGAGAATGCGCTGGGAACGCTTATTTTCAGCGACGCCCCAGACACCGGACGATTGGTCAGGATCAGGTACGGCATCACAAATGGTCTCCGCAGTGCCGTATTGTCATACAAAACAGGCATGGGCCCATACAATACCATACGCGAGGCTTCTGATGGCACATTCTGGGGTGGAACCGATAACGGATTCGACAAATTTGATAAAGACTTAAGCCTGATACTATCCAAAAATGTTGGAAAAGTCTTGTCTATATATCCAACCGATGAAGGAGCCATAATCCAGACAGCTGATGGCATTCTTCGATTTGATAATAATGGATCGCAGCAAGGAAGCCTCCTTAGAAACGTATCAGCTGTATATGTTTTGGAAATTTTGGACAGTGATGCAGATGGGCTGCCTGATGATTCAGATAACTGCCCTCTAGTAGCCAACCCAGATCAAGCTGACTTTGACGGCGACGATGAAGGCGATGCCTGTGATGCCGACGATGACAATGACGGCGTTTTAGATGAAGCCGATGACTGTCCATTAGAAAATGCGGGTGAGTATGACGCTGATAAAAATGGTTGTCCCGACAGTATCGAAGGCCTGAAGGCATTGATAGCAGCCATGGGAACTGACAACCAATTAGGTCAATCTCTACTTAAAAAGGTAGAAAACGCCGAAGCAAGTTATGTCGAAGGACGAAATACCCCGGGGAATAATACCCTAAACGCTTTAGCGTTGGAGATTGAGGCGCAATCCGGCCAAGCCATAACAGAAGATCAAGCCGAACTGTTAATCAGATATACAAACAATATTATTCTATCCCACGATGGCAAGCCAAAAGTAGCTTTAAGTGGGAATATCTTAGGGTTCTTGTCCTATGAAGCAACTGGACTTATACTGTTAGTCATTCTATTGCTGATATTCGCCCCACACTTCTTAAAGAAGAAAGGGCCGACCGATCAAAATCCGACGTAACGATAAAACACTCCGACGATAGTCGGAGTGTTTTTTTGATTAGTCGCCGCTGGACGACTTCGACGACAAGGGGCTCTTGAACAGCACCCCCGCCAAGAAGTTGATGCCCCATGCCTGCCAGAAGGTAATGACCTTGATCGCGAAGATCTCGGGCATCAACCAGTTCCAAAGGAAGTAAATGGGGATGGCGGCAACGATACTCACAATAGCGATAATGCCAACCCCCGATAACGCCGATACCGACTATCATCTTTGCTGTTATAAGAGTGGTTGCCGTAATCCAAATGTCGCGAGCGGTATTCACTGTCATCGCAGGCCTGCCGTCTTCGCCTAAAATCGGTTTACCTTCCACATCAAGTTTAGGAATCTGCCGAGACATCTCGGCGAATGAAAATTTGAAGCGAGGGATCAGCTTAAATCCTTTTTCTTCTCCTCAAATTCTTTTTTGTCTATCTCGCCCTTGACGTATCGTTCTTTCAGAATTTCAAGCGGTGATTTTTCATGATCGTGTGTGCCACGCGATCGACTTGTGAGCCACTTGGTAAGCACGACAATGCCGGCGATTGTTAGTACCCACCAAAGGGTCATAAATATCCAGCCAAATCCGTTCAAAGGTTCAAATCCAAAGTTCATCATCTTGTTTGTTGAATTATTACTGCCAGAGGGAGACGACCACCCTGCCTGACCGGCAGGCAGGCCTCCCCACATCATATTCATCATCGGCATCCAGCCGCCACTTCCGGCCGGAAACGCCGCCGATGTATCGCAACCAGAGAGCCGCTTACCCATGACAATATGAATTTGTTCTTCGCCTTCCTCGCCGTGCGTCTGAATCATCGTGGCGTTCATGGCGGCGTGCGACTCACCAGACATTTGGCCCATAAAATACTCGCCGAGAACCGTAAACTGCTCGTCGCCAAAATTCTCGCACGCGACCTCTTTGACTTGAAGTTTATTCCAAAGTTCCTTGCCTTCCTGTTCTTCTCGCGTAGTGTGTTCGACAACTTCGTTCCAATCAACCGTCGTGTTGGAAAACCCACCCATCATTTGAGCATTCACGCTTGAAGCGAATAAGCCGATAATGCTCGCGGCAAGAATTGTGAAAATAAATTTTTTCATGCTAGTAAAAGATTTTAATTTTTATAACCCACTATCGCGAAAAGACCATGCGATAGATTACATTTCTTCAGTTTTTTAAATCCGGCATTTCTGGCTAGTAATTTTATTTTTCTAGCTGCAAATCTTGGACAATCATCCATCGTCTCTCCAAATGAATTTGTATATTCCGCAATAATTATTTTTCCATCGTTAGCCAAAACACTTTTGGCTTTTCTAAGAACTTTTCCGATATTAGCTAAATGATGAAAGGAGTGAGTTATGATGACAGCATTGAACGGCTTTTCGAAAAATGTTCGACGCATATCTTGGGCTTCCAAGATACTGCAGACTGCGAAACCCCTGCGAGCTTTACGCTTAAACTTTTCATTAGCACGGTGAATTCGACCGGCATCTAAATCTATTCCTTGAACAGCGCAATGAAGCGAAGATATTAAATATAAGGCCGTAGAGCCGTCCCCACAGCCAATATCCAATATACGTTTAGAATGACTGACTTCTTGTTTCAGGAATCGTTTTAGGTGTTTTATCTGGACGGATAATTGCATAATGTTATAAATTTATAAATATATTCAATCAGCCGAAAACTAAAACTTTGTCCGAACCCTCAACCATCTTGAGCAAATCGGACATAGTGGAAATAGGACACACAGCGGCCTCTTTTTTGCCGCGAATTTCCAAGCAAGTGCCGCACGCAAGGATTGTTCCTTTCAGTTCTTTAAATTCCGCCGCTTTCTTGGAAATATCAAAATGTTCGCTGTCGGGAATGGTGTCCAATTCCGAACCTTCATTCATCAGAAAAATCTCCACCTGATGATTTGCTTTAAGCGCGGTAATGCCGAGACGGAACGTATTCCATGCATGCTCCGGTTTATTTGATTGTAAGACAATGCCAAGTTTCATAAATTATTTAAAATTTTTCTAATAATTTGCCGTCAGCCTCCAGTTGTTCTTTGAGAGCCTTTCTTAAAGCATCATAGGCCACAAGAATTTTAGGATTGGCGATGGAATAGAGAATTGCGACGCCGTCCCGTCGAGTTTTAACGATATTTTGTTGGCGCATTAAGCTCAAGTGTTGGGAAACATTGGCTTTTGTAATGCTAAGTTTTTCAGCTAATTCAGAAACACCCATTTCCCTTTCATCACGAAGTAAATCAATGATCTCCAACCTCTTGGGATGGGATAGAGTTTTGCACACCTTGGCATGAAGTTCAAAAATTCTTTTGCCCATATGATTTTTATCAGTCATAATTATCTATTTGCAGAGTTTCGCATATATGATATATTGTAAGTATATGAAATTAAATATCCCCTGTCAAATTTTTCTGCGGCGCATTTCGCAAAGCGAAATACGAAATTCGACGGCGGCGGAGGGCAGTCAATTCCGTTCAAAAAATGTTCGAGCAGAGTTGTATAATTCCACCAGAATTTGACTTTCGAAAATTTAGCCGGCGAGATTGGCTGCGCTTCGCGCGGCAAAATCCGTTGGCAAAATTCCTGAAAGTTTAATACTGGTGCCGACGGCAGGGATCGAACCTGCGACCTAGCGCTTATGAAACGCTCGCTCTAACCACTGAGCTACGCCGGCATATAAGCCATTGAAGACAATTTTATGAAACGCTCTGCGTACCGAGCCGACGCTCTAGTCGGCCCCCCCCGACTACATCTATATAACTGTTTAATGTGCGTCGGGGCTGAGCTACGCCGGCATTAAGACAAAAACTTCTTCACCATCTGGCCTAACTCATCTAGAGAACAATTAGCCTTAACAACATAGGCGTCTACTTTAAGTCCCATGCTAGCCAAAGACTCCTCTTGGCCTGAAAGGTTAGTAAATACAATTACTGGCGTATTAGCAAACTGTGACCCTGGCTCTCTTATTTTTTTCAACACATCCGTGCCAGGAATCTCCGGCAATATGATATCTAATAAAATCAAATTTGGCTTAAATTCCGCTAGCTTTTTGAGAGCAGCAGCACCATCGCTGGCGATATCAATCTCATAACCCTCGGCCTTCAAAGAATCGGCAATAGAGTTTGCCAATATTTTCTCGTCCTCGACAATTAAAATTTTCTTCATATAACTTTAGATTTTGTTAGTGAATAATTTTGTGGAAAACGACCGCCCACCCACAATTATAATAATATCCTATTCTAATGGCAAGGCCAAAAAGAATTCGGCCCCCTTGTCACGCCCCTCCGAATAGACCCCTATTTGACCGTCGTGCGCTTCCACGAACGTCTTGGCAATAAACAAACCCAAACCCAAACCATTGGGCCAGCTGATTCTGGCCTGGTCGCTTCTGAAAAATTCGACAAACAGATTCTTATGTTCTTCCTCCGTAATCCCAACCCCACCATCGCGCACAGAAACCGTAGTATATCTTCGCCCATTTCTAGTTTCCGAACGAGAAACAATATCAACCTCACCACCGGCAGACGAATAGACTACGGCATTTTTTATCAATATGGCGAGCATTTTTTTTAGTTTCTCCGGGTCAGCTTTGACAGACAGCGCCTCGGGTTCAAAATCGTAGCGCAATTTCAAGCCCTTTTCACGAATTAATGAATCAAATTCTCTGACTCGTGCTTTCAAAATCTCCGCCAAATCACATTCAACTTTTTTAATAACCAATTTTCTGTCATATATATCCAAAGCGGTCAAAATATCGTCTAGCTGTGACTCTAGAAAAATAACATTCTGATAAATTTGCGGCACAAGTTTCTTCTGGCTGGAAATACTTCGCCCCTTCTTGTTCATCAGCTCCAATGACCAACGGATAGCCGATATCGGCGTACGCAATTGATGAGACGCCACACTAACGAATCTGGATTTTGATTCGGATAAAACCCGTATCTCCTTATATGAAGCAGCGTTCTTGATGGCAACGCCTGCCTCAGAAGCAAAGACTTCTAATAGCTGCAAATCTTGCCGCGAGTAGAGGTCGCCGGAGGATTTTGGCCCCAATATCAGGATGGCCACCTCCACCTGCCCCACTTTTATTGGTATAATCACCTCCATCGCATATTGGCGCATTATGTTCTTCAAGCTATCTATTTTTATATTCTGCAAAAGCACGGGCATATTAGTGGTCGTCCATGAACCCTCATGCAATACGGATTCAATTGGTGACCGCAATATATCTGCGCCATAACCCACCAGCTCGCTACTACTTATCTTATGGCTATTGATTATCAGCATAGCCGCCTTAGATATACGCATCTCTCGCGTCAAGATTGTTAATGTTTCTCTCTTCAGTTCGTCTAAATCAATGGTCGCCGCCATAATGCGAGTCAATTTTGATAAAAGCTTATCGGGGTCATAAAGCCCTTTGAATAATACCCTATCTGTCCATCGGCTCATCGCTCTAGCTAGCGGCTGAAATGACAAACTTATAACTACAACTGCCACGGCGCTAAAGACAAGATAGGCATAATTAATTTCTATACCCAAAAATAGGTTAGTAAGTATTATCGCCACAGCCGCATAGAATATCGCAGTTACAATGATTAACAATACATATGAAGCGGCCCGAGCAATAATGGGGTGTATATCCAAAAAATGATGCTTAACTATGGAATAGGCTATGGCGATTGCCAAAATCACTGGAAAAATTGGCCCCAAAAAGATACCCGCCGAAGTTTTTAAAACCACCACAAACACAATTGTAAAGACCGCCATCAAAGAAAAAGATACGACAATGCCCAATAGCAAATATAGATATTTCGCCCTTTCTATGCCTTGAGCGGAACGGTAGTTTTTAAATAAAACTACGAAGCTAGCCAATACGAAACCTACAAAATGTAGAAAATAGAACGGCATCCAAAAACCTATTGAGGGCAACGGCTCTCCATTCGGATACTGAATCTCACTGAATACTGCCGGCGTTAATGCTAAGATGGCATTGACTACAGTCCAAATCGTTATCCCAGTTAAATAGGGCCTCTTTAGTCTAAGCCCGTCTTTGGGGAAGGTATGAGACAGCAAAAATAAAATTGTAGCCAAAAGTGCCGCCAAAAACATCACCCACCTGATCCAAAATAGCTGGTCCTCCGGCCTACCACCAGGCGGATGGAGCGACAGGGGGTTTACCAAAACATAGGCATTAATGACTAAAGCCAATAAACCGAATAATCGGTTGGTCCAGCTTTTCGGATTCCTGATATAAACTGCCACGCCTAAATAGCTGGTCACTATAATCGCCGATGTTCCCAATACGATTTCTAAAATAGATATGGATTCAAATATCATATTATCTGTCATTATCATTATAGCAATTAATTAAAAATCCACCTCTTCTTGAGATGGATTGCTTATGAAATCCTCACCGTGTGAGTAGCTTCTATAAACTCAGCTACGCTATCTTTTAAAGTGGCTAAAGGAGTAATTTTGAGCTCTGGCCCGTCCGAAACGGCAAAATCCAATATCAACCGCAACTGTTCACCTGTTATTCTGGAATGCCCAATATCACCCGACACCGTTAACAATTTCCCCATATCCTTAAGAGACCCCAGAGCCGTAAAATCTGGGCTATCAATCAATTCTCTGAATGAACAATTTATTCCTAAATATTCCCGCAAACTCTCATTCGAAATCAGCTTTCTATCTATTAATCTTTGCAAAACGCTTACCAACTGCCGCACATTTAGCCAATAAGCTGGAAATTGATAAACATAATTACCGGCATCTTCGCGGTCAAGATATATTTCCTCCTGACTGTCTATGCCCAAAACTTCTGCCGCTGGAGTAAAGGCGGTGCCAAATCCCTGACCGTCAATTTTGACAGTTAGCGCCTTGTCCACAAAACGATTCAATATAATACCGGTGACAAAACGGCAACCATTATCTCGTAAATAATCTTCCCAAAAATGATGGCTGACTAGGGCGTAACAAAAAGCTGTGTATTTATGGGCCTTTGAAAGCCTATCCGAAAATCTCTGATGCTTCTTGGCGTAGACCAGATAGGGATGAATGCCACACATACGAGAGCTGGCAACTACAAAAGACAGATAATCTTGACCGTCGAAAAGCCGCTCTCTCACTAGTTCATCTACTCTGCGACCCCTATAAAAGAATTTATTCAACTCGTTAGACCCCAAGGGCTCGCCAATACCAGGCACTAAACGAAAACTCAACCATTCCTCGCATGGCAATTCACGCCCATCGACTATAAAAGGATATCTGACTCGCGCTAAATATATAGCCGACTTATAATCATGATCATCTAACAGAGGCCGATCGCCATAAACATCATAAGAATTTCTAGCATGCAACAGAATATTAAAGAGCGCTTCATTGTACCAATCATGGCCCAATAAATTACGCGGTCGATAAATTTTAATATCAACATCTCCGCATTGCCATTGAGAAAGCGGCTTAGGCAATCTACGCAATTGCTTTCTCAAGTCAGCCAAGTTGATTTCACTCATCGCGCTCACTCCTTATAAAGAACCATCTATTATATACCACGATCACAAATATTGTGCAATTAAAAACCCGTCCGTTGTACGACGGACGGGTCTGCAAACATTACCATCACTTAATCACCGCATCAGCCATCAACCGCGGAGAATGCGGATGGCGCTCATCAGCATAACCAACTCGGAAAATAACAGTCGGCCTTTTTAGCTGCACCAACCTTGCTTTTAATGACACATTAAACATACCCACCTCTACCATAGCCGCATGCACTGCCAGGAACAAATTATTAGATTCCGCGATAACTGCTATGTGCTGAAAAGCTTGTCCGGCTTTTAGCCAAAACTCCGGCTTATCGTCACTGACAGAAATAACTCCCAACATAGGCGCGCTACGAATGCCATCACGCCCGGTAATGGCCATGCCAGCCGCTAGAGCCGGGTCGAAAGTCCCCGGCTGACTTAGGCCAAGATGAACGTTTTTCGACATCTCATCACTTAAGCCGAAAGTGTTGCCCGGCATACCGGTACAGCTATCGGTGTCATTAGGCAATAAATAATCCGCTAATTCACGACGGAAATTGTTAAGCGCGATAACCGCCCTATCAGCTAGATATTGGATTTCTGCGATAGCAAAGATGGTCGGTCTGTCAGTAATAAGTTTCAATTCTGCTCCAGTTTTAGCCGCCGCCGCCGATTCAAACGAGCTGACGACATCAATAGGCAAGGCACGCTGTGGGTCATATTGACCACGATACATGCGCCTATTTTTCATACTTGAAAACATAGCCCAGCTAGAATTTAGTGGTTTTAACTGCTCATCTCCCAATGACACCTCCGCCAGAACAGTCTCGCCCACAACACCATCAGAAATATCTCTGTAAATAACCTGTAACGATAAGCCATAAGCCTCTATCGCCATGATTAGATTCTGCAAGGCACAGCCGATACTGATATGAGCTTGTCGCCCAACTTTATCAGATGCTGGTAACACGGCCTGGCCATCCAAAACCACCAAAATACGATTATCATCCGGACGAAGAACAAATCGCCAAGGTTGTGAATTGTGACTATTAGCAGCTAATACCGCCCAGCCCACCAGATGTCGATAAATTTCTTCTTTTGTATGATTCCTACTTAAATCTAGCGGCTCTATTTTCCAAGCTTCGTAATTCTTCATAGATACGCTCCCTCAATGATGGTTTCACCGGTGTGTTTGTTAAAAAACATGCGCTCGGGCAGTCTATGCCCCAGCAGCAATCTTGCCGTGGCTTCGGCCGCCAATGCAGCAGCAACCATCGCTGTTGAGCCCAACTGCGGCACGCCAGCAAATAACGGCGGCTTCTTATTATGTATCAACCGCTCAAATTCTCTGGCTTTAAGATAATGATGCCCGATTAAGGCGAAAGCAAAATCATAAAACTTATCACGATTGGCTAGATCTTTTTTCCAATCATCACGATGCTCAAAAAGCTCGTCATCGGTGACACCCGGCGCTAACGATAAGTCACGAATCAAATCAAAACGACGAATATCTACCTGACCGGCAGAACCGATATCCGAACCCATTACAACGGGAATACCAGCAATTCTAGCGCGCTCTCTAATAAAAATCTTAGCATCTGGATCGTCAGTTTCTTCCAAAATTACCGTGGCCCTTGGTTCATTCTTCAACGCACTACCAATAATAAAATCATCCACATTGCCCGGATGAATGCCCTCAGCAAAAACCGAAACCCCCATAAAGGGATCCACACTCTGCAACTGTAATGCTGTAGCCCCAGCCTTATTACGACCAAATTCCCTATAACTCAACCTGACACGATTACCATTTGTTAAATGATAGTCTTTCTGGTCAGCTACTTTAATGCGAGCGGGACGCAAATCAAACGCCAAGGCATGGGCAACGCCATTACCCAAACTACAGCCGGCAACCGCTAAAACCGACCTCTCAAAAACATCACGGATCTCTTGCCACGACAGCTTGAGATCGGGGTCGCGAATCAGTTCGGAATTGCGCGCCAACAATGCCAAGCGATGCCAAAAAGCGGGCGACAGCTTGACTAAAGCTCTATCGTCAGGATAATAACAAAAAACCGGCGGCCATTGCTCATACTCTTCCATAAACCGATTTTTCAATTCAGAGCCATCTACCAAGTCATCCAAAAGACCGAAGATGGTCGGTTGTAATAGGTCAAAAATATATGGAGCCTGAACACCATACCGCTCTCTGACACATTCAGCGGCCCCACGCTCATCAACCACGCCCTCAATCAAAACTGGTCGCCCAGCATATGACTCATAAACACTTTCGGACATCGCTACCTCCTAATAAAAAGATTTTCAAGCTACCGACGCCACTATATCATCTAAAAACTATTCTTTCAAGCTAATTGGCAAACTAAGATAAAAAGTAACTCCACCGCCGATTTCAGCCGGTGATTCGAACCATATCTTGCCGCCATTAGCTTCCGTGGCTAGCTTAGCCACAAACAAACCCAAGCCACTGCCTCTTGGTCTTATTTTTTGAGCCAACGGCCCACGATAAAATTTAGTGAAAATCCTCTTGCGCTCGGATTCGTCTATGCCCGGTCCGTCATTATGAATCGCCACCGTGTAATCATCGCCCTTCTGGCCAACGCTTATGCTAACCTCTGTCCCATTCGGAGCATAAGCCACTGCATTGTCGAGGATGCTCTCGAAAGCCTCTTCGAACAATACCGGATCAAAAAGTAGTGGTAGTGGTGCTACGTCAAAATTTAAATTAATACTTATGCCCTTCGCCTTTGCCGCCGGCTCAAACAGAATTATAACCCCCCTCATAGATTCTTCGAGACTGGCTAACCGCGGCTGAGCAATTGCCGCACCAGATTCTAGGCGTGATACGTTCAATAAATCGTTAACCAGCGAAATTAATCTTTCATTAGATTCGTATATTTCTACCAAGCGGTCTCTTTGTTCGGGTAATAAATTTTTAGATTTACGCAAATTTTCTATCAACCACTTGATAGATGACAGCGGTGTGCGCAATTGGTGTGAAGCAATCGAAATAAATTCAAGCTTGGATTTATTCGCCTGTTCCAATTGCTCAATATTGGCCGACAATTTTAATCCCATATCCTTTATCGTGGCATGAAGCTTAGACATTTCCTCGCTATCAAATTTTTCATTACCATGAATGCTTTTAGAAAGATTGCCTTTGGCCATTTTGATATCTTCTGCCAGAGCAGACATGTCTTGTACCGGTTCTACAATTTGTCGATACACCAAAGATGCAAAGGTCGCACCCCCGATAGCTATCAACAGCCAAACCGCCGCCAATATTGGATAAAAAAGAATTACCCCGTCTTGGAATGATTCTTTGTTGTCCAAGCTAGCCACCCGCAACACAATCAAAAGATTGTCGCTGGCATCGGTAACGTTATCCAATAAATCTTCTAAAACGCCACGTAGTTGGGGCGAGTCTATTTTATCTAAATATTCATTTATGGCCTCATCCAACTTGTCGATGGCCGCTTTCTCCGACAGAACTGATCCAGCTAATTTTGCACTCACAAAATACCGATTACTCGGCAACGATAGAGAGTAATAGCTCTTATAATCATCCAGGGATCTGATTATTTTATTTCTTTGAGCCACCATCGATTGCTGAGCCCATTCGGCTTCAGCAACCAAGCCGCGGCTATTATAAAAATTGTTATCTCTGATTAGAATTCCCAACGAAAACGCCGCTGATCTGATATCAGCAATTGTTTTACGACCGACGGTAATGACCCTCTCCTCCTGGTCGATATAACGCAGAGCGTCATTATAAATGAAAACACTAAAAACCGCGCTGATGAAAACTGGTATCGTTGCTAAAATAATAAATCTTAACCCAAATCTTTCTGAAAGTGATGTTTGGCGCTTCATTGTTTAATTATATCACATACAAAAACCCACCCCCAAGGCGAGCTGTGATGATTAAATAAACTACGCTAGCTAGCCAACTTTAGTTTGGCCTTAACTTTTTCCAAATATTCTTCACCACGCAATGGATCATCACAATTTACAAACTCACCAGCTTCAGACTGCAACATAGCTGCTTTTTGCAGCGCAACACGATTCCTATTATAAAAATCAGCCAAGCTATCAACGGCTCTTTCATAACCACCGGGGTCATCTGACGCATTGGGTATTCTATCGCCAGTTATAGGATTATAGCCCCCACCAACAGCATAAAGATCCTGAACCTTATAAAGAGTTTTTTTTCATTAAGTTATCCAAATCTTGTTGTAGCATGGTCTTTATGTCCGCTGTGTCCCTTTTCTTATCACCATAAAACTGATCACGCAATCCTACAAGAAAATTCCTCAATTCATTCACGCGACGATCCACCTCCAAAGACAGATTAGCCAAATTTTCTTCTAAGCTCACACGATCCCCTGTGCGAGTGTTAAAACTATCCAGCCTCAAAGCAACGCCATAACGACTAGCATCGCTCATGCGAAGCATCAATCAACCCCACTCATTCACGCCCTAGCCCAACAGTGCTTTAACTCTATCTTCCACCGGCGGGTGGGTCATAAATAATTTATGAAACCAAGATTTTTTAGCCCCGCCTTTGAAAGGGTCGTCCAGCCATAAATGCGCCGTAGTATTTCTGGCAACTCGCAAAGGCGTTGGATCGCTGGAAATTTTCTTTAGCGCGCTGGCCAACCCCTCTGGATAACGAGTCAATAAGGCACCCGATGCGTCAGCCAATAATTCCCTTTTCCGAGATATAGCTAAGTGCATTAAACTGGCAGCCAGTGGCGCCAAAATAGCAGCTACGATACCTATTATCAAAAAAGCGGGGTGGACATTGTTGCGACTACTGCGCCGACTATAAAACATTGACCTCAAAAACCAATCGGATGCCAAAGCGATAAAACCCACCAACACTACGACCGTCGTGGAAACCAACATATCCCTATTGCCAATATGCGACAGCTCATGAGCAATCACGCCTTCCAACTCCGCTCGATCGAGGCGCTTCAACAATCCGGTGGTTACTGCCACTACCGCATGCTCTGGGTCACGCCCAGTAGCGAAAGCATTGGGCGCCGGTTCATCAATGATATAGATTTTGGGCAGCGGCAAGCCGGCAGTAATAGCCAAATTTTCAACAATATTATAAAGCTCGCGCGCATTTTCTCTAGTAACCGGCCGAGCATGAGACATCCTCAAAACAATCTTATCCGAATACCAATAGCTCGTCACTGCCATAATCGAACTAAAAACCACGGCGATAATCAAAATAACGCTATTGGCATATAGTTGCGCGAATAACCAACCAATGCCTATAACTACCGTCAAAAAAATTATAAACAACAACCAGGTTTTCCGAATATTGGAATCCCGATGAGTATAGATTGTCGCCATCAATTAAAAGCTAACTTTTACTGGCTCTTTGGCCGCTTCTTCGGCCAACTCAAAGAAGTCTCGCTTCTTAAAGCTGAACAGCTTGGCAAAAACATTATAGGGGAAGGATTCAATTTTGGTATTCAAATCGCGAACATTGCCGTTATAAAATCGGCGAGCGGCTTGAATCTTATTTTCTGTATCGGATAACTCAACTTGCAGTTCTTTAAAATTTTCTGATGCTTTTAAATTGGGATAGTTTTCTGACACGGCAAAAAGAGTTTTTAATGTACCAGCAAGCATGTTTTCGGCCGAAGCCACTCCTTTTACATCACCAGCGGCCTCTGCATTTAGGGCACGGGTTCTAGCTTCGGTGACTTTTTCTAGCACACCCTTTTCATGCGCTGCATAACCCTTAACCGCCTCGACTAAATTAGGAATTAGGTCATATCGACGCTTAAGCTGGACATCGATATCCGCCCAAGCCTCCTTGGCTCTGTTTACTAATCTTACTAGGCCGTTGAAAATAACTATCACGCCCAAAATCAGGACGCCCAAGATTATTAATAAAATAGTTGTTGTACTCATGAAGGTAATTATAGCATATTAGCTTTGCTAAATTCCAGATCATAAACGGACCTATCCGAGTTTGACAAACATAAAATTATCGGCTATAATTTACCCAGAACATCGTTATTTAATATCGACCACTGTTTGGAGGGCCAACCATGGCCTTGTCAGAAACTCAAATCGACTACGTCTGTAAAATCGGCCAAGGAGAGGCCATGTGTAGCTTTCTCACCACAACAGCCAGCGGCCATCAATGCGCCAAGGCTAATCCAAAGCTATCTCTGTTGATAGCGATCCAGCGGCAAAGGGACGCAACGTCAGCCAAGGGCGACAATTGCTCCGGCCCGCCGCATTTTCAAAAAACCCAGGGGAATTAAGCTCTCAAACCGCTTGACTAGATCAGGCGGTTTTTTTATTAAACAACAAAACCCCATCAATACGATGGGGTTTTGTGCTCCGATGCTTGCGGGCCGCCTCGCTGAAAGCGGGCGAGCCTCACAAATTTTTCTCCGAAAAATTTGCGGGGGCAGGATTCGAACCTGCGATCTAGTGGTTATGAGCCACTCGAGATGCCACTTCTCCACCCCGCGTGAATAGTGTACCACAATTGTTGTAAAAGGCAAAAATTGGTAATCTGAAGCTAATGAAGGTGGCCATTCTAGGATTCGCTCGCGAAGGCAAATCCCTCCTCAAATTTCTCAAAAAACAACCTCAATTTAAAAAGGGGCCGATTGATATTCTTGATAAAAAGCGCGATAAAAATTACCTCAAAAATCTTTATAAATACGACCTCGTCTTTCGCTCCCCTGGAATGCCATATAATCTACCGCAAATCCAAAAAGCCATTAAAAATGGCACGGAAGTTGCCAGCATTACAAAGTTATTTTTTGACCTATGCCCAGCCAAAATAATCGGAATAACTGGCACCAAAGGCAAAGGCACTACTTCTACTCTATTATATAAAATCCTCAAGGCCGCTGGATATGATGTCCAGCTAGCCGGCAACATTGGCAAGCCGTCGATCGATATACTTTCTAAATTAGATAGAAAATCATTAGCAATATTGGAGCTTTCTAGCTTTCAATTGCAAGACCTTGATAAATCCCCCACCATAGCAGTTGTCTTAGACATATTCCCCGACCACATGGATGTGCACAAGAATATGGCCGAATATACATCAGCCAAGTCTAATATCTGCCGCCACCAAAAAACCAATGATAAAGTTTTTTATTTTGCCGATAATAAACTTTCTAAGAAAATTGCTCTTAAAAGCCGCGGCAAAAAAATTGCCATCACCGCACCCGATGATTTAAGCAAAAACAACATCATGGCCGCAGCCGTCGCTAAAAACTTAGGCTGTCCAGCAGAAATCATCGCCAGAACTATCAAAAACTTCCATGGCCTAGAGCATAGAATGGAGCTGGCGCGCACCATAACTCTCACGAAACAACATTCTCACATTCTCCCTCCTTCGCGCGAGGCTACGGACGGGCGAGGGGAGAATGTGAGAATGTTGTTCTATAACGATTCGGCGAGTACTAACCCGCAAACGGCTGCTAAAGCTATTCTTAGTCTATCAAATAATAATAGCGCAACTATCCTTATAGCTGGTGGCAAAGATAAGGGCCTAGATTATACTCCTCTAGCCCACGCCACCAAAAAAGCTGGCAATGTAAAATCGATAATTCTATTTGGAGAAAATAAAAATAAGATAAAGAGGGCATTGATGGGCAACAAGAAGTTAGATATTAAAACCGCAAAAAGCTTGGAGGGCGCAGTTAAGTTGGCTTTTTCAGCCACGCGTAGCTTAATTGCTAATAACCAATTGCTAATAA
Source organism: bacterium (assembly GCA_030689595.1). GTDB lineage: Bacteria > Patescibacteriota > Minisyncoccia > UBA6257 > WO2-44-18 > JAUYHP01. The sequence goes on along the minus strand of JAUYHP010000001.1, from coordinate 54,121 downwards.
CTATCCTATTTTCACCCGCCTCCGCTAGCTTCGATATGTTCACTGATTATGCTGACAGAGGCCAACGGTTCAAAAATATTGTAAAGCAAATAAAAACCTAGTATATTATAACTAGCTGCAGCCGTAGTGTAGCCCGGTTAACACGTCTCCCTGTCACGGAGAAGATCGCCGGTTCAAATCCGGTCGGCTGCGCCAATAATACAAATAAGCGAGAAGCTACCACAAAATAGTTCACCCGATAAATCCAACGAGCACCTGCTTGAGACTGAAGAGGGAATGTTCATTTTGGAAATGAAAGAGGCCAAAAAAGATGCCGATGACTTGATCCAGGCAGCTGAGGTTAGTGAAGAAATTAAATCCCAATGCATCAATATTATAGATGGACTGACTAGCACTGCTGATCTCAAAAGATATCCAACACTATATGATGCCATCAGAGGCAAAATCAATAAACTCATAGATATATTGAATGACAAAAAAGATAATAGCGAACAACAATCTCTATTCGAAGCCCTAAGGGATGTTATATGGAAGTCATATTATTCTGTCAGGGGCTGGAAGTGGCCACCTAAAGAATATTAACCTAAACAAAAACCTCCTCTATAAAGAGGAGGTTTTTTAATAGTGCAATCTTTCGTAGTACTGCCCTATGCCCAAAATGTCGGCCTCTCGCCAATGCTTACCTATTAACTGAAAGCCCACCGGCAATCCTTCGCTGCCTTTCACTGGGATAGATATTGCCGGCAAGCCAGCCATGTTGGCCGGAATGGTAAATATGTCTGATAGATACATAGATAGTGGATCATTCATCTTCTCGCCAAATTTAAAAGCAGTGGTTGGAGAAGTCGGAGTTAAAATGACATCAACGTCTTTGAAGGCCTCGTCAAAATCTTTTTTTATGAGCGCTCGCGCTTTTTGTGCCTTGGCATAATAAGCATCGTAATAACCTGATGACAAAACAAACGTCCCCAAGATAACTCTACGCTTAACTTCGGCCCCAAAACCATGACTACGATTTTCTTTGTATAGTTCAGATAAGCTCTTCAGTTTTTTATCTACTGCCGATACATCGCCGTATCTAATGCCATCAAATCGAGCCAAGTTGGAGCTCACTTCGGCCGGCATAATTATGTAATAGCATGACAGAGCGTATTTGGTGTGTGGCAATTTAATTTTTTTAAACTTAATGCCCAAACTTTTTATATGCTCAATTGCCCGCTCCACCGCTTTAGCAACTGGTGGTTCGATACCATCAATAAAATATTCTTCCGGCAAACCGACGGTCAATCCCTTAATATCTTCCAATTTAGGGGCCAACAACTCATCACCATATTTATCGGCCTCTGGGGCACTAGTAGCATCAAATTTATCCCTGCCAGCGATAGTCTTAAACAATATCGCCGCGTCTTCCGCTGTTTTGGTGAATGTCCCGATTTGATCTAGGCTGGAGGCCATAGCAATAAGTCCATGACGTGAGACTGCGCCATAAGTAGGCTTTAAACCAACTACGCCACAAAAACCGGCCGGTTGACGTATGGAGCCGCCAGTATCGGAGCCGAGGCCTGCAACGGCCATATTAGCAGCCACAGATGCCGCCGAACCGCCGGACGAACCGCCGGGCACTCTCTCTAAATCATGTGGGTTGCGTGTTAGTTTAAAGGCAGAAGTTTCTGTGGAAGACCCCATAGCAAACTCATCCATATTGGTCTTGCCAAGGAATACAGCATCAGCCGCCTTAAGTTTTTTTATGACAGTAGCATCGTAAGAGGCTTTATAATTTTCAAGCATTTTAGATCCCGCGGTAGCCGGCAAACCATCAATGAGCATATTGTCTTTGATAGCTAGCGGAACACCAGCTAACAACTCTACCGGTTCATCTTTGGCTATCTTTATATCAGCTTTTTCCGCTTGTAAAAAGGCCTCTTCTTTATTAAGGGATATAAAAGCCCCAATCTCAGGCTCCTTATTTTCAATATGATCGAAAATCTCCTTGGTCATCTCCAAAGCAGTAAATTCCTTGTTCGTTAACCCTTCATTAAATTTTTTGATCGTTAAATCGCGTATGTGCATATTATTCAAACACTGGTGGTACCTTTAGGTGGCCTGCTTGATGTTCGGGAAATTGGTCGCGAATCTTATCAGCATCAATATAATGATCCTCCTCAAAAATCTCATCTCCACGCATGACGCTTTTAAGACTAGTACCACCAGTCATCGGCTGAATCTCGTCGGTATTAAGTTCTTGCAATTCCTTAAAATGATCTAAAATATTGCCCAAATCTTTGAGAAATTTCTCCTCCTCACCAGTTTCTAATTTTAACCTAGCCAGATCAGCTAAGTGCTCCAATGATTTTTTATTAATATCTGCCATAAATAAATTCTATCATAAAAAAGCCCACCGACGCATATCGGTGGACACCAGGTTTTTTGCTAGACAAAGAATCACCCACCGGCGAAATTTTAATATGTCGTAATTAACATTACGACGTCTAGTAAAAAAGTCCTCCGATAGTCATCGGAGGAACCTGGCTTTTTGCTAGATAAGAATCGCCCACCGGCGATATTATATTAGTCGTAATTAAAATTACGACGTCTAGTAAAAAAACCGCTTCGATAAATCTCGAAGCGGGTAATAATTATACTGGCAGCAACATCAACCACATCAACGCAGCGCCAAGGGCTAAATACATACCGTGGTAAACTATGTGTTTTATCGACCCCATGTTATCACATGGAAGCCTAATCGCACTGAACACTATAGACGAGCCCATAACGACCACGAGCATAACTAGAGTTAGGACCACCAAGCTATGTGCGGCACCGACTAATATGAATCCGCCACCAAACAAACACCATAGATCGTGTACAAGCCTTTTGAAAAAACCAACTTCCCCGAACGGAAAGCCCATCATAGCATTCATTGTGGCTATTAATGCGGCGAAGACAAATACAGCGGCTATAGTCAACAGAATTGGCATCGCGTACCCTCCCGTGATCAGCCCCGCCAAGGCGAGACTGATTTAATGTTCAAGTACTACTTAAATAATATGGCTTGAAGCTTACTCTGTCAAAGTCAAAAAAGATTTTTCATCTAATATTTTTACCCCCAACTTTTTAGCCTTTTCGGCCTTGGAGCCTGGCCCTGCACCGACAACAACATAATCAGTCATTTTTGATACTGATTCACTTACCTCACCACCCAAAGCTCTAATTTTATCCTTGGCCTCTCCACGACTCATCGATTCTAGCGTGCCAGTTAAGACAAATATCTTAGCTTTTAACTTCAAGCTCTTAGCTGTTAACTTAGCGGCTTCAATTTGAACGCCAACCTTATCCAATTTCTTGATCAAATCTTGATGTCGTTTATCTCTAAAATATTCAACTATACTTTGGGCTACAGCTGGACCGATATCAGATATCTGCTGAAGATCCTCGTCACTCATATTGCCCAATACCTCCAAGACATCATTTGGCCTAGTTACAAAACTTTTAACACCGGCTGCTTTCTCGGCCAAAAGTCGTGCCGTCTCTTCTCCAACGTGCAATATGCCCAATGCCATAATGAAACGATCTAATCTTATCTTTTTTCGTGACTCTATCTCCTCAACAACATTTTCGGCCGACTTTTCGCCAAACCGCTCCAAGGCAGCAATATCACCCTTCTGTAGAGTAAATAAGTCAGCGGCGTCGCTGATTAGCCCCTCATCCAAAAGGCGATCGATAATCTTAGGCCCCAAACCGTCCATTCCAAAAGCGCCAACAAAATGATATAGCGATTCGCGATGGCGTGCGCCACAATTTTTATTACCACACCTATAAGCCACCCCGTCTTTAATAATTTTAGATCCGTCCACCGGGCACACATGCGGCATCCTAAATTCCTTTTCTTTGCCAGTGCGCATTTCATTTAAAACTTTTGTAACTTGAGGGATGACGTCACCAGCCCGACTTACCACCACCGTATCGCCGATTCTAACACCCAATCTTTGTATTTCATCATAATTATGCAAAGTAGCGTGTGTAATAGTTATGCCGCCTACTTGGACTGGCCTCAATAAAGCTACGGGCGTTAAGGCGCCAGTGCGACCAACTTGGATATTAATATCCTCAACCGTGGTAGTGGCCTCCTTGGGAGAAAACTTGTAGGCAATAGCCGCGCGCGGCGCTTTGCCGATAACTCCCCCAGCCTCATAAGCCTTATTGTCATTTACAATTACAACGATGCCATCTATTTCATAAGAAAGCTTTTCTCGGCTTTTACCCTGGTCGGTATGGAATTTGAATACACCAGCTAATGAATCAACGAGCTTATTGTGTGGATTAGTTTTGAACCCTAGCTCGTGTAAGATTTGATGTTCCTGTTCATGAGTTTTTTGACCCAAATCAGTAACTAACGAATACTGAAAAGAGTCTAGTTTACGACTAGCAACAATCTTTGAATCTAACTGCCTCACAGTTCCAGCGGCCAAATTGCGTGGGTTGGCATAAATTTTACCACCTTTCTTCTCGATCTCTTTATTAATGCGCGCAAATTCTTTTTTGTTAAGAAATATCTCACCTCGCGCTATCAGGCGCTTGGGTATCTTAGCCACATTAACGCTCCCTAACTTAAGTGGTATGGACTCTATAGTCCTAACGTTTTGGGTTATATCTTCTCCAATGGTGCCATCTCCACGAGTAGAGGCCTGTATTAAAATGCCATCTTCGTACACCAGCTCTATAGCTAGGCCATCCATTTTAAGCTCACAATAAAAATCTTTTTTTATCTCTCGGCCGAGATAATTTTCTAAGCGCTTAATCCAATCATGCATGTCCTGCTCGGAAAACGCATCATTAAAAGAAAGCATGCGTGTTTCATGCGCTACTTTTTTAAATCCCTTAAGCGGCTGGCCAGCAACTCTTTGCGTCGGTGAATCCGAAGTTACTAAATCCGGGTATAATTGCTCTAAATCAAAAAGCTCTTTTTTAAGAGCATCTAGGGCTTCGTCGGAGATTAATGATTTATCTAAAACGTGGTAGGCGTAACGATATTTATCAATCGCCTTTTTGAGTTTCGCGATTCTTTGCTTAGCGGCAATCTTATCCATAGGATAATTTTAAAAAGTTGCCTTAAAAGCTCTACTGGTATCACCTGAATTGCCGACAGATTGAATTATATTGTCCTTAACAGTGGTAACCACGCTAACATCATCCGCATCATCCGCGCTAACATCGTTAGTAAACAAAATGTCGTCACAGATCTCGACGCCGTCTTTGATCCTATTGTAAAACTCACATTCCAAGCCAGCATCGGCCGCAAAAATCGCCTTAGTCGAATTAGCTACATTAGTCGTCTGTCTAACTTGATATATCATCAACAAACCAGCTATAGCGACTGCGCCTAAAATAGTGCCCGACAAAATAAGCACAGTAACTAACATAATTTGTCCTTTGGGTCGCTGTTGGTTCATAAAATTATTGTTATTCTATACATTATAACTCGTCTAATCGCATGAATAACTAGTATCTAAAATTCTGGGGCTGACCGTAGTCTGAATGTTAGTGACAAACGCCTGCAACTGCTCCGCCCTCGCCCCCACACTAAGCATTATAGTGACCCTCACCTGTTTATCGTCGTCATTTAGCGGCCATTGCAATACAAATTCCAACCTGCGGATGACAACATCATCGCTGGTAATATAAGCTGACGCACCATCAACGATTCTATCAATAAGGCCACCCACCGCAAAATCATAAGCCACTGACTCACCGCGCGCATTGATAAACTCCAACTTATTGCCCAGCCAGTTCTCACCATCAATATCAGAAACCTTAAAACAAATTCCGGTTCTAATCTCACGGGCCATTTGTTCTAAAGACAAGCTAGCATTATCATTGACTGCAATGAGACTGGTTATCACCTTCTGACTTCGCAACCCACGGATAAAGATAGCGCTGGTTATACTCAATACAATCACAAACAAGCCCATGGCCACCAACAGCTCTATTAATGTAAATCCTCGTTTTCTATCTCCAGTCATAAAAATGATCTTCTAAATTAATCTCAAATTCTCCTCCGCCTCGCGACGTCCAATTAACAATAGAATTAACCCTCATCTCGTTGGTGGTAGGATAGGATATATTAATGACCCTCTTAAAATTAGTCCCAGAACCACCAACGTAAAAACCCAAACCGTACGCGCCATCGGGGATAGTGTTACTCCAATCGCCATAATTAACTGTGCGGTAGCTTTCTGGCAAAGACGCAAGAAGTCCCGGAGACTGAAAGCTAACTAGATAATTATTCCCCGTGGCCAACCTATCATTCCACGGCTTCCCCGATATATAATTGGTATCTATAAGATTTTTAACAACCTCTATGCCTTCCGACGCTAGATAGGTGGCTATATATCTATCACTCAGAACCCGATTCAGGCTTTGTGATGAAGACAATAACGTAACCACACTCAAAAGACCCACCACAATAATGCTTATGGCAATTATAGCCTCGATTATCAGCTCGCCTCGATTATTGTGTAGAAACTTGCCCAGCATTGTTTATTTTAATACTTCGCGTGGATAATTGGCCGTTTATGATTATAGATAAATCGACGATGACATCTACTGGCACAGATGATACCGCTCCGTTAATCGCGACCTGCGGATCCGGTGGAATAAAAAATATGTCCGATGTCTGGCCGCTACTTATTTGCACGCCCAAGCTACTCAAATCGACTGTCTCTTCCCATTCATTAGCATCAGTGAGAACCTTGTCATTAGCTGAGCACTCATTGTTAATCTTAGCATCCTTGAACAACGTATAACTGGCATCATTTTCAGAGAAATGCACACCATAGCCACAGGTTGGACCTTCTCCAATGAAGGTTTGAACGGCTAATGATTTAGCCCGTAAAATTGTACTGACCAATTTTGACTGCTCTCGTATCAGAGTTAACTGTCTTTCGCTGTCGCGACTATAAAGAATCAGGAGCGATGTCAAAACGCCCAAAATAGAAACTACTACCAATAATTCTATAAGCGAGAAGCCGCTCTGGTCTTTTTGCTTCATAGTCTAATAATAGCAGAAATCTGCGGCCCAAAAAATACGACCAATAATGAACCCGCCACCAGAAAGGGGCCAAATGGTATGGCATCCCTTAGTTTTTTGCGCTTGATCATAATGAGCAAAATTCCCCAAATGGCGCCAGTTATAAACGAAAGCATGAAAGCCAACACCGCCCCAGGCCATCCCAACAATAACCCCATAGCACCAGCTAATTTAATATCGCCCATGCCCATAGCTCGGCCTTGACTCAACAGCACAATCCCGCCAAAAAATAATATGCCGCCCGCGGCTGCCACCAAACTATTAATGTAGTCAGCTCTCATAATCACCAGCGCTAAACCTAAAATTGCCAGCGAAAGATTTAAACCATCGGGCAAAATTGAAAGCCGAGCATCGATAGCCGCCGCCAAGATTAATATAAATATAGCGACAGCCAAAGTAACGGCCTGCCACCAAGGCAAAGTCGTAAAAATAGTCGCATACCACAAAGCTGCCGCTAAGCCACTAAATAATTCTACTATTGGATATCGCCATGAAATACTAACGCCACAGCCACGGCATTTACCTAGCTGTATCAAAAAACTAATCAACGGCACCAACTCGTACCAGCGCAAAGTCTTATTACAATTCGGACAACGAGATCGCCCGCCTAAAATCTTAAGCCACGTCCTTCCAATGGTGCTGTCATCTGGATATCGAAAAGCGACGACATTGATAAAGCTACCAATCGTAAGGCCAAATATAAAAATTATCGTAATAGGTATTAACATAGCCATATGCCAATCTAGGGAGGCAGAGCCTCCCTAGATTATCTAACGCGCCTATATTCCAAATTAGAGAGTAACGCAATAAGCGTTAGTAGTAGCCGGATCGGCGGTATTGCAAACTTCGTTACTACCACCAGCATCTAGAACGCCAGCAGGATCACACGGGAAAGCAGCGCCTGCTTGCCTCAAGGCCAAATTGTTTTCATCTTCAAGCATAGCCGCCAAAACATATCTCCCGCCAGACACACAATAGCCATAACTGGCCCCGTTATTAGATTGTGGGTCATTAGGAACCTGATTGACGCCTATGTTGGCACCAGTCAATGCGTTAGTTAAATCATCCCAATTATCCTTGTCGGGGTAGGCGCCAGTAGCAGCAAAATATAACTCTAAACCATTCTGCACCTGCTTAAGATCAGCGGTGCGACGGGCGTCTCTGCCCTTTGCCCTAAAACCACCCAAGCCAACCAAGATGATGGAAGACAGGATACCTATGATAGCGATAACAATTACTAATTCGATTAGAGTAAAGCCTCTTTTCATATTTCTTATTTGAATCTTATACATAATAGATATCGACCTTTTCATGCTCGTTTTTCATTATACAAAACTTAAAACGATTGTATTAAACTATATATCGGCAATAGGATTGAAGCAAATAACAAGCCGACCAAAACACCCATAATGACCATCATCGTCGGCTGAATAAGCTCAACTAAATTGGCTACTATATCATTAACTTCTCGAGTATAAAACTTAGCAGTCCTAGTCAACATCTCATCCAGCTTGCCAGTCTTCTCGCCAACGGCCACCATCTGACTAATCAATGGCGGGAAATATTTCTCATTAGCTATTAAAGCTTCCGAAAATTGTTCACCACTTCTAACGCGCTCAGCTAAATCATGAATTAGGTCGCGGTAAAGGACGTTATCAATAGTATGGCCGCTTATCTCAATGGCTTGCGCAACTGGGATGCCGCCTTTAATTAATACAGATAAACCTTCGGCGAAACGACTAACATATACTTTTTTAAATAGATTGCCAAAAACTGGGGCGTTAATGCTTAATTGGCCATAAATTATCTTACCCTCTTTGCTGCGTAAATAATCTAACAATATGGCCGCCAAAAGCACTGCGCCTATGACAACTGCCAGCCACCACTGAGCTAAGAAATTGCCGGTGCCCAGCAATATGCTCGTGAATAGTGGCAATTGGACATTAGACTCGGCAAATATCGGCTGAAGCTGTGGGAAGACTATGCTCACCAGAAGTCCAGCAACAACCAAAAACAACGATAGAATAAATATCGGATAAATCATGGCATTGCGAACTTTGGCTATCAAAGCCAACTCTTTCTCAAGATAGTCAGCTAAGAAACTCATCACCTCGTCAATGCGCCCGGTAACTTCAGCTGACCTTACAAGATTGATATAAAATTCCGAAAAAATATTACCATGCTTTTCGAGCGCCTGAGACAAAGAAAGACCAGCGTCAATATCAGACCACATCTCAAACACCGCCTCTTTCAAAGTTGAATTTCTAGTCTGTAGGTATAAACCCTTTAAGGCATCGTTTAGCGGCAAATCAGCCTCTAACATAGCCGAAAACTGCCTCGTAAACACTACTAAGTCCACCCTCTTAACTCTTTGAAATACCTTGAGAATAGAAGAATAAAACTTTGGGATCTTAACCTCATCTAAACTTAAAATATAAAGATCGTGGCCCTGCAATACATTCAAGGCCATGTCACGATTAACAGCTTCAACATAGCCAACCTGTAATTCTCCTTTTTTAGTTCTAGAGTTGTATTTAAACTTCATCTCGTTAGAAACAGAATGTGCTGAATAAGCACATTCATGCCGCAATAGTTGATCTTAGATGTTTTACTGATTGGAATATCATGTTGGATATAATTTCTGAAGCCTACTCGCTTCTAGCGGGATTATCACCTATCTCTCTAATAATATCTTTAGTTCCGATTGATTTAAAGAGTATAACTGTGCGTTCTCTTTGGAGATGATTTTCTTTTTAACCAAACTAACCAAAGAGCGATTCAAAGTAACCATGCCTTCTTGAGCGCTAGTCTCAATTACTAAATCAATTTGATGAACTTTTCTCTCTCTAATCAGATTCCTAATAGCCGAATTCATTATCATGATCTCACAAGCTGGCACACGCCCTCCGCCAATTTTAGGAATCAACCTCTCCGAGACTATAGCCGCCAAAGTGGATGCCAACTGCGACGCAGCCTGATTTTGTTGTTGCGATGGGAAACTATCTATTATACGATCGATCGTCTGCGCAGCCGAATTAGTATGCAAAGTGGATAGAACTAGATGACCCGTCTCAGCAGCTGTCATGGCTGCCAAAATAGATTCATGACCACGCATTTCCCCGACCATGATAACGTCTGGGTCCTGGCGCAAAACAGATTTTAGAGCACGATTGAACCCTAGTGTGTCAGCTCTAACTTCACGCTGTGAAACCATGGATTTATCTTGAGTAAAGATATATTCCACCGGATCTTCAATGGTAATAATATGGTCAAAACGATTGTGATTCACCTCGTCAGCTAGAGCAGCCAAAGTTGTTGATTTCCCATGACCAGCTGGCCCCACCACTAAAATAAACCCCTGATTTAATTTAGTGAAATCATGCAATATCGGCGGTAGCCCCAAGTCATCAATAGACGGGACCTTAGCTTGTACTAATCTCAAGGCCGCTGATAAAAAGCCTCGCTGATAAAAAACATTTATCCTGAAACGCGCTTTATTATCAAATGTATAAGAAAAGTCCAGCTCTTTATCCTGAGCAAGAATTTCTTTCTGCTCCGGACTTAACAAAGACAAAACCAGCCCCTCGGCCGTTTCTGGGGTTAATAATTCTTCATCACTAAGCTGTACCAAAGAGCCATCTATCCTCAGAGCAGGCCTAAAGCCCACTCCCAAATGCAGATCGGAAGCACCACGACTGGCCGCCTCTGTTAAAAGTTGATTAAGTTTTTTTTGATAGTCACTCATAGAGTATCTGCTCCTGCCCAGTAGTGGGTTAGGTTCGCGTTATTTAATTTAAATTAACACTATTCGCGATTACTATTATTATATCACGCCTCTGAGGTCTCTTTTAATACACCCTCCATGCTGACAAGGCCATCTAACGCCTTGATGATGCCATCCTGCCTTAAAGTAACCATCTGCTGTCGCTTTGCTTCATCCCACAATTTATTTTCATTTAGTCCGGCGCTAATTATCTCTGACAATTGTGGGGTCATTTTGAAAGCTTCAAAAATAGCCACGCGACCGGTTATGCCCTTTTGGTTACAAGAATCACATCCTTTGGCATGATATATCTTAAACGGTGACTTATATTTAACCTGAAGCGCACTAGGTAGCTTTGCCAATTCTGACTCTATAATCTCCGACATCTCCTGTGGAGCCTCTGATGCAGTCTTGCACTTTTGGCAAAGCGCTGGCACCAAGCGTTGAGCTGCCATCAAATTCAAAGCCGATGGCAAGAGGAATGATTGCACTCCCAAATCAATCAATCGTGGCACAGCGGTAACAGAATTATTGGTGTGCAACGTAGTCAGAACTATATGACCCGTAAGTGCAGCATGGACTGCTAGATTGGCCGTCTCACTATCACGAATTTCACCGACCATAATAACATCCGGATCTTGGCGCAAGATCTCACGTAAACCGCTAGCAAAATCATAGCCTATCTCAGGACGAATCTGTGACTGATTTACACCCTCGATTGAATATTCAACAGGGTCTTCTAAGCTAACAATATTGACGTTATCTTTATTTACTATCTGCAACAAAGAATACAACGTAGTCGTCTTGCCGGAACCGGTCGGCCCAGTCATTAAGATCATCCCGTAGGGACGATTAATGGCTTCTTTCAATAAATCAGCGTTGTTTTTAAGTAGGCCTAAGTCATCCAAGCTCCGCAAGCCAATGTTGGGATCCAGCACGCGCAGAGCAACCTTTTCGCCAAAAGGCGTCGGGAAGGTTGAAACACGAAAATCTATGCTTCTATCCAATATATCGCTACGGAAACGTCCATCTTGTGGCATCCTGGTTTCGTCAATTTTCAAATTAGACAAAATCTTAACGCGTGAAATTATAGGCTGATGCAACTCAATAGGCAAGGACAACACTTCTTGTAGATCGCCATCTTTGCGAAAACGGATACGCAAACGAGTGCGCTGTGGCTCGATGTGCACATCAGAGGCATCAATACTAACTGCGTCCTTCAAAACGGAAGCCACAATCTTTATTACCGGCGCCTCTTGGGCCACAGCTATCTCTGATTCCAACTGAACTCTGCCTTGTTTGCCCAACGGCTTTATGGCCTTTAGCGCAGCCGCAACCTCGTCGGTGGACCCTCCATATTTTTTTAACACCAATTCAACATCTTTAGGTGTAACCAAATAAACCCCCAAATTTAATTTCAAATCCTTGCCAATAAAACGCAAAGCCTCTCTGACTTTAATATCTTCCGGGTTAACAGCTCCAACCACTAGCATATCCTCTCGTTGTTCTAGAGGAATAATTCTATAGTTTTTTGCCGCATCCGCTGGAATCAGACTCAATAACTTATCGGTAATTTTATTGAGGTCGATTTTTTTGTAGGGTATCTTAAGAACGTCGCCCTTAACTTTAGCGACCCTCTCCTCTTCAATGAGTTGACGGTCATAAATCAACTGCTCAATCGATTTTCTGGATTCTTGAGAATCGGCCAATAATTTATTGGCCGCCTTAGGATCAAGCAACTTAGCATCAATTATGGCTTTTAAGAAATCGGTGTCTTTCATCTCGTTAGAAGCAGATTGCGATTATCGCTAACCCGCAAATTAATTTTAATTCGATAATTCTAACTTATAATTCACGGACTCAATACCCATCAAAGCGATCATGGCTTCTAATGGGACTTAGTTCCTTAAAACGGCACGAACGGATTGACCCTGCCAATGACGCCCACCGAAGGAACTGGTGAATGGCTTTTTAGGCTCTTAAAAGCCGCGCTGTTAACTACAACAGCTGGGTCAATCTCTAGATCGGAAATCTGCTGAGCTGACTGTAGTGGGGACGGAACGACGATCTCGAAAGCCGGCGTTGGCGCAAAAAACAAATAGTAGACAGCTAAACCCAAAACGACCACCAAAACTATGATGCCCACGAACTTACCCCAGCTAAATGTTTTTTTATTTTCTTCTAATACTACAGCCATATTATTGGTAATAAGTATCTATCGATAAATTATATAAATCGCCACGTATGTCTAAGCTTGATATATCCATAACTCGTATGTTCGTCTCTAATGATTGCGTCAGCGATTTAAGGGCGCTGTATGAACCACGGAAGGTCAGGTTCAATTTTATCAAACCCAATTTATCACCACGAGGCGGCGTTTTACTTAAATTGAAACTCTGCATCCTTAGCCCACTGCTTTGTGTTATGGCAAAAACTTGTTGGAACAAAGACGCAGTATCTTCGTATGCTGGCAAAGCCAGAGAAATAGTCTCTTGCAATCTAGTAGAGCCCTTGTATGTCTCTAGAAGCATCTTTACTCGCTCAATAATATCGCGCTGTTTTTCAAACAATTCTTTTTTGGCCTCTAAGTTGCCCCTTAGTCGCTGTACATCGTCATACTCTGACTTTATAAAATTGGCATAGAACACCAGTGCGCCGATCAATAAAACAGCTGACGCTAACAAACTTAAACTTCTTTTTGAACTAGGCTTCATGGTGGTTATTTAAATACTTCTGGCTTGATTACCAAAACAACTTTGAAATTAGCTTCAGAATCTCGATCATTGGCTTGATTGATAGAAAAACTTTCGACGTCAGGATCCTGTTTAAAAGATTCTAGCTGCTGAGACACAACATTGTAAGATTGAGCGGTGCCATCAATTGTTATGGTGCGCTTGCTAACATTTAAATCAAAATTGGAATAATATACCAAACGATTGGTTGTGCGCTCTATAATATCGAAAACTTTTGATACAACCACATGCTTAGCCAAGACGCCTTGCAAATTGCTAAGCTGGGCATAAAAAGTAAGCAGGGCTTCCTGTTCGGCCACTGGTACAGATTGAGCCAAAGCCGCTATTTCCTGATCAACATCATCAATTTGTGCGTCCAAATAAGGATTATAGCCAAACAAAAAACCGAGATAGACGGCTACCAAAACACCAAAAAGTATGGCGGAAAACATAAGTAACCGCCAAGGCCACCCAACTTCTAATTTTTCCGGACCTAAGTTGTTAAGATTATTTTCCATTTTATAGATCGCTCTTCAAGCCTAGGCCGATAGAGGTACTTAAAACAGTGCGAAGATCTTCTATTAACGGGGTGAGCTCTGGTGGATATTCAACTTTTTTAAACGGATTGCCCTTTTCAGCCACTATATCCAACTGCTGGCTTATATAGTTTGCTACACCCGGCAATCTCGAACCACCACCAGCTAAAACGATCAACCCAACCTTCTCCTTGTAGGTATCTTCGTAATTATTTTTTATCCTCTTCGCCTCATTAATTATAACATCCAATATGGGTCTTATGAGTGTGGATAACTCACCAGTGGCACCACCGCCTGTCAAGCCGTGCTGTTTCTTCAATTCTTCAGCTTTCCGCGTTGAGACCCCCAGGCCCGAAGCTAAAATTTGAGTTAGGGACCCTCCAGCAAAATCAGTCTGCCCAGTAAACTTCAAAAAGCCATTTTGAGCTATAGAAAACCCTGTCGACCGCGCCCCGATGTCAATTATCATCACTGGCTCCTTGACACCAGCTGTGAAAACCCTAGCCTGGCTTATACCCTCAACTTCCATAGCCACCAACTTAAGATCAGCGGCCTCAAAAATTTTGCGATATTTATTAATTTGCTCATTCAAAATAGCTATCAGAAAAATTTGATCCTTTTTGGCGCCATTCTCATCGATTCTCTCCCCAACCTTAAGCCAATCTAAAGTTACGGCTGCAATCGGTAACGGTACGTATTGCTTAGCCTGAAATTGCATAGTGCGCGCCAGATCCTCCGGCGGCATGGCTGGGAGTTCCACCAAAGTAGTGAAAGCTGAGAAGGCCGGCAAAGAAGCAACGACTCTATCAGTCTTTATGCCCGCTCTAGACATTAGCAATTTGAGGTAGGTCGCTGTTTCGGTATCTATTAACTTTAAGCTGCTGGTTTGCAGCGCCTCATTGGAACGATCCAGATAAGTGTATGTTTCCAAGATGCCATAATTTTTTAACTTCGCACCATTAGATGATCTAACTACTTCCGCAACTTTAATAGACGTGGTGCCAATATCCACGCCCAAATAAGACTTCAAACCGAATAAAGATTGCAGCCCAAACATCTTACTGTTATTATATCACGAGATGAATCATCTCTATAAGTTATTATCCACAATACGCAGTTTATTGTTTGACACCCTGTCACCAGCCATCTGCGTTAATTGTCGGTCTGTCTCAGAAAATAAAGAGGGCTTATGTGCGACGTGTTTAGGTTCAGTAACTGTAAATGACACAGCCATTTGCTCAACCTGTCGAGCGCGATTACCCGAAAATAAAAAGATCTGTCACAAAAATTCGGCCTATCTGTTAGCCGCCGCTACAAATTATAGCAACGACGTAGCGCGTAATATCATCTGGCAATATAAATACCGTCACAAACCATGGCTAGCCAAGCAATCTGGTAAAATACTAGCCCAGTTTTTAGAGAAATCTAACTTGCAATCTGTTATTGATTCTAATGCCATCATATCCCCAATGCCCCTTCACAAAAAGCGCGAACGAAAACGTGGTTTTAACCAAAGCCTGCTGTTAGCCCAAGAATTGTCCCAACTTCTCAAATTACCGATTCACAATACATTGATGCGTGTTAAAGACACGCCGCGCCAAGCTGAAATAAGTGATTACGATCGACGTCGCGATAATATCGCAGGCTGCTTTGTTTTGGATAAAGGCATTGCCCCAACCATTAAGGGCCGTCAAATAATATTAGTTGATGACGTGACAACCTCCGGCGCCACTTTAAATGAAGCTGCTAGAGCTCTAAAAACCGCGGGAGCAAGAAAAATTATCGGCCTGGTCATCGCCAAAGCATAAAAATACCCTCGTTAACGAGGGTATTTTTATGGAGCTGGTTCGGGTGCAGGCTCAGGAACCGGCTCAGGCTCAGGAGTGGGTTCTGGAGCTGGTTCGGGTACAGGCTCGGGAGCCGGCTCTGGGATTGGTTCAGGCGTTGGCTCGGGGGCTGGTGCAGGCTCTGACGAAACTCCAGCGCACTCACCGGATGTAGTCTCAGGCAGACCATTACGCACGATTAAACAATAAGGCTGTTTAGTTTCCACGTCATATAGAGTAATGCCTGTTGGATTTGAGGAAGAACCAACTTTAAATGTATCTACCCATAAATCCTTGATCTTGACAGCCGCATTAGCTAACCAATTTTCTACCACGCCAACAACTTGTGACAAAATCGACGCAGCATCAGCCGTCAATGGACCGCTACTCTCTAAAGCCAACGGCATCCAATAACCCAAATTTATAAACATAACTACCTTGCCACCATTTTCTTCCGTCGGACCAGAATAATTATTCAAGGCATAGCCCAATATACGACCGGCTTGACTAGCTTTCTTGGCTACGCCAACTTCAGAGGAAATGGTTAACGCGTCACCTATCTGTATTTCGCCACCATCTAAATTAACTTTGACTGGGATGCGGCCAGAAAGGCCTAGCGGAGCTTTGCCATCTTCAGGAACATAAACATTGCCCATGACCTTAAGTCTGCCGCCCTCAAAAACTATAGCTGGGCTGGTAGAAATCACGCCGGCTAACTTTGCTTTCTGATCAGCAGAAGCTTTTTTGATATGTATTGGCTTACCCTCATCAAACATTACAACATCGCCACCACTCAATGGCTCTGCAGTCGGATATAGCTCAGCTAAGTCGTTAAGAGCACAAGTAGCTTGGGCATCACCATCATCACAAAAGGCGTCACCATCTACTGCTATGGCCACCCCTCCGTCGCCACCACCATTGATCTTCAATAGAAGTGCTGGCTTAGTAGAGTTATTGACATTGTCAACTCCTAGCGTAGCTTCAGGCGAAGTAGTACCCAAACCAACTCGTCCATTGCCCAAAACCATCAATAAACTAGTAGAGGCGCTGTCAGCTATATTAAAGACTGCGTTGGAAGCATTGCTACCAGCGGTAGTAGTTGCCCAAATAGTCAATCTAGCCGATGGGGTTGACGTACCGATAGCAACACGATTACCAAATGAAGCCGAAGTGACCTCGCGAGTGGTGCTAGCAACTACAGATATTGGCCCGTCGCTTAACAATCCACCAGCGCCAACATTGATACCGCCAACCACGCTTAAATTACCACCAATGGAAGCGCGACCCCTAACTTGCAAATTACCAGAGTCTAATGAATGAATCATAGCTGAAGTAGTCTCCAAACCGGAAATGTCATATATATTTAACGAATTGCCGCCGCCGCCGACTGGAGAACCGTTGCCTAAATATAAATATCTACCAGCGACATGGACATC
Source organism: bacterium (assembly GCA_030689595.1). Lineage (GTDB taxonomy): Bacteria > Patescibacteriota > Minisyncoccia > UBA6257 > WO2-44-18 > JAUYHP01. Next base: position 36,741 of record JAUYHP010000001.1, on the reverse strand, counting down.
ACTAGCCGAGGTGTTGACAGCAGTTACTTCGCTAATAATTACCGGAGTATTTGGATTGATTACATCCAATATATAAATGGTATTGCCATCCGATGTGTAAGCATAACGACCGGCAACGTCAAGCCCATTAAGAGTACCCGGCAAAGTTGTCGTAGACAGGCTAGATGGCGAACCTGGGTTAGACACGTCAAATATTCTAAGGTCAGCGGCGGATGCTAAATAGGCATAAGAGCCTAATACGACTACGTCACCGGCGGCACCACCATCATCGATGCTAGCGATCTCAAGCGGAGAAGTAGGGTCACTAATATCTACGATTCTCAATTCATTGCCATCCGCAGGAGCGTTAGTTGTCAAATAAGCATAGCGACCCTGGACAAACAAATTATTTATACCGTTAGCATATACAAGTCCGCCGATCTCATATAAGCTGCGCGGATCAGAAATATCAAATATTGAAAATTCATTACTGGCTGCACCAGACCCCGAGCCAACGTAAAGATACCGCCCAGAAACAACTAGGTCATTGACGCTGTTCATGGCTATCTGCTTGATAACTTTTGGTGCGGAGGCGTTAGAAACATCAACTACATTAAGCTCCGCAGAATTACCACCGGAAGTGCCGCCAACATAGACGTAATTACCACTAACCGCCAGCTCAGTTCCTCCTCCGACGCTGATAGTAGCGTTGCCAACTTCAAATGGTGCGCCTGGATTGCTAACGTCGTAAACATACAGATCAGGAGTGCCATTTTGTGCAGAAATTACATAAGCATAACGACCCTGAACCACTACCGCAGTGGCTGGGCCATTATTTGGGATCGTAGTACTAGCTACCAACACCGGCGTTGAAGTAGCTGGATTGGCAATATTGCCCCAGACAGTCAGACGATCTTGAGTTGAAGAAGCTGATACAGTTGTGGTGCCGATTAAGACTCGGTCGCCATATGGAGCAAGCAATAATCTGCCGTTGGGATCAGCAGAAGCAAGGATAAAATCACTACCGGCTGATTCTGATGTAATAGGTCCACTAAAGGTTGATGTAGCAGAACCGCTGCGAACAGTTAGCGTGCCACCTATCGTCACCGGGCCCGCCGTTCTTAAGGAGCCGCCAAAAAAGCTTGGAAATTCGCCAACGATAAAGCCATAATTTTCTGATGGGCTAGAAGAAGCTATGCTTACTGAATTTACGCCAGAACTATTAGCGTTATAAGGATTGAGCAACAGTCTACCTGTGGTAGTAGCACCAGACACAATAAGATCTCCGCTGCTACTCAAATCAGATGCTGATAACGGACCGACTAAGGTAGATGTAGCTGTATTAGTGGCGGTGAAATATGACATAGCCAAGAGGCCGTTAACAGACAGCCTGGCATACGGAGAAGTAGTGCCGATACCGACGTTGCCATTTTCAAGTACAGAAAGTATCGTTGTCGAAGCATTATCTACAACATTGAACAAAGTATTTGCGGCCGTGCTCTGCCCCCAGATGGTCAAGCGAGCCGATGGGGTTGATGTGCCTATAGATACCCGATTACCAAATGAAGCCGAAGTTAATTCACGAGTACTGCTGGCTATAATAGTTAACGAGCCGTCACTCAATATGCCGCCCACACCAACATTTAAGCCACCGCTTATACTCAAATTACCGCCAATACTAACATCATTACGAACCTGCAAATTACCTGCCTCTAAAGAATGAGCCATAGCCGAAACAGTTTCTATGCCGGAGATATCAAAGATGTTGAGGGATTTACCATCCGCAGTAGTTACCACATAAGCATAACGACCAGCCACATAGACACCTCCGGTCATATTCGCGCCAGTCTCCGCGCCACCAACTATAACCGGTTGGTTCGGATTGGCTACATCAATGACCACAAAATCATCACCAGAGCCATTGTTGCCGACGGCATAAGCGTAACGACCGGAAACATAAAGAGAACCACTAACACCCATAGTGGTCGTGCTTAAGCTGGATATAGCCGCAGGGTTAGAAATATCATAAATCCTTAAGGCGCTATTAGTTAATACATAGCTATATCTGCCAGACACATATTGACCTTGAACATTGGCACCGGCGTCTATGCTACCAATTTCCAGCGGAGAGGTAGGATTAGAAATGTCTATAACCCTAATCTCTTTACCATCATCAGGAGTATTAACTCCAACAAAGGCATAACGTCCGGCTATATCTACAGACTTGCCGCCAGAACCAGACGCAATCGCCAAACCTCCGACTTCAAATGGATTAGTTGGATTGCTAACGTCATATATTCTAAAAGTGTTACCGCTAGTATCATTTAACACAACATAAGCGTAACGACCAGAAACATATATATCTTGTGGGTGCGGTGAACCAGTTTCCACGCCGCCAATCTCTACCGGTAATGAAGGATTGGAAATATCCCAAATTTGAAATTCACTGCCACCGGCATTATCACGTCCTATATAAGCATACCTACCAGAAACATAAATAGTATTTCCGGCTTCGCCCAAATTTGCACTACCAACTTCTACTGGCGCACCCGGATTAGTAACATCAAAAATTCTGAACTCATTACCACTAGCGTCAACAGCCGTTATAACATAGGCATAACGCCCCTGAACAAAGACGCCAGTGCCATTAAACGACAACGTCGTACTGGCCATCAATGTCGGCGTAGAAGTAGCTGGATTGGATATATTGCCCCAGACGGTTAGACGATCTTGAGTTGAAGAAGCTGATACAGTCGTGGTGCCGATTAAGACTCGCCCGCCATAGGGATTCAAAAGTAATCGGCCGGTGGTGGTGGCGCCGGAGACGATAAGGTCACCCGTACCAGAATCCGAGGCTGCCAATGGACCACCTAGAGTTGAGGTGGCGGTAGTAGTGCCAGTAAAGTATGCGCCAACTATCTCGCCAACAACTGATAGCTTGGCGTAGGGAGAGGTAGTGCCAATGCCGACATTGCCATCATTGGCAATTCTAAAGTGTTCTGTATAAGTAGAAAGCGCGTCGTCTAATATGCCAAAAGTAAAAGCACCTGCTGATGATGAGGCATAAACATGTTTCAAATCAGCGCCACCATTGTCATCAGAAAGTAATAAGTTCGGCGATGAAGAGGCGTTGATGATAAGACGATTGGAAGTTGGCGTTGTGGTACCAATACCCACATTGCCAATAGCATAATGTATATTTGCTCCCGAGCTGGTCCATTGACTGCTAACTCCTGCTGCCGCCCAACTCAAAGCACCCGAGCTATCGGTAGTTAACACTTGGTCGGCAGACCCATGAGCCGAGGGCCAGACATATTGAACATTATTCAAAGAAGTAGTAGCTCCATCTAATAAGAAAGCGCCGCTGACGGACAAAGCCGCTCCCGGCGAAGTAGTGCCAATACCCAAACTGCCGCCGTTAACTATGAGGTTGTTAGAAAAATATGAAGTCGTGGCCACCGAAAAGCCATAAAGGATTGATGGTGATTGAGTGGCAAAACCCACTCGCCCGCCATAGGGATTCAATAATAGTGGGCCGGTGGTAGCGATGCTACTCAAAACCAAACTACCATCAGAAGCTATGGAACCTATCGGGCCGCTAAAAGTTGAAGTCGAGGTATTTGTAACGGACAAATTAGTAACAGTGGTAGTACCTAAACCGCCATCACCGCTAAAAGTGATTGAATCGCCACTGCTGGCTAAAATGACTCCATTGATGCTTATTTCATTAACTATCAAGCCAGTAGCTGTTCCGCTAAAACTCGCGGAAGCGATAGTCGGACTATCTATACTGGGGGAATTAACTGTCGCCGATTCAATGATCAAAGCGCTGGTGTCGCCTGATGTGCCCAAAGAATTGATGCGCTGTGAGCTAGCCAAAGTTTGGCGCAAAGCATCAATCTGGCTACTGAAACTACTATTCTGTGAACCCACGGCAGAGATCAGTGACTCTAAATAAGCCAAGCGTGACAACAACTCTGGGTCTGTTGTTGTTTGAGAAGACGGTTGGCTGGAGGTGGTCGGCGCTATAGTCGGAGGCGTCGTTGGCTCTTGTGATGTTGGAGTAACAACTACCTTCGGCTGGACTACTGGCTCATCATCAGACGGCAAAGTTACCGGTGTTGGCTCATCGCTAGTCGAAGTCGGCTGCGATGGCGGTGGAATAACATCCGGCTCATCAGCGGTAAAGATGTCAACAACAGTATCTACAACTCCAGTAACAACTCCGCCGATCGCGTCAAAAGCGCCGCTAAATAATTCACCGATGGTCGGCAATCTTCTTGGCCTCGGCTGAAAATCTGGCGAGGTGCCAGTTACTTGGGCCAACTGGCTGACGTAGCCCAAGGGGTTGGGATCGCTTACTTCATAAGATTCGGTTTCCAATGATGGATCGCTAACCTGAATCAATTGGCTAAGAAATTGTAAAGGATTTAATTCATTTACTGGCGGAATTTTTACATCGGGATTATTAAGCCCATCAACTACATTGATTACATATTCATTGTTGTTTGCTCTCGACAGAGAACCAAAAAACAAACTGGCTATTACACCGAAGATCACAGTACCAATTATTGTGTTTGTTTTTTTCATTTAATCCGCAACAACTTATGCGATTAACGCATCTAGAATAATTATAGCAAACTAGTAAGTCGCGTTACCAATATATACTGTGCATAACTCCCTGAGTAATATTAAAAAGCGTCGCTCACGCTTAACATTTAACTAGCGATCGTGGCTTCTATAAATCCACTTACCTAGTTCTACCAATAGAATGTTTATCAAACCAACCGCAGCCACGCCCCAAAGCCAGTTAGACGGCAAGGCCACTGTGTCCAACAAAACTTGAAAAAATGGCACATAAATAGCTATAGCCATCAAGCCCAATCCGAATAATACGGTCATTACTAAGTACATATTGGAAAATGGATTAGAGGCAAACACGCTATCACGCAAACTGCGAACCGCAAAAATGGCAAATAAAGTATAGGTGCCGAAGGTCGCGAAGATAAACGTCCTAATCAATTGCTCTTCAAACCCCAAGGATAACAAGCCGATATATAGCGCCAATAAGATCACGCTAGTTAAAACACCGATAATAATAATTAAAAATTTCATCTCTGAATCCAATAATCCCTTAAGGACTTTGGTGGGCTTGTCCTTTAAACGATCGTGGCCATCCTCAAACGCCAAAGCAATCGCTGGGAAACTATCTGCAAAAAAATTAACCCACAATATCTGTAAAGGATTTAAAGGTATCGTTAGCCCCCACAACAAAGCGCCGCCAATTAAAAGAACCGAGTCTAAAGAATCGGACAACAAATATACAATCGCTTTGCGGATGTTGGCTAAAATCCTTCTGCCCTCATTAACTGCTTGAACGATAGTTTCAAAATTGTCATCTAATAAAATAAGGTCGGCCACATCCTTGGCTACATCAGACCCCGACCCCATGGCTACGCCGATGTCAGCTTCTTTTAACGTCGGGGCGTCATTAATGCCGTCGCCAGTCATAGCCACAACTGCGCCACGTGCTTGATAAGACTTTAATATCCGGAGCTTGCCTTCGGGGCTAATCCTAGAAACAATTTTAAGATCGTCGAGTCTTGCTGTTAACGCATCATCACTTAGAGCATCGAGCTCATTGCCATCAACAACTTGATCTGGCCTAACAGTAAATCCAATTTCTCTAGCCACAGCCGTAGCGGTGCCTTTATGATCCCCCGTAATAATCACAACCTTAACACCGGCACTAGTGACGCGTTGTATGGCGTCTTTGACTTCGATGCGCACAGGATCACGAAAAGAAATTGTTCCTAAAAATACGATATCCGCAAGATTCTTTTTGTCAGCCAGGGAAATTAGATTTGGTATTTCTTTAACAGCAACCGATAAAACGCGGTCGCCGCTATAAGCCATCCTGTCAACTTCGCGCAATATCTTGCTTCGATCGTCATTAGATATATTGGCATATTTCAATAATATCTCCGGCGCGCCAAATAAACTCAACAAATATTTACCGCCGCTATCTTTGGTTATTGATGCCGAAAACTTATTAGCCGAATTGAACGGCAAATAATCAATGACTTTAGAGTCCTTCTTCAAGGTGGGTAACAAAATACCTTCCGTGGCAGACGCCTTTACTAAAGCTACTTCTAGCGGCCTACCGATTATACGCCAAGCCTCAGGGTCATCACCAGGATTCTCAATAACTACATCGCTATTAAGCATGGCTAATTCTAGTATTTTATTCTTGACATCTTCTTCTCGCTCATGGTCTTTAAATACGGTCACCCTAGAAACGCCCATCTTGGCTTGAGTTAAGGTGCCGGTCTTATCAGTTAATATTATCGAAGTGCTACCCAACGTTTCCGCTGCTAAAAGCTTTCTAACAATCCCCCGCTTGCGAGCTAAGCGCTGGACACCAATAGCCAAGATCACTGTTAAAACTATGGGCAAGCCTTCTGGTACAGCTGAAACTGCAATCGCAACAGATATCAAAAACATATCAAAAACTGACTGGCCGCTATACACACCTAAGGCGAATATAAAGGCGGTTAGCCCGAGAAGAAAGAACCCCACGCGCCAGCTTAGGCGAGCGATGCTCTTTTGTAATGGGGTCTTTTCTTGCTTCTGGCTACTAACCAAAGTAGCGATTTTACCTATTTCGGTAGCGGCACCGGTGGCAGTCACAACCGCATTGGCAAAGCCTTGGACTATGACTGTGCCACTTAAAATCATCGAAGCCTGATCAGCTAAGACTACCTTGAAGCCAACCGTCTCTACAGACTTTTCTACTGGCAACGACTCACCCGTTAGGATGGCTTGGTTAACTTGTAGGCCGTTGGCGTAAATAATACGGCCGTCAGCTGGCACACGATCACCCTGCGATAAATGTATAATATCACCTGGCACCAACTTAGCTGCGTCAATTTCAAATTCATGATTATCACGAAAGACCCTCACTCGCTCTTCAATATAGCTACGCAAATGCTCCAACGCCTCTTCGGCTTTATTTTCTTGATAAAATCCCAGGACTGCATTCACTAACGCAGCAGCTAAAATAAAACCAGCATTTTTAAAATCTTGCAAAAAGATAGTTATACCACCAGCGGCCAATAGTAAAATAATAAATGGATTTCTGAATTGGCGCCCCAATATTTTCAACTTAGTTATCTTGCCTTTGGTCGGTAATTTGTTTGGCCCAAAACTAGCCAAGCGCTGCTCGGCCTCTTCTTGAGATATGCCCAGATTGGTAGTTTCCAATGAATCCAAGCATTGACCAACTGGTAGAGCCCAAAATGAACTTTTAAGAATTTCTTTATTTATCATGAAAAAACTTGCATTTACACTCTACTTCATTATATATTGGTATCTGGTTCATTGACACCTTTCGACCTAGTCCAAGGCAAGCCTTTCGACTTAGCTCAAAACAAAAAACAACCCACCAATTGGAGGATCAGCATCATGACGGAAAAGGAGCGGGGCAAGCTAACCGTAATCTCGGCGACTATGTTCGCCGGCAAAACTGACAGCATCATCACGAAAGCTGGAAAGTTGACGAGGTACGGTCGTAAGAAAGTCAGCATTTTTAAACCCGCCACTGACACCCGAAGTGACAACGGATTTATCGCAAGTGATAACGGCAAAAGACTGGAAGCTATTGAGGTTGACGTCAATATTCCTGAGCAGATGGTCAAATATCTTCAGGAACACCCCGAGATTACCAAGGTATTTATCGATGAAGCTCAATTCTTTCCACCCACCAAGAAATTTATCCGCGTTGTAATCGCCATCCTCGAAATGGGCCTGGACGTGACTGCCGCCGGATTACCGCTGGATTTCCGCGGCGAACCCTTCGGCGCCATGCCTTATTTCTTATCTTTGGCAGATGAAGTTATACTACTCAACGATGCGCACTGCTCAAAATGCGGAGAAACCGCGCGCTTACCGCAACGATTGGTTAACGATAAATCGGCTCATTACAACGAGCCCATCGTCGCCATCGGCGGATCGACTGCCAACAAAGACAATATCCGCTACGAAGTCCGTTGCTACAAATGCCACGAGCTTCCCGGCAAACCCTCATTCTAATGAGGGTTTTTTATTTGCCCAGATTAGCGGGGCAAATACCCTGAGCAAAGTCGAAGGGTTACAGTAATCCAAAATAGTGTTAGAATATCTTTGTCATGGAGGCGTGGCTGAGAGGATGAAGGCACCTGTCTTGAAAACCGGAATATCCGCAAGGGTATCGAAGGTTCGAATCCTTCCGCCTCCGCCATGACAATTTTTTATCGGCGCGACCCGATTAGCTACGAGCGAGTTGCGACCCGAATGTCCCGCCAGTGATTGGCGGTGTTCACAACTTCATTGTGTTATAATAAAACCATGAAAAGATCATTAATCTTTTTGACACTATTGGGCTTATTTTTGGCCACTACTAGCTCAGCCGCGATAGAGGCTAGAAAATATCTTTTAGTTTTTTTTAATGCGCCCGAAGCCGGCACGGCTAGCAACTCCAAATTCTCCATCCCACTACCGGAAAATCTAAACCTAATTGAGCCAGCCGCCAACATTAGCTTAGCCAACAATGCCTTAAATATCTCCGGCCCGGCAGAAATACCACCCGGTGCCTCTTGGGGTATAAATATAATTTTACAAGGACCATCAGAAGTTTTAGACATCATTCAAGATCGCGAGCTGCTCTATGGCTGGCGCGATGATAATTTCTCTGGTCAATCACAAGTAATTTTTGAAACAGCCGGCATAGTTAACCTAGTAGCCAGACTACAAGCCGACCCTGAAGTTGTTGAACAAACTCAAAAAATCGGCATTCCCTTGGCAGTTGGCTTGGGTGGTGTCGGCGTAATATCATTGGGCGCCGCCGCCGCTTCAGCCAGTGCCTCTCTAGCCTTCAACGTTGCTGAATTTTTTAGATATATTTTATTTGGGTTTTTGAGATTCAAGAAGCGTAAACCTTGGGGGATAATTTCCAACGCAACCACCAGAACTCCAATCGCTGGCAGTACTATTAAAATTTTCGATGCTCAATCCAACAAGTTACGTGAGACGCAAGTCTCTGACAAAGAAGGCCGATTCGGTTTTCTAGTACCACCTGGCAACTATTATATAAAGGCTAGCCATCGAGGCTTCACCGAAAGACAGATCGAAATATTTAAAGTGACTGAAGGCCAAGAAATGACCAATGTTAATATACCCCTAGATTCCGTTACTGGGGGACAAGTGCAAAGCCACAATCTTTGGCGAGCCATCCGCGACTTTATCGAAAATGTTAATCCATACCTACTAGCCATCGGTACACTTTTAAGTTTAGCCATAGCCGTGATCGTACCAATTACGCTTAACTATATAGTCCTGATAATTTATATAGGCATAGATATCTTGAAATTTATTCTGTCTCGCAAAACAGTAAAATCTTTTGGCGTAGTCAAAGATCAAGCCAGCAACACTTCTCTAGACTTGGCCATAGTCAGAATATACGATCTAAAAAAGAACTGGCTACTGAATACCAAGGTCACTGATACTAGCGGCAAGTTCAACTTTTTGGTGACTCCAGGTTCGTATTACCTAACAGCCATACGCCATGGCTATCAGCCATTTCAATCCCCAACTCTGGACATCAAAAAATCCAGCTTAGTTAGCTTAGATGTCAAATTGGTTGCCGAAAAATAACTTTTAGCAAGCTAGTACCGATCATCTCCGGCGGCACCGGTAAATCTAATAATTCCAAAATCGTTGGCGCCACATCCGGCAAAATGCCACCGATGTTTATCTTAGTGTCGATAACAGCCTCCCCCTTTTTATCGTCAGCCACCAACCAAAATGGCACTGGATTAACTTCATGCTCGGTATCCATCTTGCCAGTTTCCAAGTCAACCATCTCTTCACAATTACCATGATCGGCAGTTATCAATAGGGCCCCACCGGCCGCCAGTGTAGCCTTCATAACTACGCCGACACATTCGTCGACCACATCCATGGCTTTGGTAGTAGCTTTCAAATCGCCAGTGTGTCCCACCATGTCGCCATTGGCAAAGTTAGCCACAATAAAATCATATTTTTGCTGCTCGATGCCTTCGACTAATCTCTTTGTAAGTTCGCGGGCGCTCATCTCTGGTTTTTTATCATAGCTGGCCACCTTTGGTGATTGGACCAGAATTCTATCTTCGCCAACAAAGGGCTTTTCCTGGCCACCGTTGAAGAAATAAGTCACATGAGCATATTTTTCGGTCTCCGCTATATGCAATTGCTTCTTACCAGCCGACGAAATGACTTCCGCCAAAGGATGCGGAACACTCTCCGGGGAGAAAACAGTTGGGATTTCAAAATTCTGATCATATTGAGTCATCGACAAAATAAATAAATCTTTCAACGAACTTTTGATAAAACTCCCAGCTAATTGACGCATTCTGTCAGAGCGAAAGTTAAAAAATATGACAGCGTCACCATCTTTAACCGATCCAACCGCCTCGCCATCGACAATCATCACGCTAGCTTTAATAAATTCATCGGTAACCTTTTCATTATATGAAGTCTCAACGGCTTCTATCGGACTAACAAACTGCTGACCCCTGCCAGAAACCATGAGGTCATAAGCCACTTGTATTCTCTCGACTCGCCTATCTCTATCCATAGCATAATAACGACCAATTACCGTGGCTATCTTGCCTAAGCCTAATTCTTCAGTCTTTCGCTCCAAGCTCCTTATAAAACCTGGCGCAGACTGCGTTGGCGCATCACGACCATCAGTAAAGATATGAATAAATACTGGTCCCGAGAATTTTTTATCAGACAATAATTGCAATATGGTAAAAAGGTGATCTTGATGTGAATGGACGCCACCATCAGATAATAGACCCGCCAAGTGTATGGCTGATTTATTTTTCTTGGCATGTTCAATAGCCTTATCCCAAATCGGAAATTTGAAAAACTCCTCACTGCTAATTGACTGGTTAATCCGCGCCAGATGCTGATACATGATCAAGCCGGCACCGATAGCAATGTGACCGACTTCTGAATTGCCAACCTCTCCCCAAGGGATGCCAACAGTTAAGCCAGCCGCTTGTAATGCCGTGCCAGGATAGGATCGGCTGATATGACGCAAGTTAGATAATTTTGCAGAAGCCAAAGCGTTGCCGCTTTTTTGTTCTGTCAAACCAACGCCATCCATAATCACTAAAACCAGCGGTTTATACATAAACTAAATTATAGACTACTTAGCAAAATATAAATAACTATTTCTCTTTATTGAGCGGGTAGGGGGAATCGAACCCCCGGCTTCAGCTTGGAAAGCTGAGGTATTGCCACTATACGATACCCGCATAATGCATATACTAACTGGTAATGCATGTCGTAATCAATATTGACTTTGGCCCAAAATCGCACTAATATAGTATGTAATGAAATTGAAGACTTGGCACCTCGCATCTGGCGCTGCTATAATCTTGCCTGCTTTAATAATAGCCGGCTATTTATTTTTGGGTGGCGACAACATACCAGAAGAGTTTTCTGAAGCTCGGATAAAAGGGTCTGTTATTGCTGAAGAAATTATCGCCCAGCAAGAAAATACTTTACAAGTTTTGGCCGAAATCGAACGCTACGATAAGGCACGCAATACACCTCAGGCGCTTATTTTGATTTCTAATGAAATAATCCGCAATCGCGAAGCCAACGAAAAGGCAATTCGGCTATCATCACAATTGCAAAGAATGGCTTCTTCGCTAAACTCCATAAAGCCGGCAGTCGCAAGAGATCTAGCCACGCAAGCCGTTACTGCTGAGGTAACGCTAGTAAGCAGATTGTTAACCTATAATAATTACCTGGCCCAACTATTTGAAGTTTTACGAGATAAGTTCGAGGGCAAAATAATTTATGCCTCAACCAAAATCCGAGATCTAATAAACAGCATCAATGACGAAGTCAAGGCCATCAACGATCTAAACAAAGATTTTAACATTGCTCTAAACAATTTCGACGCAGTCTTCCTAAAAGAGTAGCCTCTTACTTATCAGCTATCTGTTTTTTAAACTTCTCTACTAAAGGCACTGGCCCAGGATCAACTTTATAATATTCGGCCAAATAGTATGCGACCCAATCAGCCAAGATTATAGTGTTGAAAATTTTACGCCAAGCATCTTGGCCAGCCAAGCTTATCGTCGTTACCGGCAAGCCCATCTTTTTATAAAAACGCTTCGTTGCGGCCATCCTCTTTAACATTCTGGCCCCGTCGCTGGGATCCACTAAAAAAACACAGTGAAAATTATCATTAAGTTTTTTGCCAACAGTGCCGCCATTAAACCCAATCATCTCGTTGTGATTAAGCTCCGGGAAAACATTAATAAATGTTGGGATTTTGCTAGTTTCATTAAGACGGACTTTCAAGTTGTAAGCTAGCGATTCATTCTTGGCGCTGGCATAGATAAGTGGGACTACTTTTCTCAACTTCTGCGCCAAATCTTTGCCCAGAGCAATATAGTCATCTGCATCTACAACCCCAGCCAGTCGCTGAACAGCTCGAACAGACTTATCGCCATGCATCGCTACCAACAATGCCAAAGTAGCATAGCCGATTGCCGACCGCGGCTGCATATCAACGTTTGGCAAAATTATATATGGAACCCTTTTGGCTTTGGCCTTTTTTAATAATTTACCTCCAGTAGCAATAACCGCAACCGCAAGCTTTTTCTTAATAGCCAGATCCAATGCATTGATAACTTCTTCGGTATTACCAGAATAAGAGCTACAAATTATTAGCCGCTCTTTTAAGTCGCTGGCCGCTGGCAAGCCATAGTCACGATGAATGATAATATCGCTATTAGGCTCGGCTATTTTGATAAGGCCGGCGGCTAAATTCGAGCCACCCACGCCAACTACAACAAATTTCTTAAACTTTTTTAATCTACCGGCATTTTTGATTTCCGGTTGATAAACAAATTGCTGATTAAAATCTTTTATGTCTGCTGGCAACATAGTTAAATAATATCCTATTAACAATAAAAAATCTCCCACAGGTCTTGCCTATGGGAGATGCCTCCAACTATTTTATTAGTTTATCCGTAAATTACCGCCACCTCTTGGTCAATAAAGCTTTCCACGGCTCGTCTAATTTCACTAATCATCTCTACATCATGCCCCATAGCTATAAAATCTGCTACTATGGCGCCCACAACCTCATCCTGGTCGCGACGATAGTCAGCTTCGGTTGGATAAATATGTCGAGTAACAGCCTTGACTCCCTCTGGGTTAGACATTAACCCAACAACCGTCAGGCCATGTTCGTTAGCAATTGTCTGAACTGAAGAAATCCATTTATAACAAACTTCGTATGGATCTTTAATCCCAGTCATCTGAAAAAATCCTTGAACAAACGAATCATCATCACGAGCGGCAAGGCTATCGCGCAGTATCTCGACGTGCTCCTCTTCAAGGCCAAAGCCGGCATCTTCGAAATCCTCCAACAAGACTGGTAAAAAATCTATGAAGTCTTTATTCGAGAATAATGGCTGCGCACGATCGCCGACAATAAGCCTTCTGGCTATCCTCTCAACCACAAAATCTCTATATTTATCAGATACATCAGGCAGGGCTTCGCCATCATCAGTGATAGCCTCACCGCTACTGATATCCAGCCAAGTGTTTATAGCTCCCGTCATGCAATCATCAAGCTTATCCAGCCTCTCCGTAACAGCCCGCATGCACATTGATAATAGCTATTTCAATTCAGCTTCGCCTGGCAAGCTCCTCTGGCTCATCGCATTCTCCTAAGTAAAAGTGGAAAAAAGTTTTGAAAGTACGCCCAACAACTTATGCTGGCCACATTATCATGCCAGCAACCTAAGGTCAAGCAAACTATGTCGGAGCGCCGGGACTCGAACCCGAACTAAATCCTCCCAAAGGACTCGTGCTACCATTACACTACGCTCCGTACTGTGCCCTCGGAGGGAACCCCGCAAAATCCCACACTAGATGGATAAGCGGGACAAGCCGAGCCCCCAAAAGCTAGATACGATATGCCCCCGCGAGGAATCGAACCTCGATCTAGGGATTAGAAGTCCCTCGTTCTGTCCATTGAACTACGGGGGCTAGAGGGTACTAACAATCTAAAATAAAACACCCCTTCAAGCAAGCCATCGCCAAGGCGAGACGAGTGAGGGGCATTTTATTCATAGATCTATTTACTTGGCACTTGGCAATATCCTGTACATCTTGGTACCACATACTTCGCAGTTACCAGTGTAGGCCCTTCCCTTTTTGCCGCCCTTCTTGTTCATCTCGACCTCCTTGCCATCGATGATCTTTCGGTCCTTCTCCTTACACTTCACACAATAACCTGTATAATCCGCCATAATGAGAATTTAATATATTTAGATGTGACCTTTATGTTATAATAGCACTTTTTGTCCTATTAAGCTATGCCCTCATTATATACAGACCTATATTCTAAGCGCAACCCCATGTTAATAACGCCCTCCAATTGATGAGACTAAACCGCACAAAATGGGCATCAAAGCGCTTTGACTTTTCAAGTTGAGTCTGTCATAAATTATAGTTGAAGGCCGCTCAAAGTGAGCGTTTTTATGGGCAAAATATTAGCATTGTAGACTAGGAACAGAAAGGGTATTTATTCGTTCTATATGGTAGAAGAAGAAGACAACTTAATACAATTATCCAAAGACGGGGACGCAGGGTCTTTTGGGGAACTATATAGTCATTATTTACCTCAAATATACCGTTTTGTGGTCCTGAAGGTGAGTCAACGCCAATTAGCCGAAGACTTGACTCATGAGGTGTTCATGAGCGCCTGGCAGAACATTGGCCGCTACGCCTCTCAAGGGTTCCCTTTCTCGAGTTGGCTATATCAGATCGCCCGCAATCGCGTCATCGACCATTACCGGACTCAAAAACACCATTCCAGCATAGATGACATCGACGAAGATGTTTTCAGGACCCATGGGTTTGATGAGCTAAAGCTAGACAATGAATTAGATATAAAAAAGATTCGTCAGGCCATGAAGCATATTAGCCCAGAGCAGCAGGACGTCATACTGATGAAGTTCGTAGAAGATCTATCTCATCAAGAAATTGCTGCCGCCCTGGATAAGAGCGAGGGCGCCATAAGGTTGTTACAACATAGAGGCATAAACAAATTAAAGGATATCTTAATCGATGACGATGGAACAGAAAATAATTAAAACCCTAGAATCTCTTAAGGCGATTAAGCCTAGCGAAGATTTCGCCCGCTATTCTAAAGCGTCTATTTTGGCTTCCAGTCAAAAAACCAATTTGGGCCGTCGTCGTTTTCAATGGAATTTATGGGACAGCGTAAAATTTGCTAGTGCACTGACTTTGGGTACTTTGTTGGTTCTGGTAGTAGCTGGCGGCTTGTCTTACTTCAATCTAAATTTGGCGCCAACCTTAATCACCGAGCTAAATCAGGAGGGTTTGTTGCGCGAGGCCAATTCATTAGATTTTGAAATACACTTAAGCGAGCTTAATTACTACGATAAATCGGCTAAAGAAGTTGCCGCTTTGCTAGATAGAGTTTCACAAGATGAAGTATCTGAGCTATAAAACACTATTATTAGGCGTGATCGTCAGCGGGGCTCTGTTAACACTGCCCCGTTTTGATGTATATGCCCAATCTGAGGCGCTTAAGTCTGCCCTTAAAGTCGTGGTTGACGTAAAAGATGAAAAAGTTGAAACCTTAGAAAGCCGCCGCACAGCATTGTTAAAGATATTAGACCTATCTAGATTGGAAGTGGAAGAATTAATGGCTAAGCTCTCTGCTATTGATGTCCTTGAAGATGAATACATCGAACTACAAGGGCAATTCTCGGAAGATCTAGAGAGCTATATAATGTATTTCGATTCTCTAGAAGACGCGTTAATTAACAACAGCTTAACGCAGAAGGAACTACAACTATTGGCCGCCGACTTCAAAACTTGGCACGAAGAATACAATATCAATGTTAAAAAAATCGCCAACTTTATCTGGACATTCAGAGAAGCTGACTTACTCATAATAGCCAAAAGTAGATTGAACAAGATTAGCGTCGATATCAAAAGATTTAGAAGTTCTAAAGTTATAAAAATTTCGGCACTAACACCGCCACTAGCTAACGCGGCCGCAGCCCTTCAGGAGGCCGAAGTTTTAAATAAACAAGCGCAGAATCTATTACTAGCTACGACTACCCCGCCTATCGCCGAGGACGAAGAGACGCCACCCACCATTGGAGAACTGATCGAGGCCGCACTCAATAAAATTAAGGATGCCTATAAAGAATTCTTCAAGATGAGCGCCCTACTCAAAGAAATGCTGGGCCTATAAAAAATCCCCCGTTGGGGGATTTTTTGATAACTATTTAACTGCGTCCTTAAGTGCTTTGGCCGCTCTGAATTTTGGCCTAATTGACGCCTTGATTTTGATTTTCTCTCCGGTTTTTGGATTGACTCCCATGCGCGCCGCGCTCTTGGCTACTCGGAAAGCTCCAAAGCCAGCCACGGCCACTTCCTCTCCACGACCTAAAGACTTGGTGATAGTATAGAAAACCGTTTCGACTGCCTCTTGGGCTTGCTTCTTCGTGTCTAGACTTGCCGCCTTCATCACTGCCGCTATTAAATCGTCTTTCTTCATAAAGTGTTCTTGATTTGCGATTACTATCTCGACCTTTTAATGCTACTTAGCATATTCCACTGCTCTCATCTCACGAATAACATTTACTTTTATCTCCCCTGGATATTTTAAGTCAGATTGGATCTTGGAAGCAATGTTTTTAGCTAGCTGTAATGCGCCAAAATCATCAATCTTCTCTGGCGTTATGAAAACCCTTATCTCTCTACCAGCCGAAAGCGCATAAGCATTTTTGACCCCTTCGAAACTAGTGGCTATTTTTTCTAAATCTTGTAGGCGTTTAATGTAATGTTCAACAGTATCCCGGCGCGCGCCTGGCCTACCAGCAGAAATAACATCAGCCGCTGAAACTATGTAAGATTCTGGTGTGGCATAAGGATACTCTTCATGATGAGATCGCATAGCATCAATTACGGCGTCGCTGATCCCATATTTCTTTAGAAGCTTCATGCCCAAATTAACGTGCGTACCCTCAACTTCATGGCTGATAGCCTTGCCAATATCGTGTAGCAACGCGCCCTTTTTAGCTACCTCCACATTAGCGCCCAATTCGGCCGCAATCATGCCTGATATATAAGCCATTTCAATGGAATGAGTTAATACATTCTGGCCATAACTGGTCCTAAAATGCAGCCTGCCGACTAATTGAATTATTTCCTGCGGCAAACCAACGACACCGACTTCCAGCGCCGCCTCTTCGCCAATTTCATTCATGCGCTTATTCATATCCTGCCTAGCCTCCTCAACTTTTTCCTCAATTTTAGCTGGCTGAAAACGCCCGTCCTTGATTAACTTGTCCAAGGCCAATTTGGCGATCTCACGACGCAACGGGTCAAATGAGGAGATAACTACATTCTCTGGAGTTTCATCAACAACAATTTCTACCCCAGCTGCTCGCTCTAAGGTTCTAATATTACGTCCTTCGCGACCGATAATCTTGCCTTTAAGGTCATCGCTAGGCAGATGAAAAACACTAGTGGTTAACTCTGACACGTGAGCGCGAGCATAGCGCTGAATAGCAGTAGTAATAATATCTAAGCTCTTTTTTTCTATCTCCTCGCGTTTTTCTTTTTCTAGCCGCTGAATAACAACCACCAAATCATCGCGATAGTCAGCTTCCACTTTCTGCAACAAGTTCTTTCGCGCCTCATCAGAAGTCAAATTAGCAACCTTCTCTAGCTCAACCAAAACCTGCTTCTGCAATTCATCAACCTTGGCTTTTACAGATTTAAAGTCGCTCTCAGACTGCTCCAGCCTCCCCTCTCGCTCAACCAAAGATTGAGATCTTTGTTCAGTTATTTCTTCTTTCTTAATGATCCTCTCTTCCAACTTGTCCAATTGTGCTTTCTGTTCACGCTGTTCTTTGCGGGCTTCCTCAACCAAAGATTCCGCCTTCTCTTTGGCCTCTTTAATAATACCGCTGACTTGTTGTTCGGCTGACGCTACCTTTTTAGATACGAGTAACTGACGAACAAAATAGCCTAAAACTGCACCAAAGACTAAAGCCCCTGCCGCTGACAGAACTGTTGTTAACATATGATTTTATGTTCGCTAAATTCTTCATTTTTTAGAATTTTTTAGGGAACTGACTTGTCTTATTAATAATAGTTATCTATATTATAACAGCGACGCCTTTAAAAATCAATGGCTTAGCCCTCGTAGTTCAATGGATAGAACAGTGCACTCCTAACGCGCTGATAGAGGTTCGATTCCTCTCGAGGGCACCACGTAGGAAATTGCAAGTTTGAACAGTCGCTTATCACTCAAAATAACGCACTCCAACAAAGGCGGACCTCATGCCAATGAATCTTATTGTTAAAACAAAAACTTATTGCTAACCTAAATTTATGTACGAAGATATACCAGCAGAAAAAGAATCCAGCAACTCGATAGAGCGGGAAGACATCCTTAGGGCTCAGCAATTTCTAAAAGACACTTATAATAAAGAGTTGCGCGAAAACGGTAAGGTTACTCCAGAGCTGGTAAAAGAAAATACCGATCACGCCGAACGCGTAGCTGAAAATGCTCGCTGGATAGCCGAGAATGAATTTCTGGATATAAATAAACTAGAGCTAGCCGCCATCTGCCATGATTGTGGGAAATTAAGATCCGCACATCCTGGAGGAATTGATACATTTGAGCACCACATAACTGGTGCACGCATGACATATGAATTTCTAAGAGATCTGGGGAAATCGCCGGCACTATCTGAAGAAATAAGAGATATGATAATGGCACACAGCGCCATCCCCTTTATAAAACGCTGGGCCGACGAAAACGAAGTTGGGCTACCCGAGCCAACTACGCCAGAAGAGTTTGCCCTACGCGATGCCGATCTTCTCGATCAGATTGATATATGGGGATTTAAAAAAATAATAGAAATTAGGCAAATGCCAGATGGCGATTTTTACGCACAAGACGGTGGAAATATTCGCAAGGCCATGGCTTCAGCCGAACAAAGTGCCAAAGAAGCAAAAGAGCAACTTCACACAGAAACCGCCAAAAAAATAGCTGCCTCTTATGAAAAACGCTGGCAGAAATTAGTGGACGCTCTTCGAGATGCCGAAGTGACCAGCATCGAAGAATTCCGTGAAGTCTTCCAGAAAATTTTAAGCCAGTCTCTAGATAAAAATTAAAACCCCGACACATGTCGGGGTTTTAATTTTTATACTCAACCGGTTAAAGCGGAAAATGAAAAACCGGCGGCCAATTGGAAAAGAAAGTCGATGCTAGCAAACAAAAATGAAAGCGATCCAGGCATAAACACAACCAATACTATCAAACCTATCAGGAAATAACGGCTATTCATCTCGATGGCAACCTGCTGATCGTATGACAGGCCCAAAGCCGAAAAGAGCATCTTGGAACCATCTAGAGGTGGCATGGGTAATAAGTTGAATAAGCCTAGGATGCAGTTAATCCAAATAATCAATGACAAGATAACGATAGTAATGTCGGCCGCCATATCAAAAGCCATCAGCAGACGCAACATTATACCAACAACAGCCACAATAATAAAATTGGTTAAAATGCCAGCGGCGCCTACCCAGAAAACTCCACTACGGAAAGGGTGTAAATTTTGATAATCAACCGGCACTGGCTTAGCTCCGCCGATAATCGGCATGCCCAACAACATGAGCATCATTGGCAAAAAGATCGTAAGCATTGGATCAATGTGCGGAATTGGGTTTAGCGTCAACCTGCCATAATCCCGAGCAGTCGAATCACCAAAACGCAAAGCCATCCAGCCATGAGCCACTTCATGAAATACGGCTGAAAAAACTAATATGACCAACACCGGCACGATCAACAAAATCGACATGTTCTCGACTCCTTATTATCTGGTCATATAAATGAACAGCGTATTGATATTAGCGCAAAAGTTTATTAAAGTGAAGTCTGATATCGGCTAAACGCTAGCACTAATCTAGCGTCGCCCGAGCGCTCGAAGCGCTTTAGGGGCCGTTAGCTCATCCGGTAGAGCGCTACTATGGCATAGTAGAGGTGAGGAGTTCGAGTCTCCTACGGTCCACCAAATTTGATTTGTGCGAAACTGCATACAAATTAAAATCCGCAAGCTCTATGGCTTGCGGACAGGAACTAACTCGGCGGGATATTCATCAAAAAAATATCTAGCCCATATTTCTCGATCAACTCCTCTTTGGTCAGCATGAATCCAAAACCCGGATACGCTTTCGATTGAGGAAGGGTATTGATGTAATGAGATTGTTCCAGACCAAACAATTTGTGAAGGATCATCAGGCGAAAAAATAGTAAGGCTGTCCCCGTCTTCGAGTATATGCAACCCATCGTAGGACCATCCTTCAGAAGAAATATGTCTACTGTCCTGAAACGCCCAGTAGCCACCCTCTGTCCCGGTCTCCGAATGAAAATAACAAATACCTTTAAGCATGACTCCTCCTTTTCGGTTATCAATAAGCCCAGCTGTCATCATACGCTTATACCAAACAGAAAACAACCATTTGAAAAACCCCGCTTTAGCGGGGTTTTAAAATTTAATGAATATTTAGCTTGGTCGCAACGCCACAATTATTACAAACAACTAACGCCCATTAAGTTAGAACGATCGCCTTCTGGTTTGTCGCCATCAATAGAAGCATTATCCTTCACCGCCTTCGATGGCTGATCGCAATTCCTACACCAATGGGATAATCCAACAACACGATCAATCCACTCTTTTGAGTGGTTTTTATTTTTTATTTATCTTTTTTGCTTCTTTCTTTACTCTTTTCAATTCTTTTTCCAGTTCTCCAAAACTATGAAATACGCCTTCAGCGAACAAATACATCACATCCCATCTTTCGGGATTATCTAACAAGATATAGCCAATTTTGCCTCTTCCAATAGCATATCCCAATTCCAAATGACCAGACTTTCCAGCGGGCAGATAAAGCACCGCGATGTCACACTCATCCAAATGCTTTAAATCAAAATGATAAACGTGATTTGCGGCTAAACCTTTCAATGCTTCGTTATAAGTGCGACCTCTGGCCTTTTCATAATCTCGCCATTTATCATCGGCCTCTGGACCGGCAGCATACCAATCGTCAAAAACATCAAATCCCAGCTCTCTTATTCGTTTGACTATTTTGGGCACTTCCGGATTTCTCAAAGAACCAATTAAATACACTTTCATGCTGGCCTCCTCTTTCAATCGTATTTCCGGATGATTAAGATACTTGATAACATTAACAAAATTATATTTTCTAGGTCAAACTAAAAACCGTCCACTCGCTGGTGGACGGTTGAAATATTAAAATGTATTAAGCCGTGTAGTAGCCCCACAATGCTCACAAAAGATTAAAATCCATTTCGCTATTGAATGGTCGTCAGCCGGCCTATTTCCATCGATAGAAATCTTATCATCTTCAACTCGTGACGGCTGATGGCAATTCCTACACCAATGCGTCAACCCAACAAGATGTCGCAATCTGTCATCCGAATCGGCCATAAAATCATCCTCCTTATTGAAGACCTAATATAATGCTATCATCAAGATTGCGACGTAGCAATATACACAAACATCTATGAAAATCTTCGTAAAAGCCAAGCCAAATTCACGCCAAGTTGGCATCACTAAGATCGACGAACACAATTATATCGTGGCTGTCAAAGAACCACCAATTCAAGGCCAAGCCAACAGAGCCATAGAAAAACTATTAGCTGATTATTTTGACGTCTCCCCCATCGATGTGGTCATCATTTCCGGCCATACTTCTCGCCAAAAAATTGTTGAAATAATCGATAGAAATTAACCAACATAGACACTTGCCGCCCTAATATGTATTTGCTATCTTAAAACAACGAAACAGCATCTTGAAAACCCTATCAAAGGAGACTTATATGCCTCAGCCAAAAGTAATTGTTTGTGGGCGCTGGAACCGTCATTCCTCGACGCATGAAGCATCAAAAGAACTTTGGCGACTTCATAACGCGACCAACGCCGAAAACCCTCAAACAGACGCGCTCAAGTCAGCTCAATCTAAACTTGCCGCGCTCGTAATACGCCAACTTGAAAAGTTAGGCGTTGATTTGCTTGACGACGGTGGTATCAAGTGGGATTCAATTTTCGACGTAACTCGACGCATACAAGGCTGCCATAGCTTCACAAGACTATCTCGAATCCCCGAGACTAACCATTTTCACCGTCAACCAAAAGCCAGGCTACCATTGATTCACGCCGGAGCCTTGCGCGCTGACGATCTTGGGTTTGCCAAAAAGCAAACCCAATTGCCGATCGTTATTAGCCTGCCCGGTCCCTATACGACCGCGCGACAGACAGAAAATGTAAATGATATCGGCCTGGAAAGATTAGCTCATCAATTTGCTAAAGTCTTTGGCGAAGAAATTCGCAGCCTTATCGCTCAAGGCGCCGCCCTGGTAAGAATTGAGGAACCGCAAATTATCGCCCATCCTGACGACTGGAGAATGTTTAGAAATTTAATGACCGGGCTGACTGATGGCCTGCCACAAGATCGGTTAGTGCTGGCAACCTGGTTTGGCAACATTCCACAGCCACAAGAATATTTCAATTTACCCTTTGGCTGGTTCTGGGTAGATATGGTCGAGAGCGGCAATATTGCTCAAGCACTACCATTTGTGACTTCATCGAAAAACATCATCGCCGGCATCGTTGATGCGCGGCAACCCCTACCTGAAGAAATGTCATTATTAACTTCGCGCTATAATTTGGTGCGAAAATTTGTGCCACCAGATAGACTAATGCTCGCTCCGAATACCGATCTCCACTTTTTGCCATGGGATGAGGCAATCGCTAAAGTAAAGAGGCTCGTAGAATTCGCGCGAGTATGTGAAGATCGTTCTAATGAACCGACAACTACGGTCAATCCCCCATCTCACTTACCAGTCAAATCTGCTGAGGTTAGCGCTGATCCAAAAAATAACTCCGAATCAACTTCATTAATCACCACATTGGCGCATCGCACTTTCCCAACCTCCACCGTAGGTAGCTTCCCTCAACCGCAAGAAGTACGCAAAGCTAGGATAGCATTGCGTCGCAATGAAATAACGCTAGAGCACTATCGCGAAATTGTTGAACGTCATACCAGACGTTGGATAGAGCATCAAGAACAGCTGGATATCACCGTGCCGGTTGGTGGAGAATTTTTACGTGAAGACATGGCGGCCTTTTTCGGCATTAAAGTTGGCGGTGAGCTAGGAGACTTCGTCCCATCATATGAAAATCGTCGT
This sequence comes from bacterium, assembly GCA_030689595.1. Taxonomy (GTDB): domain Bacteria; phylum Patescibacteriota; class Minisyncoccia; order UBA6257; family WO2-44-18; genus JAUYHP01. Next base: position 13,382 of record JAUYHP010000001.1, on the reverse strand, counting down.
TACCACCCTATTATTTATGACCAAGATATTTTGACAAACTTAGCCGACCCACTGACCGTAGCTGATTTCAAATCTATACAGCGGCTTGCCCAAAGACCGGTCAAAGAAACGTTAACAGGCCCGGCCACTATGGCCGACTGGGCGCTTCTCAAGAACCAACGCTATTGGCAAAATCGCGCTGTTCTGAAAAATGACTTTGCTGCGGTATTGCGCCAAGAGATACTTCAACTTATCCAAGCCGGCGCGCGCATTATCCAGATTGACGAACCAGCCTTGACTACAAAGATGATGGGTTTTGCCAGCGATATCGAGGCGATTACTAACATGCTAAGAGGCCTAGAAGATAAAGCCTATTTCATATTGCATATCTGCTACTCTGACATGGAAGCGTTGCAACAAACGTTCCCACAACTACTAGAACTACCATTCCATCAAATCCATATGGAAATGGCCAATCGCGATTATGCCCTCATCCCCCTGATTGAAAAGTATGGTTTTGCCGGAAAGGATATCGGCTTGGGCGTACTAGACGTTCATACAGATCGCATTGAGACACCAGAGGAAATAGCAACTGGAGTTGAGCGAACTCTAGCAATCACACATAATGGCCAACGGGTTTTCCGGCCACAACAGATATGGCTCACGCCCGATTGCGGACTTAAGGAGCGAGGCGAAGAAATAACAATCGCCAAATTACAAGCCATGAAAATTGCGGCTGAAATATGCCGACGAAAAGTTGAAAAGTAAAAAAATAGCCGGGCATTATCGCCCGGCTTTTATTTATAAAAACGTAAAATCCCAGTCAAACAGCTAGCTAATTAGTTGTGCACACCCGACCATACTAATAGTCATTTCTATAGTACAATTAACAATATGGACAATCTATCACCAAATCCACATAAAAATTTAATAGTCGGCTCGATAATAGTATTAGTAATAGTTGCTCTGGCAATCGGATATATTTATTGGCGTGAAGCTGATAAAACAGCCGAAGAAAAAGCCGGGGAAGTAGTCGAGCAAGCTCTGAAAGATGCCGCCAAAAGCACCCTCCCCACAGTAAATACCGATACCACGCAAGGACTACCCCAAACTAATCCAGTCGAAAAGGCCAACCCCTTTGGCAATACTTATAAAAATCCGTTTGAATAATAATCACTAAAAACCATGGCTATATTAAAAATAAATAAAAATATATTAATAAGCAGTGCCATATTGGCACTGGCTTTATTGGTTAGCTACGCCATCGTCGCCCAGGCCGTTTCTAAAGATGACATCACCTATCCCGTAGTTGAATTGGGCGGTTGCGAAAACGAAACCGAATGCCGCAGTTATTGCGATAGCCCAGATAATTATTCTGCCTGTTTTGCCTTTGCCAAAAAACATAATCTGATATCTGGCCCACTAACTGACAAATCGGAAGCAGACCTCGAAAGGTTTGCCCAGACTTTGAAACGAGGTGGCCCCGGCGGTTGCCAAGATCAAAGAAGTTGTGAATCCTATTGCAATAATATTGATAATATTGACACCTGTTTGGCCTTTGCTGAAACACATGATTTAATACCTCCGAAAGAATTAGCCGAAGCTAAGCAAATTAAAACAGCTCTAGCTCAAGGAGCTCAATTACCGGGCGGCTGCAGAAACAAAGATGCCTGTGAATCTTATTGTAATCAACCCGGCAATGAAGATGAGTGCCTAGCATTTGCTGAAGCTGCCGGCTTCATCGCCCCCGAAGAAAGAGAAGAAGCCCGTAAGGCCATGCAATTTATGGCACGCGGAGAAACTCCCGGCGGTTGCCGTAGTAAAGCCGCCTGCGAGTCTTATTGCGACAATGATAATAATTTTAAAGAATGTATCGCCTTTGCTGAAAAAGCAGGATTTATGTCTAAGGCGGAACTGGAGATGGCTAAAAAAACCGGTGGGAAAGGACCTGGTGATTGTAGGGGTAGAGCTTGTGAAACATACTGTGAAGATGAAAACAATTTTGATGTTTGCATTGCCTTTGCCGAAGAGCATGGCCTGATCTCCGAACAAGAATTGGAAATGGTCAAGAAAACTGGTGGCAAGGGCCCCGGTGGTTGCAAGGGTAGAGCCTGTGAAACTTTTTGTAACGACCCGACCAATCAAGAAGTTTGTTTCCAATTTGCCCAAGAACATGGCCTCTTGCGCGAAGAAGATAAGGCCAGAATTGAGGAAGGCAAACGAGGAATGATGGAGGCTCTAAACAATGCTCCACCAGAAGTAGCCGAATGTCTAAGCAATAAACTCGGCAGTGATTTCGCCGAAAAAGTAAGAAGTGGCAATTTTGTCCCGGGACCGGCTGTAGGCGAACAAATGCGCAGTTGTTTTGATCAACATTTTGGCGGACAACAGGGCGGCCCACCGAGTGAATTCCGTGATAGAGAATTGCCGCAAGGATTCGGTGGGCCAGGTGGCTGCCAAACCCCAGAAGAATGTCGGGCTTTCTGTCAAAATAATCCTGAAGAATGTCGTGGCTTTGGACCGCCGGGTGATCACCAAGATGGCACTCGAGGGGATTTCCTAGAGCCAGGACGTCGTCCAGGAGAATTTCCTCCGCCAGATGGATTGCCCAACTTTCCACCGCCAGGTGAATTCTCTGACCAGCATAGAGATTTTCCGCCAACTCAAGAATTCATAAATCAATTCCAGCCAGGAACTATACCATCTCCAGATCAAATACAACAATTCCAACAGCAATTTGAACAACAACGTTACGAAGGTACTCAAGAACAGTTCCAGCAGCAATTTGAGGAACAATATCGTCAGGAATACCAACAACAGTATCAGGAACAAGAGCAATATCAGCAGCAGCAGCAGCAATATCAAGAACCATATACACAGGAACAATATCAACAATTTGAGCAGCACGATGGATATCAACAGCCGTCTAGTGATGGATCCTATACTCCCCCACCGACAGATCAACACTATGACGAAAATTACCAAGAGCCCTATCCATCCGAACCAACTTATTCCGAACCGCCACCACCAGAGCCAGCGCCATCTGGCGGAGTCATAAGGGAATCCTTTCTGGCCAATATAGTACAATTCGTATTCGGCTTGTTCTATTAGCCAATAAAAAAGACCCTTCACCAAGGGTCTTTTTTATGGTTTAATCGTGGCAAGCCCCGCCACGGCGGGACAAGGAGGGTTGGCAGAGTGGACTAATGCGCCGCACTCGAAATGCGGTTGGGGATTTCCCCTCGGAGGTTCGAATCCTCCACCCTCCGCCAAAATTCGGCTATGCTATTATTACTATATGCCTATAAAATTTAAACTTAGTGCGTTATTATTTTTGCTTAGCGGCCTTGCCATACTCCTATCGCTACCATTGCTATCGACTTATAATTCCGACCTCTGGCTCGCTAGCAAAATACTATATTTTATAGGGTTGATGTTTTTTATAATCAAAAAATAATATGGACATCGCCGCCATTCTAAAGATTATTATTCAAATAGCCGCCGCCACTACTGGCGCCGCCGCGCTTTGGGGGCTATATTTTCATATCAGAAACATTGGCGCGGGCAATGATTCCAGTAGATTAATAAATCTGTGCTTTTTAGTATTGGCATCGAGTGTGGCCATATTTTTGGTAGCTTGGCTATTGAATTACAGCGTCTTTTCCCCTAATATCGTCACCAGCCACGAAGGCATTGTCACACAGCCGACACAGGGGCATATCAACAGTGGGTCGCAGATTAATCTTTGGATGTTGTGGCCATTGATCATAGTCAGCTTATTCAGCATCTTTAGCTATTCACATAGGCCACGATTATACCAAAAATACATCGGCTGGTCATTTCTGGCCCACTTTCTTATCATCAGCGCAATAATGATATTCTCTGTTTATAAAGGTGGCTGGGATAAAGAACAGCTGTTTTTCGCCCTACACAGTTGGCACTCCATATTAACTATCGGCACTGTAATATTGATCGATCTGCTCTACAGCTTCACCAGCAAAGACGTAGGCCTCAAAAAGATCCTCTACCAAGCATTTCACAAAATGAGCATGGCTATTTGGATCGGCTTAGGCCTCGACTTCGCCAGTGCCTTCCTTGTCTACCCAGAAGCGCTGGTATTAAATGCTAAATTTTATTTTATCCAAACCGTAATAGCCATTATTATCATAAATGGTGCGCTGTTGTCGGGTCGGGTTAGTAATTGGCTACTAGGAACTCTGACTGGGCAAGCGCTATCTCGCCAATCAAAAATAATCATCGGCCTATCTGGTTCGATTTCGATAATATCTTGGCTGACCATAACTGCCATCGATTCTTTGGAAATAGGCTGGGCTTATTGGCAATTCGCATTGGCTTACCTCATAGCAATAGTAGCGGCTTATTTATTCCACAAAAACTTCATGGTCAAAGACCTTGAGAAACAGCCAAAGCTAGGTTAGAATCTCAAAATCAGGGCCTATAGTTAAGTGGCATAACACCTCATTTGCAATGAGGAATCGGCAGTTCGATTCTGCCTAGGTCCACCATTTTGTATTTTCCGAAGAAGTTGCCCATGCCTGCTGGTAGGCATGGCCTGCCTGCCGGTAGGCATGGCGCTCGGCAAATCCGCTCAGGCGGCGCGGAAGGGATGGGGGGAAGGAATCCCCTCGCTTGCCCGCCGAACGAAGCCCCGACCTGCCTGCCGGCAGGCAAGGAATCGGCAATTCGATTCTGCCTAGGTCCGCCAAAGCTTAGTTAGACTAAGCCACGTCATACCGTCTTGTGGTAAAATTATTATATGGCCCCACAAAAACGATTTTTATTCGCGGATAAGCTTCTCATAATCGTATTCTTTATAGCCCTAGGCCTGTTCCGGCCGGATTTAGTAATGATTGTCGGCCTGATAATCACTCCGCTATATCTATCCTGGACTAAAAGGCCGCTACTATATAAACACTTTATTACCGCCACCCTACTAGCTATTGCATGGCTGATAATCGCCCACTCACAATACGGCTATGGTCAAAATTTTATAGCTATAGCCGGCCTCAATATTTTCCCACTGATTGCTTGGAGCCTTGGGCTGTTCGCCATATACATTATCTACTCCTATTGGGAAAACAGCCTTCAAGCAACTGGCTATATCAAGCAATTAGGCTTATTCAACTTATTCTATATCCCGCTCTTACTCACAGCAGAAACTGTAGCCTACAAACTATTCGATATCCACAATATACAGACAGCCCAATATGTAAGTCTACCGATATGCGACTGCCTGCACGCGCCTGTCTGGATGCAAATTTCTTATATTCTTATGGGTCCCATATATTTCTCCGCCTGCTATTTCCTTCGTCTGGAAAACCCTCACAAATAGATCTATTGCGCAGTTATCCACAGCCGGCTCCCTCTATCGCGCTCCATATAGTATAATTAACAGTAGAGTTAAAAAGGTCGATTTTATCTTAATAAAATTACATCAATGCTAGTTCAAAATTGGGTGGATGTCTTAGTAGCGTCTTTGCAAGATCTGTGGGGAACCGTATTGGGTTTTTTGCCATCTTTGTTAGGCGCCTTAGTAGTATTCATCATTGGTTTAATAGTGGCAGCGGTGTTAGAGAAAGTAGTCGAGAGAGTTGTCTATTATCTTAAAATCGACGTCCTTTTGAGAAAGACCGGCGTCGAGACTTATTTGAGTAGAGCTAATTTGACGTTAAACACTGGCCATTTCTTCGGTCAGTTAGTTTACTGGTTCTTAGTAGTCGCCTTCTTATTGGCGGCCTCAGATATCTTAGGATTTGTCGCTTTGTCGGCTTTTCTAACCAGCATCTTGTTCTATATTCCTAACGTAGTTGTTGCCGTCTTAATACTATTGGCCGCTATGGTGTTAGCTAACTTCTTAAAGAAGTTGACCGTAGCCTCTGTCATGAGTGCTAAAATGCATTATGCTAAAGCTCTAGGCGAAGTCGCCTGGTGGGTAATAGTTATTTTCGGACTTCTAACCGCTTTGGTACAATTGGGCATTGCTATCAATATCATCAATACCTTGATCACCGGCTTTATCGCCATGTTGGCTTTAGCTGGCGGACTCTCTTTCGGTTTGGGTGGTAAAGAGTATGCTTCTCATTTGTTGCGTAAAGCGCAAGACGAGATCGAACATCGTGGCTAGATAGCTACAACAAAAAACACTCCCCTTGGGGAGTGTTTTTTGTTTACAGTCTTATTTTTTCCCCTTCCTCAAGAAGGTTGGTATATCCCAAATATCATCATCTTTTTTAGATGCCTTCTCCTTTTTAGCATCATCTTTTTTCTTATCCACTAGCTTCTCGTCAACCGGATTTTGCGTAAATAAGTTTGTAGAAGGCATGTCGCTGCCCTTGGTTACAGCGCCACCATTAAAACCGGCGGCGATAAGCGTAACTTTTAATTGTCCAGCCTTAATCTTGCGATCATGATAAGCCCCAAAAATTATCCTAGCCCCAGAGTCAATCCGTTCAGATATAGATTTAGCCATATCGTTTATTTCATTCATCCTCATGTCACGCCCACCTGCCACGCCCAAAAGAACACCCTTGGCCCCATCGATAGATATCTCTACTAATGGTGAATTTATAGCATTATTTACCGCTGTTATAGCCCTATCCTGACCGCCGGCAATGCCTATGCCAACCAGGGCCGAACCAGAATCTTTAAGTATCGCTTTAACATCAGCAAAATCAACGTTTATAATGCCGGGTATAGCAATCATCTCCGACAAACCTCGAACAGCATCTAATAAAACATTATCAACATATTCAAAAGACTTTATAAGTGGTGTGTCCTTTTTTATAACACTGAAAATGCGGTCGTTTGGAATCACAATCACAGCGTCCACTTTTTCTTTTAATCTTACCAAAGCCTCAGAGGCAATGCGATTGCGCTGAGCCCCTTCAAATGTAAACGGTTTGGTTACAATGGCGATGGTCAACGCACCGCTTTCTCTAGCGGCTTCTGCTACTATCGGTGAAGCCCCCGATCCAGTGCCCCCACCTAAGCCAGCAGTAATAAATACCAGATCGGCTCCTTTTACATTTTCAGCGATATCGGAACGATTCTCTTCTGCCACTTGACGACCAATCTCAGGATTCATGCCAGTCCCCAACCCTCTAGTCAAATTTTTACCTATATGGATCTTGGTCTTAGCGCCACATTGATCTAGCTCTTGCGCATCAGTATTGATGGCTATAAACTCGACGCCCTTCAGCTGCATATCATCACGCATGCGCGAAATCGCATTGCCTCCGCCACCGCCGACGCCAACGACCTTAATCTTGGCTAGATAATCATTTAAATTTCCTTTTGTATTTTTAGAATTCTTAGGCATAGCTTTAAGGTATAAAATATCCTAACACTTTTTTTAAAATCCCCCTAACCGACTCATCACTCATCCTGATTTTGCCTGAATTATTAGAGCCCCATATCAATAGACCCAATGCACTAGCAAACTCTGGGTCTTCCAACTGTAAACCAACCTCGGCGTTCATGATCTCCACAGAAGACAAATCTGGTATTCCCACTTGAGCTGGCAATCTTAGCTCCTGCTTAGCCAATTCAATCAATGATGGCAGCTTAGCGCCGCCACCGACAATAACTATACCAGAGGGAAACTGAGCATTCTTGCCAAAGCGTTTAAGCTCATTATTAACAAATTCGAATATTTCAGCAAGTCTAGCCTCAATGATCTCAGCGATAAATCTACGCGATATATTGCCCCTGGATTTGGCATCAACCTTCTGTAAATCCACTGAATCACGCCTATCTACATCTTTAGCGATGGCTGAGCCGAAGGTATATTTGATGGTATCAGCTGTAGCGATAGATGTTTTAAGCCCGATGGCCAAATCGTTGGTTATGTTACCAGAACCTATTGGAAAAATAGCAGTATGTAATAGTTTATTTTCCTGATAAATACTTAGGCCCGTCTTACCAAAGCCGATATCTAACAAAACGACACCTAATTCTTTCTGATTTTTATTCAAAACAGCGCGAGCTGACGCCAAGTTACCCAATATTAATCCTGATACGCCACCGCCAGAAATCTCTACACATTTGGTCAAATTTTTAATAGCCGGCGCAAAGGCATCAATAATCGTGCTGTTAACTTCTAATTTATTACCCATCATGCCCAATGGCTCACTGATATCGCTAACGCGATCCACTACGAATTCTCTAGTAATCGCATGCAAAATCATGCGATTCATTGGCAAAGAGATCGCCCGCGATGCTTCGACGGCCCGGCTTATATCTTCCTGTGAGATTTCATTATCAGCCCTAGAAACAGCCACGCTCCCAGTAGATGGCTGCATGCTAATATCCGAATTACCAACAGCAAGATAGATATTCTTAATCGCATCCTTGGCGATTTTCTTTATTTCGCCCAAAGCGCTATTAACGGCATAGGTCGCTTCAGCCATGTCATCGATCGTGCCCTTTCTCACGCCACCAGATGGCAATTTAATGACTTTGATCAGCTTAAGCTTGCTCTGGCCCCTAGTCTCTGCCACCAAGGCTTTAATATTTTTAGATCCTATGTCTAGTCCGACAATATAATTAGCCATGTAATTTCTTCAAAAGATAATCCTCCTTTTTTTGCATATTAATTCTATCATCCTTTTTATGATGATCATAGCCCAAAAGGTGTAGAAATCCATGTATCAACATGTAATCTAGATCCTCGTCATGTTCTTGAATATAGGCTGGATTTATATAAATCTCGCCTAAGAATTTTTGCTTAGGTAGGTCTGGCCTAGGGAAATCCACGGGCGCCGGAAAAGCCAAAACATTAAAAGTCTTTTTATTATTCAACCGCCCTTCCATCAAATATAGCTCTATTACCAAACCGGACAACTTCAGCTGTTTAGCAGCGTTCAACAATAAACGCCTGCTTGGCTTGACCAGGTTATCAAAGCGATCATCTAGGCTGGTAACAACGATTCTCATGAGACTAGGTCTTCCAGCGATTACTTACTAGTCAGCTCTTTAACTATGCCGTTTATCAACTTTGCATCAGCTTTGCCTCTCAATTCTTTCATGACTTCTTTCATGGCTAGGCCAAAATCCTTGTTAGTAGTCTGTCCAAGAATCTTTGTAACCGCCTCTTTAGTCTCTTCGGGCGTTAGCTGTTCAGGTAAATATTTTTGTATTATAGCCATCTCTTCTTTCTCTTTATCAGCCAAATCCTGACGACTACCCTTCTCAAACATTTCGATAGCGTCTTTGCGCTTCTTCTCTTCACTCATCACTATCTGCATCAATTCCTCAGGAGAAAGCTCGGGCTTATCGCCCCTACCTCTCTTTTCAATCTCTTTGTTATTAATGGCCGACATTATAAATCGCAAAACGCCGACAGTATTCTGGTCGGCGTTTTTTAAGGCTCCTTTTAGATCCTCGGCTAATTTTTCTTTAGTTAACATGATTTATTTACAATAACCCCAACTTCCTAGAGCGCTCGACTTCTTTCTTTTTCTGAGCACGAAAAATAGCCGATGAACGCCTCTTAATGCGGCTTTGTTCTCTGGACTTAAAGCGTCGCTTCTTGGCTTCAAGCAAAACACCGCTGTTCCTCACGCGCTTGGTAAAACGATAGATCAGAGAACTGACCGACTCATTTTCTCTTTTTTTAACCTCTATTTTCATTAATCTTTTTTAATTTATTAGCAATCTCTTTTATTGATTCCTGAGGCGGATTCTTCACAATGGAGTGCATAGATTTCCCGCCATCACCAGCAAACCTTGGTATAACATGGACGTGTAAATGATCGATGGCCTGGCCAGCGGCCTTGCCATGATTGATGCCCACGGTAAAGCCAGAAGGCCTTAAGGCTGTGTTAAGGATAGCAGTTATTGTCTTAATAGTCAAAAAGACTGGGCCCACCTTCTCATCTGGTAAATCAAGCACGTTCTCGGCGTGATCCTTGGGAATGACCATGGCATGACCTGGGGCTATTGGTTGAATGTCTAAAAAGGCTACCGTATTATCATCTTCGTATATAATTTCAGCTGGAATCTCCTTTTTAGCTATTTTACAAAATAAACAATCCATGTGAGTGCTCGCTACTGCCACTATTTAAGCTTTCTCTTGATCCCCTTAACGATCCTCTTCAACGGCACTGTTTCTTGTGAGCCTGTTTTCATGTCGCGAATTATAATATCCTCTTCCAATGCCTCTTTCTGGCCAAAGATCAAAGACAGCGGAGCGCCTAGCTTATTGGCCATGCTTAATTGGGCATTCAACGACTCCTTGCCCAAGAAATCAATTACGTCTATCTTAGCCTCTCGTAATTCCTCAATCAATGCCAAGCTCTTCTGCTTAGCCAGATTACCGACATGAACGAAAGCAATCTTAGTTTTTGGTTTAACTCGTAGGTTAACATCCTTTAGTCTAATGACCTCAACCAACCTATCTAATCCCAAAGCCGCGCCTACAGCAGGAGAATGACGCCCACCCAGCATCTCTATCAGATAATCATATCGGCCACCACCACCCAATGCGAAATCTATCCCTTCAGTAAATATCTCGAACACAGTTTTGGTATAATAATCCAAACCTCTAACTAAATGGTGGTCTAGTGCATAAGGCAATTTTAAATCTTCGACATATTCCAAGAGAGTTTTAAAATGTTTACTACAATTAGCACAGATACTATCTAGCATTATAGGCGCCGAGCCTCTCAGGGGCTGACAATTATCATTCTTGCAATCCAACAAACGCAATGGATTGGTTCGTAAGCGACGAGTGCAATCATCACACAGCGACTTAGTCAGGGGCTTATAATAATCAACTAGTTTTTTGCGGTACGATGGGCGACAAACCTTACAGCCAATCGAATTAATTCGTATGCTAAGATCTTTTATCTTTAAGCTCTCGATAAATCGCACACAGGCCACCATCACTTGGGCGTCATATACTGGATCGTCGGCGCTACTGACAATCTCGAAGCCGGCTTGGTGGAATTGACGCAGGCGCCCCGCCTGAGGCTGTTCGCGCCTAAACATCGGCCCTTCATAATACAATTTTACCGGTTGGGCCAAATGACTAAGGCCATGCTGAAGATAAGCACGCGCCACCGAAGGAGTGCCTTCGGGACGCAAAGCCATGTCGCCTCGACTCGACTTTACTACAAACATTTGCTTCTCAACTATGTCAGTATCTTGGCCAGTAGATTTTTCAAAAAGCTGGGCATCTTCTAAAAGTGGCATATCTATTCTTAAGAAATTATAAAACCCGGCCACCTCTCTAAGATTCTGCCTCATCTTATCCCACAAAACTTGGTTTGCCGGCAGAATGTCGTGCATCCCTTTAAGGCTTTTAAATATTATTTTTTTACTGATTCTAGGCATCTTGATTAATCCAACTAATTATATTAATAACTAAATAATTCTAACTCGCTTATCGGTAACACCCTCAATCTTACCAAGCCTGTTATGTCGTTACGAGTCAGTGGTCCCCAATTGCGAGAATCAAAGCTATTATAGCGATTATCTCCCAAAACAAAATATTGATCCAAATCCAAAGTTATATCAACAGTGCCAACTGTTTTTATATCTTGACCATCCAGATAATAGCTCTCGGCTAAAGCCTCGCCATCGATAGTTATCACATTGTCCTTGATGCCAACCCTCTCTCCAGGCAATCCCACGATTCTCTTTATGAAAAACAAATCACGATCGCCAGGATAGCGAAAAACAACTGTCTCGCCGCGTTGGGGCTCGCGAAAACGATAAGTAATCTCATCAATCAGAAGATAATTGCCATCCGAAAAATTCGGCTCCATACTCGCGCCGCTAACCAAAAAGGGTTGTATTAAAAAAGTTCTAATGATCAATACTGTCGCAGTGGCTATCAACACCACTTCCAACACCTCCCAGGCATTCAGCAGAAACTTACGCAGATTACGCATGGCCTAATTCTAAACTATCGAAAATGAACTGCCAAGGGCGCCGATTATGCTAATATAATTAATATGAAGCTAGACCCTAAATTAATCATCGGGCTCGGCAACCCCGACAAGGAATACGACAACACATATCACAATGCTGGTTTTCTATTTATAGATTTTCTCATAAAGAATAAGCCACCTAAAGCCAGGTTATTAAAAAGCGAAGTTTATATGAATCGATCAGGCAATTTCGTATCCAAAACTATTAAAAAAACCGGCACTAAGCCGCTTAACTTATTAATCGCACACGACGACAGCGACTTGGCCATCGGGCAATTCAAATTATCGTTTGGTCGTGGCCCAGCTGGCCATAAGGGTGTGATAGATATTATCAAAGCTATTAAAACTCAGGATTTTTGGCGATTAAGGATCGGCATTAGACCTCAACGAGAAAAAATACGCCAAAAGGCTGAAAAATTTGTACTAAAAAAGATCTCCTCAGCTAATAAGAAGATTTTTGAAAGTGTATTCAAACAAGCACTGACGAATATTACGAGTAGTTAAAGACTTTATAGTTGCCCCAAGCTTCGCCCCGCATAGCGAGACTATACCGTGACTTAAAGGCTCCACGGTCAAAACCTATTCCGTCAATTGACGGATCGACTCGACTTTCTATATTTATTATAGATATAAAAAGTCTAGTTTAATTGATCCACGCACAGCTTCCGCTACGCGTGCCTTGTTACGACTTAGCCCTTGTTACCGAATTTACCCTAATCCCACCGAGGTGAAATTTCGGGCATCCCCGGCTTCCTTGACTTGACGGGCGGTGAGTACAGGACTCGAGAACGTATTCACCGTGGTATGGCTGACCCACGATTACTAGCGATTCCAACTTCATGAGGGCGAATTGCAGCCCTCAATCCGAACTGAGGTACGCTTTGATGGGATTGGCTCCGTCTTACGACTTGGCAACCCATTGTACGCACCATTGTAGCATGAGTGTAGCCCAGGGCATCAAAGGGCCATGCTGATTTGACGTCATCCCCGCCTTCCTCCCCCGCTAAAACCGACAAGTATTAGAAATCCGAAATCCGAATTTCTCGCTCTTGCAAGCTTTAGCGGGGGCGGTCTCCGATGAAAAAGTAACATCAGATAGGGGTTGCGCTCGTTACCCCACTTAAGGGAACATTTCAAAACACGAGCTGACGACAACCATGCAGCACCTGTCCTACCGTCCTTGAGAGACGACAATCCTTTCGGACTGTCTTCGATAGAATTTCCAGCCCTGGTAAGGTTCTTCGTTTATTGTCGAATTAAACCTCATGCTCCACCGCTTGTGCGAGTCCCCGTCTATTCCTTTGAGTTTTAGCCTTGCGGCCGTACTTCCCAGGCGGCAGACTTAACGCGTTAGCTACGGCACTTCGAGGGTCGATACTCGAAACACCTAGTCTGCATCGTTTACGGCGTGGACTACAAGGGTATCTAATCCTTTTTGCTCCCCACGCT
>JAUYHP010000015.1 GCA_030689595.1 bacterium | reverse complement strand
AATGGTATCACTAGTTCCATCAAACGACAGCGCACTGCTGCCAATCTTTCCGCTCGTCCAGGTAGCGCCGGAAATCGTGCCGGTATTGCTGCCCGCACTGTCTCCCGCCGTTACGCCGCTGCCCTCGTCAAAGGTCCAGTGAGCCTGCAGGCCGTCGGTAAGGGCGGCGGAGGCTGGTAGCGGCGTGTAGACGGGAACGGCAAGAAACACAAGAGCGACGATTAGGGCAATGTTGATATATTTTTGCCACATATTTTTAAGTATTTTATATGTTAATGCTTTATAGCCAATATATCACACTTACTATTTTTGACATAACGTAATAATTGTTAAGTTATCTTGTTGCTTAGTTGTCTGCCTGCCCGCAGTGCCAGCTTTGGCAGGCGGGGTTATGCTTGCCGGTAGGCAGGGTGATTAGAAAATGGAAATTAGTGGCTGCATCGCTCAAGTTATCTATATGTTCCAATTTCTAATTTCCAGTTTCCACAACCAGACAACTGGACAACTGGACAACCAGATAACTATTTACTCCTGTTATTATGAAAATCTTGCCAAGACTGATCTAATTTAGATAATTGTTTACAGCTTAATTCATATAAATCCATAGTTTCTTTGCCGATTGTGACATCAACGAACTGCGGATAAATGTCAATGCAAACTGATAGGTGATGGATCATTTCGTTAGCTTCTCCCATACTATCCTGCAAATACCGATGCCAATGTTTTTTTTCATATCGTTTGGTAAAACCTTCAGCTAATTGGGCTGGCGCGCTTTTTGACGCTCGCTTCATTTGATCAACTAAATCATACTTTTCTTCTCTTGTGGTAAACGGGGACAAATCTTCGTATGCACAATAACCATTGCCTTGTACAAATTTTGGTACACATGCAAATCGCGAAAACTTTTGATTGGTTGATAATTATTTTCCATAAAAAAAATTCATTTCCAATTTCTAATTTCCAGTTTCTACAACCAGATAACTAGACAACTTGGCAACTGGA
>JAUYHP010000004.1 GCA_030689595.1 bacterium | reverse complement strand
CGGTTCTCATATCGCATCACCCCGAACTGGTCGGAGTAAAATAATCCTGCTGAAGATTTTGCAATCTGATTTGCCTTCTCCAGATTGTTTTCATTTTGCAGCCAGAACCACGGATAGAGGTCTACCCCGGGGTCGGCAATGGTTTCTTTGGCCAGGGCAGTTAAAACAGACAAAAAGCCCAATATTTGAGCCTCGGTATAATCAGTCAATAAAATAATATTCGTATCCTGATTGAATTTATTCATCTCATCGGTAGCGTAAACGTAAGCATCCTCCTCCCCCCTTTCCGGGTTGGGGACTATCCGGTCGATATATCCCTCAAAGAGATTGGTAAAATCCAGCGCGCTGGTAAACCATTTTTGAGTAAGGTAACTTTCTATTGCCTCGCGGTTGGCAGTGGACAATGCCCCCTCGAAGATTAACAATTCCGCCAGGTCGCCGCTAAAGAATCTGGCAGTTCCTGCCCAGGAGCCGACATAGATAGTATCCAGTCCCAGGGCCCCGATGTCGCCCGTACTTTTACTAACTCCGTCCTCCCATATCTCTGAACTCACGCCATTATAAATTACTGTGGTAATAATAAAATCAGCGAAGGGCACGGCTTTGTTATACGCTAAACTGGCTCCGGCATAACCGCTAACCCTGTCCGGCGCCAGCCCGAATACTATTTCAGCGCCGGGGGTAGGATCATGGACTAACTGCTGCTCCAATCCGGTATCGGCGGTTATTTTCCAGACCGCGATTATCGTTATCGGCTGGACAATCGGGGTAATAACATCATCGGCCAGGTAGTCATCAACGCCATCGAACCTCACGACGGGCTTCCCATTTAAAATAGACTTTTTAAACAAGGGTTTTTTAGCATCATCCAAATCTAACTGCCAGATATAATTATCATTACCGGATTGGTCTAACCACCTGAACACCATATCCCCATCATGCAGACCAGATATGGAATTAGCGTCATACCAAGCAAACAAGCCCGTGCGGTATGGTAGTTTTATCCCGGTCTTAACTGTTATCCGGCGCCGGGGTAATAGTTTCCCGAATAAGTCCCCGGCTGCATAGGCCGGGGAGAAAAGTTTATCCTGATTAAGCAGCCGCATCTCCAGCGTTCCCACCTGCATATCGTTTTCCAGTTCGCTATCCCTGCCCCGGACGATATTCATTTCCTTCCAGAGCACGGACAGGTCGCTATGGGCGTTATTGTACTTTTTATCATTATCCCAATCAGCCTCCACGATATAAGTCACTACAGACAAATCAGTTATCTCCTATAATATATACTAATTGCTTTTGTTCTAATGCTTTCTTATATTGTTTGCATTCAGCTTCTAATTCTCTAACTCGTTTTTTTAATTGTTGATTAACCATATTTTGATGATGTTTGCCTTTAGGCATAGCTATTAAATTACAAGGTCTATTATCTGATTTTATGCCATTGGCATGATGTATAATCCAATTTTCGGGTAAACTTTTTTGATTTATTTCTTCCCATATTAATATATGCTCTGCTACATAACCATTACTATCTGATCTTTTATGATTATCATTTTTGATTCTCATATAACCACTACTACATTTAATTCTACCACCAGTCCATTTAGGATGTTCATCTAATTTTTTATAACATCCAGTACTTCTATTTTTTGAAATGGCTATTTTTAAAGCTTCACTATTATTCCTTTTTGGTATATTTAATCTTCTCATTGCATCAGAAACAGTGGCCATTTTATGATTTAATAGTTCTCCTATTTCCCCAGTGCTTTTTCCTTCTTCCCAATATAATTTATATAATAAGTCTTTATCCCATTTTATTTTATATTTATTCATGCCAGCCTCCCGGTTGCCGTGGTGCGATTAGTATCTCTAATGTATCCGGCTATTTTCCGCGCCCATGCCCGGGCCTCGGACTCGCTGCCCATGAAGGCGTTGCTGGAGACATTGACGGTAACATT
>JAUYHP010000002.1 GCA_030689595.1 bacterium | reverse complement strand
ACCGGCGATCATTTTTCACAAAAAAGTTTTCTCATCGCAAAGAAGCATATAAACACGCCACATTTTATAAATTATATATAATTTCCATTATGCTTGCACTGAGCTTGCCGAAGTGCTCCCCGGGTAGGATTCGAACCTACGACCCATTCGTTAACAGCGAATCGCTCTACCACTGAGCTACCGGGGAATGTTTTATGACCCGCCTCGCGCCGACAAACGCACGCGAGTCGAGGCGGGCCGGGGAATATAAAGAGCTAAATACAGTATAACTGCCCTAATCTAATTTTCAATACTATCAATCAGCCAAAGTAAATGAAAAGAGGATGCGGGCGATGGTGGCTTCATAATGGTGAGCAACAGCGCGATCGCTATAGGCAGTAATTGTAATAAGGCTGCCAGATACTAAAACTCCTTTTTCTGTAAAATTCCACAAGGTTTCGCTATCATCATAAACGCCTTCGGCCATATACACTGAATTGCCATTTTTATTCGCGCGCGCGAATGATTTTAATTTATAGCTTGAATTATGCTTATATTCCTCCTCGGCCGCTAATATAGAATTATCACCTGCTGAACCACGATAACTGGCGAATACAACTACGTTGCCGGCGGGATCGCTGATCTTTGCTCCGGATATTTGGGGCGGCTTAGTAAGATTCCACCAAGATGGATATTCAATAGAATATTTGCCAACCCTGTCTTGATAGACACCATAAAGATCACCGGCTTGCCCAGATCCATTCCCGCCGCTTCTATCCTCGCCACCGCCAGCCAAAACCAAGACGAGAATAAAAACGATAACCAATCCAACTACAACAACGATATTTTTAATCGCTATCTCTCCCCTATTAGATTTTTTAATTATTGTTTTGGACATTGTGTGTCGTTTACATGATCCTCTAGGGCTATGCTCATAGCTCGAGCCGAAAGCTCAACTATCTTATTAGAAAAAACTCTCGGGTCTTCGGGCATGCCACAAATCCTGTATAGATACCGCTGTTCTTCTTCATTATTAAAGCTAAATTTTCCATCGGAAAAATTGGCGTCGTAATAAAGTTCGCAATCAAATTTGATAGTTTTAGTTTCAACATCTATCAATTCTTGGCGAGTTATCTCTCTATCCCAAGCCACATCTTTGCACTTTCCATCTTCAAGACAGGTAAATGTTTCTTCAAATTCCAACGACATAATTTCAACCGGTATAGAAATAGCATATAATATCCCTAATTTTTTTTGAATAATTTTGATAGCATCCAAAATGGTATCCGTTAGGAGATCTCTAGGTGAGGCCAACAAGTCGTCCAAATCAGTGACAATATGCCACCCCGTTACTTTGCCAACAATAAACTTAATAGCCTTCAAGCGCGTCGGCTCGCGCAACATACTCAGGCCAAATTCCACATTATTTATATTGTCAAAAATAAAGCCCAGGCCATCGATGTCTTCTTCTGATAATGCGTATGGATTGCCCTTCCAAAAAGTCGGCGGTGTGTCAGCATCTAAATACGCGTACTTGCAATTATATGTCTCAACTGCTTGCTGTCCAGCTTTGCAGTCCGAACCAAAACAAGAATTTTGTGGTATTTCCGCATTGTCACGACGCCGCTGAAAATCTTGCCTATCCTTTTCCCCTTGTATTCGCGCTTCCCATTGTTGTTCGACTCGGTCCTTCCTCGCCTCTTCCTCAATCAATCTCTGCTCTTTCTCAACTATATTCATAGCTAGAGCATCATATTTGTTTTTAATTTGCGAATAAAAACTTTCTGCCTCGGCTAGCTGTGGGACAACGGTGGCCAACTCGGCCTCGTTTCGCTGGATGGCTTCATCAAAACTGACATCATATTCATTGGCAGATTTTTTATACATGGCAATCGTATCTAACAGATGTTGTTCATGATTTTGTAGACGCTTTAAGCCCCAAGCGGCGTCGCTTAATTCTCTTTCTAATGCCGCCAATCTTACTCTATCTCTAGCGATTTCGGCCGGATCGGGCAAATCGTGAAAGGAGGCCAAGGCCGATGCCATTGGCAATTGCTTCAAGGATTCTCCTAGCCGCATTATCGCTGGAAAGCCAATCGCGCCACTTCCACCCGTTGAAACGGTCGGACACGATAATGGCTCAAAATCAATTGGCACGGACACGTCAAATTGCTTATAAGGAAGCGGGTTATTTAGCCAGTCAGATGCACATTCAGAATACTCTTTATTAATTGCACGCACTGATTCATCATAGATTGAATGAGCATTATTTTTACATTCTTGAGGCCGCAAACGCCCGCGCTCATCACAACGATGGTATGCATTATCAAATATGGACGAGGCCAGGTTGAGATTGTATGCCCTCAAGCCGTCGCAGGGTGAGCAAAATGCATAATAGCCACTTTTGTCGCCAACCTCAATACTTAAATTGCAAAGTTCTGTCTGCTCTGGGGTCGCCTTCCCCCAATCAGCTCCCACAACAGCATGCGTAGCATAAACATCGTCTACCGCAACAAACACCGCGAAAGCAAAAACACAGGCAACAAAAACTGCTATTACTTTTTTAGAAACGCC
This sequence comes from bacterium, assembly GCA_030689595.1. GTDB lineage: Bacteria > Patescibacteriota > Minisyncoccia > UBA6257 > WO2-44-18 > JAUYHP01. The sequence continues at coordinate 27,061 of JAUYHP010000002.1, read as the reverse complement.
GGTCATTACCTGTATTGCCAACCCTGCTCAAGCAAGGCATTGCCGCCACTGCCATCATCGCAGTAGCTCGGCCCATCATATTTTCCTCCAGTATCAGAATTGACTAGCGCGACAATGTCGTCAGTGCAAATCACGATACCGTCGCCAATATCTTGCCCAACATCATCTTGCCCAGACTCCCGCGAGCTTCCCGGCAACAGAAGTACGACGATTAATATCACCGCGGCTACTCCGACAATTAAAATAAGTTTTTTCATTATATTTTATTATAACACGCGCATCCAAAACGATAACCTAAGTTATCCACATTAGTGTCCGCCCGTTGTATAATTAATCCATGCGCTTGAACAACCCCGCCAAATTAATTATTACTATTGCCTTGCCGCAGCTGGCCGGAATTATCGGTTCTTTTTTTACCCTATCATCAGTTAATAGCTGGTACGCCAGCTTAGAAAAGCCGCCATTCACTCCGCCTAGTTGGGTCTTCGGTCCGGCCTGGATAATTTTATATTTGTTAATAGGTGTAGCAGCTTATCTTGTGTGGTCCTCCAAAAAAACCACGCCATCCATAAAATTAAGGGCTATGGTAGTTTTTGGTTTACAGCTTTTATTAAACGCTTCTTGGAGCGTGATATTCTTTGGATTTCAAAATCCGTTCCTGGCATTTCTAGAAATAACCATATTGTGGTTCGTGATTATTTGGATGATATATTCCTTCGGCGCCATTTCTCGTCTAGCTTCGCATTTATTACTCCCCTACATCCTTTGGGTGAGTTTTGCCCTGCAATTGAATTATCATATTTGGTTTTTGAATTAATTTATGGCTACAAAAGAAATAGCAATTTTCGGCGGAGGATGCTTTTGGTGCACCGAAGCAATATTTGAAGAATTAAAAGGAGTTATATCTGTGGCTTCTGGTTATGCCGGCGGGGCTATTGAAAAGCCGAGCTATGAAGATGTGTCCACTGGCTCTACCGGGCACGCGGAATCAATAAAAATAGAGTTTGATCCTGAACAGATATCTTACAAAGATTTGCTGACTGTTTTTTTCGCCACACATGATCCGACCACTCCAGATCGCCAAGGCGCTGATGTTGGCTCGCAATATCGCTCAATAATCTTATACACCACCGATCAACAAAAAACCGAAGCCGAGGAATTAATAAAAAATCTTAATGAATCCACCGAAGAAGGCGCGCCGATCGTCACAGAGGTTAAGTCATTAGATAAATTTCATGAAGCCGAGGATTATCATCAAGATTTCTATAAAAACAATCCAAGTCAAAATTATTGCCAAGTAGTCATAAACCCGAAACTGCAAAAACTACGAGAAAAGTTCTCACAATTATTAAAAAAGTCGGCTAGTAATTAATAGATCACCATGAAAAAAGACGATGAATTGTCCCCAGAATTAAAACGCGTTGCTCGTGAGGGCGGCACTGAAAGGCCCTTTACCGGCAAGTATTGGGATTCGCATGAGAAAGGCATATATCAATGTGCAGTCTGTGGAACCGAACTATTTTCTTCGGACGCCAAGTTCGATTCAGGTACTGGCTGGCCGAGCTTTACCGAGCCGGCAAATCTAGAAAACATTAAACTCAAAGAAGATCCAAGCAATGGCTTCAATCGTACGGAGGTGATTTGCAAAAAATGCGGTGCTCATTTGGGGCATGTATTTGATGACGGTCCAAAAGATAAAGGCGGTAAGCGGTATTGCATAAATTCAGTTTGTTTAGAGATAGAGAAACAATAAGCCGACTAGTTGACTTGCCATTAGAATTGCCGCAGAATGCAGATTGGGCATTGATTTGCTAATAAATAGGTATACAAAGGAGGGCTCCATGCTAGTAATTTCAATTCATGGGATCCCTGGCGATACAAAAGAGCTAGAGGTCTTGGCTGAAAACATAGTCGACGAAACCATGAACATCGAAGGATTGGAGGTGCTGCCTGACCACATATCTGTATTTTTTATCGCAGGCCTGCCGACAAAGACCCTTGGAAAAGAAATTATAGTATATGTGAACGGCCTTTTTGCTAACCCTGAGCGCACACTGAAAGTTAGAAAAGCGCTCGCCGAGCGAACTTTGATCGTTGTGGCGCTTTTTGCCTCTGACCATATAAAAAAATGTAGATCAGTTAAGGTATTTATAAATCAATTTAATCCAAAAAATGGCTTTGCCACTATAAGCCTACAAGAATTCGCCAAGAAGCAGATCCGACCAATTGGATAAATAAGGTCGCTCTAACCGCCCCATCAATTGAATGGGGCTTTTTATTTGACAATATATATTGTGTCTGATATGATGTCTGGGTACTTTAACAATTTTCAAACAATTTAAGGAGATGCCAGATGCCAAAAAATTGCAGCGAATGCGGCAATGAAAATCGAGTATATAGGAATAGAACATCTGGGAAGTTAATATGCTGCACCTGCTACCGTAAATCTTGGCTGCTTAGTAATAAGGCCAAGAGAAATCGCTATCGCAAGGGAAACTATGAGCAGACAAGGCGCGGTGCGCTTAACAAGTATCGTCGCTGGCTACCAGAGGAGCTTAATAAAATAACAGCCGCTGACAGACCTACTGATAGAGTATTGGCCCACGAACTTGGCCGATCAGTCTTGGCCATCCAAATCCAACGCTACAGAGCCAAATTTGCACGCTCGCTTATATCTACCTGACCCATCTCGCGCCCCGCCTTATATCTAGGCGGGGCGCTTTTGTCACTTGTCTCCATCCGAAATAAATCATTGTCTATTTATCAAAATTACGGCTACAATAATATCATGACTAACATCCGCAACGCCTCTGAAAAAGACATAGGCCAATTAGTCGGACTGATGAAATCAATGATTGATTATCATCATGAATTAGACGCCTACTATAAACCGGCTGACAAATACGTTGGCCTAGAAGATGAGGTAGCCGCTTGGCTAAAAAATCAAGATATTAATATTCTAATTGCTGAGGACGATGGCGTTCTTACGGGCTATTTAAGAGTTGGCGTTGAAGAGGGCCCATTATACACAGAGGCTAAAAAGATCGGAGTAGTGCACGACATCTTTGTTCAATCAGGCCACCGCCAAAAAGGCATTGCCAAAGAATTATTTCAAGAATCACTGAAATGGTTTGCTGTCAAAAAAGTAAAAAATATTGAGCTGGATGTAAGTATAAAGAATGATAACGCCATCCAGCTCTGGGATGGCTTGGGATTTAAAGATTATAAACGGCGCATGAGATTGGATATATAATTGCGTGAAATTGAGATAATTGATATGATACAATCAACATTATGATTAGATATTTAGCCATTTTATTGATCGCGGCGGTCATCAGTATAGCAGTTTTCGGCTTTGTCGGAATGCAACACCACGCTATCGGCTCGCCATTATGCATAGTCTCAACAATGCAGGGCGGCGACTGTGCCGAAAATAATATTCTTAGCTTCATAACGCATCATATATCAATCCTGCAAACCTTTTCGGCTACCGCCACCGGCTTATTAGCTGTGGCATTGCTGTTGTCTTTAATGGCAATCGCCTCTTCGGCGCATGACTTGCCAATCACTAGCCCAATTAAATCTAGGGCGATAATTTCCAAACTACCAAAATTATCAACATCGGCTACGAAAATAAGAAGCTGGTTGTCACTCCATAGAAATAGCCCAAATTTAGCTTAAGCGCCAATTTAGTTAATCTTATTTAGCTACATTGAGCGCGAACAATATCCCATATATGGGATATTTTGTTATCCACCCAATCACTAACTAACAAATATTTTATTTCTATCATGAACAAGAAAACAATAATCAATGGCTTGTTGCTCGTCATAGTAGTCGGCGGCCTACTATGGCTGGGCCAGATAAATCAAGCCAATAAAAATGTTGCTGACAACTTAAATACCAACGCCTCACTCGGCCCTTTGATATCAGTGGAATCAGAATTTGATTTCGGAATGATTTCTATGGCAAGGGGCAGGGTAAACCATAGCTTCACCATTAAAAACGACTCTAGTTCGCCAATAACCATAAACAAAATTTATACTTCTTGTATGTGCACATCGGCTACTATCATAGACGGCCTGGGCCAGCGCATTGGACCTTTCGGCATGCCGGGCCACGGCGGGGCATCTCGAGCTAATGCTGAAATAGCTCCGCAAGAATTTATGACTATCGAGGCCGTTTTCGACCCGGCCGCACACGGTCCCTCCGGAGTTGGCCTGGCTCAACGATCCATTTATCTAGAAACGATCGATAACAATTCAGACATGGTCTCAAAATTAGAACTTTCGTTCACCGCAACCGTAACTCAATAACTTATGGACATAATATTTTCGGCATCAATAGTGGCGGCCTTTATAGCCGGTATGGTAGCGCTTTTCGCGCCATGTTGCATAACGGTATTATTACCGGCTTATTTAGCGTCGGCTTTCAGAGAAAAGCGGCATATCCTTAAAATGACTTTCGTGTTTTTTGCCGGTATCGCCGTGATTCTGGTACCAATTGGATTGGGGGCGGCGGGGTTGGCTCAGCTATTTAGTGATTTTCATCGTGAAATGTATATCGTTGGTGGTGGCATTATGATTGTCTTAGCCGTCTTGTCCGTAGCCGGCAAAGGACTGTCCATGGTTCCTATGCCCAAAAGGGCAATGCCCGATATGACTACCGCTAATACCAAGTCCGTATTTCTTCTGGGCATGTTTTCCGGAGCGGCAACATCTTGTTGCGCCCCAGTGCTTGCCGGAGCAGTAACGCTAGCGGTAATTTCCGGCGCATTTTGGAAAGCCATGATTGTAACCTTCGCTTATGTATTCGGCATGACACTGCCACTATTTTTAGCCGCTTATCTCTATGATCGGTTCAAGCTGGAAAACTCCCGACTTATCAAGGGCAAATTGCTGGAGTTAAAATTAGGCAACAAAGTGCTTTTTATCCACTCTACCAACTTGGTAACCAGCATAATATTCCTATTAATGGGCGTCGTGCTTTTCATATTGGCATTTTCCGGCAATGCTTTTTGGGCGCCATCGTTCCAAGTAAAAATCGGAGACGCCCTGAATATTTGGTCCCAAAAAATATTGGGGACGTTGATGAATGTACCCGAAATAATATGGGGAGCTGTCATCATAGGATTTTTTGCCTATCTGTTTTATGCCGCTTTTAAACGGCGGCCCGATAAAACAACTGAATCTAAAAATGACGATACCGATCATAAAAAAATAGATAATCACTCCAATGAATAATGCAAAATTGATAATAACCAGCATGATAATAGCATCATTGATAATAATCATGGGCATTATCTTTGTTGTAGAGGATAAGGATGTTAGTAAAAATGGCGCCCTAATAACAACGGCCGAAACTTTAGATATAATTATACCAATCCGATGGGGCGATCTGGGCATGAAAATGGTTAATGCAGGCGTAATCGATCCGATAAAATTAAATGCCCTTTATAATTCAAGGGGCGGGCTGACAACAAATGGAAAGGGCTTAACAAAAGGAGGCTATAATGGACCGCTGGTTATTAATGCGGAAAATGCAAATTATATTCTAAATCTGTTATGGGCATTCGGCTTGAGTAACAAAAATAGCTTATTAGATAACGGCCCGATAAGCGACGCCAAATACGGAACTCCGGGAAGATTCGCATCAACTGGCGGATGGACTCTGGCAAACGGGAATGCCATGGAACATTTCTCCGCGCATAAATTCATAAATCTAACACCACCGCAGCAAGCGCTGGTAGATGAGATGGCTAAAAATATCCATCGACCATGCTGTAATAATCCGACTCATTTTCCGGACTGCAATCACGGCATGGCCATGTTGGGACTATTAGAGCTAATGGCGGCTAACGACCTAACTGAAAAAGAAATGTATGATATAGCCCTTAGAGTTAACGCCCTGTGGTTTCCATCACAATACAAAACTATTGCTCATTATCTATCGTCCGACAACCAATCCCATGAGCCTCTAGAGCCGAAAGAAATTCTTGGCTCTCAATTTTCCAGCGCGGCCGGCTATCAAAAAATCGTCGGCCTAATTAATCAGCCGCGTCAAAACGGCGGCAACGGCTGTGGGGTGTAACGCTCACGTGTTAAAATAAAAATATGCAATACGCTTGGTTAATTTGGAGCCTGTCTTTCCTAGTAATCTGGTTTGTAGTTTACATTCTGTTGGGGCGAGATAGCCGCAGAGAAATGCTAGTTGTCAGTTTGTGGACTTCTTTGGCCGGGCTAACAGAGCCATTATTTGTCCCACAATATTGGAGCCCCCCGTCATTATTCGACCTAGCCAGAACAACGGGTTTTGATATCGAAAGTTTTATTTTCGCCTTTGCCATAGGCGGACTGGCCGCGGCTATCTACGAATTAATTTTCGCGACAAATCACAAAACCATTAAAGAGCTGGAAAGGGGGTCGCCTAAACATAAATATCATCTGTGGGTTATTTTGTCGGCACCGATAATGCTAGCTTTATTGATTCTGTTTACCAATTTAAATCCAATATATTCGGCGGCAATAGCCATGATGTCTGGAGGGATTTTGACTTGGTTTTGTAGGCCGGATCTAAAAAAGAAAATGATGGTGGGAGGTATTTTATTCTTGGGATTTTATTTCGTATATTTTCTTATTCTACTGTGGCTATACCCCGGATATGTGGACGCAGTTTGGAATCTGCCAGCGCTTTCTAATATCTTAGTCTTTAATATACCAATTGAAGAGCTGATGTTTGCTTTCGCATTTGGATTCTTGTGGTCCAGCATTTACGAACACGCAACTTGGCAACGAATTAAATAACTAACTATTTATAAAATATGAAAAAAGAACAATTCCCGATTATAGGCATGCATTGCGCTTCGTGCGCGACAACAATTGAAAAGGCCATTAAGAAAGTGCCGGGTGTGATTAGCGTTTCTGTTAATTCCGCCACTGAAAAGGCCAGCGTTGAATTTGAAGACGGCTTAGACCTAACTGAAATCAGCCAGATGGTTACCAAGGCTGGCTATAAACTTATGTTGCCACCACAGAACCACAACGAACATGGGAATCCAGCCGAAAACGGAATGTCAGAACATGATCATAACAAAATGCTCAAAGAGTCAGAGATCTCACGTCTCAAAAATAAATTTATAATTGGCGCAATCCTTTCGGGCTTAGTTATGCTCTTAAGCTTCTACGAGAATCTTATTCCTGCTGGTCTTAATTTATCCGAGCCGATAAGGTTTGGTCTGTTGTTATTATTGACCGCGCCAGTAGAATTTTGGGTTGGCTGGCAATTCTGGCGCGGTGCTTGGTTCAGCTTAAAAAACTTTACTGCCAATATGGACACCTTGGTAGCACTAGGTACTGGGGCGGCGTTCTTTCTGAGTAGCGCCGTAACTATTGTTCACTGGCTACAGCCCGACAATACTTATGGCCTTGATGTTTATTTCGACGTAGCGGCAGTAGTAACTACTTTAGTAATCTTGGGTAAATACCTGGAGGCTAAAGCCAAGGGCTCGGCATCGGAAGCTATCAAAAAATTGCTCAAACTCCAAGCCAAAACTGCGCGGATAATTCATGAAGGCGGCCACGAAGCGGATGTGCCAATAGACCAAGTTATGGTAGGCAACATTTTGTTAGTAAGAGATGGCGAAAAAATACCAGTTGATGGTGTAGTGGTTGAGGGCTATGCCACTTTAGATGAATCGATGGTTACTGGAGAATCTTTGCCCGTAGATAAAAAAGTTGGCGATAGCGTTATCGGTGCCACCATAAATAAATCTGGTGTTTTCAAACTAAAAGCCACCAAGATAGGCGCCGATACGTTCCTAGCTCAAATCATCAAAATAGTTGAGGAAGCACAGGCCTCTAAAGCGCCTATTCAACGCCTGGCTGATAAAATTACTGCTTATTTTGTACCCGCCGTTTTAGTGGTGGCCGTTGTGGCCTTCATCGTCTGGATAATATGGGGGCCGAGTTTAACGTTTGCTATCATGAGCGCGGTAACTGTTCTGATAATAGCCTGCCCCTGCGCCCTTGGTCTGGCAACGCCAACCGCTATCATGGTGGGCACCGGTCGAGGGGCTGAAAGGGGCGTGATCATACGAGACGCCGAGGCACTAGAAACAACTGGTAAGATTAATACCGTAGTTCTAGATAAAACCGGGACATTAACTAAGGGCGAGCCCTCGGTAACTGATGTTGTTGCTTTGGGAGAATATTCTGAAGAACAGATAATCCAATATGCTGCCGGTTTGGGCAGGCTAACTACACATCCCCTGGATAAAGCCGTTGTTGGCCACGCTACAAAATTACAATTAAAATTATTAGCCGTGAATGATTTTAAAAATACGCCCGGTCATGGCATAGAGGGAGAAATTGTTGTTAACGACCAGAAAGTATATTTATTATTTGGCAATCGCGCCTTGATGAAAAGCAAAAATATTGGATTTGACCAATATGAAGACCGACTAGAGCAGTTGGAATCTGCCGGCAAAACAGCCATGATTTTAGCTTCTAGCAAACCGCTGGGCATTATCGCTGTTGCTGATACTTTAAAAGAAGACGCCGGCAAAGCTATAGAAATGATTAAAAAAATGGGACTGGGAGTATGGATGATAACTGGTGATAATGAACGCACCGCTAAAGCTATCGGCAATAAATTGGGTATTGAAAATATAATGGCTGGCGTATTGCCTCAAGAAAAATCAACCAAAATAAAATTCCTGCAACAAGAAAACAAAAAAGTAGCTATGGTCGGTGATGGCATAAACGACGCGCCCGCGCTCACCCAAGCCGATGTAGGCATTGCCATGGGCACAGGAACAGATGTCGCCATAGAATCTGGCGATATCACTCTGGTTACTGGCAACCCCATGGGCGTATATGAAGCCATAAAATTAAGTCGCCGGACGCTTATAAACATTAAACAAAATCTGTTTTGGGCTTATATTTATAATTTGATTCTCATTCCGGTTGCCGCTGGTGTCTTGTGGCCTTTCTTCGGCATAACACTAAGCCCGATTCTAGCTGGTGGCGCCATGGCCTTTAGCTCGCTATCGGTCGTGTTAAACTCATTGAGATTAAAGAGGGCGAAATTATAATCCCCGACGTATAAAAACGTTTATATTAGGCGCGATGTTCGTGGTATAATATTTAAATGAACACCTTACAAAAAACATCCTTGTTCCTACTAAGGGTAAGCGTAGGCTGGTTATTCTTCTACGCTGGCATAACTAAAGTGCTGAACCCAGAGTGGTCAGCGGAGGGATATTTAAAAGGCGCAAAAACTTTCGCTGGGTTTTATCAATGGTTAACCAGTCCAGCTATGCTGCCAATAACCAATTTTGTGAATGAGTGGGGGCTTACTCTTCTTGGAGTTTCTCTAATCTTGGGGGCTTTTGTCAGGTTGAGTTCTCTGCCCGGAGCTTTATTGATGATGCTTTATTATTTTCCAGTTCTAGATTTTCCATATCCGAACGCCCACTCATACATAGTGGATGAGCACATCATATATGCCTTAGTTCTAGTTTTATTCTTTGTTTCACGTGCCAGTAAAGTCTGGGGCTTAGGAAGCTGGGCGTCTAGCTGGCCGTTTCTATCTAAATATCCACGCATACGCGAATGGTTGGATTAACGTCCGACATCATAAAGAAGAAAATAAATATCCCCCGCAAAGCGGGGGATATTTATTTATATAGCTTACCTAAAATCTCTACGAGGTGGTAAACTCTTGCGATGACAGTCTCTGCACTTTAGCTGATCCAGTCTAGCTGGATCTGGATTAAATGGTAGCTTAGTGATTGCAGTGCCACATTCGGCACACTTCCACTCGCCTTCAACCCATTGCCTATCATCGCTCCTACTTGAAGGATCGTACGGCATTTTGCTCTATTTTATTGATTAAACGACCTTGCAGACTCTTCGAGCAAAACGACGTTAGTTTATATGTTGTCTAAACAACAGATTCGGCTCGCGAATATCTTTGATAATAGTACTCTCATTGAACGCAGTTGTCAACGCACTGCCGCTAGCGCTTAGGCTGTAGCGAGCTAAAAAAATAAAAAGGGCTAAACAATAGCCCTTTAATAAATTACATAGCCGAACCGATTTCTACGCCATCGGCGAGCAGAATCAGATGATTAAACTCATCACCACCGGGGTCGGCTTCTCTCTTGTCCACGGCTACTATCAAAAAGCGCCCGTCCCTACAATGCAGCTCAATGAGCGCTAAGCCATTAGAGTTAACCCCAAGCTTCACCCCAGAAACAATACTCCCATACATAGTAGGACAAAGATCACAACCATCTTTCTCCTTGAAATACTCCTGATGACCATTAAGCTTAGGCGCAATTTCGCTAGGGGCTAATTCAACAACAAATCCATCCCCATTAGAAGTCCCGTTCAGATAAATACGCAACTCACGACCGTCCTGAAAACGCACTACAAAGACACTTGAGGCACAACGGAACAAAAGCACGTCTTCGATCCTAGCATTGACGAGTTCCAGGCCAGATAGAAATAAGTTTGTTTTGACTCCAGCCACACTGCCGTCATTCTGCGTCATTGGTCTATCCCCTATAAATAGATTTAAGATTCTGCCAACATCCTAGCTAGCGGCGGTTGATCTGTCAAGGCTATGCCAATCTTTTTACTACCAGAAACAAATGCTATAATAATTCTATGCCCGTAGATAAATTACATCCAGAAAAAATAGCTCCAGCCGAGGTCCCTAGCCAAGAAAAAAAGATCCAGCCTGCAGCTGAAACTGCAGAAATAGATTTAGATATGGAGAAGCAGGCCGAACGCAAAAAAGCGGAACGTGAAGCAACGGGCAAGGGTCAAAAAATCGATATCGAAGCATGATGTTTGGTAAAGAAAAAATAAAATCTGTTAAAGCTGAAGAGATGTTAGATTCGCGCGGCAACCCAACTGTCGCTGTAATTTTGACTACAGCAAACCACCAGGCTCGTGCTGCGGTACCTTCTGGTGCCAGCACCGGCATATATGAAGCTGTTGAGTTGCGCGACAATGATCCGAGGCGATTCGACGGCAAGGGGGTTAAAAAGGCGGTAATTAATGTGAATGACATCATTGCCCCAGCCTTAATCGGCAAGGACCCGCTTGATCAAAGTGGGATAGATAAGCTCATGCTAAAAATGGATGGCACGGAAAACAAGTCTAACCTAGGAGCTAACGCGATTCTGGGCGTAAGTTTAGCAGTCGCCAGAATGGGAGCAATTGTAAGCCAGAAGCCGCTTTTTAAATATCTTATGGGGCTGGCTGACATAAAAACCTCGCGCCCATTCCCCTATCTCTACACGAACCTTATCAACGGCGGCAAACATGCCGTAACTGAATTGGCCTTTCAGGAATATCATCTTGTACCACAATCAGATAATTTAGAAGAAAATTTGAACATCATTCATAAAGTTCAAAATTATCTTAAGAAAACTCTAAATGCCAACATTGGTGATGAGGGCGGGTTTGTGCCTAACATTACCGACGTTGAAGAACCGCTAAAAAAACTTGTGGAGGCCGCGGATAAAACAGGAGTAACGGATAAAATCAAGTTAGCCATGGATGTCGCTGCCTCATCTTTTTACGAAAATGGAACTTATAAAATCGCGGGTCAAAATATGTCTGCCGATGATCTATTAACTCTCTACAAAAAAATGGCTCATGATTATCCTATATTATCCATTGAAGATCCCTTCGGTGAAGAAGATTTTGAAAATTTTGCTAAATTAAAATCTGCCGTTGCTTCTTACATAGTGGGAGACGATCTTACTGTCACAAATAAAAATCGCCTTCAACAAGCCATCGATAAAAAGAGCATCAACTCGATAATCATAAAACCAAATCAGATCGGCAGCCTCACCGAGACGCTAGAAACGATGAAGCTAGCCAGAGATAATAACATCGAATGCATCGTCAGCCATCGTAGCGGCGAAACTAATGATGATTTTATTGCCGACTTAGCTATAGCCACTGGTGCCTTTGGCATTAAGGCCGGGGCCCTTCAAAGAGGCGAAAGAGTCGCAAAATATAATAGATTTTTAGAAATATCAAAAATAAATGGCTAATTCTCGAGCGCAAATCATCGCCACGATAGGCCCCGCTAGCAAAGACCCGTCTATCTTGCAAAAAATGATGGACAATCAGATGGATGTTGCTAGGCTTAATTTTTCACATGGGACTCACGAAGAGCATGCTGAATTAATTAAGAGCATAAGAGCTGCCGCTGACGCAGTTGGTAAAAAAATTCCTATAATTCAAGACCTGTCAGGCCCCAGAGAAAAAACATCTGCCGGCCATCAATTTAGGGCTGGCACGCAAAAAACTATCACCCCCAAGGACATTGATGATTTAGCTTTCGGATTAGATCAGGGCATCGAATATATAGCGCTTTCTTATGTAGGCAACGCTAGTGATGTCCTAGAGCTGCGAGAGTTAATGCAAAAACATGGCCAGGTTAGACCAATTATCGCCAAGATTGAGCGCCCGGTAGCCGTAGACAACATTGACGCCATTATCGAGTCCGCCGACGCAATCATGGTGGCCCGTGGCGATCTAGGATCGTCCTTACCTATAGGTAAGGTTCCTTTCGTCCAAGCTATGATTATTAAAAAATGCAATGAAGCTAAAAAACCGGTTATTACTGCCACTCAAATGTTGCTCTCTATGGTAGAGAGCCCAGAACCAACGCGCGCAGAAGTCTCCGATGTAGCTCACGCTATTTTAGATGGCACCGACGCCGTAATGCTTTCTGAAGAAAGTGCCATCGGCAAACATCCGATCGAAGCCATATCCATAATGGAACAGATCGTAACCGAGGCGGAAAAACATTTAACTGGAAAACAATTCAATCTTTTATAAAAATCGCCCCGCTTAGCGGGGCGTATCTTATTTCAACTTAACGAATGCGAAAAGATATTCTCCTTGCCAAATACGACTGGCATCGCTTCCTTCAGCACAAAGCGATATAGGAGATCCTCTGTATTTTGTAATGTGAAATATCCAAGGGAAACAAGAATCGTCATATAACGATTTCATAGCGATGTAAAAACTGGGCACGCCTACATCTCCAGGATAGCGCAAGCTCCCATATTGTAGACACACTTGGGGCGCGATTTCAGCCGGACAGAGTTCTAAGTCAAACATTTTAGCGCGGGCGCATATCAGAGACAGAGTGGCTGACCCGAACCCCAAATCACCAACTGACACAATCGCTATCCTGACTTGAGACAATTTCTTAGCTAGAGCGATCCTAAAATCAGGACTATCAAGCAGAGTCTCAGACGTTATATCAACACGGCAACCACCTTGGTTTAGCGCATCGATAAATTCAGAGGCTGATTTTAGTCCGGTGCCAAAACGAATATCCCCCATCGCTCTAAGCCCAATATTTGCCATGTCGCCACCTCCACAATCAGAATATCAAGACAATTTAAAGAACAGCTATATTATAACTTTGCGACGATAAAAAGTAAAGTTATTGCAAAATCTCACAAACGCCACCAACACAAGCTAGCTCTTTAGAGCCCTGGGTTTCGTCCTCTTTTTCATAAATAACAATTTGAGAAAAATCCACCTTGGGATATTGCTCCATCATCTCGCCATATTTCTCTTCGCTAATTTCTTCATAGGGCGCCAAGGCGTAAACATGTTCCGAGCGAGGCAAGAACGAAAGCCCACCAACCATCGGCCAATATTCATACAGCCAATTGGCTACTTTCACCCATTCGGCATCACCAACCGAAATAGTTACAGATGGATTATGTTCAGTATAGTTTTCTTTAACCAATTTCCAATATTCCATATGATCCAATGCGCCGATATCATTACGTAAAATTGCGCCCTCTGGTGCTTTAACCGGAAATTCTAAAACATAAGTCGTGGCTTCGCCCTCCTTCTGGCCGACCTCGGGATAATATGGGACTTTCTGATCTTTGAGCATTTTGAACAAACTGTCGGTCGCTGAAATGCGCACGCGACGAATATAATATTTTGAATGGCGCGGATGCAACCCGGAAGCGGCATCAACCAATTGCGAAACCGTGCCCGATGGCTTAACACAAGTCACTGACGTGGATGGATTGACGCCTAGCTTTTTGGCATACAACTCATTAGTTTTTACGGCCTCCGCCCTTAACTTTGTCATCGATTCTGCTTCACGCACAGCTGGGCAATCCCATTGACCAGTAATCGAGACCCCTAATAATCTTTCTTGTTCACAATTTTTCTTCCAATCTTTAGAAAGATATGGAAAATCGGTTAGGGTGGATTGATAGGTGCCTAAAATCGTAGCTAGGCGTATCTTTTTTAGTAAACTTTCTTCTGTGTCTTCTGCTCTGGCAACTACTTCTGTTAAATTGCAGAATTCCTTTGATTTCAGAATAATCTCTCCGCAAGGATTTGTACCGGTAGTAGCAGCATCCTTAGCCAAAACCTTCCAACGACGCTCCGGAACTTGATTCTGTAAATCTCCTCGATTAAAAATGCCCCGCTCGCCAGTACCATTTTTAGCTAGCGCAATCCATTCATCAAAAAACTCAGTAGCACTCGGTTTTTTAGTATAGGCCACTGAATTGTTGGCCATTGATCGTTGGGGCTCATTGATATAAAACTGGCCACTTTTGGCTAATCTCATTTTTTGATCATCTAAGTCTGATAGAGAAATCAGGGCGCTGCGCCTAACGCCACCTGAAACCACCACCTCTCCTATCTTACATACAATGTCATGGACATCGATTGGATCTAGCCGCCTGCCTTGTTTGGCTAGGACCTTTCTGCGGGAAAAATCTATCAGTTCACGCAACGGCCCAGGACCAGAACTACGTCCACCCATTGTATTTAGCCTAGCCCCAACGGGTCTTAATTTAGAATAATCAAATTGAATATCTTTGCCGCCGAACCATGTTTTCAATCCCACAACAAAGGCATCTGCCCATCCCTCTCGGCTGTCATCTACTATATGCATTGGTAAAGTCTTTTGTCTGCTAACCTGCATTTTGATTTGTGGCAACATCTGTACCGTCTGCTGCTCCACTGAAAAACCAACACCAGTCCCACACATAGATAAATACATAACCTCACCAAAATCTTGTAGCTTGCTGGGCGCAATAAACGAACAATTATATCCGGCTACGTTAGTTGAGCGCGCCGCCTTACCAGCACTCCACATTAGTCGCATCGATGGCATTACTTCGTGCTTCAGAATGGCTTCGCGCAATTCACTATATTCAGCGTCAGATAATTTGTCGCCAACGCCCTCTTTCATAAAATCCATATAACGACCCACTGTCTCAATCCAGGTTTCTCTGCGATCCTCGGCCTCAATCCAGCGAGAATAGCTACGATAATAAATAAACTCGGCCAGAGGATTACGAAAATACTGGCGGCTCTCTTTAACTAATTTTTGGACATGATCAGGAATAGTTTTGCGCTTTTTGCGCAATTCAGCTCTTCCTTGTCTGTAGAGAATATAAGCCTTGGCAGTTTTGGGATAGTCGGATAAGATCAAGCCCTCCTCCACCACGTCTTGAATGTCTTCAATGCTGACTATCTTTTGGTCAGAATATCTTTTAGATAAAACTTGTATTACTTTGTTGGAGATTTTTTCTGCCTTTTCGGTATCGCCTTCCTGAGTGGCTGCCAACGCTTTGCCGATTGCATTGGTAATGCGACTCTGGTCAAATGGCTCTAAATTGCCATTACGTTTTCGAACTGATTCAAAGGTGGTTGCCATAGTAGTGAATTAAATCTTAATTCAATTCTACCACTTCTGGCAACAAAATTCTGTGTATAACTAAAAATTTTAAGAGTATTTTGGATTTTTTTCCTCGATTTCTGATTTTTTATTTACCCATCTAGCCATGGCGAACAGTAGGCTCGACAATCTATTTAGATAGCTTAGCACTGCCAAGCTAACGACATTATCTTGAGCGTAGCCAACTATCTCCCGCTCCGCTCTGCGACAAACAGCGCGACCATAATCGAGCATGGCTGATAGGGGGTCGCCCCCAGCAATAGAAAACTTGGTAATCGGGCCTATTTCTAATTCGAGGTTATCTATGTCTTCTTCTAACTCACTAATCGCACTTTCTTTGAGGGGATGGATTGCCAAGTTCTCTGCCCTGGCCGCAATTTCTGCTTGGATTATGAAAAGCTTTTCTTGTGCATTAAGCAGCATAATAGCTAAGCTATCAAATTTGTTTTTTTCTGCTTGACTGCGACAAACCCCAACCCAAGAATTCAACTCGTCCACCCCACCAAGCATCCAAAATCTCTTATCATTTTTACAATGACGGTCTTTTTCACCAAAAAATTTTGAAGTCCCATTGTCGCCTTTGCCAGTATATAAAGCCATAATTATTCTGTGTGCCGCGGGGGTGAATCGAACACCCGACGCCATCCTCTTCAGGGATGCGCTCTACCACTGAGCTACCGCGGCATATATCTCACGAGTCAAACTATTTATTATTTCAAACCCTTGGCCTTCGGCTGGCGATCTTACGGGGCTAGCAACTATATATTATATCGTGATCCCGTTCGATGACAAAACACTCAAACCCACTGACCTGCCCGCCGGCAGGCAGGGCTACCGCGGCATATTTTTTCCCCGATACATAGCTCATTATATAATAAGCAGCTAATTTATGAAATACAAGAATAAGCCATCGAAGTGTTATGGGGGGTTGACTTTTATAGCCAATCTGCTATAATGGTTTGTATTGTACCTTGAAGCAACCCACCCCCGCGTCCAACTCATACGAGGGCCGAATGACAACCACATTTACGATAATCGCCGTATTAGCGGCAACAGCAATTTTAGCTATCATATTTGAGAAGAAGTTCAGTAAGAGATGGGAAGACCAGAGCCAGTTTTATGACTTTGACCCCTCAAAACAAAGGAGTCTTTCATGGACAAAACGATCGGACGCAAGAATCCAGCGGAAAGCCGCTGGGTATGTAAAGAATGCACCGATTCTCAATGGGCCATCGCAAGCCAGATTTGCACCTGCGGAGCGACGATGACTGAAATCGTCGTCAGACGCTGGATTTGCCAGAATAATTGCCTCCAAAACGGAGGCCCCAGATTCGTCGAGACCAGCGACGGCAGCAATCCAAGCTGCAGCTGGTGCGATGAGCTGATGATCCCCACGGGGATCAAGGGTAACTGATGGCGGCTACTCCCCCTCCGATGAATGTCGGAGGGTTTTTTGTTGGCTAGATTGATTCTCTTATCTTCTTTAGCAAATTTTCCATAAAATACAAATTGTGCATCGTCATTAAAATCGGACCCAGCATCTCATGGGCACGGAATAAATGGCATAGATAGGCACGACTATAATTTTGACAAGTATAGCAACCGCATTTTTTATCAATCGGATTCTTATCTTTAAGATGTTTGCTTAATCTGACATCAAGCCTGCCTCTGGCTACTAACGCCGAACCATTTCGCCCCAATCTAGTGGGCATAACACAGTCAAAAGTATCCACCCCCATTTTTACACATTTCAAAATATCTTCAGGCGATCCTATACCCAATAAATGCCTTGGCTTTTCTTCCGGCAGATGGGGTATTGACCACTCTAAAACGTTATACATGTCTCTCTTTGGTTTACCCAACGATCCACCAATGCCAAAACCAGAAAAATCCATATTACCGATAAATTTAGCGCTAGTCTCGCGTAAATCTTTATAAGCCCCGCCCTGCACTATGCCGAATAACGCCTGGCGGCTATTTTTATGGCTCGCCAAAGACCGCTTAGCCCAACGGTGAGTTCGGTCCATAGACTCTTGTGTATATTTAATATCGTGCATCGGAGAAGTGCATTCATCAAAAGCAAAAATAATATCTGCGCCCAAATTATTTTGTATCCCCATAGATTTTTCGGGCGTAAAAAAATGTTGGGAACCATCAAGATGAGATTTAAATTCCACCCCATCTTCAGTAACGCGCGCAAATTTTTCCTTAATAACACGTTCGGTTTCTCCCAAGTCTTTATGGCCGGGGAATATACTAGCTATCTTACCCACCCCATGCTCCAAAGCCGCACCCAAACTAAATACCTGAAAGCCGCCACTATCGGTCCAAATGGGACGATCCCAATTCATGAATTTGTGAAGACCACCCATCTTTTTGACAATTTTATCTCCCGGACGCAAATAAAGATGGTAAGTATTGCACAATAAGGATTCAGACCCGATATTCTTAAGTTGCTCGACAGTAATGCCCTTTACTGTCGCCTGCGTTCCAACCGGCACAAAAGCAGGTGTATTAATAACACCGTGCTCCGTTTCTATAACACCAACACGAGCGTGACTACTCTTAGATTTTTTAGTTATTCTAAACTTGATAGCCATATTTTATGCTATACTAGTTTAGGAGGGCGTTTGTTCTTTGTCAAAAGGGAGGCCAACAATGCCTAAAACAGTATTGCGTCTCGTGAGATTCATACGAGGAGTAGGCATCGGGACAACTATCGGCATTATTTTTTTCGGCATATTTTGGTTCATCAATTGGATTACTAATCCTGAACAAGCTAAGCCGCTAATCGTTTTCGGCTGGCCGGCATTGCCCGTACTCATAGTTGGTGTAGTCGTGTGGCTAACAGCTTCCATTATGTTGAGCCATGTGGAAGATAAGCGCTAAAGGAAAATTAACAAACCCCGTCCCAGACGGGGTTTTATTATGCTGGGCTATCTTGATTCGTCTGATTCTAATAAATCCGCCACGCGGTCTCTTAAGCCGGCTGATCTGGTAATGAAATTAATGGGATGTTCTCCCCGCCTAACTCCTTCTATCCTATCAATAAGAACCTCAGCGCTATAATCATTATCTGAACCTGGCAAACTTCCGGCCTTTCTCAAAGCCTCATACAAACCGTAAAAACTATTGGCCTCCCCAATTTGCACACCTATTGGCTTTGACGACTCAACTTTTGGCAATTCTGATCCCACACCTGAAGTTTCGGTCATTCTCATATCAACATATTGTTTAATAACGGGTATTTTGCTCAAATAATTTTTATACATATCAACATACGATTCCTTCTTCATAGCGTCATTGCCATAGCCGCCGGTCTGATCGGCATGTGACAATTTATATTCATAAGCTGGCGTTGTTAAATCTCCGCCGTCCACCCAAGCTTTATTTAACCCGCTTGACTGGACCTCTCCTTCTGCCTCTATGCCGCCAATCCAGACCCTATTGGCACTATCAGAACAAAACATAAACTTAAACTTGCCATCGTTGGAAGAGAATGCTTCAATTCTAATTTTTCCATATAATCCGGTTTCCTGTTCCCAGCTGGTAATTAAATTTGAAAAATCGGGCGATTGTGCCTTACTAAGTCGTATTTGTTCTGGCTTTGCCTTAAACCCACTGTCCAGTTGTTTTACGCCACCAACAAAATTAATACCATCATAAAGCTCGTCAAAATTGCGAGCTTCACTGATGCCCCAATGACCCGGCCGAGACTCCGGTAAGTCATCAATTCTATCAGCTTCTATCAAGTAACGCACCTGATTACGCAACCCACCAGATCTAGTTAGGCGATCAATTGGAATAGATCCTCTCCTGACTTCATCAACAACTTCCTCGATTCTATCAGCCGAGATCGTTTGTATAACAGGTTTATTATAAAAATCGCTATCTAATCTCTGCGGCTGGGCATCTATTTCTAGATAGAATGCATTCGGCCGGCCTCCTTCAACCGCAGTACCAGCTAATATGAAAGACGGGTCTTGATTTCTGATTTCATAAGCTGGTGAGTCGGCCGCAATCTTTGAAAGCGCTTCTTGCAATGCTATGGGTAAATTTACACTCTGTTCTTCGTAACCCTTGCCCAGCATGCCCATATTGCCGCTGTGATCTGGCATCAACCCATAATCAGGTAAATATCTCCAAACACCTTGAGAGTTGCTGCGATAATAAGATCGCACAAATGTTTTGCCGTCTTTCTTCACGTAAGCCACAACTGCCATTCGATTCTCAAGCGTATAAATGGGCGATGAGTAAATATCAGTATTATCTATTGTTAGTTTATGTTTTGGTTCTAGCCCGACATCTTCTAAAATTTCGGTAGTCAAAAAATAGCCTTTGTATCTGCCGCCCTGAACGATTGATTGTTCCAAAACTTCACCAGCTTTCTGGTCATCAATATCTTCTAGAAAAGATCTCTTTGGTGCCGATTCAAATCGTTGTGCTCCTTCAAACATATATATAGATTAACATTTTTTATAAAAACTAGAAACAAAAGCCCCTTTCGGGGCTTTTGGTGGAGCCTATTCTCTAATAACCTTAGGTTCCTTACGGGTTATATCTATGATGCGAGAGCTTTTGGTTCTGCGATTGACGCCATCGAAAATGACTTCTTCTATTAATTGAGCCTTTTCGCCAAAGACGTCACTATATAGACGCGGATCACTTAGCGGCTTACTGCCAGCGAAATTGACGCTAGTAGCAACTAAGGGCCGGTCAAAATTTCGAAATAATTGCTTTATCCAAGAATGACTTGAAATCCTAAAGGCCGCTGTATGATTTTGGGTAACCAGCGGAGAAAGGTTTTTAGCCTTAAGTACAAAAGTCGTCGGCGCCTTAGCAGCTGCCATTATTTTTTTCTGATTAGAATTGAAGGCGGCGTAGTCAGCTAACATATTAAAATCTTTTACCAATATGGGGAAGGCCTTGCCCAATTCACGATTTTTAAGCTGGTATATCTTTAATAACGCCGCCGGGTTAGTGGCGTCGCAACCAAGGCCATAGACTGTCTCGGTTGGGAATATAATAACTCCTCCAGAATTGAGAGCTCTTACCGTTTCTTTGATGTGTGGCTTCTTATCCATTAAGTGGCATTATAGCATAATAATAATCGTGAGTCAAGGGCAATAAAAAACCCTCCGATATGCACAATATCGGAGGGGATGTACTTCAGGCGACCTTGATGAGCATCGCCTTCTTCGCCCGTTCACGGGTCCGCCACTGGTTGGGCTCGTCGCCATTTGCCAACTGGCGCAGCTCCCATTCGTATCCGTGGTCTGCCACGTAGTTGGCGGCGGCCAGGAGGCCGTTGGACTTGAGGACATGCTTCAACTTCTTCCACCGAAGGCGCCCCATGGAGCGCTCGCGGCGCGCCTTACGAACCGATGAGCCGGCCCGCTTGACCCCGCCCTTAGTGGGCTGATTCTGCTGACCCATACTAGTCTCCTCAAAAAGATTAGATTGACGACAACATCAAACTACAAACTACTGTTGGGGAGTGTAGCTCATTATAGCTTGTCTGTCAAGTAAGTAGGACAAGTGGGTAAGACTAGTGGCTCTCAATCGCTGCCACCTGCAATAACAACTCTTGCAAAGGCCACGGGCAACAATACCCTTAAACTGGTAACATCCGTAGCAATTTTTCTTATTTATAGCGCTACGGCAATGCCGACAAATCGGATTCTTATCAGCGTCACGCTTCCAAACTTGTCTCACTTTGTCACATCCAGAACATTTTTCAAAAACTGCCCCATGCTTGGGCCAACAACGCTTACAGATGGCCCGACCATTCTCCTCTACCTTACCGGGCCACTTTACTTCACCGCAAACACAACACTGCCTCCATTTAGCAGTGTCACGCCGATTGCAATAGTCACAAGTAGTACGACCGGAATGTTTGCGCCTATGAACTATTACAAAATCAGCGCAGTCTTCACAGGTGCCATTCATGATAGCGCCTCCACGAAATTGTTTTACAAAGACCTACTGTTTTGAAAACTTAGCATATCTGATTATGAATGTCATGGGTTAATGAAAAACCAAAAAGTCAGATTTTGTGCTCCCATCGGGATTCGAACCCGAGTTTTCGCGATGAGAACGCGATGTCCTAGGCCAGACTAGACGATAGGAGCTTGGTTTTTATATTATGATGTCTTATACACTTTGTCTAATCTTCTCAACGACCCTATCTAAGCCAATGCCACGGGAAGCCTTAACTAATATCAAGTCCTTCTTTTTTATCATTTTGACAATTACTGGCAAAACATCTTCAACGGTATCAAAGCTGAATATATCTTTTTTGGCCATTCCAGCTTTATTAGCTCCTTGAGCTATAAACTTTGACCCAGGACCCACTGTAATCAAAATTTTGAAAGTTTTTGCTGACAACCTACCAATGGCTTCATGTGCCTGCATAGAATACTTGCCTATTTCCAGCATGTCACCCAGGATACCAACCTTTCTGCCCCGCTTAACATCTCTTAGGGCTTCTACGGCGCTGTGCATGGACATCGGCGAAGCATTGTACGCATCATCGATTACATGGCTACCCTTAATGCCAGACACTATCTTCATGCGATGAGATGGTGGCTGATAATAATGTAAAGCCTCTACTATTCTTACTAAATTCATTCCGAATGCTATGCCGACACAGGCCGCCGCGGCGGCGGCATAAGCCTGGGACTTTCCCAGACAACCATCAATACGCAAAGGTACAAAATTACCACCAGATTCAATCTTAAAAGCTATGCCCTCAGGGCGACCATTGCTAAACCTATTCTCAAAATTGGTAATACGCACTTCAGCGCCTTCCCCAAAGCCAAATGTTATAGCGCGAGCCCTAGCTCTATCTCGCATATTTAGAACTGACTCGTCATCAAAATTTAGCACGATAAATCCGTTGGTTGGCGCGGCATCGATTAGCTTCGCCTTTTCCTTGGCAACAGCATCAGGGCCACTGTAAAACTCTACATGCACTGGAATGTCGCCGATAGCAGTCACTATGCTTATTTGTGGGCATGCTATTTCTAAAAGATATTTTATATCTCCGGGGCGGTCAGCGGCATATTCTAAAACTAGGATCTCCGGATACTTATGTGGGATAATCAATCGCCAAACTGATGCCACTACGACCTTAAGCCAAAATAGCTTGCCGCCCACCTTTGTCCAATCGCCTAAAATAGTTAATGGCACTCCTATCTCGTTATTAAAGTTGCCGGCATTCACTCGCGCAACGCGAATACTGCGCATGACAGTAAATATAGCCTCTTTAGTAGAGGTTTTGCCCACGCTACCAGTAACGCCAATAACCCCTGGACGATATTTACCAATGGTCCATTGGGCCAGTTTTTTTAAAACCAGTTTTAAGATTTTTCTAGATCGCTCTTCCATTATCTTTCTAAACTATCGGGCCCTATATTATAGTAATTTAACAAAAATTCGGCTAACTCCCTAAAAGCTGGCACTACTGTAAGAGCGGCATGTGGAGCTCCATAGGGCTTGTCTATCTTTATTAATATTACAAAACGCGGGTTAGTTGCAGGTGCAAAGCCAGCATAGGTATCGATAACGTCATCGGTATAGCCGCCCTTCCCGAAATTTGGGACCTGCGCCGTGCCTGTTTTACCAGCAATTTCATAATTGGGTATCTGGGCGACTTGAGCCTTTCGCACCGCAGAAGCCATCATAGCAGTCACTTGATCAGCTGCGGCCGCAGACAAAACCCTATTAGCCGGCGTCGGCAACTCATCTCGCCGAATCAACGGTCTCATTAATACACCGTCATTGGCTATAGTTGATATTGCCGAAATCAGCCCAATTGGAGTTACGGACACTCCCTGCCCGAAAGAAGCGGTAGCAAAATTTATATCACGAGTATTGCCCTCTAGATTAGCTAAGCTACCGGTTAGCTCGCCGGGCAAATTTATGGCCGTCGGCCCACCAAAGCCAAATTTGACCAAATAGTCATAAAAAATATCCCTGCCAACTTTTTGTTGCGCAAAAACCGCTCCAGTATTTATCGACTGTTCAATTATTTCCGTCATAGTCACCCAACCATGACCCTTAAGATCCCAATTTCTAATAGTTCTACTATTGAGCGTCACCGAGCCATTATCATAATATTTATCATCTGGGGTTAGGCGACCGCTATCAAGCCCGGAGGCCATAGTAATAACTTTAAATATAGATCCTGGCTCATATATGGCCTGTACTGCCGGGTTGAGAAAATTTTTGATGGGGTATTCTGAATATTCGTTAGGATTAAAGGTGGGATAATTTCCTAAGGCTAAAATTCTGCCCGTCTTAGGATCTTGCACAATCACTGTGCCACTAACGGCACTATATTTCTCTATAAGTCTGCCTAACACCTCTTCAGCTCTGGCTTGAATGTTGCGATCGATGGTCAAAACTATATCTTTGCCATCGGTTGGGGCAAGGGCGTCGCCTCTATTGCCAGAATCATCAAGCTTCCCAAGCTTACCCCTCAACTCCGTATCAAAATAAAGCTCCACACCATAGCGGCCATTAATTGAATTGTCATTCTCATTAGGGCTAACAAAACCGATAACATGAGCCGCTAATTCATTAAATGGATAAAAGCGAAATTCCTGACGATCAAGATATATCCCATCGATATCAGCGGCCACAACACGATCTACCTGTTCGGCGCTGGCTTTTGCGACTAAGAGTTCATAAAGATCGCCGGGCTTATTAAGCTTATTTCGAATCTCTTCCTCATCCAATTCCAAGATTTCACTCAACATTAAACTAGTCGTCGCTAGATCTACTATTTCTTCTGGCACAGCATAAATATTGGGATAATCTTTATTAATAGCTGCCGGTATTAGATTGTCATTTTTGTCTACGAAATAAATATCGCCACGCTCAGCCTGTAAAAAACCAGCCGATCTATCTTGGGATTCGGCCTTAGCGGAATAATAGCTGCTGTTGGTTAATTGTAGATTATATAGATTAGAAACTAGAGCACCGTAAGCTATAAAAATGCCGGTGATTAGTAACGAGGTTCTCCATTTCATCTTAATTAGATAGTGCTGCCAGTGTTGTCCCCTGGCTTTTGAAATACTCTGGTTTATTATCTTTCACTAGACCTAATTTGTCCACCACTTCGCCCAAGCTAGCGTCATCCACTACTACGTAAAGCTCGTTTTTCTTTTCAGCGTTAAGAACTTCTAGTTCTTTCAAATATAGCTCCTGATCGCTCAATAGATAGGTCAGGTCAACATTCTTATTATAAAAATATATATTAGCCAATACGCCTAAAACTATGCCTATTATTAAAAATATTAAGACAGGGCTAAATCGTATTTTATTATTTGGCTTAATTATTGTCATATTATTGTGCTAATAGCATAGCGACTCTTAATTTGGCTGATCGCGAACGAGGATTTCGCGATATTTCCTCTGGACTAGCAACTATGGGCTTTTTGGTTAAAATCTTTAGCTTGTTGGCTTTGGCTAAGTCTCGAAAATAATTTTTAACTAAACGATCTTCTAATGAATGAAATGATATTATCCCAATTCGTCCACCAGGCTTTACTATAAGGTCAAGGCTCTGCAGCGCGGATTCTAAATTTTCTAACTCCTGATTTACATAAATACGTAAAGCCATGAAGGTGCGTGTTGCCGGATTAATGCGGCCGCGCTCGTAGTTCCTGGGAACCGCCTCCATGATCGCGTCGACTAACTCGCCAACTGTTTCAACTGGCTTAACTCGCCCTCGTTTTTTGATGGACGCAGCGATTGGCCTAGCGTAACGCTCTTCCCCATACGTTTTCAGCACTTGGGCTAATTCATGCTCACTCAACTCTTTCAAGACCTGTTTTGCCGGAGTCCGATTAGCATCATAGGTCATGAGCAATGGTTCATCTGGATCAGCATTGAAGCTGAACCCTTTACCACCGCCAAGTTGATCCGAAGAAAAACCTAGATCAAGCAGAAGCCCGTCAGCCTTGCTTAGTCCTTTCCTCTGCAAAATCTCTGGCAAGTCAGCATAATTATCTCCGCTTTTTTCCCAATCAATTGACAGCAACATTCCTATGGCGCCGATCCTCTCTTTAATGGCTGCGCTATGACCACCAGCCCCAGATGTGCCGTCAATAAAGAATTCACCTGATTGTGGATCTAAAAAATTTATTACCTCATTTAAAAGAACTGGCTCGTGCATCAAATTCCAAGCTCCCCTAATTTTTCCGCTATGTTATCAGAGGAGGCTTCGGTTTTGGATTTATAAGTCTGCCACTTCTTGTCATCCCAGATTTCAATACGGTTATATAATCCGGCTATAATAGCTGCTTTGTTTAGCCCAGCATAACGCCGCAAATAATCTGGCACTAAAATTCTGCCTTGAACGTCGGTTGGCGCCTCCATGGCGCCGGCCAACATCAAACGAACAAAGGCTCGCGAGTTAGCTTGAGCTAATGGCAAGGCAATCAATTTCTTAGCTAGTAGATCCCATTCATTTTTATTAAAAACCCACAGACATTTATCCAGTCCGCGGGTAATGATGGCTCCCTTTATTCGCTTACGAAACTTAGCCGGCACTGCCAGCCTCCCCTTCTCATCTAAATTGTGTTGGTATTCTCCTATAAACATACTCATTATTGAAGTTATCCCCAGATTTGCCAGTTATCCCCATAGTTATCCACAATTCCCCACCGCTCTTTAACTATACACCACTTGCCCACCTACACAAATATAGCACTTGTGGATAACAAGATAATGTGGCATAAATAATATAGTACTC
Source organism: bacterium (assembly GCA_030689595.1). GTDB lineage: Bacteria > Patescibacteriota > Minisyncoccia > UBA6257 > WO2-44-18 > JAUYHP01. The sequence goes on along the minus strand of JAUYHP010000002.1, from coordinate 540 downwards.
TGATAGTTCTATAGGGAGGGTAATGTGCGCAAAAGACACGGGCGCAAGCCAAAAGTGTGGCCGCTAATAGACCTGCTATTTGATGAGCTGATGCGCTTGCTAATAAATGATTGTATTAATATTTTTATCGTCAAAGATCTTCGATGTCCAAAAACCGGCCAAAAGTTGGACGGCCTATTGAATGGTGATGATGAAAATGAAATTAAGATTTTTATCGATAGAGACATCGATAAAAATGAAAAAACCTTGACATTGATTCACGAATTGCTGCATTACATTTTCCCCGATACTCCAGAGGGAAGAATCAGATTGCTAGAAAAGAGTGCGTGGAGAGAATTATCAGATATACAAAGAAAGGCTTTGGGCGACTATTTGCCCAAGAGAACTTCCAGGCGTAAAGTTACTTAACCGCCAGTCAACTGACTGGCGGTTTTTAAATTAAATATCCATAAAATCAAAAGCCCGCCAGAGGTCTTGCGACATGGCGGGGTTTCATCTTTAACGGTAGATGATGACCGGTTAGGGTTAGAGGAGAACTAT
>JAUYHP010000037.1 GCA_030689595.1 bacterium | reverse complement strand
CCAATCAGGCAGGTATCTTCTCGATGAAGCTTGCTTACATACGCCCATCAAATGGATAAGTGTACGTAAATCCGGATTTGACTAGATCTAATTTTCCTGATTGGCAGCTTTAAACAAACAGTTTTCTTAGAAAAAATGTCTCTAAAGGCTTGATTAGGGCCTCAAGTCTGCTCATACACAATCTTTGCCATTAAGATTTCCCATAAAAGAGCCTTTTATTCTCATGCTCAGGAGCAAGATTATTTCTTCCAACGCTCTTTTAGAAGTTTAGACTCCCAAGCCAATCTATGTTGGCCCATAGAAGTCAACGTCCACAGGGTGGCATTACAATATGCTAATGTATGACCGTTTTCAATTATCTCCGCATTAAGAGTCGGCTGTTCCGCCAACGCCTCGGCTAGAGAATATGCCTCATATGCAACCTCCGAAGTTTCAGGATTGCGATAAATTGCACAAAGGCGCACTTCGCCTTCAGGAAGTACCAATTCATCTGTGATTGTTGTCGTCAAGATACCACCTCTTGCCCCACTTATCCGAAATATAAATTTCTTGACTCATGATCTCTCCATTAGATACATTAGTAGGACACCGGGGAATCGAACCCCAATCAATTGGTTAAAAGCCATACCGTTGAGCTAGCATCCTATATATCACTAATACATCATCTGTGCAGCGATAAACATTCCAATCACAAAAACAATAAGCGGTTCAAGAATCTCGCGACAAATGTCGCGCATCGTGTATTGTTCCATATATTCCTGCACCGTGTACTCGATCACCAGACCACGATCTCGCTCCCACCAAGATCCAACCGGAAAGCCGCCGACGATCTTGTGAGAGATAGTTCCCTCAGGAGCGCAGCGCTCGATCACCTGATCGCAAGTCTCATTCGCCCGAACGATGATGTCCATCTGAATCTTCCTTGACTTCATGATCTTATTCTACCAGGTATTTGGGTTGATTACACCCACACCACAGTGAGCTTGTACTGCTTCCCGGTGAAATATATATCTCCTTGATCCTTGACATTAAACGACAAATGGTGGCAATGCCACCATTTGCACACTCAACCATGCCAATGCTTGTCACCATTTTCCCATCGCAAGGACCCTAAGGCGGACCCCGAGGTCCGCAGTCCACGATAACGGTGACAAGCACTGATATGTATTCCTTGACTTGACTCATGATCTTATTACCACTAAACCGCAGTGAGCTTGTACCGCTTCCCATCGATGGTCACAATCTTTCCATCACAAGGATCATGCAGCTTTTTCACTGCGAGAGCATGCTCTTCTTGTGACATTTGCTGCCCCCTAAGATACCAAAACTTGTCACCATTTGCATACTCAATCGCAGGCCCATCCTCGCGGTGGAAATCACCGTTGAGATACCAGAACTTACTACCGTCTACATACTCAACGGCTGGACCATCCTCACGATGAGACCGTCCGTTGAGATACCAACGCTTGTCACCGTCTACATACTCAATTGCAGGCCCATCCTCGCGGTGAAGTTGCCCGTTGAGATACCAGCTTTTGAAACCATTTGCATACTCAATCGCTGGCCCATCCTCACGATGAGATCGCCCGTTGAGATACCAGGATTTGCTGCCATTTGCATGCTCAAGTGCTGGACCATCCTCGCGATGGAGTTGCCCATTGAGATACCACTCCTTGTCGCCATTTGCATGCTCAATAGCTGGGCCATCCTCACGGTGACGCATTCCTTTGAGATACCAGAACTTGTTACCCTCGAAAACCTGAACTTTGTATTCTTTGACTTGACTCATATTCCTGCCTCGGAAGGTTTCCGTAAATCTTAATGGCTCTTTTTAAAAAAAGAAAAGTTGGGCCTTTTACCGTCTTGCCCAGGACTTTAAGCTAAAAACTAGAACTTGTCACCATTTGCATACTCTTGCCCAGGACTTTAAGCTAAAAACTAGAAATGATGGTGGAAGCGTCCCACCACGGCATCAGCTCTCGCGAAGCGAGAGCGATTGCCATTTTGCCGTGAATCTCTTTAGATACTCCGTGTATATTTCGGCTTTGCGCCACCTCTGGCGGCGCAAAGACGGTAATAATCGTTGCCTCCAATTTATATGCCTGCGCTGCCAGCATATATGGGGCGATCTCTGGGGCCGTCGTGTTCGTATTGTCCACGACAATGTCGACACAATCCCTAAAGGGCGCGGTCTGGCATGCCTCAATAAAGCGTGCAAAGCACGCTCCATGAGCCTCGCCAATTTTTTCAGGCATAAAGTTGCCCTTGTCGTAGGCATAATCATCTGTCGAGCAGATGATGGCGCCCGGATGGCGCCTGCCAATAATAAAACTTTTTCCTGCGCCCGGAAGGCCGCTATACACAAAAATCATCGGGCTTGACCCGAAACAGAGACAGAGATTCCACACACCAGACAGCCGTCAGGCTGACTGGCGCGGTTTTTTGGCGCTGGCCGGCCGCAGCCCGGACAGCCTCCCGCCGCCAAATCCTGAGCCATTCCTCGCATTTTTCGCATTTTTCGGGCGATTTGCATCGCCGCCCTGAGCCGCTCTTTTTTGTTCATGATCCTATCCTCAGCATGAGGTAATCGATTTGGAAAACACCTTAGGCGCTTAGCCCTGATGTTCTTTTTGGAGCTTCTGAAGCTCCCGCCGGAGCCGCGCTCTGGCGCGCTTCCGGGAATAAGCCCGATGCTTTATTGTTGACTTATATAGTCGACAACATGGGCACCCGAGGCCGTCGGCGCCCCGACGCCTCCCCCCCCCAATATTGAGCCTTTTTTCCTCGCGTGTGAACTCATCCATCGCCGCCAATCTTGCTCCTTGAGTTTGAGTTCCTGTGCGAAATGCCACATGTACATTTCCAATCTCCTCAAAACGGAGGCAGGAAAAATACTGGAACCATCTAGAGAAATCGAACCTCTAGATAAAAAATGTCAGAAGTAACCTGGCAATTTTATTGCCAGGCGCGTTTCGGCGCGGCCGGTTAAGGCCGCGTTTCGGCGCGGCCGGTTAAGGCCGCGCCGAGGTTTTTAGCCCTGCAATTCTGCCAGGGCTTCCCGCGCCCAGCGCAGTTCCGTGCGAACTGCGCGAGCCTTTTCTTTAAGGCTCTCTACGGCCGCTTCCACGGCCACAATCTTTCCGCCCACTTTCGTGAGCCCCTTTCCGCGTCCGGCCCAAAGGGCCGACACCTCTGCCCGGAGGGCAGAAAGTGTCGGCTCCAACAAAGCAATTTCCTTTTGGTATTCGGCGATTTTTTCCGCCGATCCGGCAGCCGCTGGCCGGACAGGAATTTTTTCCTGGAGTTTTTTCCGGGCGCGCGCGGCGCGCACCCGATCCTGAAACGTGGCCACTTTCGTGGCCGCTGGGAGGTTTGCGTTTGGATGCGCGCGCATCCAGACGTTTTCCGGTGGCGGTGGAATCTCCACCGCCCCGCGAAGGGCGGAAGAAAGCGCGCACGAAAGCGCGCTTTCTTCTGCCCGACGGCGGAGGTTTTTTTTCTCCGCCGCAAAAATCTTTTCAGGGGACGGCCCCGGAATTTTGTTCGCGCGAAGATGCGCGAACAATCGTTCTTGTGGTGAGCGAGTTTCACACTCGAACGGCTCGCCAAAAGATTCTTCGCTTACATACGTGCCTGTGCCTGTGCCTGTGCCTGCAACCACCTTTCCGGTGGCCGCTTTCTCGTCATCCTCGTTTGCATACGCGAACGAGGATGAATATATGCGCGCAAGCGCGCTTGCCGGGGGAATCACAATCCCCCGCGCGTCAGTAAAGACGCACTTTTTTACGGCGAGTTTCACTCCGCCGAAATCTTTCTTTTCAGCATTGAGAAACTCAACGCCGTTTATCATCCGGGTTTCTACCCGGACAACCATGGTTTCCGCGCCGCCTTCGGCAAGAATCTTGGCAGACTCCGTCGCTTCGGCGATTGAATCATCTAGACGCGAATAAACCGCGCCCTCATTAACTCGCACGACGGTTTTTCCGTCGAAAATTTCCCAGTTCCCTGGGAGCAGGCCCAGCGCGGCAATATCCGCGCTCAATTTTTTGGCCGCCATTTTTTTGGCCACCTCGCGCGCGCGCTTTTCTTCGCGGAGTTCCGCGAAGAATTTTTTTGCCTGACGGTTCATCAAACTTTTCTCTTTTCTTTTCGATTGCTTAAGTTTTTATTCCGAGAAAAAAACCCCGAATAAAAACTTAAAAAACCGAACCCGAATTAAAAACAGGAAAACCCCGCGAACCTTTCGGCTCGCGGGGTTTTTTTCGCCGTGGTTTTTAGCCAACGGCGGATAGGCTTGGCGGGGAAACCTCGTCAGCTTCGTTGCATTGCGCATCAAACACCGCGCGCAATACCCTTGCGACTTTTGACAACTGCTTAGCAGTGATCTCGGTGCTTCCAATCTGGACGCCGTTGGGCGTCGCGGTCGCCACGCCGCGAATGCCAGCGCGCTGGAGCAATCCGAGCAAGTCTCGCCGATCGGATTCCAAGCGCTCACCATTGCGGCTTTTCTTAGCCGTCTCCAGCATTACTACCAAGCGCGCGGATTCATCGCGCGTAATGGCGCCGCTCGCACCCATGGCCAGAATCTGGCCTTTCGTAACACTATTGAGATCCACGCCCATTACCAGATAGTCAAACATATTCATTCTTTACTCCCTTTTCGTTTTTTTTTTGCCGGTTTTTGTTTTCCGACGGCACAAGCGGATCGCTGTGCTACTACCTACTATGCAAGATCGGGGCCAACGTCCTAAGTATGCGGAATCATTAGATGTAGGTAGCCTCCCTACAGCGAACCATGGTACGCGGCTAGGCTAAGTACTCGTTATCATTAGGGAAACACTTTACGCGGTAGTGCGAAGTAGGCTTCGCGGCATGGCGGTAGGATCGTGATGGTAAAAAAACCACCCATGCTAAGTGCTTGATATCATTAAGGAAAGTCGTCTATGACATGAAAGTCATAGGGCATGACACGAAAGTCATAGCATAAAGTGACCAATGGATCAAAAGGTGCCCAGGATGGATCAAAAGGTGCCCAGAACGGAAAAGGTTAATGATAACGGGCACTTAGCGTGGGTAATGCGTTAACCAGGGGCCTTGTACCATGGATCGCCTGGGGTGGGTGGTAGGATGATCCAGGCGGGGCCCCGTTTTGAGGGGTTATGGCTCAAAATGCTCACTAATTATTAGCCATAACCGCTATTAACCAGCCACGACTAGCCATAACCAACCACTAACCACGACTAGCCATAACCAGCCACTAGCCACCAGCCATGACCAGCCACCCGCCACCATTAGTCACTCACTCGCCAGCCAGCCAGCCATGACCGGCGAATCATCGTACCCTATCACAACTGGACTAGCTGCATTTTACGAGCACGCTCTGAATAGTGCTTGCCTATTGCGCGCGTCATCTCTATAGTAAGCTAGTGAGCTATTATAATATATTACTCGCCCAATCTAATTCGATAAATGCAAGCGAGAGTAATAATGAGAATAGAGATAGCGGAGATAATGATAGCAGCTTCCATATGACACTATATACCACTATGATCCGCATCATCCCACTTTTTGTGTAACAATTTTTATGTCCAGGCATAAAATAAATAGATAAAAAAATAAATACCCCTACGGGTATCTGAAGAAGAAATAAAAGTAGTTAAGGAATAAAAATATGATATTAAAAGAGATACGCACGAATCGTTTATTAAATATATATATTTGCCTAATAAGTATAATGATATTAGTATTCGAATTAATTGGACATCAGAGCGGGAACCTAACGATGATAAAATATTCGACAATAAGTTTAATGATAGTATCATCTTATTGGGCATTATTTTGGTGGTTACATATAATGAATTGCCGAAAACGCAGTTCTGCCGAGCAGGAGGTACTGAGTTACTTAAAGTTGGCGGGATTATCTGAGCGTTTATTATTATCTAGCCGCGAAGAATTGGTAATATTGTTATTAAAGAACAAGATACTATTAAGCACGATAGAATCTATATTCGCATTATATTCATTAGGCGTGACATATTCCTTTGTAAGATTATTTGGAATGAATCCTAAGAATATGATATTGGTGATATTGTTATTAAACATAATATACTTATTAGTAAGCCTATTGCGAGCGATATATTACTGTAAAGAATATTTAATATTCCACAAGAGGCTTTACCCTAAGAAAATTCATTATAAGATTGAGTTAGAAGAAAGAGCACATGAGGTAAAAAACTTAAAAGATATTGAGTATTTGCCATTTACGATACGGAATGGAAATCTGGAGGAGTTACCTGAAGAGGTGGTATATAAAAAGAAGTCATGGTGGAAAAAGAATAGCAAGTGACCTTATAATCTCTCTATACATGAAGGAAACATGAACTTTGATAAAAAAATAATTCTTTCTAGGGCCCGAAATTACATTCAGCGCATTTCCAAATTAAGTGGAGAGATAATAGGTAACATCCCGAATTTATTACACGACAATTTACCTACGCAGATAATAAAGGGAATATCCTTAATAAACACTTCTCAAGAATTCATTTATGGCAAGAGAGGCGGCATAGATGATTATCTATCTCAATTCAAGTTAGAGAAAGAGAGCAATCAATCTTTTGTTCTTTTAATATTTTCTAATCTTGTAATAGAGAGTTTGCAGGTAAAGCGCATACCTATTGGAAGTAATACCTACCTAATAAAGATAGATGTGTGTGGAAACGGGACATTATATTTCACAGAGCACAAGTATGACCAAAGGCCTGAGAAGGACGATGAATTTTACTATAGTCCTGATTTTGATTTTAAGTCTTTAATGGCGCAGATATGGAATTTGTATAGTGGCCGCATATATGTAACGTTAAACAGTAAGGATGTGCAATGGAACGGTGGGAGTTGGGTGGGGAAGCCTAATTTCAATACATTCCACATATCGAATGATCCTATATACGGCAGTGCGTTAGATTTATTTGACAAGATAAATGAGAAGAATATAAGATGCCGAGCGGACGGAGTATCGCGGTCGTATTTATTTTTCGGGCCTCCTGGCACGGGTAAATCTAGTTTTGCTCAAAAGCTTGGAGGAGATAAAAAGATAATAAAATTCGATGCAAAGAGTTTTGAGTCAATAAGTGTAGAGAGCATAAAATTTTTATTTTCGGTATTATCGCCTGAGTTTGTAATAATAGATGACATAGACAAGGTATTTGCGGCGAGCGGGGAGGTAGCGACATTATTATGTATTCTTGAGACGATAAAGCTTGATTTCCCACAGTCCACGATAATAGTAACAGCGAACAGTGTAGATGAGTTAGACCCTGCGATTTTCCGAGCTGGTCGTCTTGATGAGCCGATTAAATTTGCGATTCAGAATGCGGAAGATCGGCGAGAGATTTTAACATGTTACGGCAAGAAATTGGATATAAAAATTTCTGACGAGCAGATTGAAAAGATAATAAGTGCGACGGAGGGATTGAGTGCTGCGTACATGAAAGAGATTATAATCCAGATGAAATATTCTTCTATGGAAGAAGTTCTTAATATAATAAAGACGATGAAATCTCTTTTAAAGAAGAAGAAATGAATGATTATAGAGGCGAGTGATATTGGTCCTGATGGTCCTGATGGTCCTGATGGTTCTGATGGTTCTAATTCTACTGATGACATATATTGGTTATGGTGTGGGATAACAGTAACGTTATTATTTTATTTAATGGGAATGTTATTAAGCGCAATAAGTGCGTTAATAATGGGTACATTAGTGGGATTGACAAGCATGTTGTTAATAGTTAAAATGTACAATGACAAGGAGAATTCTCAATGGTAACAATTATAGATGATGGGCCTATTGGTGCCAAGAAATATTACGATGGTTCGGGCGTGCGCTTTCATCGAGAGGATGGCCCTGCTATAGAGTGGCCTAATGGAGATAAGGAGTGGTATAGGGATGGCGAGCGCCATCGCGAAGATGGCCCTGCTAAGGAATGTGGTGGAGAGGAGTGGTGGTATCGTAATGGGAGGCTGCATTGCATTGGTGGACCAGCTATTACGAAGCCTGACGGAACTAAAGAGTGGTGGTTAAATGGGCGATTGCATCGAGTTGGTGGTCCTGCGATTGAGAGGGCTTTGGGGGATAAATTTTGGTATAAGAATGGCAAATGTCATAGAAGGGACGGAGCTGCGTTAGAATATGCTGATGGCAGCCGGTATTGGTTACTGAATGGCAAGCGTCATAGAGCAGATGGTCCGGCTGTGGAGCATTATGTACGTGGCGCATTAGAGATTGAATGGTGGCTGAATGGCAAGCGTCATAGAGCAGATGGTCCTGCAATGGAGTTGATAAATGGCTATAAATGTTGGTATTTAAATGGAGCCGAATATACGGAGGAGGAGTTCATAATACGATCGCGGCGAATGACATTATTTTCGAAGCAGCTTAACGACTTAAAGGCTGGTTTAACAATTTCTGCAGATGGGAAGAAATATAAATTACAAACATTTAAGACTGAGATTATAGAAATTGATGGCAAGAGATACCGGTTGCAGGAGGAGCAGTGAAAGACAATATAATAAGTGATAATGGGGATAAATTTTGGCATAAAAGTAATAGTGATGGTGAGAGTTGGTATAAAAATGGCAAGCTTCATCGAGAAGATGGTCCTGCCATTGAATGGCCCGATGGAACTAAACAATGGTATATAAATGACAAGCTTCATCGAGAAGATGGCCCTGCTATTGAATATATCAACGGAACTAAATCTTGGTATATAAATGGCAAGCGTCATCGAGAAGACGGTCCTGCTATTGAATATTCTAATGGAAATAACGAATGGTATTTAAGCGGGAAAAGTTTTACGGAGGAAGATTTTGCAGTAAGGGTGCAATCTATAATAGGCTTACGAAAACATCTTTCTATATTAAAATTGGGCTTATCTACGGAGATTGATGGAAAGAAATATAGATTACAAAAATTTAAGACTAAGATTATAAAAGTTGATGGCAAGAGATACCGATTGCAGGAGGAGTAGGCGTTATGAAAAATGTGATAACTAATAGTGTTGGTGATAAGAGATGGTATAAAAATGGCAAGCTTCATCGAGAAGACGGTCCTGCTATAGAATATGCCGATGGAGATAAAGATTGGTATAAAAATGGCAAGCTTCATAGAGATGATGGACCTGCTATGGAATATACTGGTGGAGCTAAATATTGGTATATAAATAATAAGCATCATCGAGAAGATGGTCCTGCTATTGAAAGTTCCGATGGCAAAAATTTTTGGTATTTAGATGACGAGGAATTCACGGAAGAAGAATTTTTAATAGAAGTAAAGAAGATAGTTCAAGTACGAAGCCAGCTGGACGCATTAAAATCTGGTTTATCTATAACGGTTGATGGGGAAAGATATACATTGCTAAAGAGCTGTGTGCAGACCGTAACCGTTGATGGAAAGAAATACAGTTTACTGGGAGAATAAATTATGAATATAATAACTTATAATGGAGAGAAGCGTTGGTATAAAAATGGCAAACGTCATAGAGAAGATGGTCCTGCTATTGAATACGCCGATGGAACTAAGTCTTGGTATATAAATGATAACAGCCTAACGGAAGAAGAATTCAATCTTCAGATGAGATCCAAACCAATTAGAACCGAACATGGAAACCGAGTTGAATGGAGATTAGATGGCGAACGTCATCGAGACGATGGTCCTGCTGTTGAGTGGTCTAACGGAACTAAATCTTGGTATATAAATGGCAAATGTCACAGAGAAGATGGCCCTGCTGTTGAAGGGTTTGCTGGAGATAAATGGTGGTATTTAAACGGGAAGCGTTTATCTGAAGAAAAATTCAATATTCAAATGAAATCCAAACCAATTAGAACCAAACATGAAGACCGAGTAGAATGGACATTAGATGGCAAGCTTCATCGAGAAGATGGCCCTGCTTTTGAAGGTGCCGATGGAACTAAAAAATGGTATATAAATGACGAGACATTAACAGAAGCGCAGTTTTTAACGAAGATGGTCCAAGTACAAAACGAGCTTAACCGTCATGAGGTTGATTCGGCATTAAGATTTAAGGGCTAAAATTTTATGACTAAAAACAATGATATTTTTTGGATCGATAAGACCAGTGTAGCCAAATATTGGTATAAAAATGACAATCTTCATCGAGTCGATGGACCTGCTGTTGAATGTGCCAATGGAACTAAATCTTGGTATATAAGTGGCAAGCGTCATCGAGAAGATGGCCCTGCTATTGAACGTGCTGACGGTTCAAATGAGTGGCATTTAAATGGAAGGAAGCTAACGGAAAAAGAATTCTTAATAAAAATTATACCTGTAATGCAATTGCAAGAGCAGCTCCCTGCATTAAAGGCGGGCTTGTTGGTAGAGATTGAAGGCGAAAAATATAAATTACAAAAAGATAAAATAATGGTTATAGAAGTTGGCGGTAAAAAATACAAATTACAGAAGGTCTAAAAAGCGATAGTAAGAAGGAGAAATGTGAAGAGAAAATTTAAAGACCAAATAATATGGTTGTTAAACAAATTGAGTTGCAATAGCGCATCAAAAAAAGAATACCCAGATAGAGTCGAATGGTGGTTGAATGGTAAGCTTCATCGAGAAGATGGCCCTGCTGTTGAATGGTATTATGGAACTAAAGAATGGTATATAAATGGCAAGCGTCATCGAGAAGATGGCCCGGCAAAAGAATGGCCCGATGGAAGCAAGTCTTGGTTTTTAAATGGAGAAGAGTTTACGAAAGAAGCATTTGACAAAAAAAAATAAAAGCTAAATAAGGACTAAATATTTTTTTTTGTAATTAGGCGCAATAACCTTGCATACCAGTAGGGGCATTATGTCAACTGGGTTTACTAATACAATAAAGGCTACTACTCCATTGGAGATAACAGCATCTACTCCACTAGACGTAACGGCATCTACTCCATTAGAGGTAACTACAGCTGGAACTACTTCGCTGAATATAACGGCAGGCACCAACACTCCTTCCACTGATGCCTTTGGGCGCTGGAGGACAAGTGATCCCGTTACTATATTTGACAGTACGATGCAATATGATGCGACTCCTTTGTTTTGGGAAACGGTATTAGTTGGTGGGGCATCTGTTGCGCATTTGCCTAATGAAAGTTCGCTTAATTTAACATGCGGCACCGCTAATAATGATTCTGTCATTAGGCAGACATATGAATATTTCCGATATCAGCCAGGCAAGTCACAACTTATTGTGATGACGGCCGTTTTTGGCATTGGCAAAGCAAACAATACAAAGCGCATAGGATATTTCGACGCAAGCAATGGAGCATTTTTCGAGTAAGAAGACACAGAAAACAGAGTCGTAATACGAACTTACACCAGCGGTGCGGTTCAAGATGTGCCGATATCGCAAAGCAGCTGGAATCTAGATGCATTAGATGGCTATGGCCCCTCTGGGGAAACGCTTGATTCGTCAAAAGCTCAAATATATGTTATTGATTTGCAATGGCTGGGAGTAGGCAAAGTTAGATTTGGATATGTAGCCCCTGGGGGCGCGACTATATATTGTCATGCAGAATCTGAAGTGTATATGACTACTGCCAACTTGCCTCTTCGATATGAAATTCGTAACACGGGCATCACAGGGTCAAGTACGTCCATGAAACAAATTTGTGCTACGGTTACTTCTGAAGGTGGCATACAATATCAGACTGGAAGATTATTTTCTGCATCAAATAGCTCGACGCCGCAGGCAATTACCACAAGAGCGTCAGTATTATCTATTAGACCTAAAAATACATTTAATTCCATAAAAAATCGCGGGGCGATCATAATATTAGAATTTGAACTTATGGTAGAAACGAAGCCTGTATTTTATGAATTGGTTTATAAAGGCACGGTTACGGGTGGAAGCTGGACATCTGTTAGTGCTAATTCAATTTCAGAATATTCTACTACAAAAGCTGTCGTCACGGGCGGTATAGTTGTATCATCAGGATATGTTATTGCTGCAGCCGGCACGCAGAAAATCAATTTAGCTGCCGGTCAACTGCGCGACTTGCCACCATTGGGAAGCGATTATGCCGGGACGGCTCAAGACGAATTCAGTATTGTTTGTACTGGAATTGGTGGAGCGGCAAGTGTGTATGCTTCAATTGAATTTAGAGAGAGGCGTTAATGGCAATTAATTTAGGGCACATAACGCAGGGCAAAGACACTAACTTTTTTCAAAAAGTAACCATTAATTCTGCGGCATTTAAATCTAATTGCGATATTTATATTAATATTCGCGGAACGTGTAGTTTTACGATGATAAATGAAGGATTGGGAACGATAGAATATAGTTTTAATGGTTCTACCTTACATGGTGACATGATACCCGGCACTCCTACCGAAGCTTTATTTTTTGACAATAGAGTTGTTAGCAAGATATGGTTTAGAACAGCTGCTGGTCCTAATATTGTAAGAATTGAGGCTTGGGCCAGATCGTAATTAAATTAATTGAAAGGGCATGTTCCGTCGAGAGCCGACCGAACATTTCTAAATACAATAGCCGTGTGATATTACCAATTAGGAAAGAAAGCCAATAAGTGCGGTTCATTTGTTTACAATTGGGGAAGTGGATTATGGTCGAGAAGCACTTATAAAAATTGATGGGAAAAAAAATATAGATTGCAAAAAGTAAAGTAAAATGAATTATTTAAAAAATTTAATAAGCGGTTGGTATTTTAATTTAGCAATGCACTTAATGTGGAGTGCTGTATTATATATGTCCATTATATCAAAAGCTCCATGGTTAATAGGAATTAGCGCAATAATGTATATAATACATTTAGTAATATTGTTTAAAGTCTCCAAATGAAAATATTATATTCTACGGGCAATCGATTAGGCGGTGGCGAGCAATTAAGAAGATATATGGAGTACAACCGTCATGAGATTAAGACGGCATGTTATTTGCGCTCTAGTGAAAACATACTACATACTGACTGGACATTGGACGCGCTAACTAATAAGTACAGCAAAGGAACGCGGATAGGATTGCGAAAATTATATGGCTATGATGGCGGTCCTCATATTAATTTAGAAAAAGGCTATCATTTAAAAGAAGAAATAAAAAAATATGACCCTGATTTAATCATATGCGACGGCGAGCCTATTGTATCAAATCTAGCAAAAAGTTTAGGGAAAAGATTATGGTATTGCAGTCCATTGCACTTATTAGATGGCATTGAGTGGGAGAGTGGCAGTTTAAGATATTTTTCATTATTAGATGGGACGCGAAAAATGTTATACCGGCTACCCAGGGCTGAACGGGTATATGTATACTCTCCATTTGGAGATATTAATTTCAGACCTCTACTAAAGAGCGGATATGAGTGGATGCAGCCTTATTATGTAGGGGGGCGCGGCGGAGAAGACGGAATGGCGATAATTGAAGACGGAGATCGCATATCTCAATTGAGCAAACAATTAAATAGCGTTAAGCCATATGACATAAAGCTAGTAAGCCCTTTTTCGTATAATTTTTCTCATTTAAGAAATTATAAATTAGAAGAATACAAATCAGAGTTGGGAAAAAGCAGATGGTTATTTACGACCGGAGAAACGAGCTATGTAGCTGATGGCGTATACAATGGAAAGCGAATATGTATTGCCCCTAATTTACGAGACGCTGAAGGATTATTGAATGCTATTTTAATAAAGCGTTATAATTTAGGCAATGATGTGGGGCAGATAGAATATATGAAACAATATGGAATAGAGATATTAGAGAATTCATATAAAGAAACTGGAGAGCAAGAATTGAGCAAACAAGATAGGTCAACATTAGACGAAGCGGTGGAGCAATTATGAAAGGCATAGCATTCGATTTAGGAAATGTATTAATTAAAGTAGATTTTAAAAAATATATAACAGAGTGGCACCGTCAGAAATTATATAAGCGTGAAGATGTGTGGCATTTTTTAAACAGCATACAAGCCGGCCAGGACTTGGGTCTGACCACAATGTCTGATTCATTAGAATTGCGCCATGGCGTAAGCGGTAAAAAATTACGGCTACTGCACGAGGCCTGGCGTGATAGTTTAATAAAAAACGAGCAAATGTTTTCATTTGTTGAAGATTTGAAAAAGGAGCGTGAAGTAGCATTGTTAAGCAATATAGGCAGCGAGCATGCGCTAGTCGTGCGTGAAAAGTATGGAGAATTATTTGATAGAGCGCATTTACATTTAAGTTATGAGGTTGGTGCGCGCAAACCAACAAAGCTATATTTTCAAAGCTTTTTATTGCAACATAGTAATTTTCATGGCGGTGTGTTTGTAGATGATCGGGATGAAAATTTATTAATGGGAAGAGAATTAGGATTTAAAGATTATAAATTCGATTTGCACGCAATAAAGGATTTAAGCAATGAATTAAAGATGTTATATAATATAATGAATGCTATTTAAGACACTAACGCGCGAAGAAGTATTAGAATTGCTAATGATGGCTGTATTAGAATCAATTCCTAAAAATATGGAGGGCAGCCTATCTGCAAATATTGATAAAGCAGGCAATGCTGAAATATTTTTTATTCCTAAAGTGAAAAAGATAGAAACGAATTAATTATATCTTTTATATCCTTTTGAATTAGAAATTGTATTATAATAAGCGGGATCGTCTAATACATCGTTTATTTTTCTGACAGTTTTGGACCCATCTGGCATGGTGATAGTGAGTGTTCCTGAAATCAACCTTACTCCGGCACCATATTCCGTATGGTCTGCGCCATGATTGGTGGTTATACTTGGCTCTAGAGGGGTACCGTCCGCTCCAAACCATCCAAACAGCCCTAACCTATCGCCTTTATTATTGCCTTCTGGAGCGATAATGTCTTTCATATGACCTGCTACTAAATTAACTGGCCCTTTATGTTTTAAAATCTCATCTCGAATCATATCACTATATGCTATGGAAGAATCTGAATCGCTAATTTTGTGTTCAACGACTTCGGTGCTTGAATAATATTTTTTTCCAATTTGACCGCCTGCGCTTAGCGGAGTAGGTCTAATTTTAACATCTGCTGCTTGCCAAATTTGTTTTGACATTTTAGATGTTGGTAGTTCCATGCCGAAAAAATCTGCAACTTTTTGAGCTGTTTTATATGTCATCGGCACTCTGATGCCATCAATTGTAATATAGTCTGGCATTACTTGATATGTAATAATTGTTCCTTTAGGTCCTGGAACTGAAACGTTAACTAAATTAATTGGTTTTCTTTTAATAATTTCATTATAAACCAATTGTTCTCTGGCTGGCCCTGCGGGGGTTGTTAAAAATTTTTCTCTAAATGAAGATATATTAAAATATTTTTCAACTAAGTTCGTCAGTATTCCTGCGTTTTTAAGGATATATGGGTTGACATATGAGCGACTCGATGCTATTGTAGATGATGCGGTCGTCCCGGCGGCATTTGCAATTCGTTGCAGGGCTAATTTCCTAAATTGGTTCATACATAATAATCTAATAATATTGATTTGATTAAGTATATAAATGATTAAAATTGGTCAAATATGGAAATTCAATAAGATACTAACGGTTGCCGCCCGCAATATGGTAGCCGACAAGAAAGAAGTGTTATTGTTGACCGGCCCATTGACGGCTATTGAAATTATAGGATTAAATAAACAAGACATTGACATTCATCACCAATGCGAAATCGTTAGGGATGATAATAAGTTATTATTAGAAGCCGCAAGAGATTGCGATAAGTATATAATTTTATTGCCTGACGACTTTATAAAAGCTATAAAAATAAATCAGTGGACGTTGCTAGTAAATCCGCCAATAGTTGGTACGACTTGCATTTCCTGCAAGCGACATTATCCGTATGCAAGTCACGCTATTGATTTTAAGTGTTGGGGGTGCAGGAATGGATACTAAAATTCCCAAATGGTGGCATAAAAATGGCAAGCTTCATAGAGAGGATGGCCCTGCTGTTGAATATGTCGATGAAACTAAACATTGGTATATAAATGGAGAGAAATGCTGGTATATAAATGGCAAACGTCATCGAGAAGATGGACCTGCTCTTGAATATGCCAATGGAAAGAAATATTGGTATTTAAACGGCAAGCCTCATCGAGAAGATGGTCCTGCGGTTGAATTGGCCAATGGCGGTAAGTGGTGGTATTTGAATGGCAAGTCTCACAGAGAAGACGGCCCTGCTATCGAATATGCCAGCGGAGATAAAGATTGGTATTTGAATGGCGAGGAATTCACTGAAGAAGAATTCAATCTTCAAATGAAATCTAAACCAATTAGAACCGAATACGCCGACCGAGTCGAATGGAAATTAGATGGCAAGCTTCATAGAGAAGATGGTCCCGCCCTTGAATATGCCAATAGAACTAAGCATTGGCATATAAATGGCAAGCGTCATAGAGAAGACGGTCCTGCTACTGAATATGCCGACGGAGATAAAGATTGGTGGTTAGACGGTAAGAAATTAACGGAAGAAGAATTCAATCTTCAAATAAAATCCAAACCAATTAGAAAAAAGTTCATTAATC
>JAUYHP010000034.1 GCA_030689595.1 bacterium | reverse complement strand
GCAAGGTCGCAAGTTCTTTTTTTAGAGCAGTGATTGAATTATCCTGATTTTGCTGTTGTTTTAGAGTTTCCTTCTTATATAATAGAAAACCGCCTATATTGCTGATAGTTATAAGCAGAATTATTACCAGAAAGGGAATATATTTCCTCATAAACATTATTTTATAAGAATATTAATTAAATGCCAACAGTCCCGCTTGGGCGGGACTGTTGGCATTTAATTTTATCTCTTGTTTAAGTTTAGAATCCGAAGAGATGTTGGAAGAATCGGCCGATACCACCCAAGAATTTACCGCGAGTTTTTTCTTCGTCATTATCATTCGGTTTTACACTTTGTCTTGGTGTAGCGCCTTGATCAATGACCGAATAGGCCGTGATAGCAGTACCGTTGATTGTTCCTTGGACGACGACATTATCGCCGACCACTACCGTTGATATAGTAGAGAGAGCACCTTTGTTTTGGACTTTGGCGGTTGACCCATCAACCGTGTAGGTGACATTACTCTTGTTGGTAATGGTTAAAGTTGTTCCGTTAACAGCGGTAACAGTACCGGCAATTATCGGTTGGCCGTTCCCTTGGATAAGGGGAGTTGGCTTCGGTTTTTTATCTTTTTCTTCTTTATTTACTCCATCATGAATAGTGGTGGCAAGGATACTAGTACCCGTAATTGTGCCCTGAATCTTAACTATATCGCCGACAGTAATACCGGAAACAGTTGAAGCGACGCCGGCTTTAACAACGGTTGCCTGGCTGGCATCAACAGTGTATACGATTGGCGCGGGAGTTGCTTTTGGCGTGTCTTCGTTTTGATTATCATCATCGCCATCTTTACCCCAGGCCCAACCCACTCTATTGTTACTGGTTACAGTAATTGTTGTGCCGTTAATGGCGGTAACCGTACCGACAATGTTTGGACGCATTACATTGACTCTGTCCATCATCATTCTGCCCCAATTTATTAAGCCACCTTTGTTATCACGTGATTCACTTGATTGTGAATTGTTTGTTTGAGCAAGGGCCGGCACAGCTAATACCAAACTAGCTAATACTGCCAGTGAAATATATTTATTTTTTATCATTTGTTTGTTTTTAGTTAGTTTATTTAGTTAATTAATAAAAGAGCCAGTTCGACTCTTACTAGCTCCATGTGACTAGATACGTAATG
>JAUYHP010000026.1 GCA_030689595.1 bacterium | reverse complement strand
TTTAGCGCCCCGGCTTTAAATACAAAAGATTCTAATACTATTTTAAAAGTTACACCTGATCGCACTTGCGATAAATGGCTGGCTTGCCGCAGTTATATTAAAGATGAAAAAGGCAATAACACCTGCTTTGACGTGGGGCTGTGCGACGCGGTGGACGAGAATGGCAATTGCCAAAGCTTTATAACTTCTCCCAAGGAAAATCAAACCGCGGAAAGTTTGGGTGCGGATAAAATCAGCAATCTGTCCGGCTATGCCAAGGTTGGAATAACCGGCGGCAAACTGCTCGGCGACTATTATCCTTTTGGCGCCATGAAGCAGGCGGGCGAAGTGGTTAATTTAGCCAATGGCGGTTTTGAATATTACGGCGCTAACGGCTACCCGGTGGGTTGGAGCTGGAGCTGGCAGGAAGCGGCCGGCAAATCATGGGACGCTAATATTTTTTCGGTTATAAATAACCCGATCTCGGCGCAGGCCGAAGGCATCGGCTACGCTCGCGAAGGCCGAAGTTTCTTGAAATTAGGCTCGTCTTACGACGCCACCAGCGAAGAGGTAGATGTCATTCCCAATGCCGACTATATTATTACGGCTTATTCTAATACTAAAAATTTAAAAAGCGGCCAGGCA
Source organism: bacterium (assembly GCA_030689595.1). GTDB lineage: Bacteria > Patescibacteriota > Minisyncoccia > UBA6257 > WO2-44-18 > JAUYHP01. The sequence continues at coordinate 1,975 of JAUYHP010000026.1, read as the reverse complement.
AGAATAGATATTGTAAATAGCGCGGGCGCGCCTATTAATTCAGCGGTAATTACGCAGAACTTAGGCAATGATTGGCAATTTGAAGTCGGCAGATTCTCTAGCGGCAATAATTCAAGAATTAAAATCAAACTTTATTCCAGCGCCGGCGGCGCGGCCGGCTCGGAAGGCAATTTCTATTTTGACGATATAAAAGTTCGGCCGGCCATAGAGTCAAAATGTTTGGAAGCAGATGGTGATTGTAAAACCGAGCCATATAAAGCTTGGTACACGACGCAGTCTTGCCGTTTGTATTCTAAAACCGATTCTCTGTCCTGTGATTATTATGAAGATTCGGGCAATCGGCAAAAAGGCTGGTACGGCTATTGCCTTGAATACGACCGCGCGCCCGGCAATCCCAACGCCTGCATTTTATGGTATCCGGTGGATAAGGTTAAAGGCGACGGCATTGAAGAAGGCGCGGGGTATCAGGGGAAAGTGCCGGTGTATTATTGTATGGAAGCAGAACCGAATTGCCAAATAAGTGGTACTTTAAAAACTTCAGTGGATAATGCGCATACTACTTATTTTAATGGTGTATTACTTTATAGTGGAGCCGAGTGGGCGAATCCACCAGAGAGCGCTAATGTTAATTTGAATATTGGGAAAAATGTTATAGCAATTATTGGTACGGATTGGGGCGCGGTCTTTGGTATAGATTCAAAATTTTTTCCATCCCCTTGTTTCGATGGCTTAATCGTAAGTACCGATAGTCTTGATCATTGGAAATGTACCGGAGAAGCACCGCCTGCGAATTGGATGGATATGGATTTTGATGATTCAACATGGCCTCAAGCTATTCGTAGTAATGGCGGCAGTACTTTAGGCGGAGTTGACGGAATATGGGCAAAAAGTGCTAATCCGGCATATTGCCGAGGCACCTTTTATAATTATCCGGTTTGCACAAAAATAGTTCAAACCGTATCTTCGGTTGGACAAAATAAATATTGGGCCAGTAGAGTTTATAAAGGTAGCGATTATGAAGTTGATTGTAATCAGGGTTTCCCTTGGCTTAATCAAACATGTAATTATATTTCGGACAATTCTCCTTTCGGTTCAGTTGTTCCACCAAATGCTAGCTATAATTTAATGTTGAATCCATACGAATGGGACGGCACAATTAATACGAAAGATAATATAAGACGGCCGCTTCTTTATGTTGATGGAGGCGTACCGAGAATGGGTCAAGCGCATAATCAAACCAGTGTTAAAAAATTATTTGCTCAAAGTTATGGATCTTGGATTTGGACTCCAGATGGATTAGATGGCAGATATCAAAGAGATAATTTTGGTTGGGGGCCTCCGGGTACTCCTACGAACGTACCGAACGAACCAAACAATGGTTTATGTAACGGCAATGGAACAGGCGTTAGAGCCGCAAATAGCTATTGCGCTATTTTACCGGTCGTGGATAATGATGCAAATCCTGGCAATGGCAATAATATCAAAGTAAACGGCATAATTGGAAATGTTGTATTAACTAAAAACGGTTTTGTCAATCTGACTTTTAATACTAAGGTGGATTCTAACCAATTGCCGCTGGTCATGTACGCGGTGGAATGGGGCGACGGCGAGAGCACGACCGTGACCGGAGTGGAAATGCGCGACCGGCCGAACGCCGACGTGCCTCATTCGCTTTATCATTTATATAGTTATTGGGATTTAAAAGCTAAAGATAATCAGACGCCAAGTAAGTTAAATGGCGATTGCGGTACTAATTGTAAAGCTGATGGTTATTGCACTGATTATACTGGCGCATATTGCAGAATTAAGCCAAAAGTCCAGATAAAAGATAATTGGGGCTGGTGTAATCACGGCGGCGCCATAAACGATTGCGGCCAATGGGAGAATTTCGGCGGTAGCGTGTTGGTGAAGGAAAAATAGGGGATCGCGCAACTCATAACGCATAACGCGTAACTCGTAACTTTGAATAATAATC
>JAUYHP010000025.1 GCA_030689595.1 bacterium | reverse complement strand
AGGGAGTGGAAGACACATCGTACCCCCCTATAGCTGAATTAGCAAGTTTTTTGTCTAGTAAAGCATCTAAATCAACCGGTGGCAGCATAAGAGCTTCTTTTGGGATATCAGGTTGTTTCTCCCGAGCTAATTGCCATGGATTTTTGTTTTCTTTGTAAGTATTAGGCCTTTCGAGATTAAAGAACAGTTGATAAGTATAGGCCTTCTCCATGAAGTTGGCTCTATCGGCGAATTTTTCGATCTCGTAGAACTCAACCTCGATTAGATTATGGACGGTTTCAACGTCGGACTGGAATCTATGGGCTCCCGGCGGGATAGTGCCGTGGACAAGCTTGGCGGATTCTATCGCTATGGTATATGCGGAAGGATTCTTTGCTGACCAGGAGCCGATATATTCTGACCCATTATCTGTCTGGCGAATACCGTTTTCGACAATAAGTTTGTACTTTTTAAGATGCTCATTGACATATTCGGCAAAAAGCTTTGCATGCGTAAGAGATCGATCCTCGGCAAAACCCAGGAATTGCACGCCACAGCTTACCTCGCGGAAGGTATATTGTACTTTAGGCAAACGTTTGAGAATCATCTGAGTGTAGTATTCGGGGATATCATCGAGGTCTTTAGTATCCTCGCATACCCGTTCAAAGAGAGCGAACAGCTTCTTAATCTCGCGCAGGTTTTGTTTTGTGACGTGCTTTTTTCGGCGCTTGCGGCTTGATACGCCGTTTTTGCGCCATATTTTACGAATAGTTTTGGATGATACGGGCAAATCTTCAAGTATTTTGACATGTTCGGCTCCGACGCGTTTATATACGGCCTTTAGAGCCACGATCTTTTTCGCCAGGTCATCTTGTATGGCTCTTGGCGAAGAGTGGGGACGGTGTGACACATCAGCCAGAGCCTGATATCCGCCTTCTCCATAGCGATACAGCCATTTACGGACGGTCTTAGGAGTGGTGGCATATAGCCTAGCCGTTGGCTTTACGCCGTGTTCTTTGGCATGGATAACCATTTGATAGCGCTGTTGTTTTTTATCTTTACTTAATCGCATAACCTGATACCATGGGTATGGACACATATAATCGCCTCCTTATCTTGGTCGGTCAGGAGTATTTTACTCGATTATTATGTGTCCGTTTATTTTTTCTACAGGATCGTTAATATATCGGTGCCATTCAGCCACGCGGCGCCACTGCCACGGTGGACTATTATAAGCGTTACTGATATTGCTTGGCTCATATCCATGCGTGTAATGTTGTTTGGCAATACCGGGCTTTTTGCGCTTTAAAATCGATTTTTTTTGATTACCCCTCGGGGTAATCAAAGCATACGTCTTAACACTATTAACAAGCTCTTTTAAACTAGAGAAGCACTTAAGACTAACTCTTTTAATCTTTTTGATACCTACGGGAGAGGGGGGATGATCTATCTTCCCATTCCCGTCGATGAAGTTACAGATTGATTGACAGCGGATTCGTGAAGTGATATACTTAAGTCGTTCGAAAAGGCAATGAAGCCCTTAAAACGCAGATGTTTTAAGGGTTTTTTTGTTGTCCAAAGCTAGGACACAAGATATAAGGCAAAGGTGCCCTTATTGAATACTAGACATATTCAATAAGGGCATTTTTTTTAATGAGGTCATGACTTATGGAGGCCGAAGGACGACA
>JAUYHP010000011.1 GCA_030689595.1 bacterium | reverse complement strand
ATTTCCCTTCCCGGCCCTAGATGGCGGAAGGTTGTTATTTTTAATCATAGAAAAAATTAAAGGATCGCCTATAAATCCACGTCGTGAAGTGTTGATAAACGCTACTGGGTTTATTCTTTTGCTACTATTGATGGTGGCTATAACCGTCAAAGATGTAGTGTATCTATTTTAGGTATCTAGCCGATCTTATCATATTGATATTGCGCCCCCTCCTTTATTGAGACATATTCGGCAATAATGGGTATATTCGGCAATGCGGCAATCCAGCAATTCGGCAATTTAGGCTATCTAAGCCATTTGTGAGCAGTCGTTGTATAACGCGATTTTTTTGATTTTTAGCCATTTTGATAGATTTTTATAGTTTTTGTATCGCGCGATTAAACAATTTCAAATTTAGCAATTGACAAAGTTCGCAGATAACATCCATTAGACCTAAAGGTTATTGACACTGAATAAGAGTTGTGATAACATAAGCGCATTATTAAAAGGCCACTAAATTATCATAAATCTTATTTATGTATAGACTATTAAAATCATTTTTTGTGTTTATTGCCGTAATCGGTATTTGGTTTGTCGTGGCTAACAATGTTTTGGCGCAACAAGCTCCTCAGTTTTCTGGAGATGGTAGTGGCACAACAGAGGATCCATATCAAATTACTAGCTGTATACAACTGCAAGAGATGTCTTATGATCTTACCGCGTATTATATTTTAAATAACGATATTGATTGTTCTGATGTTATTAATTGGAATGATGGCGCTGGCTTTGAACCGGTTGGCTCTGCTACCGAAAGTTTTTCTGGTAGTTTGGATGGACAAGGATTTACTATAAGCAATTTATTTATAAACAGACCAGATGCTGATTATGTCGGTCTATTTAAATCTTTGATCCAGCCCTCATTGATAGACGATATTGTCTTGGAAAATGTTGATATAACTGGGGATAGGAGCGTTGGCGCTTTGGCTGGCTATTCCGGAACTAATGTAGAATCTGTTGGTATATCAAATGTCGGTGTTTCTGGTAACGTAACTGGCAGAGACGATGTCGGAGGATTAATCGGCAAGAACATGCTTTTAGAAATCAGTAATAGCTCATTCAGCGGCAATGTCATTGGCGAAGATGACCTTGACGTTGTAGACCAAAACAATCACATAGGCGGTCTTATCGGATATAATACTGGCATAGTTTCTAATTCCTATTCTACTGGATCAGTTGTCGGTAGCGATCATGTTGGCGGGTTGATCGGATATAATTATACTTCTCCTCGCTCAACCTTCCTGCGCGCTTCCGTAAATGATTCTTATTCGGAGAGCAACGTTTCCGGCCGCTATATAGCCGGTGGCTTAGTAGGTCTTAACACCAGATCAGATATTAATGGTTCATATGCCACGGGCAATGTTAATGCTTCAGACAATACAGCCGGCGGATTAGTTGGTATAAGCAATTATAGCTCAATCATTTTTAACTCTTATGCCGTTGGAGATGTCGTTAGTAATGCTGGCAATGCCGGCGGTTTAATCGGTGGCAATGAAGCATCTATTATTGATTCTTATGCTACGGGTTTTATAACTGGCAGCAGTCTTAATGTTGGTGGTTTGGCCGGCACCAATAGGGGACAGATTTCAAATTCTTACGCGACCGGAGACGTTAATAGTACTAGTGGCGCAGTCGGCGGTTTGGTCGGCAAAAATTTTCAAAATGGAAGCATTGATAGTTCCTACGCCACGAGCAATGTTGTTGGAACTTCTCATGTCGGCGGATTAGTAGGTGAGAATGGTTATTATTCAAGCGCCGGATTTATTAATAATTCTTACGCCAGCGGCAATGTGACTGGCGAACAAACCGTTGGGGGTCTTGTTGGCGGAACTAGAGATGGTAGTTCTATAACAAATTCTTATGCTGTTGGCTACGTTTCTTCTGTGAGTTCTCCAGTCGGTGGCTTAGTCGGCTTTGTTAGCGACACTGAAATTTTAAATTCTTTCTATAATTCCCAGACAACCGGACAATCAGATGATGATGGCAGAGGTTCGCCCAGAACCACTCTAGAGATGCAAACCATTTCTACTTTTAATGATGCTGGTTGGAATGTGGTGGAAAATAGTGACGATACAACTGTTGGTTATCCGTATTTTGGCTGGCAGATAGACAATCTATCTAATGTGTGGTTTATGCCCCCACCGCCGGTAGAAATCTTTATTACTCCCGATGTTGGCCAAACTAAGATTTATGGCGATGTCGATCCAGTTCTAACCTTTACTTATAGTCCGGAACTTTCTGATGGAGATGAATTAACTGGATCTTTAGGCAGAACAGTGGGCGAAAATGTTGATGAATATACTTATGACGCAGGCACTTTATCAGCCGGCTCTTATTATGTTTTTACCGTTAACCCAGAAGTTTTCACCATTACTCCTCGTTCTATAACAGTTGCGGCCGCGACTACTACTAAAGAATACGACGCGACTACGGATTCTGTCACTGTTCAGGAAATTATAGGCGACCTGGCCTTTGACGATACATCTGGTTTCACTCAATCTTTCACGGACCCCCTTATTGGTACCGATAAAACATTAATTCCTAGCGGAGCGGTAGTTGATGGTAATGACGGCAATAATTATATAGTTACCTTTGTTAACAACGATATCGGCTCTATTACACCAAGATCTCTAACTATTTCCGGCTTGACCGCCGAAGACAAAACATATGATGGCACCACTGATGCAACTCTTGCAGGTGTGCCAGTTTTAGAAAATACCATTGAAGGTGAAGAGGTTTTTGCTACCGGCACTCCGGCTGGCGTATTTGATACTGCCGAAGTTGGTACCAACACAGTTACTATTTCAGGTATTTCTCTATCCGGAGCCGATGCCGCTAACTATATCCTAGTTGAACCTATTACGATGACGGCCGAGATTTTACCAGTTGATGACAATGGCGGTGGCGGAGGAGGTGGCGGCGGTGGCGGCGGTGGAGGTGGCGGCGGTGGAGGTGGCGGCGGTGGTGGCTCTGGTAGCAACACCCAGATTAGGATAGGCGATGCCAATAAAGATGGCTGGGTAGACATATGGGACTTCAACACTCTAATGATCAACTGGGGAAGCGCGAGTAGCAATATTTATTTGATTAATATCGCCGACTTTAATCGTGATCACATAGTAGATATATTTGATTTCAATTTGTTGATGATAAACTGGACCGGCTAGTATCAGTCAAGTTAATAACAATATTCAAAAGGAGGAGTTGACAAACACGACAAACTAATTTATAATTACAAATTATGATTAACACCATTAAATTAAAAGCATCATTATTAGTAACCGCGTTGGGAGTTTTGTTTTTGGCGGCAACAGTTTTCGCCGCTACCAATATTTCTTTTTCGCCGACTACTGTCAATGTCAAAGCGGGACAGAGTTTTAGTCTTGTTTTGAGCATTAATCCTCAAGGCGGTAAAAATTACACCATCAAAATGGGTCTTGATTATCCGGCTGATTTATTGGAAGTAAGCTCTTTTACCTTCGGCAATAATTGGATGCCGTTGGTGCAATCCGGCTATGATGTGGTTGATAATACGAACGGGGTTTTTATAAAAACTGCCGGTTATCCGGGCGGCTTGGCTTCTAATGCGGTTTTTGGGACAGTGACGTTTATCGCCAAAAAGAGCGGCTCCGGCACTATTGATTTTAATCCTAACGAATCAATGGCCTTAGATGGCAGCAACCAAAATGTTGTAAATGGCGCGGTTGTTCAGACTTTAGTGACTGTGACCGCGGTTAGTTCTCCGTCTTCGACTCCGTCACAATCGCAATCAGATTCTTTGGGGCAATCATCTTCATCGGTTTTAAATGCCAATTCCAATAGTCAATCA
>JAUYHP010000006.1 GCA_030689595.1 bacterium | reverse complement strand
ACGCACTCAAACTATATGATTGATAAAGACCACATCGAGAGATGTTTTAGGGTTTCCAAACAATCAAATAGGAAAACGAAGTTGGAAAAGATCGAACTAGGGAAAACCTCATATTCAGAAGTGAACTACGAAGTTTTTGGCATACCGTCGTCCGATTATCATAACGAGTTGTACGGCTATTTAGAGGAAATAGAAAAAGCAAAACTGGACGCTTTGCCAAAAACTAAAAAGTGGAAAAATAAAAAGTCGAACACGACAGAAGATGTTTCTTTGGCAACATACATTAGGCATTCTATTCATCATCCAGAAAACACCCAAAACACAAAATTTACGCCAGAAGAACTTCAGGAATCCATGGAGAAATTAAGAGAGCTGAAATACGGAAAAAAGTAGTATAATAATGCCGCCGCCGAAAAATCCGTCCGTCCGAGCGAGGGCTTGGGGGATGGGGGGTGTGGGGGGAATTCCGCCATGCCCGAGCGGATAGAATTGTCGCCCCGCCACCTGCCTGAATACTTGGAGGGCAGAACACCAAAGAAAAATGTCCTTTCCTTTTTAGAAGAAATTGGTCGCGCGCAAATCCGAAATGCAAGGAACATTTTTATTTGTGTGGTCATTATACCAAAAAGTTCGGACTCATTTCCAGCAGAATTCCAATGACTAGCATTTCCCCGCGCGCTACGCGCCTCTGTGCAAAGCACAGAGCTTTCCAAAATGGAAAGTGCGGGGAAAACGCAATACGCACTCCGCCACTAATTTTCTGGGGGCTAATGAGACGGAGTGATGGACTCGCCCGCGCGGATTCCTCCCCAGACCCCACCGCCGCGCGGGCGAGTCCGAATTCTGCACCCCGCCACCATTCCCACAGAAAAATGAGGCGGGGCGAGGTCAATCTTTCTTCAAATTCGGAATTGTGGAGGCATCGAGAATCGAACTCGAGTTTCGGCAATGCGAATGCCGTGTATTACCACTATACTATGCCCCCATAAAATTGGCATTGGAGCGCGATGAGAATGGCCCCAGTTTTTCCAAGGGCTGATCGACTGGCTATAAATAGCAATCCGCCAAAAGGCCTAGAAGGCCATTCTTGATTACGTAGATAGCAATGTCAAATAACGCTTTTTATATCGATTTCTTTCAGTGTTTTGCGTGAGCTGCGCGCTAATGCGTAAGACACAATTTTACAGAGCATTTCATTGTAGGATATTCCAGCTACCCCAGCCGCTCGCTCAAAGCCATCGTCAGGCGATATGGCGGGGTTTGGATTAACTTCTAATATAAAGACTTTTCCGTCAGCTCGCATGCGCATATCAATTCGGCCATAATCGCGACAGCCGATTTCTTTATATGCTTGTAGGCCTATCTTTCCGATTTTGATCCTAGTTTTCTCATCTAGTTGTGCTGGGTAAGACTGTTCGGTGGCTGCATATAAGGGGCTGCTAGGGTCCCATTTTGCTTGGTAAGAAATAATTCTGGGTTCTCCTTTTGGCATTTTGCCAAAAAGTATTTCTCCTACTGCCAGAACTTTTGGCTCGCCATTGCCCATAATAGATACGTTTATTTCCCGGCCATCAATATATTCTTCAACTAATGCCGGTTGGTTATAGGTATTGTGTATAAGTTTAACCCTGGCCTCGACCTCCTCTTTGGTACGCACTACTGATCTAGATGTTATGCCAGCGGAAGCATCCTCTCGAATTGGCTTTATGATATATGGCGGGTTTAGGCCAGCCAGAGATATTGGCTGATCTTTAATGGTCAGTATTGATGCAGGCGTTGGCAGGCCAGCTGCGCGCAGTATCTGTTTAGTCTTAAATTTATTTAATGCCACTGCTAGAGCAAAAGGAGGCGCGCCAGTGTAGGGTATTTTTAGTAGTTCAAACAAGCCAGCTACATACACCTCGTTTTTGGCTTTGTCATATAGCGATTCGCACAGATTGAATATGGCATCAGGATTGATTTTTTCTATTTTGGATATGATTTTAGAATTGACATAACGCAATCCCAGCGTGCGCACATCATAGCCACCATTTTTTAACACGTCACATATATTTTTCACTCCCAAGCGAACATCTGCTATTTCGGCATGGGCTTCTTCTGGAGTGTATTCTAGCGATGGATCATCAAGCAACTCTTTTGCAGAAAACGTATCGTAAATTATCAGAATCGTTTTTTTATTTTTAGAATTCATTTTTTTATTTATATCTTAACTTTAACCTTTAAAAATATTAAAGTAAATATTTTTATGCACAGATTTTTATTTTATATTAAAAAAACATAGTAAATGATTTTATTTGCAGATAAATAAAAAAACAATCGTTGATTCACGATTGTTTTTTCTGTCAGGCTTTCTATTTTCGGGCCGCCGGGGATCGAACCCGGGCTGCAGAACCCCCAGCTCTGTATACTACCATTATATTACGGCCCGGAATTGCTGAACTACTTATACAAATCTTTTTGCCATTTCAACTAGAAACCTAACGCCCGCCCCAGACGATCCTTTAGATAAATATTGTCCATCTATGGTGGTCATCATTGGTGCGATATCTAAGTGTATCCAAGGAAAATCGCCGACAAATTGTTTTAGAAATGCGGCACCGGTTATTGATCCACCATATCTAGTTTTGCCCAAGTTGGCCACATCGCCAAACGTTCCTTTGATGTCGTCATCATATTCTTCCCACAGCGGCATAGGCCAGGCATAATCGCCGGTTGCATCACCAACATCTTTACCGAGTCTAAGTAGTTTTTCTTTGTTAGAGAATAGTGCATTTGTCCTTTGGCCCAAAGCAACTACGGCTGCCCCAGTTAGCGTGGCTACATCTATTACTAATGATGGCTTGTATCTTTGGGCATAACCCAGGCCGTCCGCCAAAATAACTCTGCCCTCTGCGTCAGTATTTAGAATCTCGATTGTTTTACCGGTAATAGTTTTTAGCAGGTCACCAGGATGATAGCTCGAGCCGGATGGCATATTTTCTACTGCTGGCACCAAGCCGATTACCCTAACCGGCAATTTCAACTTAGCTATAGCTTCAATGGCGTGAATCACTGCGGCTCCGCCTGACATGTCCATGTGCATTTCATAAATGCCATCGCTAGGCTTAAGGTTGAGCCCACCAGTGTCAAACGTGACTCCTTTGCCAACAAAAACTATGGGCGTTTTTTTGACTGGGCCATATTCCATTATTATGAATTGTGGTTTTTCACTAGAGCCCTGTGATACGCCAATAACACCACCCATTCCGAGTTCTTTTATTTTGGCTTCAGGCAGAACCTTAACTTTTACAGATTTGATTCTTTTGCCTACGGCTAAAGCCTCTTGAGCCAATTTTCTAGGGGTCATGATTCCACCAGGCGTGTTGGATAAACGACGGCATTCATTGACCTCTTGCCCGATCGTAAGGCCTTCGTTTAATGCCCGCTCCAATGTCTTAGATGGACGGCAAACTATTGAAATTTCTTCAATCTCTGGCCAGCCACCTTCCGGCTTTGCTTTGTAATCTACAAAATCAAAGCTGGCCATGATCATGTTTTGTATTGCCAACACCAACGCACTGGCCGGAGTGAGTCCTCGCGTATTGAAATCATCAAGGCCTATAATCGCAGATTGGATTCGATGTGTCTTTAGGGCCACAACTATGCGACGGGCGGCTAATAGGAGATTGTGTCGGCTCCATTTATTTTTTTCTCCCAGGCCGAGTATGACTATGCGTCGTTGCGGAGCCGATGGCAGGTTATATACCAAGATATCCTTGCGGCCCAACTTGGCATTTGCAATCGCGCCAGCAATATATTTTTTATCTTCAGCAGCTAGAGGCTTCAAGAGCGGGTGAGCTAGAACATCTTTAACAGAAAAAACGGTCAATATTATATTAGCCGATGTAGATACCTGTTTGTTTGTTATAAGCGAGAATTTCATCTGGCGGCGCTTATGGGATTATTATTTAGCTTTAGTCAGGCTTCTTCGGCATTTTGTGCACAGTAAAACCTTGTCGCCATTAGGCAATTTATTTTTTTGCAGATTAGGATATTTTCTAGTCCAATTGGTTGGATTATAGTGACCGCGCAAAAGCTTTCTTGTACCAGCCATGATTGAGCCTTTTTCGCAGTTGTGGCATCTTTTCATAATCATTTTATAATAATGCATTTTTTGTAGAATGCAACCCCGCACCTTAACTTCGTGAAGGTGCGGGGTAAGCCCTATAATATTTTTTTGTGGAGGCACGGGATTGACACCGATCACGCCATTCTATAAGTTTATAGTAGTCTCATTGATAATTTATTCATTTGGTCCAATTTAACCAAACAAGGAGGCCACTCATGGCGAAATCTGATCAGGACCAAAGCAGGCCGAAAGATGATCACAATTTAGACGTTGATGGCTTGATTGAATTTTCTAGCGAAAGGCGTAGGCGCAAACACAAGACCAAGAAGGACATGACGGTTAAAGATTATCTGAGGCTTTTAGAAAAAAATCCGTCCATAGCCCAAAGTGCTGTGGCTCGTTTGGCAAGAATTATTGACGAGCAGGGCTTGGAGATGTTTACGTCTCAATTATTTGGCATCGAAAAGCCGATCAATGAAATTAATGCCCATCTTGAAGCTGGCGCTAGGGGGCTTTCCAACCGCAAGAAGCTGCTGCTTCTAGTTGGTCCTCCGGGAAGTGGCAAATCTACATTAGTGGATACTATCAAGAGAGCATTAGAGCAACATGCTGGAACCGTTTATTGCATTAAGGGTTGCCCCATCAGGGAAGAGCCGTTGCATCTTTTGCGTGGCGAAGAAAGGTTCAGACTTGAGAAAACGTTGAAGATCAAGATTAGTGGCGATCTTTGCCCAGTTTGTCGGGACCTGCTAACTACACGATTCAAAGACGAAGACGGGACTGTTCGTTGGTGGGATGTGCCAGTAGAAGGATCTGAATTTTCTATCCAGGCTTGTCGCGGCATTAGCTCCTTTGAGCCCAAAGATGATAAAACTTCTGATATGAGTGATTTGTGTGGTAAGGAAAATATTCAAATTACCATGGGTAAGGAAGGTCATAATCATCCAAGATCATTTTTTCTTGAGTCTGGTAAGTTTGGGCAAGCCAATCGCGGAGTTCTAGAGGGTGTGGAGTTATTTAAATCTAAGACAGAGCAGCTCTATGCATTCCTTAGTTTGAACGAAGAGGGCGTCTTTGAAGTCCATGGCTCCAGCTTTGCTCGAATCCATGCTGACTTGGTGGTCATCGGCCATACTAATCTGGCGGAGTATAAGGAATTTGCTGGCGATAGAAAAAATGAGGCGATTCATAATCGTATCCACGTTGTCTTGGTGCCTTATGCCATCCGCATTAAAGATGAGGTTAGAGTTTACCAAAAACTCATTGAAGATGGCGATCACGAAATTAAAGAGTGTCATATTGCCCCAGGTGCTCTGGAGTTAGCGGCTATGTTTGCTGTTCTAACTCGCTTGGTGCCGTCTAAGATGGGCGTTGATAATTTTCTCAAGGCTAAGGTATACGATGGCGAAGCTAGTCGCTTTGCTGTCCGCGACGATGAGCAGCGCCCGATTGATTTGCAAAGATTGTTGATTGAAGGCCAGGAAGTTGATGATATCGCTAAGCGCGAAGGTATGTTTGGTGTTAGCCCGCGCGATATTTTGGATGCGCTTAATACAGCCATGGTTGACTATGACGATAATTGTCTGACGCCGATGAGAGTTGTTAAGGCATTACGCGAAGTGTTCGATCATCTTATGGGCTATTCGCCCGAAGAGGTTAGGCGCTTTAGGGAACTCATCGATGATGAAGAAGAGAGTATCATGGCGGAGTTCAGAAAATTTGTATTAGAGTCCGTGGGTAAGGCATTTTTAAAAGCCTATAATGATTTTTCTCGTGAGCTTTTCAATCGCTATATCAAGGAAGTGGAAAGATATCAAATTTATAGAAGCCCTGGTATGGTTGGCGGCAGTGCCTTTGAGATGGACCGTGATGATCGGGGGAACTTGCTTGAGCCAGACGAAGAGTTTATGAAACAGATTGAAGGCCACCTTGATGTTCACCCTTCTAGCGCCACTGGTTTTCGATCGGAGATGCTGGCAACGCGCGGATTGTTCTTGGGGCGTGGTGAGAAGTTTGATTACGATTCATACGAACCCTTGGCTGATGCCGTTGACAGACATTTAATGGAAAAAGCACAAAATGATTTATCATTAGTCTTGTCTACGGATAGGCCGCTAGAAGACAATGTCAAAAAGCGTGCTGAGGACATCTTCGATGGTCTGAAAGATGCTGGTTTCTGCGAAGTGTGTTCCAAGGAAATGGTGCAAAAGGCCAGAGATTTTATTAGGGGATGATATTTAGTCAGTGATAAATAGTGCGGGTTGACCGCACTATTTTTTTAACCTATGCTGGTAGCAGTATTTTGAAATAACAATCTTTAAAGGAGATTGTCATGCCGATTATCGTTTCAGAAAATATTGGCGAGCCTGGTAGCAGAGATGCTCGTCGTCATCGTGAGAAGCAGCGCGAAGATATTAAAAAAAGATTGCCTGAGATTATTTCTAAGGAAACTATCATTACTGGTGATCGTAAGGGAAGAGCCAGGAAGATACCGATTCGTAGCATTGAGACTCCTGAATTTAAACATAGACGAGGCGAAGATAGTCCGATTGGCGTTGGCCAAGGCGATGCTCAGCCCGGTGATATTATCGATCATCGTCCTGCTCCTGGAGATAAAAGTCCAGGGTCTGCCGGCGAAGAGCCCGGAGTTGATTATATTGAGACAGAAATAACTATTGCTGAACTTGTTGAGATGATGATGGAGGATTTTGGCTTGCCGAAGTTGGACGAAGACAAGCGGCATAAGATTATGGTTGAGCTGGGCTACAAGTTAGCTGGCGTAACTCGTGATGGCCCGTGGCCATTATTGGATCGTATGTCAACTGCTAAGCAAGCCATCAAGAGATTTTGGGGCGCGCTATATGCTCTAGGGCAAGAATCTGATAAAGATCAGCTATTGTGCTACAACGCGCTAAAGCAGGCCAATGGTCAACTTGAGGCCGCTCTGAAATTGCTAGCCGATCCTGGTTTTCAGGCTACAGAACAGGAAATCGTGCCTTTGCCAGGGCTGGTCATCAGCCACGATGATTTGCGCTTTCGTGATTATAAGAGAGATCTCAAGCCGCAATCTAGGGTGGTTATTCTGTTTCTTATGGATGTCTCTGGGTCTATGGATGACGAGAAAAAATATTTTGCTCGTTCCATAGCGTTCTGGTTGGCCGAGTTCCTGCGTCAACTTTATGATCATATCGAATATCGATTTATAGTTCATGATGTCGAGGCGCGCTTAGTAGATGAGGAAAGCTTTTTCAAGAAGGGCGAGGGCGGTGGCACATACTGCTCCGCGGCTTATGAGAAGGCGGTTGATTTGATTGAGGGCGAATATCCGACTAGTAGTTGGGATGTTTATGTTTTCCATTTTTCTGATGGTGACGACGCTCGGCCCAGTGCTTCAGTTAGGGGGATCCGTCGTTGTGTCGAGATGGGGATTAATATGTTTGGTTTGGCTGAAATTAAGCCGTATTCTGATCATGGCAGTGAGTTGCGCCGGGAGATTATTAACAATTTACCGGTTCAAGAAGAAATGGCCGAAGGCACAGATATGACAGTTATTAGCGGTAGTCGTGGGTTCCCATTTTTGGGAGCCACTATCCTAGACAAAGAACATATTTGGTCAGCTCTTAAAACCTTTTTGAAAAAGGATCGGTGGCACAATGAGTAATGTAAGTGACAACGAGCTCAGAAGATTGTCGACGATGGAGGATCGTATCCGAGAAATTGCCACCGAAGAGGGGTTGGCCATTAGAGAAGTGAGTTTTGAGATTGTGCGGCCATCTAGAATGTTTGAAGGCATGTCCTACCTTTTCCCAGGTAATTTTTCTCATTGGTCACATGGACGAGATTTCGATCGTGCGCGAACTATTTACGAGCACACCATGTCGGGCGTAGCACAGGAGCAGGTATGGAACTTTGATGATCCGCGCGCCTTCATCCTTGATACGAACCCCTTTGCTCTTAAAGTTTTGACTATGGCTCATGTTTTCGGCCACGTTGATTTCTTTATGATGAATAAATTCTTACAGCAAGGACGGGCATTGGGAGATATCGCAATTGAAGCTCGCAGCGCAGCCGAAAGGTTTGCTGGATACGAGCAGAAATATGGTCAAGCTGCAGTAGAGGACTTAATTGAAGCAGCACTTTCCATTCGTTGGCATCAAGACCCAGACATCTTTTTTGAAGAACCTGATGAGGAAATGGTTAGGAGCCAGTTATTGGCTCTGGAGAAGGCTAGGTTCGAAAAAGATTCTCGAGACAATCGCGCTTGGCAACGACTGAGCGGTGAAGAGCGTGGCGAGCTTATGGACGAGCGTTTAGCAGAGATTAGCCGGAGAACTCCTCCTAGGCCTACCTATGATCTTTTGTGGTATATGATCAACAGATCGCCCAAAACGTTGAAGCCATGGATGAAAGATGTGCTGACAGTTGTCAGAAAACAGGCCAGGGTTTTGGCGCCTAATATCAGGACCAAGACGCTTAATGAGGGCTGGGCAAGCTATTGGCACTTGAGAATCATGCGTCGTCTATTTTCTGAAGGACTAATCACTAATGAAGAGCATGGGGCTTTTATGAGTTTTCATGCTGGCTTAACCGCCCGACACGCTAAGAGCTTGAATCCCTATAATTTGGGCTTAGCTATTTTTGAGGATGTCGAGGAAAGGTGGAATAAGGGAAGATTCGGTCGAGATTATGATGATTGTAAAAATCATGAAGATAGAATCAATTGGGATACCGGAGTAGGTTTGGGGAGTGATAAAATCTTTAAAGTGCGAGAGGGTTATACCGATCGCATGGCTGTAGAGGATTTATTTTCAGACGATTTTATCTATCAAGCTGGCCTTTATATCTTTGTCGAAATGCAAATTGACGATACGATATTCTCTGAAGTTATTGATGCAAGCACTGCTCAAAACATACGCAGATTGCTCAAAAATATTTTTGCCAATTCGGCTATGCCGATCGTCATTACAGTTGAAAATGGCAATTTAGGCGGTCGACAGATGTTGGGCCTGAAACATCATTTCGACGGTGCCGAATTGGACATGAAACATGCCGAAAGGACTTTGGCGAATATTTTTCGCATTTGGGATAAAAAGATTTATTTAGAGACCGTCGTTAATGGCGAGCCGACACTTCTGAGTCATGATGGCAAACACTTCAAGGTCATCACAGGCCGACAGCTCCACTAAGGTGGAGCTTTTTTTATCTCAAAATATGGCCAGCTATTGAAGATGGGCTTCGCTCGGCTTACAATGAAAGCAACATGAATGACTTGGTTTCTCAAATTAAAGAGCGACTAGATATGGTCGATTTCCTCAAGACGTACTTAGCGCTTTCACCCGCAGGTCGGAATTTTAAGGCGGCTTGCCCCTTTCATAAAGAAAAATCGCCCTCTTTCATAGCCTCGCCCGATCGTCAGATTTGGCATTGCTTTGGTTGTGGCGCCGGTGGCGATGCCATCGCATTTCTAATGCGCTATGAGAACCTGGAGTTTGTAGAAGCTTTAAAAGTTTTAGCTGATAAGTTGGGTCTAGATTTCCAGCGGCAGGGTAGTAGCGATCAGAAACAATATGACCGCCTTTATAAAATCAATGAGTCGGCTAAAGATTATTTCAAAGCCAATTTAACCAACTCTTCGGCAGGTAAAGTATATCTTCGCGAAAGAGGCCTGAAAGACGAAACCGTAGAAGAATTTGAACTGGGCTTGGCATCAGATGCGGTTGATGGCCTAACGCGCCATTTAACTAAGCAGGGATATAATATAGCTGAGATCGAAAAAGCCGGTCTGATTTTTAAAACCAAGCGAGGAACATATATGGACAGATTTCGTAGCCGCCTTATGTTCCCTTTATCCAATAGCTTTGGGAAAGTAGTCGCTTTTACTGGCCGGATATCACCGAGCTATGAGGGTGCTGATGTGGGGAAATACGTCAACTCGCCAGAGACTTCTATATATAATAAGTCGAAGTTGCTTTTCGGTCTGCACAAATCTAAAAATATAATTCGCGATTCTGATGCAGTTGTTGTGGTTGAGGGCCAGATGGATCTATTGATGTCTTGGCAGGATGGTATAAAAAATATAGTAGCCACATCTGGGACGGCCGTAACTCCCGATCATCTTAAGCTGCTGCGTAGATTAACTGGCAATTTAATGATTGGCTTTGATAGTGACGAAGCTGGTCAAATGGCTGCCGAAAGAACGATCGATTTAGCCCAGAGGGCGGATTTTCTAGTCAGAGTTGTTGGCCTTAGCTCCAAAGACCCAGCCGACATAGTCAAGGAACAGCCTGGCCAGATGATCAAATTAATTAGTTCAGCCAACTCGGCTATGGAATATTATATGGCCAGATATTTGCGGAGCGATGTGGACGCCGGGACGCACAAAAATAATTTACGACTAATGCTGGCCAAGATAAAAAATATCTATAGTCCAGTTGATCGTAGTCATTGGCTCAAAGAGTTGTCTACCAAGACCAACATAGATGAGAAATTTTTATTTGAAGAGATGAGCCTTATCAAGTCGGATGCCAAAGGCGAGGCAGCAACGGCAGCTGGTGGGGGAGACAAGCAGAGTTTGTCTAGATCAGAAATCATTGCGCAAAGATTATTAAGCCTAGTGGTAGCTGATAATTCTTTGGGCGATCAATTGCAGCCAAGCCGAAAATATTTACCTGATGGTTACAGTAAAGTTTTAGACTATTTATTAAAACCCGATCCAGCTTCGGCTAGCGGAGTTATAGATCTGGTGAACTTAGTCAGCTTACGCTCGAGCTTGGCTTTTAGCGAAGACAAGGCTAAGCTAGTTGATGAGTTTACTGAACTATTAAAACAGCTAAAGATCGAGCATCTTAGAGATAAAAGGCAGACCTTGTTCGTTTTAATTAAAAATACCGAACACAGCGGTGACGAAAATGAGCTGGCCAAAGCCTTACAAGAATTTGACGAGGTCACTAAGGAGATGCAGAATATATAAGATTAGTAGTAAGTGGCCAGTAGTAAGTTGTAGGCATAAATATAATTATGAAAAATAGCAAAAACATTTCTAAAAAGAAAAAACTTAAAAAAGCCGACAAGAAAAAAGCTATTAAAAAGCTGGTTAAGAAAGTTAAGAAAAAAGTAAATCAATCTAAGAAGCCAAAGGCCGGTCGGCCGAAAGCCAAGAAAGGCGTTGTTCGAGCTAAGGTAAATAAAAAAACCAAGGCCAAGAAAGGAAAGCCGAGCAAGAAAGACGAGAAGCTAGAGCAAGCTCTTGGAGATCTGATTGAGCGTGGTGGCGCTCGTGGTTTCGTTACTGACACCGAAGTTCTACATCACTTTCCTCATATTGAGGACAACGTCAGCTTTTTAGAAGAAATCTATGACCGGCTTGAGCAGGCCAATATAAAGGTTGTAGAAACAAGCCAGCTGATAGAGTTGCCCAGTGATGAAATTAGCACCAAGGAACTAGAGGCCGCCTCTAGTCTGACGGAGGAAATGCCTGATAGCGTCCAAATCTATCTTAAAGAAATCGGGCGCACGCCCCTATTGACTACGGAGGACGAAAAGACTTTGGCAAAAAGAATTGGTAAAGGGGATGAAGAGGCGCGACGCCGGTTTATTAAGGCTAACCTTCGCTTGGTGGTTTCTATCGCTAAGCGCTATGTAAATCGTAGTCCCAATCTGGGCATCTTAGACTTGATACAAGAAGGCAATATCGGCCTATCTCGCGCGGTTGATAAATTTGATTATCGTAAGGGTTTTAAATTCTCAACCTATGCCACTTGGTGGATCAGGCAGGCTATTACTCGTGCGTTAGCCGATCAGTCTCGCACTATTCGCATCCCGGTGCACATGGTGGAAACGATTTCTAAATATACTCAAGCCAAGAGGCGGCTTTCTCAAGAATTAGGCCGCGACCCATTGCCTGAAGAAATAGCTGTAGAAATGGCTATGCCAGTTGAGAAAATTCATCACATACAGAAAATTTCCCAAGATATTGTATCGCTGGAATCACCGGTGGGCGATCAAGATGAAGATTCTACTCTATCGGAATTTATTCCCGATGAGCGTAGCTTAACGCCATCACAGACTGCCTCGCAGACGTTGCTGCGCGGGCAGATACAGGACATTTTAGTTGACCTCACGCCTCGCGAACAAAAGATTCTTAGGATGCGCTTTGGCCTAGAAGACGGCGTGACACATACACTAGAAGAAGTTGGCAAAGAATTTGGTGTTACCCGCGAACGTATTCGTCAGATTGAAGCCAAGGCTCTCACCCGCATCAAACAGCACGAAAAATCTCATACTTTAGAGGGATATTAGATTTCTTGACAATATGACTAGCGAGGATATAAGAAAATCATTCTTAAATTTTTTTGAGAAGAATGGCCACACAATTGTGCCGTCGTCGTCTTTGATTCCCGATGATCCATCGGTACTTTTGACTACGGCTGGCATGCAACAGTTCAAGAAATATTTTACTGGCGAGCTGGATGCCCAAGTTGATTTTAAATCTCAAAACACGACTTCATCGCAAAAATGTTTTCGTACGTCCGATATTGATGAGGTCGGCGACAAAACTCATCTGACCTTCTTTGAAATGTTGGGAAATTTTTCCTTTGGCGGTTATTTCAAAAGAGAAGCTATCAAATACGCTTATGAATTCATAACCGAAAAATTGGGCATTGAGCCGGCCAGAATTAGAGTAACGGTCTTTGCCGGTGATTCGGCCACCGCCGATGGTGGCGTTGGCGTTCCCTATGACAAAGAATCTTATGATATTTGGCACAAGGAAATTGGTTTATCAGCCGATAAGATTTCCAAGCATAATCGTCAAGAGAATTTTTGGGGGCCAACTGGCAACGAAGGGCCTTGCGGACCGACAACAGAGATATATGTAGATAACGTAGAAATTTGGAATATTGTGTTTAACGAATATTATTGCAAGCCCGACAAATCATTAGAGAAATTAAAAATGCCCGGCGTAGATACTGGCATGGGTCTGGAGCGTTTAGTAGTGATGATGCAGGGGGTAGATAATGTATTTGAAACTGATATATTCCACCCGATAATGTCTAAGATTTTTGAATTGCGACCTGGCCTAGATGCGCGGGTGGCTCGTATTTTGAGCGATCATTTACGTAGCTCAATATTTTTAATTGGCGATGGCGTCAGGCCGTCGAATAAAGAGGCCGGCTATATTCTGCGCCGCTTATTGAGGCGAGTTCTGGCCTATCAAGTAACCTATGACATCCACGCTGATTTATTCCCGTCAGTTGCCAAAATCGTGGCTGATAAATTTGGCACTTTTTATCCAGAAGTTAAGAAGATTGACGAAATACTTGAGGTTTTGGAAATGGAGCGACAGAAATTCCAAACGGCTATAACTACGGGCCTTTCTAAGCTCAAGAAATATGAAAATGTTACTGGCCAAGACGCCTTCTATTTATATGAGACTTTTGGTCTACCGTTTGAAATAGTAAAAGAATTGGCCCCAGCTGAGGCGGTTAAAAATTTATCGCGCCAGGATTTTGATGAGGAATTTAAGAAGCATCAAGAACTCTCTCGTGCTGGAGCGGAGAAGAAGTTTGGCGGCCACGGTCTGATTCTAGATACGGGCGAGCTTAAAGCGCATGATGAAGAGGAGCTAGGCAAAGTATTGCGCCTGCATACAGCCACTCATTTATTGCAAGCGGCTTTGCGTAAGGTCTTGGGCGATGAGGTCAAACAGCGTGGGTCAGATATCACTGCCGAACGCACTCGCTTTGACTACAGCTTTACTCGCAAACCGACGCCTGAAGAATTGAAGCAAGTTGAAGATATTATTAATGAAGTTGTGGGAAAGGACCTACCGGTCGGATTTATCGAGATGTCCAAAGAAGAAGCCGAGAAAACCGGTGCGCTGTATTTCTTCAAAGAGCGTTATCCCGAGAAAGTTAAAGTGTATTATGTTGGCCACTCACTAGACGAAGCCTTCTCCAAAGAATTTTGCGGTGGCCCGCACGTAGAGCGCACTAGTATCATAGGCAACTTTAAGATCGCCAAAGAAGAGTCTATCGGCGCTGGCGTGAGGAGGATTAGAGGAATGGTGAGTTGACATGTTATAATAATAGTAGTGAGAGTAGTCAACCCTATTCCGTGGATAAAGGAAGAATATAATAAGGTATTATCGTTAATTAAGAACGGTAACAGGTTTTTAGTAATCGAAATTTTAAATCACGAGCTTAAGGCGACGCTGATCAAGGCCGATTTCACCAAGAGGACATTTAATTTTATAAAGTCCAAGTCTGAACCGATTGAATCGGCTGATTATAATTATGAAAATATTGCCGCCAAACTAGAGGAGATTCTTTCTGTGTTTGGCAAACTTCAGCGCTTCAAAATACTACTAAACCTTGACCCTAGATTGGCTACAACTATTTATTCAGGCGTAGCCCTGGTGCGTGACAACAATAAAGATCCAATCGATGATGGAGACTTAGATAATTTGATATCGCGCGCTATCTGGGGGTTCTTTGATCGTCATCGTTCAAAGGTTGCTGCTAAGCTTGGCATTAATGATCTGGATGTTATTTTGAGCGATGTTCAAGTAAATGGCATAAAACTTGATGGGCACAAAGTCATTAATCCCATTGGCTTTCAGGCCAAGTCGGTGGAGCTACAATTAAGTCTGACTTTTACAGTTCGCGATTTGATCAACCGAATTAAAAACATCTTGCCAAAAGAAAATATAGTTTTTATTAGCGAGGATGGCTCTGCCTGGTCGCATCTTTTGTCTGGCATAAGCGAGAGTGACAGGTTTATCTTGGCCAATGTTTTTTTGGAAGAGACGACCTTATTTTCTGTACATGGCAGTGCCCTTGGCTATCTTGATACTTTCGACTGGGGCAAAGCCAATCTTAGTCGGGCTTTAATGGATAAGTTATCGGTTAACAAAATAACAGCTGAACGTATTTTGGAAAAATATTCGGTGTCCGATGCTTCACCGACCTTTATCAAGAAATTGGAAAGCTTGATTATTGACGAGTTGACCCTGCTCATCAAGGGCCTGGAACATGCTATGGGTAAAGCCGATGTCAGGCAGGTTTATCTAAATCCATTTTTTGCTATGCCGCCGGTGGTCTTTTCGAACTATTTTAAAAACAAATTCAGCAAAAGCATTAAATTAAAACATGTCCACAATGGACTAGTTAGTCAAAAATTCAATCATGAGCTAAAATTAAAGGATGCCAACCATAACGCAGTGGCTACATTGACTGGCGTTCTGATGGGC
This sequence comes from bacterium, assembly GCA_030689595.1. Taxonomy (GTDB): domain Bacteria; phylum Patescibacteriota; class Minisyncoccia; order UBA6257; family WO2-44-18; genus JAUYHP01. The sequence continues at coordinate 207 of JAUYHP010000006.1, read as the reverse complement.
GGCGCTATGGCGCGCAATGAACATATTAGCAAAATAGCAAAAAGGAGAATCCGCTGGCTGATATAGTCCCGTTAGAAATAACCAATCATAATATCTATGTCATCAATAAATCAACCATCAATCATGATATCTAAACTATATATTGAATATACGGAGGCGCTATCAAACTACATGAAACAAGCTAGAACAATAATTAATCTAATAGGC
>JAUYHP010000033.1 GCA_030689595.1 bacterium | reverse complement strand
AATGCGCCAGTTTGCTGCCTTCGCCTTTGGTATTCCGCACGATATCAACGGATTTCACCCCTACACCGTGCGTTCTATTAGCCTCTAACGTCCTCTAGTCTGACCGTATCTCCTGCAGCCCCAAGGTTAAGCCTTGAGATTTAACAAAAGACGCGTCAAACCTCCTACACGCGCTTTACGCCCAATAAATCCGGATAACGCTCGGGGCCTTCGTATTACCGCGGCTGCTGGCACGAAGTTTGCAGCCCCTTATTCCTATAGTACTGTCAACCTTGCGGCTTCATCCTATAGAAAAGCAGTTTACAAGCCGAAGCTCGTCTTCCTGCACGCGGCGTCGCTCGATCAGGCTTTCGCCCATTGTCGAATATTCTCGACTGCTGCCACCCGTAGGTGTACGGACCGTGTCTCAGTTCCGTCGTTGGGGATCAGCCTCTCAGCCCCCCTACCGGTCATAGCCTTGGTGAGCCATTACCTCACCAACTAGCTGATCGGACCTAAGCCGATCCCGAAGCCCCTTGCGGGATTTAGAATTACTTCATTATCGGGTATTAGTCCCGCTTTCGCGAGATTATTCCCGTCTTCGGGGTACGTACTAAGGTGTTACTAACTCGTTTGCCACTATTCTAATGCCCTCAATAGTATTGCTACCACATTGGCCAAAAGAACCGTACGACTTGCATGCCTTATCCACGCCGCCAGCGTTCATCCTGGACCAGGATCAAATCCTCAATAAAGAGTAGTCACTAAGAATGCGAATTACTTAACAATGCGAATTCGCATTATAGAAAATAAATTAGCATTATTCGTGAATACTTAAATTGGGACAACTATAAAATCTTTAATTTTTTTGGACTCATTTACATTTCTAAAGAGATGCACAACCTCTTTAGAATATTTATATTTCAACGTTCGATCGATGCGCTCATAAAATAACGCACCCGCCTCAACACTCATTTGATAACAAATACTGAGGCGGATGCATTTAAACCTAGCTTTGGTTTTTCAATACCTCTATTTCATCGTATTTATCATTATAGTCATCCTTGAAATTGTGTCAACCCTGCTTACCGGCACGTGCATGATTTTGGATATATTGTGCCTAGATTAAATTCATGCTATAATATGGGCATTCCTTGAAATTCTAATAACGCCGCAGGAGGACAGTCAGTGAAGCAGAAAAAGCGTTCAGTCGGCATCATTTTGTTTACTTATATTAATGGTGAATTGCATGCGATCTTGCAAAAGCGAGGTACATTTAATTTCGAAACTATGAGCCCAGAATCTTATCCAGGAGGCTGCCAAGGTACCGCTTTTGGTGGTGTAAATCCCAAAGAGACATACGAACAAGGGCTGAAGCGAGAAATGTGCGAAGAGCTTGGCGCATCAATAAATAGATTATTGAAGACTATTACATTGAAAAAGGTTTTTAGATTCAGGGCTGGCGATCGCACTGTTATGACATATGCTGCAATTATTCCACAAAGCTGGATTAGCAAGATACGTCTTGGAGCACAATCTGGCGGCATCGCCCTAGTAAATAGCTGCTCTTCTATTAAAAATCTGAGGGATTTCTCCCGAGAACAAGGCGTTACCGATCAACGCATTGTGGCTATGTTTCCTGATGCCTTAGAGGCATTAAAAGAAGTTTTCAATCTTTTCAAAAAAAATAGTCCCGCTTAAGCGGGACTTTTGTTTATTCTGATTGAGAATCCGAATCACCAGAATTCTTATCATTCTGTGGATTTTTTTGATTATAAAAAACTAGTTTTTCCTTATTTTCCCTAGTCTCAAGCTTAACATGAATAATATCGCCGTCATCTATCTTGCCATCAATAATCATAGCAGCCAATCTAGGTAAAAGCTTTTCTGTCAGACGCGTACTAATAATACGAGCTCCAACATTAGGATATTTCATAGCCCTATCAACTAAAGAATCCATAACATCCCGATCAACTTCCAACCCAACTGGAACAGCCGTCTTAACTAAGTCGCCCTTCAATTCTCTAATATGATTTTCTAGGATTTCCATCATAACATCGCGCCCCAAAGGACGAAAGACCGCTCTGACGCTGATACGACCCAAGAATGGAGCCTCGAACTCACGCTCAGCAGCATGCATAGCTAGATCATAAATTTCCTGATCAAGATCTCTGTCAACCTTTAATATCTTTGGCTTTCGATCAAACCCCATCTTATTACTTCGAAGCCTATCTCCAATCTCTCGCTCACCAACATTAGAAGTCAAAAAGATAATAGAATTGCGAAAATTAGTGGTGGTGGTATCACGCAAAGGTAGAATACCTTCATCGAAAATGCCATACAACACTTTGCGAAAATCTTCATCAGCCTTCTCGATTTCATCAAATAGAACAATTGAAAAAAGCGGCCCGGCATCAATATCATGCTCTTGATAATACTTGGCTAATCGTTCATCATCCAAATTTTCAGCAAAATCCTTCCTAGCATCCTGCAATTCTTTTGACTCGTCTTCTAGAAACTGTAACTGTTCTCTAATCTCTGCTTCTTTCTTAGCTGCAGCTTCTGGTGTAGCGGCCTTATTGCTTTTGATCATAGCTTGCCGCTGAAGCAGTGCAGCTTTGGCCTTACTTATATCTCTAATCATGCGCTTCAAAACCTTAGGCCCCTGTCTTAGCAATACCTGGCGAAAATGATGCCTATCAATATTGAATTGAGACAACTTACTCGGATTGCCGTGGCCAAGATATCCAGGCGGAGCTCCGAGGATATCAGAAGTAGCATGTCGCTCGCTGGCGGTTTCGCAGGAAATTTTAGTTAAAGCATCTGGTGACCCAAACATATGCCCAGCCAACGTTCTAGCTAGAAATGTTTTGCCAGTACCGGAAGGCCCCATACATAACACTACCGAAACTGGTTTTAGTGGATTATTAAGATCAGCATTATAGACTTCGAGAGCCTTCACTACACTTCGGATCGCCCTGTCCTGACCCTTAACTCTAGCGGTAAGAGCATCAAATAAGCCCTTTCCATCTTTACTGAAAGAAAACTCCGGCAGCTTGACTAAGCCTGATTCTGACCGTTCGCTCATTGTTCAAACTCCTTAAATGTCGGTTTTAAGTTTTTAAAGATCCCTTAGAATATAAAACTTTGCAATGAAAATCGCAAGCCCGTCAAATATCACAAAATAAAATACCCCCGCATTGCGGGGGTATAATAATTTACTTAAGCGCGTTTCTGAACAGCTTCTTGCCATCCAGAGGGAACGGTTTATCCGCATAACGACGCATCGTCTCGGCATCCAAGGTGACAAACACCACTGGGCCGTCAGAGAGGCCACCAACTGGCAAGCCAAAAACCATAGAAAAATGGTTTTGCGGTGAACCATTGATCTCGCGACCATAAGATCCCTCGCCTTGCTGACTACCAGTTTTGATATTAATAATACCTCGAGTAATCATCACGCCACCCTTATGGTCATCACCAGAAAGGTTGACGATCGGCTTACCAACTTCACATTCACTAAGGCTGCGACGCATACTGGCCTTCTTGGTGGCCGGCATCTTGCCCTGCTTGTGCATCAGCACCGTAGCAAAGCCTTGATAGCCTTCGACACCAAAAGAGCCTCGCGCTTCACCTAACGGACCGTGTTGCGGAGCTGCTAGCTCCCTATCAATATCTTTAGCCGTAACGCCAGGATATTTATTTTCCGATAGATAAATCAATAAAAGCTTCTTAAGCTGTTCGGTGATATGCGATGCGTCAGACACAAAGACGTCAGAATGCTTAAAGGTGTTCTTACAATGATTACCCATGATATGCATAATAGAAGCCAAGTTGCCCTTGAAGACCAGGCCCACCTTTTTCCTGCGAGCGATAATATCCAAGAAATATTTGAGATAAGGCCTCAACGACAAAGCGTAGCCTCTGACTTGTTCGTCCAACTGAAGCACGCCACTATTAATCCTCTGAGTAAGAGCTAGGACCATAAGCTGCTGCACCTTATCTTGTTCAGAGATACTAGCACCTCGGATCTCATTCATTTTATCAATCAAAAGCTCCGGCAATAAAGAATTTGGATTAACGTTTTTTGCGTAAGGATGATTCGCCTGCTGAGTAATATCACCGTCATGCCAGTTGGCCAAAATCGGAGCCTTAGCTGCCATCAAAAATTCCATAATAATCTGGTAAAGATATTTAACTGGACGATTTGGATCACCGCTAGGATGTTTCCAAATATCATTAGCACCATAATGTGTGCACCCGAGCTTGTGTGCGTACATGACTTTATGACGCTTGTCATTGCCTCTAACCAGTTTGGCAATATTTTTGGGATCACCAAAAATTTCAGCATTCTTTAAAAGATCGCTAGACCAAAACTCCGTAATTGGCTGAGCCACGCCCTCGTGCCAACGCAATCGAACCACGCCAGACTCAAAGCCACTGGTTTGACCAGTGCGAGTAATTAAATCCTTAAGAATGTTCTGATTGCGAATAACATTTCGATAGCGCTCGGCATCAATACAAATCGGCAACTGGATGATGGCGCACATGCGCTCATCGCCAGGCTTTTCCGAAGCTTGATAGGTAACCCATCTCGTCTCAAAGAAAGGGTTCAAACCAGAACCAAGCATAACATTTGGAATACTAATATGACGGCGACCCTTGGAAAAACTTTCGGTATGCTCCGCGAGGGTAGCACCCAGATTTTTATTGGTATTACGATACTTATCGGTGGTAATCATTGCTAAGCGGGAGTCGGTCTTCACAAAAGCATCACCGACGCTAATCACCTTAGCATTAGGAATATACTCTTCATATTTTCTGATGATATAACCCGTTGCAATCTCACGACCTGTCTCGATCGATTCATCAACTGTATTCCCCATGATCAAAAAGATGTTGAGAAATTCACGGAAATCCTTAACCTTCTTATAGAGTTCAGCCTTGGCAGCTGGATCTTTTTCGCTCCGCCATGCCGCCGTGTACTTATAGACCATCTTCTGCGCCCAACCACGCGACTTATAAAAACCAACTCTCAAAAACTCATTAGCGTAGTACATAATCAGTTCATCTTCCAATTTACCAAAGGTAATATAGACAGGCCCATTATACAGAGGCTTGCCATCTTTGCCGGTAAAAGTTCGAGCGAGTAAGTCGATGTTATGCTGCAAGCGAAGACCCAGAGTCATAAAGATTGGCTCACCCTTACGGCGACGCTCCTCTACAGACTCATAGCCATCTTCTTCCGTGACGCTCTTAGGATAACCCGCTTCAACCTTTTTTGGGTCAACCTTCACACCAGAAACTTGAGCCTTGAATGGTCGTAAGGTGCTATAACGTTGCGTAAGCATATACATCAAATTACCTGTGACGACGACAGCATCGTCACCAAACGCTTCTGCCAAACGCAAAGCATTTTTAACAATGTCAGTCTCATCATCTTCGGGCGTCAATGAGCCGATAAGCGGAGAGTTGATAACCGTGATATCCCCGCTCTTATGCGGGATCACATATGACTTACGAGCGCTAATCTGCGGTAATTTGACGATTTTGAGCGTCTCCTCACCAAAAAGATTGCGCATCCGATCGCCAAATTCTACGCCTACATCTTCGTGAGATAGCTTAGCATCCGCCGGCGTTGCCGGTCTGGAGCCTAATTCCAATTTCCTGGCTCTCTTTTTCCAAGCATTGACGCTACGCCCTGGCAGGGCGCCGTCAATCTCAACATCAGACGCTCCCGAAGCCCAAAGGCTTTTGAGAGTCTTCACTTCCTGGTCAGACCAGAGCTTGCTGGCCATAAACCTCCTCCTTATATAGTTGGTGTCAAAGGACTGTGATTACAATATATTGTAAAGATGGCCAAAAGGCAAGAGACTAGGAGCCAAATCCATGGCAATTTCAATGCCGTTGGTCAAATAAAAAATCCGCCTAGCCATGCCAGACGGACGTTGTAAAATCATCAAATCACAATAGACTCTTCCAGGGCCAAATGCATCTCGGCATCATCGCGCGCTATATCAATTTGTTCACGAGTGTCATCCAGCATTGAACCTAATTTAATAGCTAATCTAAAATGTAAATCTTCGATGAGCTGAAAAGCTACTACTCTGCGAGTCTCTTCGGTTACCCAATATCTCGACTCTCTTAATTCAGCCCCAACTACCGGCAAAACTTCGTCGCTATACATAAAATTTATAAAATCTTCAATCCGACCTCCCTGTTGATACAATCTTTTATACATAGCAAAAACGCCTGCGATAGTCCGTTTTTGCTCTAAGCTCATAGCATTTAGATCCAGCTCTGTGCCATTCAGCGTCCTATATGCCATAACTGGGGTCCTTGAAGGAATTGTTTTTATGAACTGGTAGCAATATACCATGCCTGATGAAAAAACAACACCCCCGCTAAGCAGGGGTGTTGTTTTCTATAATTTAGCCTCTTGGTTCACGTGGCTCCATTGGGCGAGCCTCGTTTACAGTCAGCGGTCGGCCATCTAGCTCTTTGCCATTGAACATTTCAACAGCTTTCAAAGCTTCTTCATCGTTAGCCATTTCCACAAAACCGAAACCTTTTGAACGACCAGTCATCTTATCAACGATGACGGTAGCCGTATCAACGGTACCAGCAGCAGAAAAGGCCTCCTTCAAAGCCTCGTCACGAATGGACCAGGCTAGATTGCCAACGAATAATTTCTTCGCCATTTATTTACTTAATAATTAACAACGACCTTAAGTCCCGTGCTATTCACACCAGTGCCATGCGCACTATAAGAACATAACTATATATTATACACACTCTCCAGCGAAAGTCCAGCCCCTCCAATCGGCGGACAGGCCTATTTAACAATAATTGACCCGAACTCGCTAGGACTCAAATGATTATGATATTTCCACTCGCCAACCACATCAAAGGCAAATGACCATGATTCACCCGGCAACAATCCACGACAAGCATCGAAAATACTACCCAAACAACCACCAACAGTTGGATATTCCCCATGAGTTGGGTGGAAAGCTGAAGCCGGCCAAACGGAACTGGAGCTATCGTTGTGAAAAGTCACCATCGCGCCACTGTCTATCTCCAAAGTTGATGGCGAAAAACCATCATCGGCATAGATTACCAGATTTTCAGCCAAGGCAGAGTCATCGTGATCAACCGCCGTAGCTTTAGCATCGACATCTAATGCACGATCTCCAGACAGCAATAAATAGCCACCGATTATGACAACTAATATTACCAACAAATAAATTAATCCTTTCATTTCTATATATTAATTATTATTCTCGACCTTATTATTTTCTGATTTCAAAAACTTAGGCATCGGCCAACTTAACAATAATGCCAAGCTAGCTGCCAATAGTCCAATATCTCTTACGGTGATATCCGTTATGCCGCTACCAATCAATACCATTATCAAGTGCACCGCTCCCAACAACGCTGCCCACCAAACTAATGGATTAATCAAAAAGCCAATTCCGATAATTATATCCAACAATGCCGTACCTATCATAATCCTAGCCACCGAAGCTGGCAACAACTCAACCACCCAAGGCTTAATATAGCCACCCCACGCTTCTGGATTGCGCAAAATTAAAACGCCAATCCAAATGAAAGTTACAGCCAAACCAATGCGTAAAACATATATCGCCTTTCTCGACATGTTATTTATTTTAACACGACTATATAAAAAATCCCCATCCGATATGGTGGGGATTGTGCTCAAGATAGGCGCTGGTCAATCGCAAGATTTTCCTCAGCTAGCTGGATCGTATTGGCGTCAGCCGCTCGCTTGAGATAGCCGCCGCAATTACGATCAAAATTAATACAAAGAACGAGTTCAATAATTAGGACAGCGAGCAAAGCCACCGTCCACGTGACCGACCAAACTATCTTCATAATCATCTCCTCGCTCGCTATGGGCATCGTCTGGTTAGAAAAGTACACCAAAAAACACTGACGTCAATATAGCATATACCTAAAATTTGGTCAAGCCGGAGCCAATAAAAAAGCTTGTATTACTCTAATCAAAATGCTATTTTATACTCACGCACGTTGATAAGTTGCATCCACCAAATCTCAATCGGAGGCCTAGCAATGAATGAGCACGAAAACAAATGGGCCGGCTTAGAAGGCCCGGGCTATCATTTAGAAAATCTCGGCCGTCCAGCAGTTTTTTTACTTCCATCAGCTAAGATTGAAATGCAGCCCCAGATCGAACATGGCCTACGCACATTCCTCACCGAAAATTTCGGCGCTTTCACAGTCACAGTCGTGCCGAGCTTCGGTGTTTGGAAAGATGCAAACCATTCTGTGATAGATGATAGCTGCCTCCAATATGAGGTTTCATTTGCCGGCAAAGATCGGATTCCGCTGCTCGCTAAAAAACTCGCTGAAATTGCTCAAGACATTAATGAACAATGCATTTATTTAAAAGCTGGCCAATATTCCTGCTTGGTATATCCCACGACAGGATAAAGGGGTTGTCATGCTAATTACAAGAAGCCTGGCGCATGCATTGATTGTGGAATTAGAAAGATTGACTATCAGAAAGAACCGCCTCGAAAACAAATTAGCTGAGGAACGCCAAATTAATGATGGCATTTGGGCTCAATACGGGGACGAGCTGTCATCTACTGCGACAATAGAAATCGAACAACAACTTATCGGTGAAATCGAACGCATCAAGCTTGAAGTCTGTAAATTAAGGCACCGTCTCAGCAATATACTGCGCCTAACATATCTAGTGTATCCACACGATCATCAAACAAGAATGTGTCTATGCGCCTAACATCTAATTCAAAAACGCACCGAAGTGCGTTTTTTTTATTCAGTCATAACTCTAATCTTACGTCTTAGGGCATATATACCAAGTATAAAAAGAGTGGTGGAGGTTATGGCCGACAAAATGCAATAGAGGCAAAGGGCTTTAATTATAAAAATCTGTAAGAATACAAACCACAGAGAGGCGAGAAAACCGAGTAGTGTAATGCTAGCAGCAAAATAGAAAACTTGTTCATTGCCAGTATCTATGTGAACGATGGTTAATATAAAAACGGCTAAATAATAGATAGCCCCCAACAAAGCCACCGAAACTCCCAAAATAGTGGCGTATTCACTAGTAGTCACGATATCGCAACCGCTAAAGATGCTGCATAGGATAGTCCCGCCAGTATAATGCTTAAAAGTAAGATAGGCGGCATCTAAAAAGCCCCCAAAGCTAAGCAGTGCGAAACTCCAAACCAGCCATTTAGGAATTGCTGGCGAGAGCTTGCTCGATGACATTTCTAAATTCTTCATAGGCTCTTGGATTTTGGATCTTAACTCCGTTCAGGAAAAAAGTCGGGGTGCTATCAACACCTGAGCGAATGCCGCTACTATAATCATCGGAGACTTTGCCTTTTATCTCCCCATCATCGATATCCGACCTAAATTGTTTGATGTTAAGCTCTAAAGTTTCTGCGTAAGAAACAAACACGTCCTCTGCGCTGCTTTGGTCAGACCAACTCCTCTGGTTTTCAAAAATTAGGTCGTGCATCTCCCAAAATTTTCCCTGTCGGCCAGCCGCTTCAGCCGCGCGCGCCGCCAACTCGGCATTGGCATGTATTTGTCTCAACGGGAAATGACGATAGACAAATTGGATCCTATCGCCAAATTCCTCATTTAACTGTTGGACTAGTGAATAATAAGTCCCACAAGCTGGGCATTGAAAGTCACTATACTCAATCAAAGTGACGCTGGCCACAGCATTGCCTTTAACCCAATCAGATGGCGCCACGGCATCCATCAGAATAGCGCCACCACCAGAGCCAACTTCACCAAGATTTGCTAAACCGAACACAGCACCAACAACTAATACGCCGACAAAAGCCCAAAGCGATATGCGCTTAACCAAGCGCCCCTGTCTGCGCCTACCTGCCTCCAGTTCTCTTCTGGCCCGCTTAGCCTCATATTTTTCTTGCTTACTAAGATTCCTTCCGGACATATCTAGAATCTATACCAAAATCGATAATCTATCAACAAAAAATCCCCGGATTACCGGGGATGTTTTTTTATAAATGCTGGATTAATTGCCTGTGCAAGTTTACTATTTCAGTCTTCAAATCTTGAATCGAGCCGTCGGTGTGAACAACCCAGTCAGATTGCCAAATCTTTTGGTCAGCAGGAAGCTGATACTTTAACCTAACGTCGATCTGATCTGGTGTTAGGCCACGCTCAACAATCAAACGACGATACTGCTCTCTTTGTTTGCAAGTTACCAATACGACTTCATCAAATCGCCATCGATTGCTATTTTCAAAAATAAGCGCCGATTCGATAACCACCACCGAATCGTCCGGCAACTCGTTAATCCGATTATCAACAGCTTGCCACACCAATGGATGTACGAAATCTTCAAACTGACGCTTTACATCGGGATTAGAAAAAAATGTTTCGGCCATCAGCTGAAAATCCGGCTTATTATCATCAAAAACCAAAGCGCCAAAAATTTCTTCGATCTTGTTTCGATGCTGGGGATCAGAAACAATATCCTTAGCAATCTCATCTGTGCTGATAACTACTATTTTCGGCAATTCAGACAAAAACTTAGCCACTACGCTCTTGCCACATCCCATATTCCCGGTAAGCCCAACCAACTTGGGTCGATTTGCCATGATAAGAGCTCCTTTGTTAGAAGATAACGTACTAGCGACATCATATAATAAAACTTTAAGTCACGCCAGTGGCATTTTGAAATTATGTGGTGATAGCATGCATCCCCATCCGCCTACTGACTGATGGGGATTTTTATTTTCTAACTTGCATATCCATGCTAAATCGTTATTATGTTAGAATGTACTTTTCAAGGAGACGTTCATGAATCTCTACGTCATGGACTACACCGACGTTAGCCCATTTACATTACTAATTGCAGCCGAAGACGAAGAATCAGCATATCAGGAGGCCATCAATAATAATCCTTATCTAGCCGAGGCCAGTAGGGCACATCTAAAATTTACTCATATTGGCACTGCCCGCGCCGACATAATCCCGGGCGTCATAAGAATGCTTGGATATATTCAATACCAACCCGCCAGTTGACCGCAGATATAAGACTTGTTACTATGTCAGCAACAGCCGACTTCCCGTTCTTCAACAAATCATTATGAGGAGATGACATGCAGCTCTTTATCATAGAATGGGCGGATCGCAATGGCCATATTAATACTTCTCATGTTATCGAAAGCTGTGAGTCAAAGGCGGTTGCCTTTTTAAATCGGGCTCGTGTGGTAGAGAAAATTAACTCTATTCAAAAAATAGACATCGAAACTCCGCACATCTTCTAAAAATCCACCGCTCTAAAATAACTTGGAGCGGTTTTTGATTAGTTTTGCTTTGAAGGATTCGTGGTAAGAAGCCAAAAACTGACGCCCATTTGGACGCCAGTTTTTGATGTACTTATGGACTTACAAGTCTCCAAGATCGAACCTCCTAGACCCCAAAGGGGGTCAAAAAACGTTGCAAACACTAAGGTTCAAACTTGGAAATCTGGCGGGGGCACCAGGACTCGAACCTGGAAATCCGGTTTTGGAGACCGACGTTTTGCCATTGAAACTATGCCCCCTCATCTACTAACTTAATCAAAAATGCCACAAGTATCAAGCTTGCGGCATATTACTAGACTAACAGAGCCAATCCCCAGATCACCATAAAATTCCACAACCCATGGCTGATAACTACCGACCAATAACACCGATCGTTCCGGTAGTAGAGCCAGCAGGCGACCAAACCGGAAGCGCCCTGAATTAGGATATTGAAAATGCTGCCATGAAGAATCCCGAATATAATGGAAGCTGCGATCGCAGTGGCGAGAATCCGCCTACGCCTGATAGCCTCGCTCTCGGCATCAAATGTGGCTTGATCTGGCTCCTTGAAGTCATTGTTATAAAAATGAGCCAACCACCTACGAGTAGCTTGATCTTCGATATAAGTTTCCATAAATGATAACGGCCATCTGCGAAAGATATATTCTTCCCACAATGGAGCCACGACACAAGACATTAGAAAGAATAACCAGAAACCATCGCCAGCAAGACTGAAGCCAGATAAGACAGTCGCCGCCACCAATTCCTGAAACAGTTGCGAAACCGAATCACCCATAAAGAATGACAGAACAACCAGTACCATAACTGACCAAACCAAATCAAAACCAAAAACAGCCAGGATATTATATCCTTTTTGTCGCCAAGTCATGGCATCCCTCCCCTAGGGAAATATTTTCAAAGATCTTATAAACCAAGTTTATTACTATATTGCACCCAATGCAAACACCTCCCCCAACAGGGTCGGGGGTAAAGATTACTACGTTGCCCGAATTTATTCGGACGTATAAAAATTGCAGGCGGTGGCTTGCAATTTTCCGGAGCAAAGCGCCCCAGTGCCCCGACTTTGTCGGGGCCGTTTTATTTCTTGCCCTCTTTGTGGAGAGTGTGCTTGCGGCAACCAGCGCAAAACTTAGAACGTTCTATTTTCTTAGTAACTAACTTTTTATTCTTGCGGCTATAATAATTCGTCCGGCCACAGACCGTGCATTTAAACTTTATTAAGTTAGTACTGAATTTTGATTTAGCCATAATGCATTAAACAGTAGCAAAACCGTCGCCCTTCGACAAGTCTAGGGCTAATTCTCTGCTAAACAACATTCTGAGCCGGTGGCGAGAATCGAACTCACGACCTTTTTCTTACCAAGAAAATGTTCTACCACTGAACTACACCGGCGACCTCCCCCGCCACAGCGGGACTACATAAACCAACATTAAATCTATTCTAGCCAAGAAACCCCACTATTGCAATCAGACAAAAATGAGCCAGCGGTCGGATTTGAACCGACGACCTACTGTTTACAAAACAGTTGCTCTACCACTGAGCTACGCTGGCAAGATATTAATCCATAGTTACGCCAAAGGAACTTCAAGAGAATATTAACAACAAAATGTTGACCGAGCAAACAAAGCACAATTAAAAAACCCCACCATAGCAGGGTTTGTAAATCCATTAACTATTCTTGTATTTATCAACCACGAATTCGCGCAAATCACTGAGTGTGCGCCAAGCATCGCCACCACCAAATTTGAATCCGGCAGCACCCTTGTGCCCACCACCACCGAAATTTTTAGCAATCTCATTGACATCCACTTGAGCCATAGGCCCAGGGCGTAACGAAACGGACCAATGACCAGCTCTTTCTTCGATCATTACCGCTGCGACAACAGCCTCTTGAACAGATTGGATATTGCTAAAAGCCGTCATGACATCTCGCTTGTTTACGTTCCAATCTTTCTTATCTGCAAGACCAACAGTTAAAGACACTACTCTACTTTTTCTATCAAGAACGACAGCGTCTAAAATCCGACTCCAGGCCTGAAGCCTGCGAAAAGGAATTCGTCTCCGCGATGCTGCAAGCATTCTCTTAATCAACTTATCATCTGGATCAAGATGGACCGCAACCTCGAAGGATCTACGATCAACGCTAAGATTGTTAAATCTACCAGTATCGGCAAATAAGCCTGCCATAAGAGTAGAGGCAACGTCCTCGCTGATGTCAAACCCAGCGAATTTGAAAAAATCGTATAACACAACAGTGCAAGATGCCGCCGCTTCATCAATTATACCGATGCTCGGCTCTTGGCCAGACATTGGGTGGTGATCAAATCCGATAATGGAGATGCCCTTATAAGCATCTGGCAATTTGGCGCGAGCTAGATTGCCATAATCGAAGACAACAACGTTATCTGGATGCCAATCAGGTAAAGTTGTGACAACTTCGGTATTACCCTTAATGAATTCGAATAACGAATTTCTAGCAAGAGAATTGATCGATTGGCAACAATAGAGCGCTATTTTGGCTTGCGGGTTAATCCATTTTACAAAAGCCTCAAAAACAACCATGCAACTAACAGAATCAATGTCGGGACTTTCAGGCGAAACCAATAAGATTGCTCTACTGGTCCGCATATGATTAAACGCAACCTCACGATTTCCTCGTAGACTAGATGACATTCGGAATCCCCTTTTCGCGGTAATTAAAGGACTGGGGACATACTACCACAACTTAGTTATTATAGCAAGCCACAGACATAGTCTTGCTCATACCCTTTATTTCTATAGTTCCCGAGCCACCAGCTGACGAATCTCTTATTGACGCGAGGTGTGCTGCTTGGTTCGAATCCTCACAAGACCTCAAAAGACCCCGCTAAACGGAGTCTTTGAAAATGTGGGCAGGGAGGGATTCGAACCCCCGTAGCCCGAAGGCGCGACGTCTACAGCGTCGTGTAATTGACCACTCTACCACCTGCCCAGTTATACCTGCTTATCAATATTATCAGATTTTGGAATTTCGTTAAGGACCTCCTTGATATCGCCGCCAGGATTAACATTGCCATTTTTCTTTAACTTATTAATATATATATTAGTCAAGTTATCAACTTTCATAACCACTACTTTAAATTTGCGTAACGATTTACCAAAAAAAGAATTAAGAGTATTATCGATTTTAGCCAAAGGCAGCTTGGTCATTATGTTATCCACATAATCTTTCCTCTCGTTAGTATCCGGAGCCACACCGACTCTGGACTTTACTCTAGCCACTAAAAAAACAACTATGCCCAAGGCCAAAATAACTGTAGTTTGTAAAATGAAATTGTACATGTGTGGCTACCAATTATATCTCGTACCGACAAAAGCGAGCCACCTGAATATTCTCGCCCACCTTGGCTACAACCCCCTTAATAAAATCTTCAACAGACATCGCTTCATCTTTAACATAAGGCTGGCTCAACAACGTGTCTATATCTGCTGGATTCATGGCTGTAATATGCATTGCCAATTCGTGAGCTAATTCCTGAAACGGCTCTGACCTAACCACAAAATCAGTCTCACACCTTAATTCTAACAGAACACCGACACGATCGTTATGAAGATAGGACTTTAAAAAACCAGCTCCAGTTCCACGACCAGCTTTTCTTTCCGCTTTTAGCAAACCTCTTTCATTGATTAATCTAACGGCTGCGTCTAAATCACCCTTGGCATCATCAATGGCTTTTTTGCAGTCCATAACTCCGGCACCAGTCATTTCCCTTAATTTTTGTACATCAGTAGTAGACATGATCTATTTGGCAGGCTCCTCCTTAGCGGGCTCCTCCGGTTTCTTGGCATCTTTGATCTTAGTCAACTCCTGCTTTTCCATTTGACCTTGCTCAAGGGCTTGCTCAAGACGCTCCAATATCCAGGCAACGCCAGATCTAGCGCCACTATTACAAGGAATTACATAATCTACCGATGCCGGTTTGGAATTGCTACTCATTAGACAAACCACTGGTATATTCAAGCGATTAGCTTCGCGAATAGCAGTAGCATGCTCTTCGGCATCTACAACTAACAAAGCGTCCGGCAACCCAGCGTACTTCTCTAGGCCGCCAAACAAGATGGTTAATCTGGCTATCTTTTTGTCAAAACCAAACCTCTCTTTCTTAGTATATTTTTCTAACTTACCCATCTCACGATCGGCCTTAAGATCCATATAATACTGCAAACGCTGCGATAAGGTTTTATAATTGGTTAAGATCCCGCCCAACCAACGATTAGTGACATGCGGGAAGCCAAACTTTTCAGCCAGACTCCTCACTAGCTCTTTTGAAGCCGGTAGTGTGCTCACTAATAAAATCGAGCCGTTTTTCTTGGCAACATCCTTCAAAAAATCACCGGCCGCCTTTAACATTTCCAACGTTTTAGACGGATCAAAAATCTCGATACCATTTCTAGTCATCTCGATGTATTTTCTCATCTTAGGATGCGTCCTAGATTTTGAACGGCCATACAAAACTCCAGCTCGAAGCATGTCTTCCAACACCGTCGGATCTATGGCCAACTCTTCAGTGACTTCAGCGCCATCCTGATCTAATTCAGCAACTATTTGGTTGTTGTTATCCTTCTCGGACATTAACAAAGATTATATACCAAGACTATCAATTTTGGCAAGCAGCAGTTTTTTAAATTTGTCCTTGGAAAAACGACTTCCCATCGAACTAATCTTGGCTCGATTGAAGCGCATTTTCTCAACGCGCATTACGGCATTAATTAAACTTTCCACCGATTGCTTTTCAAATAGCACCCCACTGATAGAATCGTCTACTATTTCCAAGGCTCCGCCAGCTCCATAGGCTATAACGGGCGTGCCACAGACTTGTGCCTCGGCAGCTACTAAGCCAAAGTCCTCCACCTGCGGGAAAACGAGTGCCTTGGCGTTATTATATAGACTTCTCAATTCATTCTCATTATCCAAGAAAGTTATGAACTCGATATTCGCTTTAGAGCCAACCCCACTATCAGCTAGGGTCTTAAGATTTTCTAATTCTGGACCAGTTCCTAAAATCTTCAATGGCAGGCCTAATTTAGAAAAGGCCTTGACCATCAGATCAAATCTCTTGTAGTGCAATAAACGACCGACTCCTAAATAATATGATCGATCTTTGACGTTCTTTTCACGATAAAACATTTTGGTATCTACTGGCGGATAAATCACGTCAGACTCGCGGTCATAATATCGCTTAATCTTATCGGCTATGAAGCGTGAATTAGCTAACAGGTGGTCTGGCTTCTGGCCAGCTTTATGATCCCAACGTTGCAAATAATTTAAAATCGGCCGCGCCATTAAAAGCTGTGGCTTGCTAAGTATTGGTTGTAAATAATTATCTTGCTCCCAAGCATAGCGCAACGGCGTATGGGTATATGACAAATGCACGGCCCCAGCAGGAACCCTAATGCCCTTGGCATAACCAGCAGTGTCCGAAATTATAAGATCATATTGATCATCGACATTCATGGCTTCCGCTGCTCGAGCCATAAAAGGTATAAACCAGCGGTGATTCCGTCTAGCCAGTGGCCAATCCAAAAAACTGGTTTTTTTGACACGCCCTCTGAATTTTCCATAAGTCCTATCCTCATCATAAAGCAAGGTATAGATAGGTGCGTCAGGAAAAATTTCCATCAAAGTTTCGAGCACACGCTCGCCACCACCATATTGATTTAAATAGTCATGTAATAGTGCTACGCGCATAAATCTATTCTAGCGTGTATAATGAAATCATGAAAAGGGCTATAGATATTTTTGGTACAATTTTTGGATTAATATTGTCAGCGCCATTATGGCCGCTAATTGCCTTAGCGATTAAGCTGGAGAGTCGCGGGCCAGTTATCGTCAGATTAGATCGCGTCAGCCAAGGACGAATTATAAAAGTTTATAAATTCCGCTCTATGATCGACGGTGCTCACGGATTGAAGCCGCACCTCAAAGGACTCAACCAACGCACCGATGGCCCATTCTTTAAGATGAAAAATGATCCGCGGCTAACCAAAGTCGGCAAAGTAATCCGTAAATTCCGCCTTGATGAAATACCGCAGTTAGTTAACGTATTGCAAGGCAGATTGTCTCTGGTTGGGCCAAGGCCACACGAACCTCGCGAAGTTATTTATTATCCCTGGGAGCATAAACATTTGATACTAGCAAAATCTGGCGTGACTGGTCTGTCACAGGTCAGCGGCGCTTCTAGTTTGGCATTTATAAAAGAATTAGAACTAGATAGCCATTATGTAAAAAATCAATCTCTATGGTTGGACGCGAAAATATTGGCCAAGACAGCTACGATTATGTTTTTCGACCCGACAGCAGTATAGTATTGACTTATCTATAAGCCTTGCTAAGCTCATTATATAAAGGTGGTGGCCCTGATAACAAAAACCGGGTGCACACATAAACCCAGGACACCACCTTGACCCCACCCCGGCAAACACCGGCGTGGGGTCTTTTTTATAAATGACCCCCCTATTGACATATATCTGCGAACTTGCTAGTATCTACCACTCGGCTCATTACGAGGAGGTAAGAATGGGATTTATGAAGGAGTCTAGATTTGACAAGCCGCAATGCACAACCTCAGGATGGTGGCGATCCATGTATACCCATTAAGGGTCTGGAAGCAAACCCACTAGCGGGATATGACCAGATGATAGGCTATCTAAAGAAGAAGGCAACTGATGGAGATGAATTCGCCAGTGCCAGCCTGAGGCTGGCAGAAGAATGTAGGGCATTGACACAAGCCCTTGATGAGACAACAGCAAGCTAACCAGCAGCATAATAACCCCAGACCCTCAAGCTCCGCCTCAGCGGAGCTTTTTATTAGACTACTGAAGATTTATATACTATAATATAGTAGAACTTTAACAACCACTATGGAGATGCGCCATGAGTGTTTTCTGGTTCCTCATCGGATTTTGCGCAGGCACGCTACTTTTAAACAGTTTATTTTGGGGAATAGCTTTGGGGATAATTTTTGGATTTCTCTTTAAGCCGAGGCGGTAATCAGCACGACCTCATTCCTCAACTATCCCGCCGCATGGTTCGCCCAGCGGCTTTTTTATCCTCATTGCCCATGGGCACCTCCGCCGCTTCTTAAATATCCCGCAGAGGCTTCATTCCAAGCCAGATCGTCTCATTCTTTCTTTAATAATCTGCTCTTGCTCCGATTTTCTTCTTTCAACGTCCTTATCAATTTCTTCCAATAATTTTATTGCTCCCTCTTTATGGTTTGGGCAATAAAATTGCCCCTCAATAAACCAGCCTTCTTGGTAAAATTGGAAACTGTCATTCTCGATACACCCATCGCACTGCATTGATTCGTCTTCTAATAGTTGCGCTTTTTCAATTTTATGACCCCCCTCACGCAGTTGTTCTTCCAAGCTTTTCTCAATTTTTGGTTCTTTTTCCATATTTTTCATAATACCTTATTCTATGCCCCATGACACTTTTTATATTTCTTACCCGACCCGCATGGGCAGGGATCGTTGCGACCAATTTTCTTGCCACCCAAGTTAATGTTATTAGAATTATTTTTATAAACACCACCGGGATGATCAGCTGATAAATCTTCGGCTTGAGCAATCTTTAAGCCCTCCAATTTATCCTTATTGTCCTTTGTCCACTTATCAAAATCCTCTAACAATTGTTGGAATAACTCCCGCCCGTCTTTGCGATATTCCACCAACGGATCATGTTGGCCATAGGCGCGCAAGCGCACTGACTCACCTAAGGCTTCCATGTTTTCTAAATGAGTCATCCAAAACATATCTAAAGCCCCCAACATCTGCGGATGACTATTTTGCTCTAAAAGCTCTCGACGTTTTTTATAGATGGCGCTCCTCTGCTTATTCAATACATCATCATATTCTAATAAGTGTTTGCGAGCATCAAAATTAAAGCCCTCAACCTTGCTTTGGGCTTGGGCAATGGCTCGATTAAGCATACCGGCTTGAATAGGCATATCTTCCGGCATTTTCATGGTCTGCATAAAACCCTGAATGCGCCCACCGCCAAAAATACGGAGCAAATCGTCTTCTAAAGATAAGAAAAATTGCGACGAGCCTGGATCGCCCTGACGACCGGAACGGCCACGCAGCTGATTATCTATACGACGGGAGTCATGACGCTCGGTACCGATAACATGCAAGCCGCCAGCTTCCTTAACTTTTTGTGCCGCTAATATATCAGGCGGGTTTCCACCCAAAACGATATCAACACCGCGACCGGCCATATTGGTAGCCACCATTACCGCACCCGCCTTACCGGCTTGAGCAATAATTGATCCTTCGCGTTCATGGTTCTTGGCGTTCAGTATTTCAAAACGAATACCAGCTTTTCTCAAACGGTTGGCCAGCTCTTCATTTTTTTCAATAGACACTGTGCCAATCAAAATCGGCTGACCTTTTTGGACGCGCTCTTTTATGTCTCGGATGATGGCCTCATATTTGCCCTCATGACTTTTATAAATTAAGTCTGGCAAATCTTGTCGAACTATTGGCTGGTTAGTCGGCACTGTCACTACCTTAAGGCCATAAACTTTATCAAACTCCTCAGCTGATGTTTCGGCAGTGCCAGTCATGCCAGCTATTTTCTCGTACATTCGGAAGTAGTTTTGAATCGAAATAGAGGCATAAGTACGAGATTCATTCTGTACGTGAACGCTTTCTTTGGCCTCAATGGCTTGATGCAAGCCGCCAGAATAACGACGCCCTTGCATAAGGCGGCCAGTAAATTGATCAACTATAACAATTTCTTGCTCCTTCACCACATAATCCTTGTCCTTTTGGAAAAGCGCCTGCGCCTTAAGTGATTCGACTAAATAATGAGTTAGGCGCAGATTTTCAGCACTATAAAGATTTTTAATATTCAAAGCCTTCTCAACCTTATCGATGCCATCTTGGCTTATTTCAACGGTGCGCAACTTCTCATCAACAGTATAATCAGTCTCTTTGTCCAAATTACGCACAACTCGTGCAAAGGTTTTATAATATTGACTAGATTCTTTATCCGGAGCCGAAATTATCAAAGGCGTGCGAGCTTCATCAATTAAGATACTGTCCACTTCGTCGATAACAGCATAATTGTAATTCCGCTGCACTTGTTGATCCTTGCTTTGGGCCAGATTGTCGCGCAAATAATCGAATCCAAATTCGTGATTAGTACCATAAGTTATATCAGCTCCATAAGCTTCTCGGCGGCTAACCGGGCGCAAATACTCTTCCTGCACAACAAAGCTACCAGTCGTGTCTCTTTCTTTATCCAACAAGGCAGACTCATTATGTCTATGCCCAGTTTTGTCATCTGAATTCTGTGATTTGATTTTTTCCCCAGTAAAATCCGGATCATATAATAAAGCACCCTCGTGAACTAGACAGGCCACGCTCAAACCTAAGGCATGATAGATTTGACCCATCCAGACAGTATCGCGCTTGGCTAGATATTCATTAACTGTAACCACATGGGCACCCTGGCCACTAAGGGCGTTTAAATAAACCGGGGCGGTGGACGCAAGGGTTTTACCTTCGCCAGTCCTCATCTCGGCAATCACGCCCTGATGCAAAACAATGCCGCCCATTAACTGGACGTCAAAATGACGCTGACCCAAGGTCCTCCGGGCTGTTTCACGCACTAAAGCAAAGGCGTAGGGCAGAACCTCGTCCAGGGTTTTGCCCTCGGCAACTAATTTGCGCAGCTTATCGCTTTCTAGCTTAAGCTGGTCATCAGCCAGCTTTTTCACCTCATCTTCCAAGGCATTAATCTCATCAACCTTCTGGCGCAGCTCCTTATCTGATTTAAATAATTTTGAAAACCATCCTAACATATCTTTGTGCTTACTTTTAGGCTATTCTGGCATTATTTTCGCAATAACACAAAGGCCTCTGCACAGCAGAGGCCTTTATTTATCCTGCCGGTCGTTATGTTCAGCTATCTGCTCTTTTAAGATATTTTTCACTTCATCGATGGCAATTCGCATGTCCCAGTTTTCACGCTCCGCCCTAAACAACTTACCTGGCAACTGCATATTAACTTCAGCCTTATAAACCGGGCCCTTGTGATGATGCTTGGTAGTGCGCCCGACTTCAACGAAGAGCTGGGTCTCACTTTCTAATTCCCAACGACTTAAAACCTTAGCCAACAGCCCAAATTTTTCATTAATATAGACGTCAATCGCCGTAGTAGATTCTACGTTTGTATATTTTATTACTATTTTCATATTTAGCTAAACCGTTATTACTTCTTCTTCTAAATCGACTTTAAATTTTCTATTTACTTCTAATTTTACCAGTTCTATCAACTTTTTAACATCTTCTGCCTTAGCATCTAACACATTAACTATAAAATTTGGGTGCTTGGGCGATATCATAGCTCCACCCCAACTCACCCCCTTGAGGCCAGCCACGTGGATCAGATATGCCGTAGGTACTACTGGAAAAGGATCGACTTTCAATACTCCAACCAACTCCTTTTGCTGCTTCTTATCAAACTTCTTCAAATCAACATTTTTAAAAATACTGCCGATATTGGGATATTCTAATGGTTGCCTATTTTGACGATAGGCAATCTTTTCTTCGATAGCTGTGCTGATAGCTTTTTTGTCGCCCCTACTAAGCGCTAAAGTGGCTTCTAAAATTATTTCGTCGCCATCTCGTTGCTTGAAAACACTATCACGATACCCAAAACGACAAGCCTTATTATCCCTACGAACGACTTGGGGCTTAGGCTTGGAAATATCTAAACTCACTACTTCTTTTACAACGTCCTTGATCTCGCCACCAAAAGCGCCAGCATTACCGCGTACCGCTCCACCCAAGGTACCCGGCAATCCACCAGCCCACTCCAAGCCAGATAGTCCTCTGGTAATTGAGTAATCAAGCAATTCGTCAATTGGCACCCCTGCACCAACTGTTACTAAGTCACCATTGGCCTTAAGCAATCCGATCTCCGGCTTTAATACTAGACCATCAAAGCCATTGTCATTTATCAAAAGATTGGTGCCACCACCCAAAATAAAGATTGGGCTTTTATTCTTGCGTGCCTTTTCAACAGCTAGAGTCAATTGACCAACGCTATTAGCTGCGCAAAAATGGCGGGCAAGCCCGCCAATCTTGTAGTTACTGTATTTTACTAGCGAAACCTGACTTTCAAACATGCTTAGTAATTCATCGCTCGCTCTTAGCTATGCCATACGCCATCCAGAGGGCTACACATTTGATTGAATTGTCTGGGGGGTCACATGTGGTGACCTCCAATACAAATTGTGTTAAGTGAGTGCGCGTCCATGTGACCCCTCAGAAAATCCAAATTTCTGGTATTAAGCCACGTCGCACTTGCGTAGCCCTCTGGGGGGCCTACAAGCCATATATCCTAAATTTAAAACACTAACCCCAATTAAGCAATAACTAACCTTAATAGCGGCTAGGGTTGACTTTGCGGCCATTAGCGTGTATACTCTTATTAGAGTGAATGTGAGTATTCCCAAGCGATGATATCGACTAAGGAATGCCCTGACAAATTGTGGTCAAAGCCCCGCCTCGGCGGGGCTTTGATTTTATTAAAAAGACCCCATTTTCAATGAGGTCATTATTAATTTACTTGGCCAAATCCTTGAGCCCAGCGAAATCGCCAATGACTTCCAAGAAGCCCTGAGCGAAGGCCGAGTCAGAACCGTATTCATCAACGCGCACCTTACGATGGCCGGCGTAGGATACTACGCCGTCTTTGAGCACGACAGAGAGCTTAACCTCATCCCCCTTACGCTCCGAATTCTTCTTGTTTATATAAAATCTATCTTTCTTGCTAGTCATGTCGATGTAGGGTATATCATACATCTCATAGTGGCTAAACATTTCCAAAAAAGCATCGAGCCTCTCAGGATTTCGAAAAGCCTCATCGCTTAATATCTGACGTACGGCTTCTTGACCGCCCCAATATTGGACATTAGAAGCATCCAAGTCAAAACCAAGTTCTTGTAATTCATGAATGGTTGTCTCATTGCGCTTGATCTGACCCCAAGCAACCATCATCGCATCCAAGTCATCATTAAACATACCAGTCTTAGTGATCTGATGATTAACGGCAGTGCAACCCAGCATTAGCAACAGGAAAGCGAATAATGATGTTATCAATAAACTATTTCTGATTCGATTCATTCCCTCCCTCCTTTATGAAGGAATTATTGTCTCAAAGAGCATAGTAATAATGTTATTAGAGATGAATGCGATGGTCAACCCCGCGATCATCATCTATCTTGCCAAGTTAATTAAATTGTTATAAACTCTAGATTATTATGAAGTCAGATATACATCCTAAATATTTTAATAAAGCCCAGGTCAAATGCGGCTGTGGCAAGACATTCACGCTCGGATCAACTACCGAGAAGATAGAGACAGAAATCTGCAGCAACTGTCATCCTTTTTATACCGGCAAAGAGAAATTGATTGATACTGCTGGCAAAGTCGAGAAATTTAAAGCTCGCCGAGCCAAAGCGGCAACTATGCCAAGGGGGGTTAAAAAGCCTCGAGTTAAAAAAACCAAGAAGACTAAAAAGTAGCTTGTGCTCGGCATGACCAATAAAATCATCTTAGAAATACGCGCTGGAGCTGGCGGCGACGAAGCCGCCATTTTTGCAGGAGACCTAGCACGAATGTACCAAAGATATGCCGCCAAGGTGGGTTGGAAATTTGACGTTGTTGATTACAACCAGACCACGTTAAACGGCTACAAGACATTTATAGCCAAGATGTCTGGCGATGGTGTTTGCGACAGCCTAAAGCAAGAATCTGGCGTTCATCGAGTCCAACGCGTGCCAGCAACTGAAAAATCTGGCCGCGTCCATACCTCTACCGCCACTGTCGCCATATTGCCAGAGATTGAGCCAAAAGAGTTAGTTATCAACCCTAATGATATCGAGGTGTCGTTTTCGCGAGCTGGCGGACCCGGCGGCCAAAACGTAAATAAAGTTGAGACTGCCGTCAGAGTGACTCACAAACCAAGTGGCATCGTTATTTCATCTCGATCCGAAAGATCACAACACGCCAATCGCGAAGCCGCTATGTCTATTTTAAGAGCCAAGCTATATGAGCAACAACAGGAAGCCGAATTTAAAAAAGTATCAGGCGAACGCAAGGAACAAGTTGGATCTGGTGATCGATCAGAGAAAATTAGAACTTATAACTTCCCCAATGATCGCATTACTGATCACCGCATCGGTAAAAAATGGCACAACATTGAAGAAGTGCTTAATGGTAACCTTGATCCGGTTATAAAAGCTTTTAAAAAAATTCCCGCATAATCTAGCGGGAATTATCGTCTTATAGCCCCCATGGTCAAACCACTGGCTATAATTTCACGACACTTGTAGCAATATTTAACAACTGAGTAATCACTTCGGCGCATAGCTATGCGCAACCTAGTGCCACAATCCTCGTGTATGACCAAGGCTTCTTTGTGAATGCTACGACGATATAGTTTATACCAACAACGATCTATAAGACCCATATCGGTAGCAACTTTATTGGCCTGACGCGGACCCAAAATGACATAATCAAACCATCGTCCTACTGCCTTAAACCAACGCCAAATAAACATAGCTAGCTCCTTCATGACGACGACTAATGACCAAGGCTGTATTTTAATTTATCACAACACGACTCAACCGTAAACTTATAGAATTCTGGACTCCGAAGCTTAGATCATCAAGAATTTAATATGTCTATATCTTCCTGAAACTGTTGAGCTCTTCTAACCACCCAATCACCATAACTCCAAACGAAATTACGCCAACGCCCACCGGCGTAATAACGTGCAGCAGCAATTCTTTCTTTATCCAAGGCAGCATCGGCAGCGCCAGCATCTTTAAGATATAGCCCCGTCCCCATAAAGGCGTCACCATTGCGCCAAGGTGACGGAGGATTACTACCAGTCAAATCGCCTATCCTATCAGAATACAAAACCCAAGTAGATGGTATGAATTGAGCCGGGCCCATAGCGCCACCATAAGCCCCATCCCGATTAGGACATGACACCATAATTGTATCTGGATTAATGCCTAATGATTCGGTTAGGGCCAAAAATGGAGGAATGTCTCTGGTAGGATGCATGGCCGTCTTATAGTTACATTTGCCAACGTTATATCCTAAGGCTGATTCTCTATCTAAAACTGCCAATATCATAGCAGCCCTCACGCCAGTAACCTGCTCAGCAAAGCGAGCAAATTTGTACGCCTCTTCAAAAGTCATCTCCCCCCCGCCCAACAACGAAAAAATTTGGCTACGAACCTGCGCCGCTGTCTTAAGTTTCTCCTGCAGAATGGCTTGATATTTGGATTCTTGGCCCTTAGTGGTTTTTAGTAGATCGTCCTTATTTGTTTTGGCCGAAGCTAAATCTTTGCGCTGAGCATCCTGATAAATCTTTAATGACTCAACGTCATTACGCTTTATAGCCAATACCTCTCGCTCCTGCAGCAAATCTTGGCGTAGCTTAGTGATTCTATCCAGCGTAATATTTAAGCTGCCCTGAACCTCCATCCAATTATTAATATCTCCAAAAAAATCAGATAAACTGGCATTCTTTATTAAAATGGCCAACAAGCTAACGTTTTCGTTTTCATACACACTTTGCATAGCCCTTGTCAGGGCGCTTTTGCTAAGCTCTATGTCATCTTCGATGCTAGTAATCTTGCCACGATTATCAACAATCTCATCGTCTAGCCTTGTCAGTGATAAGTTTACGGCCTTAATTTGAAGGTTAATTTTGCTCATCTGCGCATTTAAGCGGTTAAGCTCTTTCTGCAAAGTTGACCCTTGTTGTTTATAGCTAGCCACCGTTGACTCATATTGTGAGATCTGTGATTCTAAATCTGCTAGTTGCTCTTCCAACTCTTGACGTTCGGCATCAGTCTGCGCGGCTAGTGATTGGCTGTGATTCAGCGGTGCCATAGCCGATCCAAATATCAACGAAAAAGCCGCCAACAATACAAATGAGAGCTTAAGACCAGTTGATAGGGGTAAATAGATGGTCTTTTTAGAGAAAAGGTTGATTCGCGGCGGCAGTCCCTTAAAGATTCTTAGCCGTGCAGTCTTGATATCAACCAAAACTCGCGGTTTATTAGCCATGGTTTAATTATAGCTCTAAAAGCTATTTTGCGGGAGCGGCTTCAGCCTCGCCAGTAGCGACAGGCTCGACTCCTTTCTCGGCATCGCGCTCAGCTTTTTTCTCTTCAGATTCCACCTTAACTGCATCAACATCAGTTGCAGCTGCCTCCATAGCAGCCTCCTCCTCTTCAGTAACTTGGGCTATAACACTAGCCACTGGTGTTTCGATATCAACAAAAAACTTAACATCTTCTGACAAAGATAGGTCTTTTATATATATGCTCTGGCCAATTTCAGTTAATTTGGATAAGTCTACCTCTAAGGCCTTGGGTATATTATTAGGCAATGCCTCTAGTTCGATTTCTTGCATCGCCTTAACCAAAACCCCACCGTCTTTCACGGCTTGCGATTCGCCCATAAAATGAACTGGTACATAAACAGTAATTTTTTCATCTAACCTAACTTGATAAAAGTCTATATTAGTGACTTCATCGGTAACTGGATGAACAGCAACGTCGTGAATCAAAACTGGTCTTTTTTCTCCATCTATTAACAAGTCAACTATTGAGCTTTCGCCAGCTTGTTTTAAAACTTTGGCAAATTCTTTAGCATTAACAGACAGATGCAAATTTTCTAACCCACGACCGTATAGTTCAGCCGGAACTAGACCTGTTCTGCGAAGGGCTTTAGTTTGTCGTCCAAATTGCTCTCGTTTTTGAACACTTAATTCCATGATTAAACTCGATTAATAATTTCAATCTATTATAAACTATTATTCTATTTCTCGCAATCCTGGCTACCAACCTACTTCATTCTGTTGAATAGCCTAAGCCTCTTGGATACAACCTCTTTTATGGCTAACACCGAAGAATCTAAAAGCTTATATGGAGCTAATTCATCCGGCTTTTCCTTCAAGCTCTTTTCTAAGCCCGCTCGCCAAGCTACCCGCATTTCAGTACTGATATGAATAATTGCTACGCCAGCCTCTATGGCTTTAGAAAAATCTTCATCGCTAACACCAGAACCGCCGTGAAGGACTAATGGTGCTCCTCCAGCAGATCTAATCTCTCTAATGCGCTCTATGTCCAAATTTGGATTAGCAGCGCTAGCCAAGATGCCATGAATATTACCCACCGCTGGCGCCAACAAATCTATGCCAGTCTCAACGACAAATCTAGCCGCATCCTCGGGATTAGTAAAGTCCCCTGCTTTAATTGCAGCTCCTTCTGGTATCTCTTTTAATATTTTAGAGCCGCCACCGATATAGCCCAGCTCCCCCTCAACAATGATATTTGAGTCAATTGATCGAACTAGATCAACTGCCTCTTTAGTTTTCTGAAAATTTTCTTCCAGCGGAAGCTTGCCTCCATCAAATAAAATTGCGTCATAGCCAGCCTTGGCGGCTTCCTCTACTTTTTCTAAAGAATGCGTATGGTCAGCATTAATAAAAATCGGGTAATCGTATTTTTTGCGCAATTCTTTAATGAGCGCGACAGCTTCATGTGGATCTAAAAACTCTCGCTCACCCTCGGACGTGCCGATGATAACAGGTACATTTAATTCGCGCGCCGATTCGAAAACAGCTTTCAATGCCGCTGTGTCAGCAATATTGAAATGGCCTACGGCTACCTGCTTTTCGTCAGCCTCAGCAATAATGTCTTTGAATGTCTTCATATTAGATTTGGAACCAACCCATAAGAATGTGTTTGCGACTCATTTCCAATAATCTATCTTCTCCAAAATATTCAATGAATATCTTATTCCACATAGCCTCCTGATGATGGTAGAGATATTTTATCATTTCCTTTTGCTTAACTAATGCCATTACTGTATCAACTAGATTGAAGCTCACCAATATCTCAACGCCTGAACTAGTATGGAAATAGTCGCCCACCCAACCCAATCCATTCCAAAATTCTAGACCATTATGAAAATTGGGGAATACTTGGTTAATCTTCATTATATCTTCTTCGGCTCTTTCCCAGTGCAATGCCTCTGGATTGATTCGCGGCTCGAATAAGCGCCAGTCATTTTCATCATCTTTGGCAAGATAGCGTTGCACTACTAAAAATCTAGGCCTCTTATTCTCTGAGCCTAGCCCAACCAAACGATTTTCGACTACGTCGCCCCTAAGCAAAGAAATTACCTTGCCAGCAAAGCCATCGCCATCATCGCGAAAATCTCTAAAAAGATTCGCATAGTATGTTACTTCATTTAAATAATGTGCCAACAAGCTTACCAATCTCATAGTCTCGCCAGAAATACCAAGAAATACTGGTATCACAAAAATAACTCCCAATTCTTTTAGGTGACTGACATTGTGATATTTTTTAGCCACGAACTCTTCTGCCGCCTTAGCCCATTTTGGATGTAGGGCTCTAAGAACGATTGGTCGCTCTTCGAAATCATCAGGAGTTAAAGCTTCATATTGTTTAAAGAAAATCTCGTTTTGCCATTTACGATCTTCTAAAAATCTCAAAGCGCTATAAACTTCCAGAATATCTTCTTTAGCCAACATATCTTCAACACGACTATATCCCAGAGCTTTTAAAATATTTTTGGGTGGCTCGGCAATCAAAAACTCCTTTGCTTTATCTATCTTAAGAAAATAGCCCACCTTGGGTGAGTGTAATTTTTTTACGAAATCCACTACCACCTTCGCAGCTTCTGGCACGCGCAGCGAAGAAATATTAATCAACTCAAAGATCTTCAAATCATCTGCCTCTACCTTACTAATGAGGGCGTCGTACGCTTCACTGGCGCCAACCTTTTTAGATAGGCCTAAGCTGCCAAGACGATCGGCTACTATTCGGTCATTCTCTTCAACAATGTTCTTCATAACATCGGATTTGCCAGTAACCTGCTCTAAGCTTGCCTCAATCTCAGAGATGAATCTCTTATCTACGCGCAAAATACGTCCTAATTTTTCATGGTATCCGTTCATAAAGCTTCTTGGTTTATTTTTAAGTCTTCCCAACGACTATCTACATTAAATGAATCTTTAGCCAAAATCCCTTCACTGGCGCCCAAATTCTCAACTACTGATGTGGCGTTAGCAGATGCAAACCTGATGGCTTCTTTAATAACTTCTGGTTTTTTGTAATCTTGGCCGTATCTAATTAATGTCGACACAAACCCACTACCAAAAGCGTCTCCGGCACCAGTGCGATCAAGTATCCTCTGTTCCGTAAATATGCCAGCCGTGTATGCAAAGCTACCATCAGATACAGTTACGCCCTTATCTCCGCGCGTTACCGCAATTATGCCCGGCACCATGTCATCCAATTTCTGAAAAACTTCTTTTTCCTTATTCATATCAAATGGCATACCCAGCAACTCTGCCGCCTCGCCATTATTAACCACCAAGAAATCTATATCACCTAAAGAATCAACGATATCCTGACGATAATGATTAAGATGATAGCCTGTCGGATTAAAAGCAATTCTGATACTATTTTCTTTGGCAAACTTCAATAACGGCTTTAACATAGCACTCGATTCTCCCGAAAGAGATATGTACCACCAGTTGGCTTTCAATTTTTTTAGATTGAGATCTTCTAAGGCAAATGTGTTTGAGGCCCCACGATAATTAATAATTGTTCTTTCGCCAGCTTGTAATAATAAAACTGAAAAAGATGTCGGCCGCTCGGGCGTCTGAATTATAAATTTTGTTTTAACGCCTTCTTTATTTAGGCGCTTCATAAATACATCAGCCGGATCATCCTGGCCCAACTTAGATATGCAAGCCGCCTTTTGCCCCTGTCTAGCGAAAGTTATGCTGGCATTAGCTGCATTACCTCCAATAGTAAAATAAATATCATCAGCTGATAACTTCTCACCAAACGGTAAAGATATTGCCTTGCCGGATGGCACTTCTGACTTATCTACCAATGGAAAATTAACCTTCAAAAAGACATCTTGAGTAGCCGAACCTATGGCGACGACATCTAGCATTCCTTAATTTTAGCACACAAATTAACGACAATAAAAAACGCCCCTAAGAAACTAGCTTCTTGGGGGCGTAGGATCGTAGTGATTAAGCAACTCTCTTCAAGGCTTGCTTAACTGCCTCCTTGATACCCTTAGGGCCAAGATTATATTTCTCCACTAATTCTTTTGGCGGGCCAGACTCGCCAAAAATATCTTGCATCCCGACCATCTCCATCGGTGTTGGTTGTTTCTTAGCTAGCAACTCGGCAATAGCGCCACCTAGGCCCCCATTAACTTGATGCTCTTCAACGGTAACTACCGCACCAGTCTTTTTTGCCATTTCAACAATATTTTTTTCGTCTAATGGCTTTATACTATGAACATTTACAACCGCAGTTTCTATATTTTCGTCAGTCAATTCCTTGGCGGCTACTAAAGCACCGTGAGTCAATACTCCGGCAACAAAAATAGTTACTGTAGGATTTTTAGATTTCCACAAAAGTACGTTTTTACCGATTTCAAAAGGTGTTTCATCAGTCGTAATGATGGGCGTCTTTTCTCGAGCAAATCGCAAATAAACTGGCCCTTTGATTTTAGCAGCCGCCACAGTCGCCTGCCTAGCCTGAATGGAGTCACACGGCACTATAACTCTCATGTTGGCTATGGAGCGCATGGTAGCTATGTCTTCAATAGCTTGGTGAGTGGCGCCATCTGGGCCGGTCATCAAACCAGCATGATGGCCGGCTATCTTCACATTAGAGTCATTGTAAGCGACTGTCGTGCGTATCTGCTCCCAATTACGCCCGGGCGAAAATGTAGCGTAAGAAGATATGAAAGCTACCTTGCCAGAGATGCCTAAGCCAGCAGCTACCGTAGCCATGTTTTGTTCGGCTACTCCCATCTCAAAAAACCTTTCTGGAAACTTTTCCTGAAATTTATGCGAACGAGTTGATTCAGTTAAATCGGCGCACAAGACCACCACATTGGCATCTTCCGTACCGGCAATAACCAAACCATCGCCATACCCATCACGGGTCGGCTTCAGCTCGACATCGGCGTCGAAAACTTTTGTATTTAGTTTAACTTTAGGATTAAGCATCTAGAACTATTCTTCGTCTTCGTCTTTAGTCATCGCGCCCGGCTGACAAACTTCGCAATTGCCACCATGACCACCACAATGCTTGCCAACTTTTTGGCCTAAGGCCAGAACTCCCAAAATCAAAGCATCCCAAAATAAATGAGCTACTGGGAGACCTAAAAATGTGCCAGTCGTTCTACCTGAAGCTATCCAAGCAAACACTAGGGCTATAACCGCTAAAAACCATAGCGCCGCCCCAACTAAATTGCGGCAGCAGCAGCGCAAATGAAATCTATAATGAGTCATATAATTATTATCTTTTTCTTAATTAAATCAGGCGACCTTTGCTAATGATTATAACATTTTTTCAGAATCAAATATCACTGATGCTCGCTCACAATCTTCCCTTGCAATGTTCGTAATTCATTCAAGGCTGTCTTGGCCTCATCCGGAGTAGGCGGCTTCCCATGCCAGAGATAATCATTTTCCATAAAGCTGACCCCCTTGCCCGGTATAGTGTGAGCAATAATAACAGTTGGCATTTCATAAACTGCGCGGGCTTCATTTACAGCATCAACAAAATGCTCAATATTATGGCCATCAACCGCTATCACATTCCAGTTAAAGGCCCTATATTTATCCCCCAACGGTTCCAACGGCATTATGTCTTCCGTATGTCCGTCGATCTGGATATTATTGCGATCGATAACCATTGTCAGATTATTTAGTTTTTTCTTACCAGCATACATGGCCGCTTCCCAAGTATTACCAGCATCATGCTCGCCATCAGACGTTAGGCAATAAATGCGGTGCTTTTTGTTGTCCAATTTAGCCGCCAAAGCCATGCCG
The DNA here is from genome assembly GCA_030689595.1 of bacterium. Classification (GTDB taxonomy): domain Bacteria; phylum Patescibacteriota; class Minisyncoccia; order UBA6257; family WO2-44-18; genus JAUYHP01. The sequence goes on along the minus strand of JAUYHP010000033.1, from coordinate 10,395 downwards.
ACTGATTGCGACAAGCCAGACCCCAATGGCCCAGAAGTAGTCTCAACTCCAGGCAAAGAACCTCGATGCGGATGGCCCTGCAGGCGAGAATCTATTTTACGCAAAGTCTTCAATTCCTCTATCGGAAAATAACCAGCATGAGCTAGCGCCACATATTGCACCGGACAAATATGGCCATTAGACAAAAGAAGTCGATCGCGATCCTCCCAATCAGGATTTTTTGGGTCATGGTTTAGAATATGGAAATAAAAAGCAGTAAAGATATCAGCCATGCCCAACGGACCAGCCGAGTGGCCAGATTTAGCTTCTAGTAAAGTCTTGATTATACTCTGACGGATTTCGTTGGCCTTACTTTCCAAAAATTTTAATTTTTCTTCGTGAAGATTTTCCATAATATTATTAACTGTCTACCAATTTTTGATAGGCAACCGACGGATTGTCATTACTAAATATATACGTCCCAGAAACTACGATATCAGCGCCAGCGTCTTTTATCTGTTTTATAGTCGAAATATCAACACCACCGTCTATCTCTATTATAGCATTAGGTAAGGCACTCCTTAAGGACTTAACCTTATCAATAATTCCTGGCAACAAACCCTGACCAGCCGGCCCAGGCGACACGGCTAATATCTGAAAATATTTAAAATCACCGCTATGCGCTATTAATTTTTGGGCATCCGTATCCGGTTTAGCCGCCAACATCGCTTCAGCGCCATATTGCCGACATTTTTCTAGAATAAATAAAATATCTTTTACGGCCTCAACATGCACGACTACTCTTTTTACCAAATTAGTCTTCAACCAATCCTCAATTACCTCTTCCGGATTAGCCACCATCAAATGAATCTCAAAAAATAATTCTTCTTTAACCGAACCTTCAGGTTTTAGGCCACTCATCAATTCGCTTAGCTCTACTGGGTTGCCCCAACTTTTATGTGATGTAAAAATTCCATCGGATATATCCAAGTGAGCTAAGTTAGTAAATTCGGCCGCATTGTTGACGCGATCTTTAGCAACATCAACGTCTTTTACATTGATAACCGGAATAACTTGCATTCTTCTAATTATATCAAAAAAATCCCCCCAGCGGATTAATCCGTTGGGGGGATGATAACTTGACCAGCTTCACTGACGATGACGCAGCAACTGTATACCGGAGTGCCAACCGTCAATAAGATAACAGAAGGCGAGGTGCAACCAGGCGTCATCTTCATAGAGATATGGGACATAGCAATTTCCGTACGGATCTTCCCAGATCGTTCCGGGGAAAGCCAAGTGGACCAACTTTAATTCTAGAGTAAACTGGTCATGGTGCTTGAGAAGCCATTCGGCATCTTCCTGGCCGAGATTGGCATTGAGCTCTTTGGCTCGCTGCACCATCTCTCCCCCGTTAATACGACTTTCGCCCGATTTCAGAAAGCTAACCAATTCGATGTCGTCGGCCTGATCGATGCTGCAGTGAGGGCCGGCTTCGATTAGCTTCCAACCTTGTTGACGCATGTCGTGGAAAAAAAATGGGAGTGGCGTTGCCAACGATGAGGCTGGCAATTTTCCGACGAAGCCCGACATCGCTTTCAATTAAATTCATATCCTCTTTCGTGCCACCGGCATCAATAACCGATAACTCAAGAGCTCTCATTATCTTGGATCTACGCACCGCCGCCATAGACGGCAATCGCCTTCTGCCTCTGGTCATATGTGCCTCCTTGATGAAGAAGTAATAAAAAACAGCGGTTAAGCTGTGAAGGTTCTGGGAATAATATCAGCGATCTATTAAAATTTGTCAATTCGACGCTGGTGCCTCTCCTCGATATTAAACGGCGTTTCTAGCCATAACTTGATAGCGGCCAAGGCTTCATCGGCCCGAACAAAACGAGCGCCAATAGCCAAGACATTAGCATGGTTGTGCTCCCGAGAAAGCCGGATTATCTCTAACGGATCGACACTCTGCTTACCGGCGACATTCACAGCGGCGACTGCCGAACGCGGACCATAATAAACAATAGCTCGCACACCATTATAACGATTAGCTACCATGCCCTCGCCTTGGCCAGACCCACCAATCACAATGGCGGGATTATTTTCTTGATCTTTGGCTACAGCTTCGGCCGCCAGCTTAATATAATCGGGATAGTCATCTTGTGGATCAAAAGCCAAAGCGCCAAAATCTTCCACTTCATAATTATTCTGCACCAGCCAAACTTTAATTTTTTCTTTTAACTCAAAGCCGGCATGATCTGCAGCTAAATAGACTTTCATAAACTTTCGGCAGCCTTGCTAACGTGTTGAATTAGAGTCGAGACATAGCCCATTTCGTTATCATACCAAGAAAGCACCTTAACTAAATCACCATCCACCACTTTGGTATAAGTTAAATCTACTAATGCGCCGTATGGCTCACCAATGACATCAGCCGAGACAATTGGATCTTCTACAATCTTAACGATATTCTTCCAACGATCATCTTTGGCGGCTGTGCGCAAAATATCATTCACCTCCTCTACCGTTGTTTTTCGCTTAGCTAAGAAAGTGAAGTCACCTACCGAACCAGTAATCACCGGCACCCTAAAAGCCATGCCATCAAATTTACCCGACAACTCTGGCAAAGCACGAGCGACTGAAATAGCCGCGCCAGTAGTCGAAGGCACAATATTTTGAGCTGCGGCTCGGCCACGTCTGAAGTCTTTACCCTTTGTCGGTCCATCGGTCAAATTCTGCGTGGCTGTATAGCCATGAACAGTGCTTAAAATACCCTTAACAACACCCAAGCTTTCGGACATTATAGCCGCCACTGGATGGGTGGCATTAGTAGTGCAGGAACCGTTGGAAGTAATTTTGCATACTTTGAATTGCTCTTCGTTAATGCCCATCAACACTGTCTTAGCATCATCACGCTCATCATCTTTGGCCGGAGCGCTAATGACCACCTTTTTGGCGCCAGCCTTCAAATGAGCCTCTGATTTTTCGAATGACTCAAAGACTCCGGTAGATTCTACCACTACATCAACATTCAAATCTTTCCAGGGCAATTTGGTTGGGTCCTTTTCTTGTACTACCAAAATTTCTTGGCCACCAACCACTAGCTTACTGCCACTGACAGTCACTTCTTTGTCATAGGATCGATAGACCGAATCATATTTCAAAAGGTAGGCCAAATTATCAATATCGCCCAAATCGTTAATGGCGATAATTTCTAAATCTTTATTGCCAAAAGCTTGTCTAAAAAATAGACGCCCGATTCTGCCAAAGCCATTAATTGCTATACGTGCCATATTTATTCAATAATTATTCGATTAATAATATTACTCTATTAATTCTAACTCCTTTTCGCTGCCATTTAAATAGATAAACACAGCCAAACCGATAATCATTAATACCAGCCCATAGACAAATGCCGCTGTTGAGTTAAAAATCGTCCAAATGCCACCACCGATTACACCGGCCAACAATGAAGATATGCCGATAGCCGCATTAAGAAAGCCCTGTCCAGTGGCTAGCTGATCTGACCTAACTAGCTTGCTGGCCAAAGCCCGGCTAATGCCATCGGTCATCGCTAGATATAAGCCGAATATTATAAAGCCAGCCACCAAGCTAAATATGCTATTAAAAATAGCCAAAATTATATAAGACACTATAGCGATAACGAACCCAAATATAAGAACCTTCTTTTCGCCAATTTTGTCAGATAATCTACCCAGAGGTATGGCAAATAAAATAAATGAAATACTAGAAAGCAGATAAAGCGCCGGTATACCCAAATTACCAAAATCAGTCCCCTGCGATTTAAGAGTCATTAAGGAGGTTGGCATCACGCCTAATCCAAAGATAAAAATAGCTAAAATATATTTTTTAAATGCTCCACTAAATTGCCCAAGAGAAAAAATGTCTTTAATATTTGCCTTATCGGTTCGGATAATCTTTTGGGGGGTGTCTTTTACAAAAACGAAGGTTGCGACCGCTAGCAACCCGGCCACAAAGCCAACCAAAAATAACGATCGATAATTATCATCCAAAAATGTAGCCAACAAAACTATGCCAGCCAATGGACCCAAAACTGCCCCAATGCTGTCCATCGCCCTATGATAACCAAAAGATTTACCCAACTCCTTTCGCTCTACTGACTCGGCAATCAGAGCGTCACGCGGCGAATCTCTGAAGCCCTTACCCACCCTATCGATAACGCGCAAGACGAATACCTGCCAAAAATTGGCCACTAGAGCCAAAAACAAGCGCGTGGCCACCGATAGTGAATAGCCAGATATGGCAATTATCTTTCGTTTACCGATACGATCCGAAAACCAACCAGCAAAAATCTTAAGAAAACTGGCCATAGCATCAGCCAACCCCTCCATAAAACCTACAAAAACTGGCGGCGCACCCAAAACAACCGTTAAAAATGCTGGCATCACAGCGTAAATCATCTCTGAAGAAAAATCATTAAGTAGGCTGACTAAGCCAAGAAAAAATACATTGGGCGCTAAACCTAATATGCGCTTCATGGATTATACTCAACTAAATCTCCTATTTTGATGTCTAATTGCGATACTAGGCCAGCATTTATTTCTAAAACTCTATCCACTGGCATGGGAGACATATAAATCGCTAGCTCTGACCCATCATCAATCGGAGCATTCTCGACTAAACCGATCACCTTATTATTTAAGATCCAGATTATATCCAAGGGAAGCTTCATGTCTTTCATCCAGAAAGACAATACAGCCGGCTTTTCAAATACAAAAAGCATGCCCTCATCTTCGGCTAGTTTTTGCCGGCCCGACAAACCCCTAGCCCGCGACGTGACGGTGTCCACGATTTCTACTTTAAAATTGTTACCAGCGATGGTTAGTTCGCGACTCTCTAGAAAAACCGTGTCAGTTTGTGTGCTTACATTCCAAATTATGGCCACCACTAAAAAGACTGCAAAGACTACCGCTATCAATAAAGCTCGCTTAATCATGTGCCAAAGAAAATGCCACTATGCCAAACGCTACTGCAACATTTAATGATTCTTTGTGACCATACATGGGTATCTCTAGAATTTTATCACATTTTTGCAAGATGGTTTTGGGTAGACCCTCAATCTCACTCCCCAAAACTAAGACAACTTTTTTTAAGGCGCGTGACTTAGAATTTATAGAATAATATGGAACCGATTTTTTAGATTGTTCGATGGCGAAAATCTTATAACCTTTATCTTTTAGACGATAAATCAAGTTCCCAGTGGTAGCTGATTTCTCCCAGGGCACATATTCTTCAGCACTCAACGAGACTTTAGCTATTTGCTGACGAACCTTGCCAAAACGATCTAATGGCGATGGGGTTATGCCAGATAAATAAATTTTTAAAACACCTGCCGCATCGGCCGTTCTGAATATCGATCCGACATTGTGCAAGCTCCTGATGTTATGTAGCGCTACAACTATCTCCATCAGTTTGGCTCGTTTGAGCTCTGACTATTCTGTGGGTCTGCCATGGCACGCACCTCAAAATCACTATCTCCATCAGAATCACAACCATTGCCCAATGCTTCACCAGCGCCTTGAGCTGAGACACAATTGTTGCCGTCGAAAGCCCTGCGCTCCAAACTCTGACCGGCCGCTGGCACACCAAGGGCATAATCCAAAAGATCCACTATATTACTATCGGTAAAGCTATCAATTTTATTTTGATCATTAACTAAAAATATCTTTGCCCCAGCTGACGCGCCAGACATGCTAAAGCTGCGATGAGCCATATCCGGCGCCACTACTCCATCATAGCCATCGGCGTCACTAGAGTTTTTATCACGAGCTATGAGGAAAAAACCTCTGGGAACCATGGCATTATCAGCTACAAAATTTTTCTTCACGACACTATCCACTGAATCGGCGCTACCGCTCAAATATTGAATAGACCAACCACTTAAATCTACACTGACCGCGGTTGGATTATATAATTCGATAAATTCATCACCAGCATCTACGCCAGCAACTTGTAACTCACTAACGACCACATGATTAACATTGCCAACAACGCTATCGCCAACATCAGACGGTTCCGACTCTGGCTCATTTGCTACGCTTTCGTCAGGAACCTCCGGCTCTGATTCTGGTTCGATCTCTGGTTCGATCTCTGGTTCGGGCTCAAGATCAACTACATTGTCCCTGGGCTCACTATTGTCCTTGCCGGGCGTACCCATGACATTAGCCCAGTCATCGCTAACATAGGTATGCCAAGTTAGATCCGGTAATCGCTCCATAGATCTACGATCGGCATTACTGCCGGCCGGCCAGTTAGGAGCGGCTGCCACCTCGTCGATCAAATTACAACCTTGATCAAAAAAACGCAGGCCTTCGTTAGTATTCCCCAGGGCTCCTACATAAATCTGATCTGCTACTATATCAGATACGGCATCGTCATCGGTCCTTTCCAGGACATAAAAACCGCCAGGCAAAATATATCCTGATAGCACAGCCTTAATTTGTTCACGAGCATCGATTATCTGCCAATCAGTTATATCCAGCTCATCAGAAGTTATATTTTTCAATTCAATCCATTCATCATTAGCATCGCGAATCGTCCCAGCCCAAGCCACCTCATTTATAATTACGCCCAGATGCTTAGGCTGTTGACCTGTATCATAAGCGCAATTGATTGGTACTGTATCGAATAGCTCAAAGCCTGCCAAAGAGTCATCAGCTAACTCGTCCAATAAATCTTGAACAGAGTCATCATTTAATATGCTTTCGCCATCTAAAGATATCTCGGTCAATAATTCAAAATCATCATCAAAAAGCACGTCGGCTTCATCCACTAAATTGGCTGTCAGTTGTTCTTTTTTAATTTCGACAACCTCAACGCCCACCTCATCGGTTTTATCCAAAACAAGATCATCACCAGAATCGATAATGCCAACCACAACCACCATGGCTACCATAATCGCCCCGGCTAACAACAAAAAAAACGGCTTATTCATGACATTGCCATTTTATCAAAAGCATAGAGGCCGTCAACGTCCACCCAATAACACTAGATTCTAAAGCTTGTTCAAATAATCGTAGATGTTTAAAACCGCCTTGATAGCATCGCCAGCCGAAATATTGTTTTGTTTATAAATTACATCGCTAACATCGCCAGCAGCCCAAATGCCAAGTTGAGATGATCTTTGGGTTTTATGATCAACCAAAATTTCGCCATAATCACTAAGATTAACTAAATCTTTAGTGAAGTCGGCATTAGGAACCGCGCCTATTTCCACAAATACGCCCTCCAGCTTCAAATCTTTTGCCTGATCAGTGGCTGTGTCCTGATATTTTAGGCCGGTCACAAAATTATCTCCTAAGATTTCTGACACTTCGGCCTGAAAAATTATCTCAACTTTAGAATTATTTTTTATCTTATCCTGCGTTATGGGATCGCCCTTCAATTTATCGCTGCGTACCAAGAGGTATATTTTATTAGCATAAGGCAACGCATCGACAACCGCCTCCAAACCAGCATTGCCGCCACCCACTACCGCCACCGTTTTATCTTTAAATATAGGCGCATCACAAGTGGAGCAATAAACTACGCCTTTGCCATCAAATTCGGACTCACCAGGGACCTTAAGTTTTCTGCGATGACTACCAGTAGTAACTAAAACAGTTTTAGTATCTAGCTCTTTTTTGTCATTAGTAAAAAGTTTAAAGCCGACATCAATTTTAGTTATTTTCTCCACTAAAGTCGGGGAAATTATATCAATATCTTCTTGATCACGAAGGTGACCTTCTAGCATGTTGGCCAGATCCAATCCCGAGACAGATTTAGTGCCAATCCAATTGCGCACGTCAGCCGAGACCAATGACTGGCCACCAAAGCTATCAGCTATTAATGCTACTTTTATTTTTTTTCTGGCGGCGTAAACGCCGGCAGCTACGCCGGCCGGACCACCACCAATAATAATTAAATCGTACATACTATTTTATATCCAACGCCTTCGCGATCTCAGCACGATTGAAACCCACAAAAATCTCGCCATCGACATCTATAACTGGTACGCCCAACTGATGAGATTTCTCAACCATCTCCTCTCTAGCTTTCTGATCTTGGGCTACATCGAACTCCTGATATTGGACATTATTCTTACTGAAAAATTCCTTAGCCATTTTGCAATAAACGCAGGTCGGCGTACTGTAAATTGTTACGTTTTTCATAAATATATTGCTAGTAATTGAAGACCTTTAAGATATAAATTCATTGTATAACATAATTGCCCACCGGGGTAGTTTATAATAGTATACGAAAGATGGACTCTATAACGCGTCTCAAACAAATCCTGCTTATTATCGGCGATATAATAATCGCTTATATTGCTCTAATTATTACCCTCTACTTAAGATACGGCAAACTATCTAGCGAAGTGGTTAATTTTCACTGGCTACCATTCACCGTTACATTCATAGTCTGGCTAGCAATTTTTTATATCGGTGGCCTCTATGATCTGCGCCACTTGAAAAATAATTTAGCCTTTATGAAGCAGTGGGGTGGCGTATTGAGTGTATCTTTTCTATTAGCCATTATGGTGTTTTATTTTGTACCGGGTGTCGTGATCGAGCCGAAAACTAATCTATTTCTATTTATGGTTGTGTTTGGTTTACTTAGTTATTTCTGGCGTACTAGCTACAATAATTTGCTCAGCGCTGGTTCGCCATATAATCGCATACTATTAATAGGCAACAATAAAACCGCCCAGGATGTAGCCACGCACATTGAACAAAATCCTCAACTAGGTTATGAAATAAAATTTTGGATGAAGGATGGATTGTTAGATAAAGAATTTGAACACTTAGCTCAAATTATAATTGCTAACAAAATAAATATCGTTGTAGTCCCAGCTCATATCAAAAAAGATTCTAGAGCTGGCCGCGCCATATATAAAAATCTTTCACTGGGCATAGAAGTGGCCGATTTGTCTGAAATCTATGAAAGAATATTTCACAAAATACCACTCGCTGAATTAGAGGAAGTCTGGTTTCTAGAAAATCTAGCCAAACAACATCGTATTTACGAATTCTTCAAAAGACCGATTGAAATCTTTATCGCGACGATTTTTGGTTTAACCACTATACCACTTAGTTTATTGGTATATCTTTTTATCAGACTAGCTTCTCCAGGACCAGCCATATTCAAGCAATCTCGGGCCGGACGCAGCAACCAAGTTTTCACTATCTATAAGTTCCGAACTATGAGACTAGACGCCGAAAAAGATGGACCCAAATGGGCCGACAAAGACGATAAGCGCGTTATACCCCTGGGTAATATATTACGCAAAAGCCACCTTGATGAATTACCTCAGATTATCAATATATTAAAAGGCGACTTGTCGCTGGTAGGCCCTAGACCAGAACGTCCTGAATTCAATGGGAGGCTAAGCCGCGAAATCCCCTATTATGATCTACGCCATATCATCAGACCGGGCATGACTGGTTGGGCCCAAATCAATTATCGCTATGGAGCTTCCGTACAAGACTCTTACGAGAAATTACAATACGATATTTTTTATATCAAAAACCGTTCAATAATCCTCGATATTCTCATAGCGGTCAAAACTTTAAAGCTATTATTTACTTCGGCGAAATAAGGTTGAGGACGTCATCAACTCGCGCACTCGGCTCCCAGCCCAATAATTCCTCAGCCCTGCCAATATTAGCCAATGAAGTGCGCGATTCCACGCGTGACTCTATATATTTTTTTTCACCACCAAACAAATCGGCCAATTTGTTAATCGTATAATTCTGACCTGACCCGATGTTAATGACGTCTCCGCCAGCCACCTTATCACTAACCATCGCTAATAAGTTGGCACGAACTACGTCATCTATAAAAACAAAGTCTCGACTCTGCTCACCATCGCCAGTTATGGTCAGCAACTCGCCAGCTTGTTTCTGTCTAGAAAAGACTTTGATAACGCCAGAATAAGGTCCAGCTTCTGGCATCCTGCGCCCATAGACATTAAAATAACGCAGACTAATTATTGGTAGTTTATATATCTGTGAAAAAAGCGACGCATACTGCTCGCCGATATATTTGTGCAGAGCATAGGGAGTATTAGGAGCCGCTTGGTCGCTCTCTCGCTGAGGCAAAGAAGCATTGTCGCCATAAACACTGCAAGAAGAAGAATATATCACTCGCCTGATGCCGCTATCTTTGGCCGCTAGAAAAACATTTAAAGTGCCGTTTACATTAATATCGTGAGCTTGGTCGGGCTTCTCTATGGACAAAGGCACCGATGGTAGCGCCGCCAAATGAAAAACTCCATCTACTCCCTTGAACAGGGGGCGAATATCGTCTAAATTCCTGATGTCAACATTATGAAATTCAGCCTTAGAATTAAGATTTTCTTTTTTGCCGGTTGATAGGTTATCTATAACAATA
>JAUYHP010000032.1 GCA_030689595.1 bacterium | reverse complement strand
AAGTAACCGAAAAAGTTGATGCCGGGCGCAAAAGCGGCAATTTTATCTGACGCAAAAAATGCAATCGGGTAAAAAACGCCGAGTGCAAACACCGCCGCGAACAAGCCGTACAGTCCACCCTCGGCCAGATACGGCCCGCGGATGTGCCAATTGGAAGCGCCAACAAGCCGCATTATCTCAATTTCCTGTTTCTGATTGAAAATAGTAAGACGAACAGTATTAAACGTAACCAGCACGGCAATCAGAGCAAGCACCAACGTTACTATTAAGCCCCAGCTTCTAACTCCACGCGAAATTCCCTCTATCCTTTCAATCACGCCTTTATTTTCATAAAAATTAATCTTGTCAATTACGCTGCGAAGCGAGCTTGCCTCCAAGAATTGCGCGATTGAAGCGTATTGCGAGGGGTCTTTGGTTTTAATGTTAAGCGACGCCGCCAGAGGATTGGAGTCCAGCTGTTCCAAAGACTCCTGAATCAATTCGTCTTGCGCGTGGCGCGCCTTGAAATCAGCCAAAGCCTGTTCCTGGGAAATATAAGTTACATTGGCAACTTCCGGCAGTATAGAAAGGTCGGATTTTATCTTCAGCGCCTGTTCCTCGGTGGCATCCGTCTTGAGGTAAGCGCTGATATCAATTTTCTCCTGCAGGGTCGCCACAACTTGCGAACTCAAAAACTGAAGGGACAAAAGCCCCAGAAACAGAATCAAAACCAAAGCCATGATGCTGGTTGCGGCAAAACTTAAATAACTGTTGCGCTTGAAATTCGTCCACCCGGAATCAATAATTTTTTTGAAATTTGTAGGCATAAAACGCGCGGGTGATAAAGATTAAATTTTCATAGATAGCATAGCATTTACAAACTTATCAAGCCAGCCGAAAAGTACCCATTTGAATATGGTAGACAATAGATTGCCGCCAAGAGAATTAATTAGGGCTTGGGCATCGGTTCTTAAAATATTAGCCTGGTCATTTGATATTTTCTTGCCCTCTTGGGCGTTGACGAGATTAATAAATGCCTTGAGAATATTCCGCGCAGTTTTATTCTGTCCTCTTTCAATGGCTGATTTAGCGGCATTTAGCTTATCAAAAAGTCCTTGTTCTATGTCCGGTTCTAGATTAAAGCTTTTTATTTCATCAATGACATGGTCTATGGTTATATCCTCAAACAGACCAAATTCAGAAAATGATGATACTTGGCCGCAGATTATGTTGTTTGTGGTGTCCAACGAGGTAGTTATATTAACCCAAGTGCCATTTTCCAAATGCCATAACTTAAGATTATTTTCATTGTTGAACTGGCCTTCTACCCAACTAAGACAGACTTCAATCGGGGGATTAAATAAAGCCGTAGTTGAAATACTGTAATATGTTGGCGGATTGCCTAGTTTAAAGCCGCTGGGTGGGGTCATACCTGATGAACTAGAAGCAATGGTGGTTTGGCCTTCAGCGGTTACTTGTGAAAATGTTAAAGTTACACCACTGAATGGTCCGACAGAAACATCAGACCCGACTGGGGTGTTGCCATGGATAGTAATACTTAGGTCTTTAGTGGCTGTGTTATTATTCGCATCCGCAACTTGAACCGTAAAACTAGCAGTTTCTATTGTTGTTGGGGTTCCATAAATTTCACCAGTAGATAGGTTTAAAGATAATCCGGATGGCAAAGACCCACTAATTATGTCCCATACCAGAGGAGTAGTCCCGCCAATTTCTTGTACGAATTTATTATATTGTGTATTTAACAAACCATCATCAAGAGTTTCCGTAACAATTAATATCGAGGAGGCAGTAAAACTATCAAGAAAAGTTTTATCATAATAACTACCACACTGTATAATTACGTTTGGATACGGACCAGGAGATAAGTCTGTTTGAAGTGTATCGTCTACTACATCTCCCTGAGAATGGGCAATCACTGCAGAGCCCGTG
>JAUYHP010000039.1 GCA_030689595.1 bacterium | reverse complement strand
CGCGGCCATGATACAACCCTTCTCCTCCGGTTCTAGCGGAGGTATGTCCCGATAAATACTCTTGACTAGCACTGGCTAGGCGGAGCTTCGGTTACTGGGATTAGTAGCCGAATTGGTTTTCAAAGACTCAGGGGTTAATTTACCCCCCTGAGCACTGGTGGTAGTATAGCACAGCCACATCTATTCTGTCAACCCAGCGTGAGGCGCATTCAAACCCGAAGCACAACATCGGTTATAGTTAAACATTTTAGTGTTACCTTTCAATACCTCTCTTTATTATTTACTTCCCTCTTTCTTTATCTCCTTCTTTCTTTATCTCCCTCCCTCTTGCCACTATGCTATAGCATAGTGGCAAGAGGGAAGATGGGTCATCGTTAGGCCAATTGAATTAATTAAACCAGCTGTGAGATATTAAATCAGCTATGATATTGAAGCCGCCACTATGCTATAGCATAGTGGCAGGTAACTGCCGTAGTAGGAACTGTCATAGCAGGGGTCGCTGTAGTGGTGGTCGTTATAGCAATAGCTGTCATAACAAAAACCACCATAACGAGGACTGTCATAGTAAGAACTGCCATAGTAAGAAATTTTGTACTTTCTTTTTATCGCGCGTCAACATTCTCACTACTATGCTATAGCATAGTAGTGAGAAAAAACGGACTAGGGCTAGATCATAGCCGGGCGGTGTTGTAGTGGTGTTGTAATTGTTCGTCATTGCGAGAAACAACCCACCTATCGGCAGGCGGAAACAACGAAGCAATCTCACATTAACGTTTTTGTAAGATTACTTCACTGCGTTCGCAATGACGGCAACTTTTGAAATTGCCGCGCTACGCTCGCAATGACCTCATCGTTCAGAATTAAGATTTTTCCGGAAAAATTCTAGGCAATACATGTCCATATAATCCTGAACCAGATGATTTCCGTCGCGATTTTTTTGATTTCGACCACGAGTTATAGACTCTCTTTTTACGTTCCTTTTTGCCGCGTTCAAAATAACTACGATAACCTTTTTCTTTGAGAGCTTTTTTGACGCCGCTAATAGTTTGGGGCGATAGCCACAATTCTTCGCCAATTTGGGTATAACTTTTACCAGTGATCAACCTATCAATGGTGGCGGCACGCATTACTAGATTGTGGCGTTCACGCGCCGTAACCAATAATCGCAAAAGTTTTGGCGAGGCGATTATTTTTTGCCAGCAAGCCAATTCCCACTCGGACCGAGAAGAATAATTTTTGATTGGCGGCAACGTTATATTATTAGCCATATAAAGTATATTGTATCATAACCTCTGCCACTATGCCATAGCATAGTGGTGAATAGTAATAATATAGCAGTTAGTAGGAATGTGGTAATGAATGGTAATGAGCAGTAATATGAAAATGGGCTTGCATATCATAACCCACCACTATGCTATGGCATAGTGGTGGGTTGTCTAGTATCACAAATTGACGATATACAATCGTCTTACGTACAATCCTCATACGCGCAAAGCTTCTGTCAAGTTTTTTGTACCGACCGCTATTTTCGGCCAGCCGCTTTTTTCATGGCCGCTTTAATATCTTTTACGCCCATGCCGTATTTATTGATTAAATCCCAAGGATTACCGGACTCACCAAAAGTATCACGCAAACCGACAAATTCTATCGGCGTGGGATGATTTTTGGCTAAACACTCGGCTATCGCCCCGCCTAGTCCACCGGCCACTTGATGCTCTTCCACCGTTACCACTGCGCCAGTTTTTTTAGCCATCTCTACCACATTTTTTTCATCCAAGGGTTTGATGGTGTGAACGCCAATCACTAATGATTCAATCCCCTCTTCCTCTTCTAATTCTTTGGCGGCCAGCAAGGCATTGTGCGTCAAAGTGCCGGTAACAAAAACGGCCACGCTCGGACTGTCGGTTTGCCACAGGATATTATTTTTACCCAATTTAAAGGGTGTGTCTTTGGTAGTGATCACCGGCGTCTTTTCGCGCGCGAAACGAATATAAACGGGCCCCTTGGTTTGAGCCGCCATTATCGTCGCTTTTTCGGCCTCAATGGCATCGCAAGGCACCAAAACGGTCATATTGGGCATCGTTCTCATAATGGCTATGTCTTCGGTCATTTCGTGAGTAGCGCCGTCAGGTCCAGTCATTAAACCGGCGTGATGACCCGCAATTTTGACGTTGGCGTCGTTATAGGCAATAGTGGTACGAATCTGCTCCCAATTGCGGCCGGGGGAAAAAGTAGCATAGGAGGAAATAAAAGGCATTTTACCGGAAACTCCCAAGCCAGCCGCGACTGCCGCCAAGTTTTGCTCAGCCACACCCATCTCGAAAAATCTCTCCGGAAATCTTTCTTGAAATTTAAGAGAGCGAGTTGATTCAGTTAAATCGGCACACAAAACCACCACATTGGAGTCTTCTGTGCCGGCCGTAACTAAACCAGCGCCATATCCGTCGCGAATCGGTTTCATTTCAACGTCCTTATCAAATATTTTCTGATTAAGTTTAGTTTTAGAATTGAGCATATATTGCTGGCCTGTTTTCTTTTTTTCTAATATCTTATTTTATGCGCGCCACTCCATATTCTTATTCCTCTTCCTCTTTCATCATCATACCGGGCTTACAAACCTCGCAATTACCACCATGACCACCACAATGTTTGCCAACTTTAAGACCCAGAGATAGAACTGCTAAAATAAGCGCGTCCCAAAATAAGTGAGCCACCGGCAATCCGATAAAGGTTCCATCTTGTTGACCGGAGGCAATCCAGGCGAAAACCAAAGCCAAAGCCGCCAGCCACCACAATAAGGTACCTAACAAATTTCTACAGCAACAACGCAAATGCCATTTATCATGCAACATATATTTTAGACTTAAAATTTATTTATTAGCTAATCTAGTAGCATTCGTTACGACCTTTTAATTATCATCTTAACATTCTTTAAATTTTCTGTTTATATTCATAGTTTCTACGAGGCCAGATGTCATTTTCATTCATGTTCCGATATAATCTTTCCCTGCAAAGTTCTCAATTCTGCCAATGCCTTTTTGCCCTCCTCTTTAGTCGGCGGCTTGCCATGCCATAAATAATCATTCTCCATAAAACTCACTCCTTTACCGGGAACTGTATGAGCGATAATAACTGTCGGCTTTTCATAAACAGCTCTAGCTTCATTAACGGCATCAACAAATGCTTCAATATTATGACCATCAACCTCTAAAACATGCCAGTTGAAAGCCCTGTACTTATCTTTCAGCGGCTCCAAGGGCATAATGTTTTCTGTATGACCGTCAATCTGAATATTGTTGCGGTCTATCACGGCGATGATATTGCTCAATCTATTTTTACCAGCAAACATAGCCGCCTCCCAGACATTGCCAGCATCATGTTCCCCATCAGACATCAGACAATATATTCTACACTTCTTTTTATCTAATCCTGCCGCTAAAGCCATACCCACGGCTTGAGATAGTCCAGAGCCCAAAGGTCCAGAGGTCGTTTCTAGTCCAAGCAAAGCAGTGCGGTGCGGATGGCCTTGTAAACGAGAATTTATTTTGCGCAGAGTTTTCAATTCCGCCTTGGGAAAATAACCAGCATAAGCCATAGTTACATAAAGAACGGGGCAAATGTGGCCATTGGATAACACTAATCTATCGCGATCAGGCCACTCGGGATTTTTAGGATCGTGATTTAAAATATGAAAATAAAAAGCGGTGAAAATATCGGCCATACCCAAAGGCCCAGCCGAATGACCCGAACCGGCCTCCACCAGCATCTCAATGATGCTCTGCCGAATCTCGTTAGCTTTTTCCTCTAAAAGTTTTAGTTTTTTGTCGTGCAGTGGTTCTAACATGAAAATAAATTTTAGGTGATAGCTTTTAGTAAAAATCCTTAACTAATATTTTTCAATTGTTCGTAAGCCATTTTAGGGTTGTCGCTATTGAAAATATAAGTTCCGGCCGCCAGTACATCGGCCCCA
>JAUYHP010000036.1 GCA_030689595.1 bacterium | reverse complement strand
GGAATTCTGCTGGAAATGAGTCCGAACTTTTTGGTATAATGACCACACAAATAAAAATGTTCCTTGCATTTCGGATTTGCGCGCGACCAATTTCTTCTAAAAAGGAAAGGACATTTTTCTTTGGTGTTCTGCCTTCCAAGTATTCGGGCAGGTGGCGGGGCGACAATTCTATCCGCTCGGGCATGGCGGAATTCCCCCCACACCCCCCTTCCGCCATGCCCTCGCTCGGACGGACGGATTTTTCGGCGGCGGCGATAAACTACGAAAGCAATACGCCGCCGTCCACCACTATCTGGGAGCCGGTCATGTAGCTTGCAAGATCGGAAGCAAGGAATAGAGCTACTTTGCCGATATCATCTGGATCACCTATGCGCTTCATTGGAATTTTTTCCATGAATTTTTTGAGTATCGCTTCCATTTCCGGAGTGGGCGGTGTGCCTGATCCCGTACCAGGTGTTGTAATACCCCCAGGAGCAATAGCGTTCACTTGAATGTTGTGTGGCGCAAGTTCCAAGGCGGTGTTCTTGGTGAATCCCCAAAGACCATGTTTGGACGCATCGTAAACCGCTAACCCAACCGAAGAAGGGTGCAATGCGTCAATCGAGGTGATATTTATAATCTTTCCGCCTTTGCCTTGCTTGATCATGATTTCTCCAGCTGACTTGGTGAAAAGATAAACACTTTTGAGATTGTCCGCCAAGATTTTTTCAAAATCAGCAGGTGTCATCTGCATCACCGGAATGATTGGATAAATACCAGCATTGTTAACGAGAATATCTAACGTGCCATACGTCTTTACTGCAAAGTCAGTTGCATCCTTAATCTGTTTCTCATCGGCAACATCGGTTTTTATAAATACCGCTTTCCAGCTACGGTCATTCAATTCTTTAACCGCCGTATTGCCGACTTCTTCATTGAGATCGGCAATAACTACATTTGCTCCGGCTTCTGCCAAGCGGTAGGCAATACCGAAACCGATACCCATGGCGCCGCCGGTAACGATGGCGGTTTTTCCGCTAAGATTGACAAGTTGTTGTAGAGATAATTTTATATTCATAAATTTTTATTATTTTACCATATTATAATACCTTCCGCGACTTAAGTATTTGATAGAGACTGAACAAAACTCCGGAATTTACTATCAAAGCTCCCCACACGAAAGACCAGTCATCGTAATAAATACCCTTTACAAATAAGACGCACTGCACAAAAAATACCGTCGCTGGAAGAATAATCGAAACATCTCTTGAATTTCCAGTTCGATGCACGAGCCAACCCTGATGATAGTATCCCGTTGCCACTACCACCCAACCGATGGTCAGGATAACACTCCACAATGACTGCGCACTCCAAAATGAACTGATTGAGGCAAGTTGTTTATAGACAAAAAATGTAGGGATGAAAACAAGGATGACTGAAACAAGGATCTCTAAAATTATCTTTTTCATTTTTTATTATTCCGTAGTTTTACCCTCAAAATGCTCGTCTTCGTCGGCTATGGCATCTGTCTTTGTTGAGTGGACAGTGCCGTCCTTGTGATTTGGAGGCGAGTAGAGAGTATACAGTTTTAATTCTTTATCCGGCGAGGCGTTGATGATGTTGTGTTTAGTACCAGAAGGAACCACAACAACAAAACCATCGTTCAAATCGTGTTCGACGTCATCCAAAACCGCTTTGCCAGTCCCGGCTTCACAGCGAATGAACTGATCCAGATGATGAACTTCTTCGCCAATATCTTCGCCCGGCTTGAGGCTCATCACCACCAGTTGACTGTTTATTGCAGTATATAAAACCTTACGAAAGTTTTTGTTCTCCAAAGAAAGTTTTTCTATGTTAGCGATGTAGCCTTTCATGGTATTTCAGAATTATTAGATCAAACGAATTTATCGCTCTGGCTTAATGCTCTAAACGCAATCCCGATCCAAATTACGATGCACCCGAATGCGAGAATAAGAACGCAAAACGCATAGGACAAAATTCCCAGGTTAAGGGCTGTGGTAAGCGTTGTGGCGGTGATCCAAATATTTCGGGCGGTATTTTCAACCATCACCGGCTTGCCGTTGGCATCTAAAACCGGCTGGTTGTTTTGGTCAAGCTTTTCTATCTGCCGCGGCATTTCGGCAAACGTCTTTCCTCCGGTCATCTTTAGCGTATGCTCTCGAATGATATCCGCTTGTGTTTTAAGCGTGAAAGGCCCACGTACCGGCTTTTCCGGGATGGATGCATCTGTCGGTGTCACTATGTTTTCCTGCGCTATATTTTTATAGGTAAAGGAAATGCCCCAGATACCGCCGATAATCGATACGACTCCAATCGTAATTGTCAGTACAGAACAAAATTTTAGTAATTTTTTAGTAGTCATATATTTTATTATAGCTAATTTTTATCAACTTGGATAATATTCTTCGACCACAGAATACTCACGGTTTTAATTCAAAAGGTCATCAACCGAAACCGCAAGAGCTTTCGCAATTCTTTGAATTGTCTCAATGGTCGGGTTTGGGTTTTCGTCCAACTCTATCTTAACAACCGTATTGAGAGATAAATCGGCAAGTTTGGACAGCTTATCTTGCGAAAGCCCTTTATCTTGTCGTAATCGTTTGATGTTTTTGCCTATTGTGGACATAGTATACTATAATGTATGGAAAGTGATATAATACATTTCTTTCCTCAATGCCGCCGCCGAAAAATCCGTCCGTCCGAGCGGGGGCGCGGCGGAAGGGGGGTGTGGGGGGAATTCCGCCGCGCCCGAGCGTTCCGCCGGAGCGAAGCGGAGGCGGGTCAGTTTCCCTCAAAATGATTTCGCGCAAAGTTTAGAATATCCCACACAAATAAAAATCGTCCCGCTAAGCGGGACGATCAAGTTGCTTTATCAAAAAAATCTAACGTTTCACGTATGGCACTATCGGATGACCTTTTTAACCGTTCGGAATTGCTAGTAAGTAATCCTATATTGTCGCGCGTCCACAAAACTCCTACGTTAACGCCCTGCAGAGCATTTAAAAAATTTACACCATCATGCCACCTGTCATAGCGCAATCGCCATGCCTCACAAATATCTGGAGCTACGTCTCGCAAAAAGTAAGCATTAAGAAGCCTTTCCACTAATGTTAATTTACAATTATTCCAGTCTTCTTCCGTGCAATTGGCAATGATAAGAATATCGGTGGGATTAAATCGATCAACAACATCTTTAGCTGGCAATGGGTTGGTTCCGCCATCTATATATAATTTATCGTTAACGGTCACTAACTTATTATACATCCCAGGTATCGCCATGGATGCCTTTATGGCAGAAATCATATCTGGCCTAGCCTCTTTGGCGTCCACCAAAACAGACTTCATATCATCCAAACAAGTAGCCGATACAAAAAACTGTGAACGCGCACTTAATACTGATCCTACGTTCAGCCTCTTCCTGCCATGGCGCAACAAAGCTTCTACAAAATCAACATCAATAACTGGGCGTCGGCTAAGCTTGATGCGTGGCGCCAAGTCAACGTGATAAATAGTGGCACCGTTAATCATTGGCAGAAGGCCACTCAAAAAATATGCTCCGATGGCTGCGCCAGCCGATACGCCAACTACAACATCGAAAACATCTTTTAATCCTAGGCCGGATATAGAAATAGCCGACCCAGCTCCACTAACTCCTCTCATGCCACCACCTAAAATTAATAGCACCGGGCGGATCTTAATATGTTCTGGATCCCCAGCCTCTAGTAGCCTCTTCTTCAAAAACAAGTTTTCAATGATCCGCTGATTACTCGTAGCTTCCACTCGATACCTCCTTGGCGATCAAATCTATCTCTTAATCAAAGACTACTCCTGTAAAATAGCTCTTGTCAAAACACATAATCACACTGAACTCGACTTTGTTATCGATAAATAACACTGAAATATGATATTTATGTCAACGATGACAGGCCTTAACGATAATGCTATAATTGGGTTAATCACAAACGGCCCCACAAGAACCCACATGGATACAATCAAACCAAAAAAACTTAAAGCTGGCTCCATCGTAGGAGTCATTTCGCCGTCTACGCCCGTCTTTTCTAAAAAAAATCTGGCCAATGGCATGAAAATACTCAAGAAAATGGGCTTCAAACCAAGGCTCGGCCCCAAGGCATTGGCGATTAATACCAGCTATAAAGCCGGCACCATTAAGGACAGACTAGAAGATCTGACCTCAATGTTTTTCGATGATGAAATTGAAGCCATATTTTGTACTGGCGGCGGATATTGTTCTATACAGTTATTGCCAGAAATAGATTGGAGCGCCATTGCTGAAAACCCAAAAATTATTATGGGCTATTCTGACATCACTGTTTTGACCAGTGCCATATATGAAAAAACCGGCTTGATAACTTTCCATGGGCCGAACATAGAGGGCCTACAAACCAATACCAAGGGCAATAGATATACTGTCGAAAACTTTAAACATTCATTAATGAAGGACGGCCCTGGTAGGCTAACTCCATTCACAGAATGGAAGACTCTAAAAGCCGGCCGAGCTGAAGGAGTTTTAATGGGCGGCAACTTCAATGTTTTGTTGAGCCTAATGGGCACACCCCATGAACCGAAGTGGGATGACAAGATTCTTTTCTTGGAGGAAGTCACCGAAACCATCGAAGGCCTGGAAAATTATCTCTGGCGATTGCGCGTCAGTAAAGTATTCAAAAAAATAGAAGGGTTAATAATCGGTAAGATAACTGATATCATCGACATCGAAGATGAAGTTGGTGGCTGGGCCAACATGGATAAACCACCAGTGCTAGAAGATATTATATTACAGGCAACTGAAGGCTATAACTTCCCAATTCTATACGGAGCTGATTTTGGTCACGATGTGCCAAGTCTAACCCTACCGGTCGGCGCCAAGGCACGCCTAGATTGCCCAGCAGTCGGACGTACGGGCAAAATCTTTATAACCGATACCTATCTCTCATAAAAATCGTCTGCAAAAACTGCGCTCAGCGCGGTTTTTTGTTATTGCGATTAATGATTAAATGTTGTAAATTAAAGATGGTTCATTAATAAAAAGGAGGGCCGAAATGGCCGAAAAAAAACAAACCGATAAAAAAACCAAGGCAACACCGCCTCAAATGGTTGAGCAACGCCAACCTGGCATGTGTGGCCCTGCGGCTCTAAGGACTCTATTGTCATTCTTCGGTGTTAGACGAAGCGAAAAATATTTGGCTAGGCTGTGCAAAGCCACTATTCGACGAGGCACTCACCCCGATAACATTATCGCCGCATTAGAAAAGATGGGCTTTGTTGTAAAAACTGGCACTTGGGGCAGCGAAGAGTACTGTTGGAAGCTATTAAACCACTGGATTAATAAAAAGGGTCTACCGGTGTTGGTAGACTGGTTCACCACTGCCGGCGGCGATTCTGAAGATACGGGGGATGGCCACTACTCGGTCGCCTACAAACTAAATAGGCGGTACATCTGGTTAGCTGACCCACAATTTCATCGACGCAAAGATCGTATGCGCAAATTACTCTGGAAAAGTTTTATACGCGTCTGGTTTGATTTCGAAACAGACTACATTCAAAAGCGCACCGACATGAATGTGCGTTGGTGGTTGGTGACTTACCCCAAGCCGCCGCTAAAATAAAAAAACAAGCCTCGTTCCATTATATGGAACGAGGCTTTATTATTTGCATAGGCTATCGGACACCCCAAGACATTACCGTGGCCGAATAGTCTTGATTTGTCCGGCCAGTATAATAGATGCGGTCCTTGTCTTCTTCGGGTATAAATACCAAATACCCCGTTGGAAAAATTGGACAGCTCCCTAGATAAATTGCGGAGAAGCGCCTATCTCCCCTGGTGACGTCCCTGACAAATAGGCCACAAATCCAAAAACCATTGCAATCAACCATCACTTCTTTAAAGTCAAAGTTTTCTAAATCTCTAATCTCTTCTTCGCCGCGAGGTATGAATTTGGCAAAAAACGAACACACAGGAATGCTGGCTAATAACCTATAGATAAAATCACCGAAATATCTAACCGACAACAAAAATCCCAAGAATGGCGGAATGGCAACAGCTAATATTAGAAGATAAATGGCCGTATTTATAGTTGAATTGTCTATAAACTGGAAGCCTACTGCCTCACCGAAGCTGTGTGCGATACTCCAGATAAAATCTAACAAAAACTTACCAATAGCAAGCGCTATCAACAATAAGAGCCCAATTTTATAATTGGATTTTAGTCTTTTCAAAGTACGCCTCCGATGCTGGCTCGGAACAAGTAGCAAAAGCTAATTGCTATCCGATGAAATTGGAGAAATTGGAACTGCTTTTCTAGGCAACAAGTATTGTAGTACAACTATGCTCAAAAGTCCAATAGCCGCACCAGCCAAGATATCGGTTGGCCAATGGAGTCCGGC
The DNA here is from genome assembly GCA_030689595.1 of bacterium. Lineage (GTDB taxonomy): Bacteria > Patescibacteriota > Minisyncoccia > UBA6257 > WO2-44-18 > JAUYHP01. The sequence goes on along the minus strand of JAUYHP010000036.1, from coordinate 13,800 downwards.
AATTACCCTGGCCAAGCCCATTAAGCTGGCGCCCACGAAGAACCAGGTGCCTTGTCTACGATTTAAAAGCCACATTGACATTGCCAAAGTAAAAAGAATGGTGGCATGCCCAGATGGGAAAGCGGCATTGGCAACATGCTCGATTAAAGGGTTGACATCTAATAAGACGAACGGACGCGGCCTATGATAAAAAATACGAATTATTTCGGCTATCAAGCCGCGCGATAACAGCATGGCTAAAAATGTCAAAACAAAATAATGAAATTTATCCTTGCTCTTAAAAATCAAAAAAATCGCTATCAATGCCAATATGGGCCCCAAATAGCTCGCAAAAAAAACCACGGCCAAATCTAAAAGCTTAGATTGGCCTGATAGATTATTTAAAAACTGATGGACTGGGATATCAAAGGACATCAGGCTTTATCTTGTTACAAATGGCAAGAGCCCAATAATACGAGAGCGCTTAATGGCAATAGCCAAACGGCGCTGATGTTTAGCGCAAACGCCTGTGTATTTAGTGTCGATAATTTTAGCCTGGCTGGAAATAAAGCGCTTTAACAAGCCCACGTCTTTATAATCGATCTCTTTTAAGTTTTGCGAACAAAAGAAACAGCTATTCATGATATTTTAAAACGGCAAATCCTCTGTTTTAATTTCGTCGTCAACATTAATTGTTGGTACGTCGGAATCTGAAGATTCCTTGCTAGAAAACCCAGCCCCAGCCTTACCAGTGGGTCGCGGCCCTAGCTGCAACCTCTCGGCCACTATTTCCGTACTCTTTCTCTTTTGGCCCTGCTTGTCTTCCCAGTCCCTGGTCTGCAAACGGCCCTCAATAAATGCCATGCTACCTTTTTTTAAAAATTGGTTGGCCACCTCCGCTTGGCGACCCCACAACACTACGTTGTGAAATTCAACTGACTCCTGCTTCTGCCCGCTCTTATCAGTCCACGTACGATTAGTGGCAATGGAAAGACTGGCCACCTGTTGGCCAGTAGTTGTAGAGCGTAGCTGTGGGTCAGCCGTCAATCTTCCTATTAAAAATACTTTATTTAAATTCATTTTATTTCAGTATCTCTTCTATTTTAGCCTCTAAAGCTTCGTTGCTCAATACCTGTGGCTGAACCTGGCCCTTGGTAGCCGGCGCCGGTGGCTTTTCAGAGCTATCTTGGCTAGAAGCAACCGGACGACTATCCCGCCTCTCCGGGACGACTGGAGTGGCTTTGATAAGCAGCGACCTTAGCATGGATTTTTCTAAAACAGCATCTTTTTTAATACTATTCACATCTTCGGGGTCAGCTTTGAAATGAATAAATCCAAAATGAGCAACCTCATGCTTTCCTATGGGATAAGCTAATTTCACATCAGATAACGGGCTTTGGCTTACAATCTCAGCCTTATGAGCCTTCAAAAAACCAACCACCTCTGCCTCAGCGCCAGCTGCAACCAATAAGTAGCCTAATTCGTAAATTTTGTCATACTCTTTTCTAGACATGGTGATTGTTGATTAGTATTACAATTTAATAAAGTTTAGTCAACGGCGCCACCTTTATCATCCGCTTGCTTATCGTCATTAACCAACCCCTCTTGGTGAGCCTCAAAGCCAGTACCAACTGGTATCAAGCGACCGATGATAACATTCTCTTTAAGGCCGCGAAGCAAATCAACCTTAGCCTCCGTCGCAGCATTAATCAATGCGCGAGAAGTTTCTTGGAAAGATGCGGCCGAGAGAAAGCTTTCAGTTGATAACGCCACTTTGGTAATGCCCAATAATAATTGTCGGGCCTTGGCCGGAGTCTTGCCAGCTTTTTTAAGCTTACGATTGATTTCCAAAAATCTAGATTTTTCAGCAATATCTCCTTCTACAAAATCGGAGTCGCCAGCCTCCTTGATCCTAACTCTAGAGAACATTTGTCGAATTATTATTTCGACGTGTTTATTGCTAATCGAAGCTCCCTCAGAAAGATAAATGCGTTGTATGCCGTTAAGAATATAACGCTGCACCACTTCGCTACCTCGCAAAGCAAATAGTTCTTTTAAATCTAGGTTGCCCTCAGATAATTGTTCACCGGCCTTAATCGCATCGCCAACTTTAACATAGACATCCGAATTTTTGGCGACAGTATATTCAACAGTTTCGGATGCTCTTTTGGCCTTCTTTATTTTTGTCGGCTTATCGGCCCTAATCCTAATCACGCGCAAAGACCCCTGGTCTTCGATGGCTTCCACCACGCCATCAACTTCGCTCAAAAAGGCTCTACCCTTTGGTGGGCGTGCCTCAAATATTTCTTCGATTCTAGGCAAGCCATAAGTAATGTCAGATCCGGCTACGCCTCCGATATGAAAAGTTCTCATGGTCAACTGCGTGCCAGGCTCACCGATTGATTGGGCAGCTACAATACCCACCGCCTCACCAATTCTTATTGGTTTATTATTGCCTAAGTCATAGCCATAACACTTTGAGCATATGCCATATAGAGCCTTGCAAGTAATTGGAGACCTTATCTTAATTTCAGTCAACTTTGATTTATCTATAATATCAGCCACTTCACGATCGATAGTCTCACCCGCTTTGGCCACAATCTTACGATCGATCTTTACGTCTTCTAAGGCGCCGCGCGAGAATAATCGGCTAGCTAGAGAGCTGCCGAATTCCAAGCCATCTTCTCGGTACATAATAATACCCTCACTGGTTCGGCAGTCTTCATCGCGTATAATCAAATCTTGCGACACATCAACAAGGCGACGAGTCAAATAACCAGCTGAGGCAGTCTTAAGAGCAGTATCCGTGGTGCCCTTACGAGCACCGTGAGTGGAAATAAAGTATTCCAAAACACCAAGACCCTCTTTATAAGACGATTTTATTGGCAGCTCTATGGTTTCACCTTTTGGATTAACCACCAAGCCCTTCATGCCCATCATCTGAGCTGGCTGACCCCAAGAGCCACGAGCGCCGGAGCTGATCATCGAATATACAGAGCTATGCGTATCTAAAATTTTGGGAACAATTTCCTTGATTTTATCATTGGCCTTTCTCCAAATCGTAATGACACGATTACGTCGCTCGCCATGAGTAAGTAGGCCTTGATCATATTGATCGTGAACCAAAGCAACTTCTTCTTCGGCCCCCTGCAATATTTCCGGCTTTTGTTCTGGGGTGATCAGATCGTCCATGCCCCAACTAATACCCGAACGAGTGGCGTATTCAAAGCCTAGTTTTTTAATTCTATCCAAATATGGGCTGGCGCTATCTATGCCGTGATCATTAATGATAATCGCCACTATGTTTGATAGCTCCTTTTTAGTTAAAGTTTTATTCACGAACTCAAAACCTTCCGGCAAAACTTCATTGAACATCAGCCTACCTATAGATGTCTCCAAACCGCCCTTACTTGGGATGCCTAGTTTTATCAAGGCGTTAACAGCCACGGACCCGCTCTCTAAAGCCAACCAAGCCTCCTCCTTGTTAGTAAACATCTTACCTGTGCCAATTGCGTCCTCTTTTATATTGGTGAGATAATAACATCCCAAAACTATATCTTGAGTAGGAACCACGATTGGGTCGCCAGTAGCCGGTTTTAATAAGTTGCGACTGGACAATAGGATTTCGCGGGCTTCTTTTTGAGCCTCCTCTCCCAGCGGCAAATGAACGGCCATTTGGTCACCATCAAAATCAGCATTGAAAGCGGCGCAAACACCTGGCGGTATACGAATAGCCAGGCCCTCAATCAATAAAGGCTGGAAAGCTTGCACGCCTAGACGATGCAAGGTTGGAGCGCGATTGAGTAAAACCTTTTTGCCAGCTATAACCTCTTCCAATATAGCCCAAACCTCCGGCGGTGTTTGGTCTATCAAACGATTAGCATTGCGAATATTATGAGCTAGGCCTTGTTCAATTATATTTTTAATAACAAAAGGTTTGAAAAGCTCCAGGGCCATTTTTTTAGGTAGTCCGCATTGATCGATCTCTAATTCTGGGCCTACCACGATAACCGATCTACCAGAATAATCGACGCGCTTACCCAAAAGATTTTGGCGGAAGCGCCCCTGCTTACCCTTCAACATGTCAGCCAAAGAACGCAAAGGACGACGCTGGCTAGAAAGCTGCTGTGAGCCGAAGCGAGCCGAATTATCGATCAAAGCATCTACCGACTCCTGCAACATTCTCTTTTCGTTGACTACGATAACTTCAGGCGCCTTAAGCTCTAATAGTTTTTTCAAGCGGTTATTACGATTGATAACTCGGCGATAAAGATCGTTGAGGTCAGATGTGGCATATCGCCCGCCATCAAGCGCAACCATTGGACGTAAATCTGGAGGCAAGACGGGCAAGACAGTCATAATCATCCATTCTGGGCGCATGCCATTATTCAATAACGATTTAAATAATTTTAATCTTCGCAATATCCGCACCTCTTTCAAAGCATCTGTAGCCGTCTCTCTCTCTTTTTCAACTACTACGATCATTTTTTTCAAATCCATGTCTTCTAAAATCTTTCTGATGGCCCCGGCCCCAGAACTAGCCTCAAATATTGAACCAAAACGACGTGCCAAATTGTGCATTTCAGCCTCAGTCAAAATCTGACCAATCTTAAGAGATTCCAGCTCTTTCTTGGTGGTTGTCATGGCTGATTTAAGCGCAGCAGTTTTAACACCCTCCTTACGAGCAGTCTTTTTGCGTGACTCGAATTCTTTCTCTAAATCTTTAAGAGTTTTCTTTCTTTCTTCTTCGTTAACAGAGGTGATGATATAAGATGCATAATAAATAACCCTTTCTAATTTAGGCAATGGCATATCTAAGAGTAGGCTCAACTTTGAGGGCGCACTACGGAAAAACCAAATATGGGCTACCGGAGCAGCTAATTTGATATGTCCCAATCTTTCGCGGCGCACAAAAGCACGCGTTATTTCAACTCCACATTTGTCACAAATAATACCTTTATATCGAATGCGACGATATTTGCCACAATAACACTCCCAGTCCTTGGTCGGACCAAAAATTCTTTCAGAAAAAAGGCCGTCCTTCTCTGGGCGTTGGGTTCGATAATTGATCGTTTCAGGTTTAATGACCTCGCCATGCGACCATTTTAAAACTTCTTCAGGAGACGCCAATTTTAATTGTACTGCATCAAAATCCATAAATTTATTCTTTAATATCTTTAACGTTAATAAGATCGACTCCCAAGCCAAGAGCCTTTAGCTCACTAACCAACACGTTAAAGGAAGCTGGTATGTTGGGGCTCTTAATCTTTTCGCCACGTATAATGGATTCGTAAGCCGATGACCTCCCCAAAACATCGTCTGATTTTATAGTCAACATCTCTTGTAAAATATGCGATGCGCCATAACCCTCTAAAGCCCAGACTTCCATTTCACCAAAACGCTGACCACCAAACTGAGCCTTGCCACCAAGCGGCTGCTGCGTTATCAGAGAATAGGGTCCGATAGAGCGCATATGAATTTTATCTTCAACCAAATGGTTTAATTTGAGCATGTAAATAATACCCACCGTTACATCTTGGGCAAACTCCCTGCCAGTGCGACCATCATATAATTTCACCTTGCCACTTTCCGGTAAGCCGGCCTTAGCCAGCTCCTCTTTTATTTGTGCCTCTGTAGCACCAGCCAATGCCGGAGTGAAAGCGCGATAGCCTAATTTTTGGGCCGCCCAACCTAAGTGAGTTTCCAATATCTGGCCCAAGTTCATTCTAGATGCCACGCCTAAAGGATTCAAAATAATGTCGACTGGAGTGCCATCCTCTAAATAAGGCATGTCTTCTATGGGGCGCACTTGAGAAATAACGCCTTTGTTTCCGTGACGACCAGATAGCTTGTCGCCAGCTCTTACTTTTCTCAACTGAGCGATTTCAACCTGAACCCTTTTAATAATGCCTGGCTCTAATTTATCGCCTTTCTCGCGAGAAAATATCTTTACACCCACCACGCGCCCGTGATTACCATGAGGCATCGTCAGTGAGGTATCTTTAACATCTCTGGCCTTTTCGCCGAAAATAGCCCGCAATAAACGCTCTTCTGCAGTTAGCTCGCTCTCACCTTTAGGAGAAATTTTGCCCACTAGAATATCGCCAGAACCAACTTCAGCACCAATACGAATTATGCCTTCTTCATCTAGATTCTTTAGCTTATCTTCTGACACATTAGGGATATCTGGCGTGGTTATTTCTGGCCCCAATTTAGTATCACGAACATCGCAATCAAATTGCTCTATATGAATAGAGGTAAATTTATCACTGCTGACCACTCTTTCCGAAATGATAATAGCATCTTCGAAATTGCCCCCTTCCCAACTAACAAAGCTGACTAACAAATTTTTTCCTAACGCCAGAACTCCATTATCAATAGAAGGGCCGTCACATAATACTTGGCCTTTCTTTATCTTTTCACCCTTGGTCACTAACGGCCTTTGAGAAATACAGGTGAATTGATTTGATCGCTTAAATTTATTTAAAATATGGGTCCTTGATTTGCCTTTGCTATTTTTGATAACAATTTGCCTGGCGTCTACGCTTACAACTACGCCATCTTCTTCGGCCATTATCAAATAACCGGAGTAGCGCGCCGCCTCCACCTCCACGCCGGTGCCTACATAAGGAGCCTCAGGCTGTACCGCTACAACTGCTTGGCGTTGCATGTTTGATCCCATCAAAGCACGATTAGCGTCGTCGTGTTCCAAGAAAGGAATTAACGAAGTGGCTACGCTGATAATTTGATTTGGTGCTATATCTATAAAATCTATTTCCTTTCTAGAACAAGTCCCCGGCTCACCATTAATACGAGCCTCAACGACTTCACCCAAAATACGGCCCTCCTCATCGGTCTTAACGCCACCATGAGCAATTTTATGTTTTTCTTCTTCTAGCGCATTTTGCCAAACTATATCGCTAGTCACTTTGCCATTTTTGACAGCCAAATAAGGGGTTTCCAAAAATCCCAAATCATTTATTCGTGCATAGTAAGACAAGTGGCCAACTAAACCGATGTTGGCGCCTTCCGGAGTCTCGATCGGACAAAGTCTTCCATAGTGAGAGCTATGCACGTCGCGAACCTCAAAACCAGCGCGCTCACGCGTCAAACCACCCGGACCCATAGCTGAAATGCGACGCTTATGCTCTAATTCGGCCAAGGGATTAACTTGATCCATGAACTGTGAAAGTTGAGAGGAAGAAAAGAATTCTTTTATTACTGACGCTATAGGTCTTACATTAATAAGCTGGCTGGGAGTAAGCGTAGCAATTTCAAGCGTAGACATACGATCCTGAATTATACGACGCTGCCTAGCCATACCAAGACGCACCTTCCCCTTCAATAATTCGCCAACTGGACGAATACGACGATTGCCCAAATGATCAATATCATCCGGTTCGCTAGTTTGATCTTCGTTAAGACGTGTAATTTCTTTAATAATCAGCAGGATGTCGTCGATGTCCAATAAGTGGCTGTCCTTCTTGGCATCAATATTAAGCCGCTGATTCATTTTAAAGCGCCCCACAACAGATAGGTCATAGCGGTCTGACCTCTGGAACATGGCATCAATTAAGCTGCGGGCATTATCTACAGTAGCCAAATCGCCAGGTCTTATTCTTTTATATATTTCTAAATATGATTCGTCGGCATTTGTGGCTGAGTCTTTTTTAAGCGTGGCCTTAAGAGCCGGGCAAATTTTTAGCAATTCCTCTGGATCATCAAACCGCTGTGTCTGACCCGCCATAGCGGCAAAAACACGCAAAAGATCAGTAACTGGCGCCTTGCGACGACGATCAATTCGCACACCGATAAACCCATCAGCCTCTGTTTCAAATTCTAGCCAAGCTCCACGATCAGGGATCACCTTGGCACCAAAAAGCTTGTTACCGCGCAACATGTTAGCAGTGAAATATACACCAGCCGATCTTATTAGCTGCGACACAACCACCCTTTCTACGCCATTAATAATGAAGGTGCCTCGCTCAGTCATGACGGGAAAATCGCTAAAATATATCTCCTGCTCTTTAGTTTCCTTCTGTTTGCGGTTGATTAATTTAAATTTAACTCGCAGCGGAGCTTCGAAAGTTAAATCTTTAAGGCGTGAATACTTTTCGTCATATTTGGGCTCATCGAAATAAAAATCTGTAAAATGCAATTCCAGGTCCTTGCCAGAATAATCCTTAATAGGCGATAGCTCGCCAAAAAGCTCCTTGATGCCCTTTTTCAAAAACCAATCGTATGACTTGGTTTGAATTTCTATAAGATTTGGGCGATGAGAGGCCAGCTTATTGTGACTGGTGAACAGCTTATGTGGCAGGGGGTGTGACATAGCGTAAAAAATATTCCAAAAGGGGCTTTTTATTAAAAAGACGTCGGAATAAAAGCAAACCACGCGGCCCTTTTAATTCGCTTGGCTTACTTGTTAATTACAATACGATAATAGGTAATTCTATACTATACATCTATTGGTGTCAATAGGCGGCCTGTGGATGAATCATAGGCCTAAATATGTAGCTCGATTTTCATTATGTTCTTCTAACGTCTCGGCAAATATTGTTTTTCCAGTCTTTGGATCGGAAAGGTAATACCAGTAAGAGGAGTTACGCGGCTTTATGGCCGCTTCAATGGCTGACAAGCCAGGATTACCAATTGGACCCGACGGCAAGCCATAATATTTATAAGTATTATAAAACGAATCTATTGAAAAGTCACTACGTACCAGTGGATAACATCCATTAATCGTCCGGAACTTCGAATAACATACTGTAGCGTCGACCTGCAGAGGCATGTCTATATTGAATCGCTTCCATAATATGCCGGATACCAAAAACCTGTCGCCGCGAGAAACCACCTCCTTCTCGATCAATGAGGCCATGGTAACGATTTGTTTAGTGGTTATATTTTTAGGAAGATCAACTAAAAGTGGCCAGGCCTTTTTATTAAAATTGTCTGAAAGCTTTTTCAATATGGCACCTACATCAGAATTAGGAAAAAATCTATAGGTGTCAGGAAAGGCATAGCCCTCTAGCTCTCGCGGGATGGAGTCGCCGGCCTTAAGAATGCCAAGGGCTTTCAATTTGTTGTTAATATCAAGCACGCTCTCACCCTCTATGATAGTGACAACTATATCTTCGGCTGGCCCCTTAACTAATCTTTCTAATATAGTGGGCGAGCTCCACGAAGCGTCCAATAAATAGGCACCGGGCTTGAGATGCCTAGCGCCGCCGGTCAAAACAGCATACGCCTGGAAGGCTAAGGGGGAGCGAATCAAGTCGCTATCAACAAGCATACGGACAATATAATTGAAGCCCTGGCCTGGGGGAATATTAACGAGCCGCAACTCGGGGCCGCTAGTTGTCGGAGCTAGATTATATAAAAAGCTGGTTGCCACCAGAACCACGACAAAGGTAGCCCAAATTTTAATTAATTGTTTATGAAAATTCATAAATTATGATCGTGAGCGCATAGCTATGCTCTGGACAATACCGATAAGCCCCGCATTGATCAATAAACTAGAGCCGCCGTAACTAAAAAATGGGAAGGTCACGCCCACTACTGGCAAAAGCCCCAACGTCGAACCGACGTTTAATATAAATTGTAACAGAAACATAACCACTACACCCAGGCATATAAATCTAGAAAAATTATTATCAGCTTGTAAACCAATTTTTAATATCCTCAGAACTAAGAATAAAAAGGCGCCAATAACCAGAAAGCCGCCCAATAGTCCCCACTCCTCTATAAAGGCAGCTAATATAAAATCGGTTGCCGATTCTGGCAAGAAGCCTAACTGGCTTTGAGTGCCTTGATTAAAGCCCTTGCCCCAAAAGCCAGCCGAACCGATAGCTATCTTAGATTGGATAACTCCATAGTTTATCCCCAATGGGTCGTAACCGGCATCGAAGAGACCGATAATACGTTGTTGTTGATAGTCTTGTAAAAAATTCCAACCAATTAGAGACGCTAATACCAGAATCAATAAACCAACCAGAATATGCTTTTTGGATAAGCCGCTAACCAACAAAAACCCGAGCCAAATGCCAAAAAGTATGATTGTAGTCCCTAAATCCGGTTGAACGAAAATTAACACCGCCGGCAACAGAAAATATAAAAATGACTTCAACACTGTTTTAAAATGGGCGATCTTGATGTGGCTACGTGCAAAAAAAGAAGCCAATATTATTATCAGAGCCAATTTGGCTAACTCTGAGGTTTGAAATTGAATCGGGCCCAAAACCAACCAACTGTGAGTGCTGCGAATAGCAGGGGCAAATAAAAAAGTGGCTATTAATAATATTATTGATAACCCATACACTGACCATAAAAACCATCTATAATTGACTAAGGCGCCCCAATTAAACAGGCTGCAAATCACGAACAAGATTATCGCTAGCGCTAACCAAATTAACTGCTGCCAAAAAAGATTGGTAGCTACGCTATAAACGATAACCAAGCTGACCACTATTAATATGGTTAGGGCCGTATTTAAAAACCAGTCATAACGCTTGAGTAGAAACATCATTGCTTATCTTAATATATCAGAGGGGTGGATGTTTGGAAATAAAAAAACCCCATCCGCAACGGGCGGATGGGGTTCGTGCTACTTTCAATCGGGGCGCTCGACGTAGTAGGCTACGCGAGCGCGCTGAGGGACATTGGCGGAAAGGGCTTGGTAGTCCTCTCGCCACTCTCCCTCGTTTTCATCCCACCAGAGAAACCAAACATATTTTTCTCCGCTGGTGGGATCACGGAAAACAGTGGTCGGGAAAAAAATCTTCCACATTTGCCACTGCCTTGAGATTTTCCGGCTATTTTCCAACAGCCATTTGGCATTTCTATAGCCGAGAGCGTTCGTCACATCAATCTTGCTGCGACGCAGCAAGATTGATCCGCTTAGCTGTTTTTCGCCTAGTCGGCCTAGGTTAGCGAACTCGACTGTCGCGCTCCAGATATCGTCCGAACAAGGCTCGGAATCTTCATATATTTCCCAGCCGTTGGGGGGAGAGATCCAGCGGTCGATCAGTCGTGGGATCAAAAACCCACGATACAAAAGCCGTCTCGAAGTCTTTTGGTTACTCACCCACGACTGGCGCAGGTTGTAGCCGATAGCCGCCGCTACGACCACCATCATCAAGCCGCCAACAGTTACCAATCCTACTTCCATGATAGTCTCCTTGCTAGGATCCATAAACACTGTAAAAGTGGCCAATTTTGCGTTTTTAAAGGTACTTCAGATTAGTAGTATTATAGCACAAGTTGCTGATATTTGTCAAGCCCCTACCTAAGCTCGACAACCAAGCGCTTGGCTATCGTTTCGCTTCTATATATATACTAGTTGCTCCGGGATCTAAATCACTGACACTTCCCAGCGGTATATCGATAGAAAAGAAGCGCTGCTCGCCAGGCACAACATCGCGCAAAAGCGTTTTAGAAACTCCTAGGTTGTTACCCAAAGCATCGGCCACGACAGCGGCTACTCTAATCTCTGGTATCGGGTAGCTATTATTATTTATAGCCAGGCCGCTAACAACAGCACCGCCGCTAGATGCTTTGGTTTGTATGTCTCTGGTCTGCAAGGCTGGCTTAATAAAGTCTGCCGCCGTAGCCCAAGTGATATTGCTTATCACAACCTCACTTTTAACTATTTGGCCAATAGGTAAATTAACTATCGGCTCCACAATCAGCTTGACCTCACTGGGGTAGATAAAAGATATCCCGCTTATGGATGACAGCTCTTCACCGCCAGCATTATAAAAATTCAAATCGTAGTCGAAGATCTCCGCGCCAAAATCTGTATTAAGATTGCGGACCTCCACCATCGCTCCAGTAGTATTGCCATCAACTGATAAAAGTTGAGGCGTGGTAGTAGCTAAAACAACCACATTCTCCAGACCACAAGGCACGCAAGGACCGCCACAATCAACGCCAACTTCGGCTTGATTTTGCCGATCATCGAAACAGCTGGCCGGCCGACTTAAAATAACCCATGAATAAGCTCCATAAATAATGAGGGTCAAGATAATCAAATAGCTCGCCCCGTAGATTAATTGCTTAATTGTGCGCCTAGATCCAGTAGCCATAACTAAAATTATTCTAACATAAAAGCCCAACAGATTTCCTCTATTGGGCTAATTAAGCTGCCGCTCTACGGCAGCGAAACGATAATTTTTATCAAACATCGCAAAGTTTATTGGTTGCAAATCTAGATTACGACGATTGAAATCGTAATCCAACTGTGGAAACCATCGGTCACCAAAATCGTCTTTCCAGATAGACTCCAACCCAACAATCGAATGACTTTTTTGTAAATCAGGCCGAGCCTCCCCCAAGGCCAATAATTCAGGCAAGGTTGCGGCCCTTAGATTCAGGCGACGCAGTTCGTACAAAACCTCATAAGGCTGCATATCACGCCTGAAGCTAATCAGCTTAATATTAAGCCTGCGCCAACTAGCGTTGCCAGCCGGAAAATGTTCTGCGGTAATATCTGGGTGGACCCAATCATATTTACCACTGCTGATCATTGATCCCAAGCTGCGACTAGTATCGACCACTATCGACACCTCGTCGCCATCGGTTCGGTCCAAAACGCGGACGCCACTACACCCGATTAACACGGATAAAGTTGCGGCACCAAACACATAGTAGTATGCCATACGGGCTCTCGCCATTCTCGCCTCCCCTCCTTGTCTTGGTCGCGGCAAAATGCAAACCAGCAATTGGGACCATAGATGTCATTGACATCGTATAGCTTGGCTCCCCTAGAAGACCCCACCCACTCAATGCCGACAACGAACCCAACACCCTTAAAATAGGCGGCAGCCAGTGTCACCACCGCCAGAGGGCTGACTTTCAAAGTCTTGTCTAAATTAGGATATTTATCCCCGATCCCTAATGCTGTTCTTAAAGTAACTGGCCGGAGACGATATTCTTTGGCCCACTGTAAAGCTTGTCGACTAGACAACCATTTATCAAAATTAACTAGAAGGATTTTACCGCTAGCATAGCCCCCATCGGTCACTGGTGACATCTCTTTTATGCCATCCCAGCTCTTATAGGCCTCGTCATCAATAAACGTTGATGAAGCAAAACTAGCAGCTGAACTCAACGACTGTGATTGATCAACTGATATTGTCATACCAACCAACGTCATGTTTTCGGGCGCAGCTATAATTTTCATTGTTAATGTCCCCCGTAGTTTTTATCAAGTTGCTATATATAACAATAGAGCCCTAACGTGACCAGGTCAAATCCGATTCACCTGCACAAAATTTTGGATCCCAGCAAACCCTACTTTCCCCACGTCGAAACGCAAGTATCATCAGGGTTTTATGCTTTTACTTCTCTGTTCGGAATGGTAAGAGGTAGAGCACACAAAACTAAATCACTGGGAGATCCAAAATTTTAAGCGGGTGAATCGGCATATTGCCAACATTCTTAATGATCCGTAATTATAGACTTATTATATTTATGATCAGCTAAGCGTCCCTTTCATGGAGAACGCTATGGTTTATTAGTACTCCTCGGCTAAACACATTACTGCGCTTACACCTAGAGCCTATCAACGTGGTAGTCTTCCACGAACCATTCCAGTGCAATGCACTGGTGACACCTAATCTTGGAGTAGGCTTCGTGCTTAGATGCTTTCAGCACTTATCCCTTCCGCACAATAGCTACCCAGCGCTTCCCTTGGTAGGAAAGCTGGTACACCAGCGGTGCGTTCAACCCGGTCCTCTCGTACTCGGGTCAACTCTCCTCAAGTGTCTACGCCTGCAGCAGATAGAGACCAACCTGTCTCACGACGGTTTGAACCCAGCTCGC
>JAUYHP010000035.1 GCA_030689595.1 bacterium | reverse complement strand
TGGAATGGCTATGGGCTGGTCTATCGTGTTGGACAATACTTCGTCGAATAACACAATATCCAATAACACCGTTACGAATAGTGAATTGGGTCTCTGGGATAGCAATGGCGCGAACAACAACACGTTTACGGGCAATATCTTGAGCGGCAATTTCATCGGTGCACAGGTAGATACATATAGCGGTGGAGCGGAACCAACGGGTCTGCACTTCAATAACAACAGTTTTACTGGCAGTAGTGTAAAAGAATTCATCAACAATACGGCAGTTACAACTGATATCTCCAATAACTACTGGGGAACCGCAGTTGCCACCACTGTCGCAAGTAAGATTTCTGGTCTGGTAAGTTTCGATCCCTACTATGTTGATTCAGCCAAGACAATCTTGAGCAGTACGGTTCCATTTGCCGTTTATGTTGACGATAATTATTCTGACGGTTTTTCCGGCAGTTATTACTTCGGTTACAACGCTTTTGCTACAATTCAGGAAGGAGTTGACGCAGTCGCGGCAAATGGTACGGTCAATGTCGCGGCGGGAGGTTACACTGAAAATCTTATCGTAAATAAATCACTCACAATTAAAGGTGTTGGAGATACCGCTATTATCGATGGCAATATCAACGCAACTGGTGATAATGTGACCATTCAAAGTTTAAAAATTATAAACTCAAATTCTCATGATGGCGGTGTCAGCGATTATGGAGTTAAGGCGACCGCGGGTAAGGCATTAACACTAGAAACTGTCACGGTAGATGTATTGCACGATGCCATCTCTATGACAGGTGATTCTACGCTAAATAATACAGCTCTCACTATTAACAATAGTACAATCAAGGGATATGGAGCTCTGGTTATTTCTGGTGCAATAAAGAGTGCAGGCAATAAAAATGCGGTTGTTACTATTCACGATACAAGCTTAACAGGAACAACTAGTTATAGTGGTTCTTCTGATGATTTTTCAGTAATAGGGACCAATAACACAAAGAATGTCAATATTAATTTCACTGGAACAAATAGTGTAACAAATGAATATACAAACGATGCTCAAGCAAAAGAACGTTTGATATCATTTTATAATTCAAACAACATAACAGTAACAGGACTCCCAATTTATACCAATGCTGGAAATAGTAAAGTAAGCACTGATGCTTTGTTTGTCTCAGCTTATGGACCTTATACAAATACAGTTCAAGGTAGAAATGTGGCAAGATATGTTTCTAACACAACTGAATTTGAAAGCGCACTGGCATCATCTGCAACAACTCCAATAGTGGTTGGAAGATATGAAACAGATATCAACACGACTGCCGGAACTAAGACGTTAAAAACTGGAGTGACATTAATAATTGAAGATCATACTCCGGTAACAATAAGTAACGGAACGACATTGATAAATAATGGGACTATAATAATAGAATCAGGCGCATCATTAATTAATAATGGAACACTGCAGTCAATATCCATTACGGGTGATGCTAAATATGGGCAATTACTAACGGCGGCCGTTACGGGTATAACCAATGCGGGAACGCCAGCTTATCAGTGGAAGCGTGACGGAGCGGATATAAGCGGAGCAACAACGGCAACCTATACAGTAGTAACAGATGATATTGGAAAAGTAATAACAGCAACTGCAACAACAGTAAGCGGTATTACAGGAACAGGTTCTATCACAAGCGCGGGAACGGGGGCAGTCACCAAAGCGGATCAAACAACTTTGGTTGCTGTAGCAACGCCTTCAACAGTTGTGTATGGTAGCACTTCAGCATTAACTGCTATTGGGGGAAGTGGAACTGGAGCAGTGACTTATAGCGTAGGAGATTCAAGTGGATGTTCAGTAACAGATAGCACACTTTCTGTTACTAATGCGAACGGTTCATGCGCGGTAACTGCAACTAAGGCTACCGATGCCAATTATAATTCAGCAACTTCAGGAGCACTTGCGGTAACATTACAAAAAGCTGGCCAAACTATTACCTTTGGATCATTATCCGGGAAAACTTACGGCGATACTAATTTTGATGTAGCGGCAACAACTGACTCCAGTTTGTCTACCACTTTCAGCGTTGGCGGATCTGATAATTGTACAATTTCTGGTGCGACAGTTTCTATCACTGGCGCTGGCAGTTGTACAGTCACGGCACACCAAGTAGGTAGCGACAACTATAGTTCCGCGCCTGATGTTGCTCAAACTTTCTCAATTGCAACAAAAGCAATCACGATTACAGCAGTGGCTGATAACAAAGGTTTTGGGCTTACTGATCCATTATTTACTTATACGGTGACAGGCACATTAGTAGGAAATGATGTATTTACAGGTTCACTTGCTCGTGTTGCCGGAGAAACTCTTGGAACGTACGCGATTAATCAAGGAACTCTAGCATTAAACACCAATTACACTATTACCTATGTCTCGGCATTGTTCACTATTAAAGATATAACTGCACCGACAATTTTATCTTCTTACGCCCCTTCAAGCAACGCAGTTGGAGTTGATCCGACAGGCAACATCTCAATACCATTCAGCGAGGCAGTGAATATTGTCTCCGGCGATATAACTCTTACAACTGGAGGTAGTCCAGTAGAGTTTGCTATAGAGGGTAATGGAACTGCTAATATCGTAGTTAATCCTGGCGCTACCCTTAGCAATAATTCGACATACATCGTTACTGTTAAAATAACAACAGCTGATTTAGCTGGAAATCATTTAGCCTCGGAAAAATCGTGGACGTTCACGACAGCCGGCAGTTACTCATTTACGCTCTCAAATGGCTGGAATCTTGTCGCACTAGGTGTCGTACCGAATAATAATTCTGTTTCAACTATTCTGGGTAGCTCATCAACCAATGTTGAATCAATCTGGTCGTATGACGCAGTTGCTAATACTTGGTCAGTAAATCATCCAAATGACGGGGCTGACACTGATACCTTATCGAGCATGACTGCCGGAAATGGTTACTGGGTCAATTATATAGGTGCATCATCGGTAACATTGAGCGGGTCTGGCAATCTGTTCCTGGCCGGGGAGAATACTCCTCCGTCAAGAACTCTCAAGGCAGGTTGGAATCTTATCGGTTATTACCAGAGAGAATCGAATACAACGGCCGTGGTAACAAATGCGCTGAAGACATTGAAAAGCCAGGATGCTACCCCAATTCCATGGTGGTCAATGATAGTAAAGCATGATAATAGTGCCAAACAATTCGGTACCGTAGAAAACAGTAACTTTCTATCATCGGGTCAAGGGTATTGGATTTTAATGGGTGGCAGGGCGACTGATACCTATATCTACGCTCCGGGTATTACCGACCTATAACCCTAATCATTGACTAAATAAATATCTAGTTATATAACATCCTCATGAAATCATTACTCAAAGCATTTTATATCGGTGGGTTTTTGTTGGCTATGCCAAGCCTTGCTTTGGCTACGCCGGGAATTCCGCATCAATTCTACGGGGCGGTTTCGTATACCAATGGAACGATTCCGGCTGATGGAAGTTCGGTTGAGGCAAAAATTGGCGGCGTGGTGGTAAAAAGTTCAACGGTGACAAATGGCAAATACGGATATTCTCCCAATTTATTTATGGTTACTGATCCTGATAGTTCAAGAAAAGGGCAAACGATAAACTTTTGGCTCGGCGGTGTTCATACCGGCCAGACGGCTATCTTTGACAATGGCGGCTACGCAAACTTAAATCTTTCAACAGCCGCTCCAGTTGTAAATACTCCAAGCGGCGGAGGAGGAGGATCGGTCTCAACACCAACACCAAGTCCATCTCCGAGTCCCTCAGCTTCGGCGGTGCCGCTTTCTCTAGAAGCCAAAAAAGCCGACACCAACAACGATGGCAAAATTGATGTCTTGGATTTCAATAGCTTAATGGTCAATTGGGGCTCTTTTGGTAGCATGGCGGATTTTACGGGCGATGGCCAAGTTGATGTCTTTGATTTTAATTATTTAATGATTTATTGGACGGTTTAAAAATTAAAATTATGAAGAAAAAAATCGTAAAATTGTTAGTCGTTGGAGGTTTGATATTTTTTTCGGCAATGCCAGCACTAGCGGCCACAGTTTTAGTTTCTCCTGCAACGATAAATGTCGTGGCCAATCAGAATTTTAATTTAAGCCTGTCTGTTGACCCGCAGGGCGGGAAAGATTATACCGCAAAGATTGAATTGAAATTTCCAGCTGATTTGCTGGAGGTAAATTCTTTTACGATGGCTTCCGGTTGGATGCCCTTGACCATGGCTGGTTATGACGCGATTGATAATACAAACGGTTCTCTGACAAAAACTGGTGGTTACCCAGGTGGCCTATCTTCATCAGCTTCTTTTGGCACAGTTTCTTTTAAGGCGAAAAAGAGTGGAAGCGGCGTAATCAGCTTGGGAGGCGCTTCATTAATTCTTGATGCTACTAATAAAAATATTTTAACCGGTTCGCCAAGTGCTAGTGTTGTCATCGCAACGGCACCTGTAGGCACTCCTAAGCCATCCTTGGCGCCGCAAACGACTACAACGATATCTCCATCGGCATCGCCGGTCGTTTCAGGTTCACCTGCGCCAACGCCAGTTGAAACAATAGCCTCTGAATCTCCAACCGCAAGCCCGTTAGCTGCACCAGCCGGAGAAACCTTTTCTCTTTTGGCTGGTATTTTTAACCTAGCTTCGCTTGGTACTGGCAACGCAATAGTTATTATTGTGGTACTGCTTTTGATTGGAGCGATAGCCTATATTGGCATGACTAAATTCAAGCGGAAACAGCAATAATTTCAACCCGAAATAAACTAAAATAAAACCACTCTATTTATAGGGCGGTTTTATTTATTCATTAAAGATGATATCATTTTTATATGAAATTTTTTGTTAAGGCAAAACCAGACTCATATGAAGATAAAGTGGAAAAAGTTGATGAGATGCACTTTATCGTGGAAACACGCGAGCCACCGATTAATGGTCGAGCCAATCAATCAATTATTAGATTACTCGGGGAATACTTTAAGGTTCCGGCTTTTAAGATTCGCCTAATTAAAGGGGCGCGAGAAAAAAGTAAAATTTTTGAAATAATCTCATGAAGCGTTTAATTTTTGCAACTCACAATCAAGGTAAGGTTAAAGAGATGAAAGATATTCTAGGCGGTCTAGAAGTTGAAGTTTTGTCAGCTGAAGAGGCTGGGGTTTTTGAAGATGTAGTTGAAGATGGAAAAAACTTTGAAGAAAATGCTTTAAAAAAGGCTCGATTCATTGTAGAAAAAACTGGTGGCTGGGCGATAGCTGATGATTCGGGCTTATGCATTAAGGCGCTGGATGGAGCTCCAGGTGTACATTCGGCCCGTTGGGCGGGGGACAGAGAAATCGCTAACTTAGTTGAATATACCTTGGACAAGATGAAGAATATTCCTGAGGAAGAAAGGAGTGCCTATTTTGAATCAGCGGCAGCGCTTTGCGCGCCAGATGGTCGACACTGGTTTTTTAGCGGGACAATCAATGGCCAGATTTCGCTTGAGGCGCGTGGCGTTGATCGGCCAAAATTGCCTTACGATTTAATTTTTATTCCTGAGGGTTATGATAAAACCTTTGCGGAAATGTCGGATGTTGAAAAAAACTCATTAAGTCATCGCGGTGTTGCTTTTTCGAGGTTAAAAAAGTTTATCGAAGAAATGACCGAGTAAGATATTTATGAATCTTGAAAAATTAGAAAAAATATTTGAGTCAGAAAAACCCTTTCGTCTAAAACAGGCTAAGCAGGCGATTTTTCGCGATTTGATAGAGGTCTGGGACGAGGCGACAACTTTGCCGTTGGTTTTACGCGAGCAATTAAAAAAAGAAGTGCCACTTTCTATCGAGGCAGAAATATCAACCTCGGCAGACGGCAAAACGAGCAAAGCTTTAATTTGTCTGGAAGACAAAGAAGAGCTAGAGGCAGTCTTAATGAGACATGATGGACGCAATACAGTTTGTGTTTCTTCACAAGTTGGCTGTCCACTGGGTTGTGTTTTTTGCGCGACCGGCCAGATGGGATTTATTAGAGATTTAACGGCTGGAGAAATTGTGGCACAGGTTCTTTTCTGGGCGAGGTGGTTAAAGAAAAATCCTCCTAGTCATTCTGAGGGCGAAGCCCGCCCGCTTCGACTCGTCGAAGGCGAGGCGAGAAGAATCTCAAGATCCTTCCCACCTCGACTCGCGTTGCTTGTCGACGCGAGGCCGGGCGCTATCGCTCAGGATGACAAGAAAGAAAAACAGAACGATAAAAATAGCGTAAATGTTAACAGGGTAAATAATGTTGTCTTTATGGGTATGGGTGAGCCGTTTTTAAATTATGATAATGTGTTTGAAGCGATAAAAATTTTAAATGATGATAACCTGTTGGGCATTGGGGCTCGGCATATTTCAATTTCTACGGTGGGTATTATTGAGGGGATTGAGCGAATGGCTCTTGATATGCCGCAAATAAATTTAGCAATCTCACTTCATGCGCCAGATGACGCGCTGCGGCAGAAATTAATGCCGATAGATAAAAAATATCCTTTAGAGGCAATCATAGCGGTGGCCAAAGATTATGTAGCCAAGACTAATCGCAAATTGATGTTTGAGTATATAATGATAAGAGGGGTTAACGACTCCCAGGAGCAGGCAAGACAGCTGGTTAATCTTCTGGATGATCGTTTATTCTTTGTTAACCTGATTGCGTACAATCCAACAGGAGGACTTGCCCCGTTGCAAAATTTGCAAAACAATCACGATGAAGCAAAAGAGTCTAAAAAAGATTTTGCAATGGGGCTTGAGCCATCTTTGCCAGCGCAGATAAAAAAGTTTAAAGATATCCTTGAAAAATCAGGAATTCAGGCTCTGCAGCGCTATCGTTTTGGTCAAGATGTGAGGGGGGCTTGCGGCCAGCTGGCCAGTAGCAGAAAAGTCGCAAAAGTTATGAATGGGGATAATTAAGCCTTGCCCGTTGTGTTTATTCGAGATTTGTGCTAAATTGAAGCCATTAAGTAAGTATTAGTAATAAGCTATAAAACTATGACAGAAGCCTATTGCGTAAAATGCAAGGCTAAGAGAGAGATGAAAGACGCCAAAGAAGTTGCCATGAATGGCAAAGGTGGCGTCCAGCGTCGTGCTATGTCTGGCATTTGCCCGACATGCGGTACCAAGATGTTTCGAATCTTGGGTGCTAAGAAGTAATTTCTCCTTGGTCTTAAAATTTTAAGCCAAAAAAACAAAATCCGACCCGCAAGGGAAGGATTTTGTTTTTTATAAATTAGTCTTTGTGCATAAAATAGTAGTCAGACGTAATCTGTGAGGTATAATGTTAATAAAAGAAAAAGCCTCTTGGTTAAGAAGCTTCATAAAAGAACTGGGGCCGACGCCTGGACTCGAACCAGAGACCTCCTGATTAAATAACCAGGTGCTCTACCGCGCCCGCCATCGCTATGCGAAGGCGTTGCGGGCGGGCTTCCTGAGCTACGACGGCTCACTATTATAATAAAAGAACTGGTGCCGGCTCGCGGAAAAAATCGAAAGTTCTTCCGACTGCCTGCCCCGCGGGCGCGTAGCGCCTTTACGGGGAGCTAAGCCGACACACTATAAACATTATCAATAACTTATTAGATGCTATTAAATTAGCCTAAAAAAGTCAATATTTAATAATTAATAAAAACTCATGAAGCTCTATTCAAAAAAAGAGATTTTGCCAATTGTTTTGATTTTAATAACCCTAGCTGTTGGCCTTTATTTTTATCCGCAATTGCCGGATAAAATTCCAAGCCACTGGGATATTGATGGTCAGGTCAATGGTTATATGCCCAAAACCTTTTCAATCTATTTTTTTCCGGGACTGATTTTATTCATTTACATTCTAATGAGCGTGCTTCCTTTGATGGATCCGCAGAAGGCCAATATTGAAATATTCCAAAATTCTTATTTTTGGTTTAAGGTTTTTCTCGTTTTATTTCTGGCGGCGATTTATTTTATAACGATTTATGCGGCCCTAGGGAACGAAATAAATGTTGGCCAGTTTGTCTCTTGGGGAGTGGGAATCTTGTTCCTATTTATGGGCTGGATGATGCCAAGAATAAAAAAGAATTATACGATTGGTATCCGTTTTCCTTGGACTCTGCATTCAGAAATTGTTTGGGACAAGACCCATAAACTTGGCGGTCAATTATTTATGGCACTGGCTGGAATATTATTGTTAGCCAGTTTT
>JAUYHP010000024.1 GCA_030689595.1 bacterium | reverse complement strand
GGAAGCTCCTAAGGGTAGATTACGCCATTGACTTCACCCAGCCGGTACTGGTGGTAGCCCAAGATCGCAGTGATGCCTTTAAAATCGTTGGTTCTACAATGGAAGATCTAAAAAAGAGCAGCTTGAAATCTGACATAGACCAGGTCGCCCAAACCGCAAAAGAAACTGCACAAGGACTCAAGGACCTAAAGATTAAAGAGTTAAGAAAAAACTCCTCGTCCAGATTTAAGAAAAAGATGACCGAGGGGCAGCTGGCTGATAGTCTTCAAAAGTCTAGTCAGTACTTTCAGCGGTCAATTAGTATTGTCGGCGGTTTGTACAACGGCGAATTTTTTATTGCCCAACTGGTTTTTGAAGCAAAAGCAGCGGACGACCAACCTGTGGCAGGAATAATATCGTTACAAAAAGTCGGTAAAACCTGGAAACTTGACGGCCTGCAGTTACCTAAGTAAGACCAGGTTAGACGGCCTTTCTTGATTGGCTAAATATAGTATGCTAATCTTGTAAAGTGCAAATGAATAGTTTAGATAAATATAATTGATGAAAGGTGGAAGATAAATATGAATAACCCCTACGCTGATAATCTTGCTGAAAATAAAAGTTCGAATCGTGCTTTCGGTAAGAACAAACCCTGGCGTCAGTTGATTATGGTGGTATTGGTGGTAGTAATAGCTACTGGAGGCTTTTTTGGTTTTCAGCAATGGCAGCGCGGCAGAAATCAGATTAATTTACTCAAAAGCGCTAACGAGTCTTACGCTGGCGATGCTCGCTACACCAGCTTTAGGGCTAATTATATCTTTGCCGTTGCCCGGACGCATACCATTGATGAGTCGTCAATTCCTGGTGCTCAATTACTTATCCCCGCTGGTGCCTCCCTTAAAGCCGATAATTATGACCAGCTTTTTGAGGCGGATGTAGTGGCTGTTCAGTCACTGAGCGAGGTTAATCCTTATGACAATAAAAGTCTCAAAAAATATGTTGAGGAAACGCTGGTACCAGATCTAAAAACGAATATCAGCCAAGATGTTAAAGTTAGCTACACCTATAGAGGTAAGTACAAAGCGGCTACGATTGTGGTTACTAAAGATGGTCGCCAAGTTCGCCAAGAATATGTTTATAGCGGCTCGCACCCATACATGGTTATTGCTCAAATCAAAAGCGACGCCTTTAACGAAGTAGTAGCTACCATGATAGGAATTGAAGATTCAGCGGCTAAGGACAATATCGACCAAGCTAAGCAAATTTTGCAGTCAAGTATGACTTTGGTCCAAGCTGATAAGCTTCAAGAGCTGTACGATGGCGCTTCGAATGATTTTAGGCAAAAAACATCCTTTAGCGATCTGAAAAGTGCGGTCAATAATGCTAATTCTTATATTCACCGTGATATCGTAATACCCGGTGGTAGTATTCAGGCCGATCAGTTCGTTGGCCTCCTTAACTTTCCACAGATCGATAAAGATGAAAAGAAGGCGATTGGATCGATCAGTTTAGTCA
>JAUYHP010000030.1 GCA_030689595.1 bacterium | reverse complement strand
ACCAGGCTGGAAAAAGAAGCTGTCTATTATAATAATTATGCTTTGAACCGGCAATATGCAACAGATGGTAGATTAATTAATGAAGCTCTATTTAAAAATACAGGTAAGCATTTGGTTGTGGTTAAAAAAGATTCTACCACATTGGCTGATCTTAGGGACCGGTTAAAAGAATATAACCAGATTAAATATGACAAAGGTCGGAAAATCAGCGAAATAAATAAATCAATAGCCGATGATTTGCATTTGCTTGGTTATAATGTTTAAAGGAATGATGACACAGGGCGGGCATTTGACATGGATGCTAATAATTTATATAATAACCCGTTGATTGAGGTATCAGGAAAATGAAGGAAATCAACCATTAGGCTCTTTCACAAACCAGAGAAAGGCAGGTCGAAATGAGCTCGGATAATCTGTTGTTGGGCGGTTTTCAGGATTTTTTGCCGGCAAGAATGTTGCCGCGCAATGCTTTGATTGCGTCTGCGCGAGGTTGTTTTGAGAAGTTCGGATTTCTAGCGCAAGACACGCCGTGCGTGGAGCGCGCCGAGTTGCTGTTGGGCAAGTATGGAGAGGGCGAGAAGCTGATATACAGTTTCCGCGACCACGGTAATCGCCATGTTTCACTCCGCTACGACCTGACGGTTCCTTTGAGCAGAATTGTCAAAATGTATGCCAATGAGATCAGCTTTCCGTACCGTCGTTATCAGATGGGTATGGTATGGCGCGCTGATCGGCCGGGCAAAGGTCGCTATCGGGAATTCATGCAGATGGATGCGGACATTGTCGATGATGATTCGGCGCTTGCCGACATCGAGATTTTGCTCCTAGCTAGCTATCTAATGGAAACATTAGGCGCTCGGGCCATTGTCCGTTTTAACTGCCGGCAGATTCTGGACGCGCTGGTGGAAACATGTGGACTCGATCAAGATGCCGGCGTAAGTCTGATGCGGATAATTGACAAGTTTGACAAAGTCGGAAAGTTCGGAGTGATATCCGAGTTGGCCGCGGCTGGCTTTACAGTTGAAGTCATTGCTAAAGTTGGCGCTTACCTTGAAGTCGGCGGTGCCAACGAGGATGTACTATCGAGCCTTGCTACTTTACTGGGCGGTGCTTCCATATTCCAATCGGGATTTGAGAGCCTGTCTGGCATTGTTGGCGCCATTAAGCAGTCGAGTAACCAAATCACCAACTTCCGGATTGATCCATCCATTGCCCGTGGTCTCGATTATTACACAGGTGTGATTTTTGAGACCACCTTGGTTGACAATCCCGACTTTGGCAGTGTTTGTTCTGGTGGCCGATATGACCGCTTGATCAAGCACCCAGATGGCCGATCGTTGCCATCCGTCGGCTTATCAATCGGCATTGATCGCCTATTTTCGGCGATGGAATCTGTCAACAAGGCGCCATCGATTAAGACCACGACTCAAGTATTCGTCGTCAATTTCGATGACAGCGCCATTGCCGGGTATTTACAGTTGGCGAATGAGTTGCGTCGTGCGGGCGTGGCGGTCGAGATTTTTTCCCGATCTGCCAAGGTTGCCAAGCAACTGAAAATTGCCAACAGCCGGCATGTCCCGTTGGTGTTGCTTATGGGTCCAGACGAAATGTCTCAGTCACGGGCTATACTGAAAGATATGCGCACCGGAACCCAAACGATTGTAAACCGTAGCGACATTGTGTCCGCGGTATTGCAAGTATTGGTTACGGTATAATTTCGCTGATAGCGCAAGGAGGTGTCAGATGAGCGAAAAAACGCGGACAGTTAAAGGCATGCACGACCTCTTGCCTGAAGATTTAGCGAAGATCGAACATATTAAGTCGCTGTTCTTGGCGACGGCGGAGCGATACGGATTTGTCCGCGTTCAAACACCGGCTTTGGAATTCGCGGAAATTTACCGGTCGACATCGGAATTTCCTGAGGAGCGGTGTTATTCGCTGGTTGATGGCAAGAGCCGTAAGCTGATTCTAAGAAGCGATCCGGATGCGCCACTGACCCGATTGGTCGCAAGCCATTTCCGGCTTGCTCCAAAACCAGTCAAGTTGGCTTTCTGTGACAGCATCTTTCGTTCCTGGAATCCTCGGCGCCGAGAGTTTAGGATGTTTGGCATCAACACTTTCGGCATTGATGAACCGACGGCTGACGCGGAGATTTTGCGGGTTATTGCCGATGTTGTTGATGAGGTCGGCTTCCCTGATTATCGGGTTGAATTCAATAACCTGCAGCTTTTCCGTTGCATCATCGGCGAATCAAGAACAGAGTCGCAAAGTCTTGACGAGGTTGGCAACATCCTCTACGCCATACGCTTTGCCTCGGATTCAGAGTCAATCATCGCTTCACTTGCTTCGCATCATTTGCCGCAGAGTATCATCGACGCCATTCTGGAGTTACTAGGATGTCGCGATGATGAACCGAAGGCTTATGATGTCTTAGCAAGGCTAAGTGGTTTGTTTCCATCTTTAATCCCAGAGTTGGAAAAGACTCTGGCTTTCAGGACAGCACTTGCAGATCATGGCATCCGAAACGCGTACCTCAATGTTGCTAACCTACATGGCACCGGTTTTTACTCCGGCTTCATGTACAGACTATTCCCTAAGGAGGGCGCAAAGGAGATTGGAGATGGTGGACGCTATGACCACATGATGCAACAGATGTATAATGAGCCGATGCCGGTAGCCGGTATCGGGCTTGGCATTGAACGTTTTATCGAGCTAATGGCGGCGAATCATTGCCCAATCACCCTGCCGTCAAAACCTCGAAGTATGGTTGTGGCGTGTGCTGATTCGGCGTTAGCAACTCATTGTCGGCCTATCTTGGGACGTGTAAGGTCTGCCGGACTTATCGTTGAAGAGGACTTGGTGAATCGTGGTTTCGATAAAACGGTTCGTTATGCCGAGTCAAAAAGGCACAATCGAGCCGTGATGATTATCCGGTCTGGACCAGAAAGGAACCTTCGGCTCAAGATCGTCAACTTAGACAAGAATTGTGCAGATTCATTGGTTGCAACCAACCTTGAAGAACTGCACGGCATCTTACTGGGGTGTTGATTAGCATGGGCTGCAATGTAGCAAAGTTGCAGCCCATTATTTTTTAAACTATAATTTATAGTATGAAAAAATGGTTAATTTTTTTCTTTACAATTATAACTATACAGCTAGTTTTTTTGTTTATTCCTGGTAAGAATATTTTTTTACCATCCCCTTTGGATGTGTTTAGCGCATTCATATTTCAACTGCGGCAGGGAGGGGTGTTGCTTGACATAGTCATGAGTTTAAAACGAGTTACTATCGGTTTTGTATTAGCTGCCATTTCTGCGGTACCGTTGGCTATTTTGTGCGGCTACAGTCGTCGGTTAAGCGATTTTATTAAACCATTCATTGAACTTTTGCGGCCGATTCCGCCTATCGCCTGGATACCGATTGCTATTTTACTATTCGGGTTAGGTGATAAATCTTCCTATTTTATTGTTTTTCTTGGCGCGTTTTTCCCAATTTTTACTAATGCGTATTTTGGCGCTGTTTCTTTGCCGGTTGTTTATAAAAACGTTGCTAAATCTTTTGAAATTAGTAATGTCATTTTTATTACTAAGATACTATTTTATTTTTCCTTGCCGTATATTTTTACAGGTTTAAAAATTGGCATTGGCATGGCCTGGATGAGCCTAATCGCCGCTGAATTGATTGGTGCGCAATCTGGTTTGGGATATTTTATTCAGCTTAATAGATTATTATTGAGAATTGATAACGTGGTTTTGGGCATGGTTTTAATTGGCGTTATCGGTTTTATACTTACAAGATTGCTAACAGTTTTAGAAAAATTTTCAATGCCATGGCTACCAAAGGGTAAATAGCAACTCGTCATTTTTTATGTTGAAACTCAATAATATAACTTACAGCTATAATCAAAATAGCGCCAATCCTGATTTATTGCTACAAAATTTTAATTTAGAAATTCTTGACGGAGAATTTTTATCATTAGTTGGTCCCTCTGGCTGTGGTAAAACAACGCTTGTTAATATTATCGCAGGCTATCTTAAGCCATTCGGCGGTAGTATTATTATTGATCAAACAGTCGTAATATCTCCCGGTAAGGACAGGATTGTCATTAATCAAGAGAGTGATTTGTTTGGATGGATGACTGTTTTAGAAAATATGGAAATTGTTTCACAGGATGAAGTTCTTATAGAACAATGTTTGCGATTAACTCATTTGTCTGATTTTATTAATTATTACCCAAGGCAATTATCTGGTGGAATGAAAAAAAGATTGTCCTTGGCTAGGGCATTAGCCGCAAATCCAAAATTTATTATTATGGATGAGCCATTTGGCTCATTAGATAATCAAATCAAGGAGAAGTTGCACGAAGAAGTGTTAAAAATCGTTAAGCAATCAAAAAAAACAATTTTATTAGTAACCCATGATATTGAAGAAGCCTTATTTTTATCGGATAGGATTTTATTACTTTCTGGCAAGCCAGTTATAATAAAGAAGGAAATAAAAATACCTTTTAATTACCCTAGAGATGCGTCTCTTAAGGATTCCGCGGAGTTTATTAGGCTTAGGAGTTCTATGAGGCAAGCTATAAACCACGGCTAATTGGGTAATTTTTGTCCACAGGCAAATAAGGTGTTTTGGGCCTCGGGCATTCACCCCTTTAGTTCCCCTCTGCCCTTCAGCCCAAAACGAAAAAAACAAAATCAGATTCTTTTTTAAGAGCCATCCGCCCAGGAGGCGGATGCAGGAAAACCCGTACATCATATAACACAGCGTATGCGGCTACGGCTAACCTGACGGTGAGCCTCCGCCCAACCCGCTTGGGGCGGGTTCGCATACGCTGGAACATTGCGCGAAATAAATATTTTTATAAGTTTTTAAAGAATTAGGATTTTAGGAGGGGTAAGGCCAGACTGTTTTGGATATTTTATGAAACCAACACCGAACAACTTCGCCTACATTGACGCCGCC